>NZ_JBVHKB010000005.1:0-408172 GCF_055559735.1 Streptomyces sp. NPDC023573
ACTCTATCAGACTCTTTCGTGTCCGATTCCCGGCCGAAGCGGGTTCCTGCTCAATCGCTTTCCAGTTCTTCGCTTTCGCGTTTCCCTTTCCGGCGTTTCCAACTTTACCAGACTCTTTTCCGTTCCGTTTCCGGTCCGAATTTGATTCCGGTGGCCTGTGGAGTGGCCTTTGCCTTTCGGCGGATCCGACTTTATCAGAGATTCTGAGTCGGATTTCCCGCCCCAGCGAAGGGCTCCCAGCGCACGGATGCGCGGGGTGCTTCCCGTTCAGGCGGAACCGCAAACGTACTGGAGCGGGGCGCCTCGATGCAAATCGAGGCGCCCCGCTCCTGGTCGGTGGCCTGAAGGCGGCCGTACCCGTCAGACCTCGACGACGACCGGAAGGATCATCGGACGCCGGCGGTAGGTGTCCGACACCCACTTGCCCACCACGCGCCGCACGAGCTGCTGGAGCTGGTGAGGCTCCATCACCCCGTCCTGCGCCGACTTGTTCAGGGCGTCCTCGACCTTGGGCACCACCGCGGTGAACGCACCGTCGTCGATACCGGAGCCGCGGGCCTGGATGTGCGGGCCGCCCACGATCTTGCCGGACGAACTGTCGACCACGATGAAGACCGAGATGATCCCCTCGTCACCGAGGATGCGGCGGTCCTTCAGCGACGTCTCGGTGACATCGCCGACGGAGAGACCGTCCACGTACACGTAGCCGGCCTGAACCTTGCCGACGATCTTCGCCCTGCCGTCGACGAGGTCGACGACGACGCCGTCCTCGGCGATGACGATGTGGTCCTTCGGCACACCGGTCAGCGCACCCAGCTCGGCGTTGGCCCTGAGGTGGCGCCACTCGCCGTGCACCGGCATCAGGTTCTTCGGCTTGCAGATGTTGTAGAAGTACAACAGCTCGCCGGCCGAGGCATGGCCCGAGACGTGGACCTTGGCGTTGCCCTTGTGGACGACGTTCGCACCCCAGCGGGTCAGACCGTTGATCACGCGGTAGACCGCGTTCTCGTTGCCGGGGATCAGCGACGACGCCAGGATCACCGTGTCGCCCGGGACGATCCGGATCTGGTGATCGCGGTTCGCCATACGGGAGAGGGCCGCCATCGGCTCGCCCTGGGAGCCCGTGCAGACCAGCACGACCTCGTCGTCGGGCAGGTCGTCGAGGGTCTTGACGTCGACGACCAGACCCGCGGGCACCTTCAGATAGCCCAGATCCCGGGCGATCCCCATGTTGCGGACCATGGACCGTCCGACGAAGGCGACCCTGCGGCCGTATTCGTGAGCGGCGTCCAGGATCTGCTGGATGCGGTGGACGTGGCTGGCGAAGCTGGCCACGATGATGCGCTTCTGCGCGTTGGCGAACACCGTACGCAGGACGTTGGAGATGTCCTTCTCCGGCGGGACGAATCCAGGGACCTCGGCGTTCGTCGAGTCGGAGAGAAGAAGGTCGATGCCTTCCTCGCTCAGCCGGGCGAAGGCGTGCAGGTCGGTGAGACGGCCGTCCAGCGGGAGCTGGTCCATCTTGAAGTCACCGGTCACGACGGCCATGCCCGCAGGGGTGCGGATGGCGACCGCGAGGGCGTCCGGGATGGAGTGGTTGACGGCGATGAACTCGCAGTCGAACACACCGATGCGCTCACGCTGTCCCTCGATCACCTCAAGGGTGTAGGGACGGATCCGGTGCTCCTGGAGCTTGGCCTCGATGAGCGCGAGGGTCAGCTTGGAGCCGATGAGCGGGATGTCCGGCTTGAGCCGGAGCAGATAAGGGACGGCACCGATGTGGTCCTCGTGGCCGTGCGTGAGGACGATGCCCTCGATGTCGTCCAGGCGGTCCCGGATGGTGGTGAAGTCCGGAAGGATCAGGTCGATGCCGGGCTGCTCCTCCTCCGGGAAGAGCACGCCGCAGTCGACGATGAGCAGGCGGCCGCCGTACTCGAAGACCGTCATGTTGCGGCCGATCTCGCCCAGGCCGCCCAGCGGGGTGACCCGCAGGCCGCCCTTGGGGAGCTTCGGCGGGGTACCGAGTTCAGGATGCGGATGACTCAAAAGACTCTCCTTACCACGCGCGCCACGTACCGCTGAGGGCACGTGGCGCGCATGTCATTCGTGCACTTGCTGTTGTCAGGTGGTGTTACCGCCGCGAGTGTCCTCGCGTATTCAGTTGTGAAGTCCGTGGTCAGAGCTGTACCCCACCGGCAGCCAGATCGATCTTGAGCTGGGCCGTCTCCTGTGCGGTGAGTTCCACGAGGGGGAGGCGCAGCGGGCCGGCGGGGAGGCCCTGGAGGGTGAGCGCGGCCTTGGTGGTGATCACGCCCTGGGTGCGGAACATCCCGGTGAAGACCGGGAGCAGCTTCTGGTGGATCTCCGTGGCCTTCTGGACGTCGCCGCCGAGGTGGGCCTCGATGAGCGCGCGCAGTTCCGGCGTGGCGACATGGCCGACGACGGAGACGAAACCGACGGCGCCGACCGAGAGGAGCGGGAGGTTGAGCATGTCGTCGCCGGAGTACCAGGCGAGGCCGGACTGGGCGATGGCCCAGCTGGAACGGCCCAGATCTCCCTTGGCGTCCTTGTTGGCGACGATCCGGGGGTGCTCGGCGAGGCGTACGAGCGTCTCTGTGTCGATCGGCACACCGCTGCGGCCCGGAATGTCGTACAGCATGACCGGGAGCTCCGTGGAGTCCGCGATGGCGCCGAAGTGGCGGAGGAGACCCTCCTGCGGCGGCTTGTTGTAGTACGGCGTCACCGCGAGGAGGCCGTGGGCACCGCTGCGCTCGGCGGTACGTGCCAGCTCGATGCTGTGCCGGGTGTCGTTGGTGCCGACGCCGGCGACGACGTGGGCCCGGTCTCCCACAGCTTCCAGCACAGCCCGTACGAGCTGGTCTTTCTCCGCGTCGCTGGTGGTCGGGGACTCGCCCGTGGTGCCGTTGACGACCAGGCCGTCGTTGCCTGCGTCCACCAGATGGGCGGCGAGCCGCTGGGCGCCGTCGAGGTCGAGAGCGCCGTCCGCCGTGAACGGCGTGACCATAGCGGTGAGGACCCTCCCGAAGGGGGTCTGCGGAGTGGAGATCGGAGCCATGGGTAACACGCTACTCGTTGCTCGGAGCGCCGCGCTCCCTCGGGGGACGAGGAAGAGGAGCCCGGCACTGCCTGCTCGGGGGTTCAAGCAGTGCCGGGTCCGTTTGATCAGCCTAGATGAACTTTACGAAACGCCGCAATACGGACACCGCCTACGGGGCTACCCGTCCGTTTTTGTTGAAGGCGGCATGAGTGAGCGGCATCAGGTTCTGCCAGTGCTGTTCCATCTGCTCGCCGACCATTTCGATCTCCCGCTGCGGGAAGGACGGCACCTTGGCCAGTTCGTGCTGTGTACGCAGGCCGAGGAAGTGCATCAGCGAGCGGGCGTTGCAGGTGGCGTACATCGTGGAGAACAGGCCGACGGGGAGCACCGCCCGTGCGACCTCGCGGGCCACCCCGGCGGCGAGCATCTCCTGGTAGGCGTCGTATGCCTGGCGGTACGACGCCTCCATGGCACGGCTGGTGAGCTCGTGCTGCTCCGGGGTTCCCTCGACGAATTCGTACTTGCCGGGGCGGCCCTGCTGGATGAGCTTGCGCGACTCGCCCGGGACGTAGAAGACCGGCTCGAGCTCCCTGTAACGGCCCGATTCCTCGTTGTACGACCAGCCCACGCGATGCCGCATGAACTCACGGAACACGAAGATCGGGGCGCTGATGAAGAAGGTCATCGAGTTGTGCTCGAACGGGCTGCCGTGCCGGTCCCGCATCAGATAGTTGATGAGCCCCTTGGACCGCTCGGGGTCCTTGGTCACCTCTTCCAGGGACTGCTCCCCCGCCGTCGACACGCGGGCTGCGAAGAGCACGTCGGAGTCGGCGGCAGCCGATTTCACCAGGTCAACGGTGACATCGCTGCGGAAGTGGGCTTTCGTGGGCTCGGGGGTGTCGGTCACCGGCGGGGGTCCTTCCAATGGCGTCGCTCGGGCGGCGTCCACTCTACGGGCCCCGGGGACGGCCTCCGTCAGCGGGAAATTCTGGACCGGTTCGGCGATTCGGGGCACCGATGGGGCCTCTCGTACGTCTGACTGATTAGCAGCACCCGTCACAGAGTTCAAGGAGAGTTTCCTCATGTTCCGCCGGCGTGAATCCGTCCCGTTCTCGTTCGTTGCCGAGGCCGACCGGTTCCGCAGTAATGTCACTCCGCCTCCCCGCCGCCGCGCCAGCCGCTCCCAGCTGGCCGCTCACTCCCTCGTAGGGCTGACGCTGATCGCCGGCTTCGCCGGTTCGCTGCTCTTCGGCCTGCCCGCTCTCGACACCGACCGGACGCCGTCGCACAGCCAGACGTCCGAGGCCGCGCGGCACCGCTGACCCGTACGGGCCCCCTGGGGTGGTCGGCCGGGGGGCCGCTCGGTAGCCTCACCGGGCACAGCAATCGAGCGTGCTTGTGAGTGAGGATCAGTCGTGCCCCTGCCCTTCCTGACGGCCGACCGCGCATTCGACGCGGAAGCGGAGGACATCGCGCTGCCGTTCGACGACCATGACAGCTGGCGGCGGCCCTACCGCCCCGGCCCGTGGCGGGTCGCGGCGGCAGCCACCCTGCTGCTGCTGGCGTCCTTCGTCCTGCTGGCCGCGGTGATCATCACGTTCGCCGGATCTCTGTCCGGTGCCTCGCTGTGTTTCGCACTCGCCGCCGTGATGATCGCGTGTGCGCTGCGGCTGCTCCGGGTCGGTGCCTGGGTCAGCCGGCACGGCGTGCGCCGGGTGGGCTTCTTCCTCACGACCACCGTCCGTTGGAACGACGCCGCAGCCGTGCGCACGGTGCAGCAGCCGGTCAAGTGGCTCGGTCTCCCGCGCACCGTCCAGGGACAGGCCCTGGTCGTGGTGCGTAAGGGCGGCGAGTCGCTGGCGCCGCTGGTCACCGACCACAACGCGGACTTCCTGGCCCGGCCCGAGGCGTTCGAGCGTGCCACGGACTCCATCGAGGCCTGGGGCGACGAATACCGCACCCCCTGACGGAAGGGGCCCTCGGGGGCCCGCCAGGACACCTACAAGCCGGTACGGCGCCAGGTCAGGCGCGTACCGGCTTGTTCGTGTGCAGGGCGATGGCGCGCTGCATGGCCTTGCGGGCGCGGGGGGTGTCCCTCGCGTCCTGGTAGGCCACCGCCAGCCGGAACCAGCAGCGCCAGTCGTCCGGGCTGTCCTCGGTCTCCTCCCGGCGCCGCGCGAAGACGGCGTCGGCGGAGTCCCGGTCGATACGCCCGGAGGGGGTGCGCACCAGCTCGTCGACGGGGAGGCCGCCCTCCGCGTCCAGTTCGGCGGCCAGGGCGTTGGCCCTGCGTACGAACTGGGTGTTCTTCCAGAGGAACCAGATGCCGATCACCGGCAGGATCAGCACGGCCACGCCGAAGGTGACCGTGAGCAGCGTGCCGTGCTCGATGAGCAGGACGCCGCGGCTGCCGGCGAGGACGAAGTAGAAGACCAGCACGGCGGCGGTGACGACGTAGGTGAGCTTTGCGCGCATGGGGTTGGGCCCAGTCAGTTCAGGTCGAGGAAGTGTTCCAGGCCGAAGGTGAGGCCGGGAGTGGTCACCACGCGGCGGGTGCCGAGCAGGATGCCCGGCATGAAGCTGCTGTGGTGCAGCGAGTCGTGGCGCAGGGTGAGGGTCTCGCCCTCACCGCCCAGCAGGACCTCCTGGTGGGCGAGGAGGCCGCGGAGCCGGACCGAGTGGACCGGGACCCCGTCGACGTCCGCGCCGCGGGCTCCGTCCAGCGCGGTGGCGGTGGCGTCGGGCTGCGGCGCCGCTCCGGCCTTCTTCCGGGCCGCCGCGATGAGCTGGGCGGTGCGGGTGGCCGTGCCGGAGGGCGCGTCGGCCTTGTTCGGGTGGTGGAGCTCGATGACCTCGACGGATTCGAAGTAGCGGGCGGCCTGCTCCGCGAACTTCATCGTGAGGACCGCGCCGATGGAGAAGTTCGGCGCGATGAGCACACCGGTCTCGGGGGAGGCGGAGAGCCAGGTGTTCAGCTGCGCGAGCCGTTCGTCGGTCCAGCCGGTGGTGCCGACGACCGCGTGGATCCCGTGCCGGACGCAGAAGTCGAGGTTGTCCATCACCGACGCGGGTGTGGTCAGCTCGACGACCGCCTGGGCGCCGCTGTCCGTGAGGGCGTCCAGCGAGTCGCCGCGGCCGAGTGCGGCCACCAGCTCCATGTCGTCGGCGGCCTCCACGGCTCGTACCGCCTCGGAACCGATGCGTCCCTTGGCGCCGAGAACGGCCACGCGCAGCTTGCTCATGTGTTCTTTTCCTTACGGGGTGGTGAGAGAGACCGCTTCCTGGAGGCGGTCGGCCTGCTTGTCCTTCAGCGGGCCGATGACCGAGAGCGAGGGCCGCTGGCCGAGGACGTCGGCCGCGACGGCCCGGACCTCGTCGGGGGTGACCGCCGCGATCTTCGCCAGCATGTCATCCACGGACATCTGTTCGCCCCAGCAGAGCTCGCTCTTGCCGATGCGGTTCATGAGCGCGCCGGTGTCCTCCAGTCCGAGGACGGTGGACCCCGCGAGCTGTCCGACGGCGCGGCTGATCTCCTCGTCGCCGAGGCCGTCCGTCGCCGCGCGGTCGAGCTCGTCGCGGCAGATCTTGAGGACGTCGTGCACCTGGCTGGGGCGGCAGCCCGCGTACACGCCGAAGAGCCCGCAGTCGGCGAAGCCCGAGGTGTACGAGTACACGCTGTAGGCCAGACCGCGCTTCTCCCGTACCTCCTGGAAGAGGCGGGAGCTCATGCCGCCGCCGAGGGCGGTGTTCAGGACGCCGAGTGCCCAGCGGCGCTCGTCGGTCCTGGCCAGGCCGGGCATGCCGAGCACGACATGGGCCTGCTCGGTCTTGCGGTTCAGCAGTTCGACGCGGCCGTTGGCGCGCAGCGTGCGGGAGCCTGCGCGGGGCGCGGTGGGGACGGCGTCGGTGCGGCCCAGGGCGCCGGCGCGCTCGAACGCCTTGCGGACCTGGCGTACGACCGTGGCGTGGTCGACGTTGCCGGCGGCGGCGACGACCAGGTGCGTGGGGTCGTAGTGCTTCTTGTAGAAGCGGGCGATCTGCCCCCGGTCCAGGGCGTTGATCGTGTCGACGGTGCCGAGCACGGGGCGGCCCAGCGGGGTGTCACCGAGCATCGTGTGCGCGAACAGGTCGTGCACGCAGTCGCCCGGATCGTCCTCCGTCATCGCGATCTCCTCGAGGATGACGCCGCGCTCGGCGTCCACGTCCTCGGGGGCGATCAGGGAGCCGGTCAGCATGTCGCAGACGACATCGATGGCCAGCGGCAGATCGGTGTCCAGGACCCGCGCGTAGTAGCAGGTGTACTCCTTCGCCGTGAAGGCGTTCATCTCGCCGCCGACCGCGTCGATCGCGGACGAGATGTCGAGGGCACTGCGCTTGGCCGTGCCCTTGAAGAGGAGGTGTTCGAGGTAGTGCGTCGCGCCGTTCAGGCTGGGCGTCTCGTCGCGGGAACCGACGTTGGCCCAGATCCCGAAGGTGGCGGAGCGTACGGAGGGCAGCGTCTCGGTGACGATCCGGAGCCCGCCCGGGAGGACGGTGCGGCGGACGGTCCCGATGCCGTTGCTGCCCTTGAGAAGCGTTTGGGTACGGGCGACGGCCCGCGCCTCCGAGGAGGTGCGGGCCGTCGTCACGGAACTACGGGACGTCACTTGTCGGTGTCGTCCTTCTTCTCGTCTTCTTCACCCTCGATGACGGGGATGAGGGAGAGCTTGCCGCGGGAGTCGATCTCCGCGATCTCGACCTGGACCTTGGCGCCGACGCCGAGCACGTCCTCGACGTTCTCCACGCGCTTGCCACCGGCGAGCTTGCGGATCTGCGAGATGTGCAGCAGACCGTCCTTGCCGGGCATCAGGGAGACGAACGCACCGAAGGTGGTGGTCTTGACGACCGTACCCAGGTAGCGCTCGCCGACCTCCGGCATGGTCGGGTTGGCGATGGCGTTGATCGTGGCGCGGGCGGCCTCGGCCTGCGAGCCCTGCTGGGCACCGATGTAGATGGTGCCGTCGTCCTCGATCGTGATGTCGGCGCCGGTGTCCTCCTGGATCTGGTTGATCATCTTGCCCTTGGGGCCGATGACCTCACCGATCTTGTCCACCGGGATCTTGACGGTGATGATCCGCGGGGCGTTCGGGGACATCTCGTCCGGGACGTCGATGGCCTCGTTCATGACGTCCAGGATGTGCAGACGCGCGTCACGGGCCTGCTTCAGCGCGGCGGCCAGGACCGAGGCGGGGATGCCGTCGAGCTTGGTGTCGAGCTGGAGCGCGGTCACGAACTGCTTCGTACCGGCGACCTTGAAGTCCATGTCGCCGAAGGCGTCCTCCGCACCGAGGATGTCGGTGAGGGCGACGTAGTGCGTCTTGCCGTCGATCTCCTGCGAGATCAGGCCCATGGCGATACCGGCGACGGCGGCCTTGAGGGGCACACCGGCGTTCAGCAGCGACATGGTGGAGGCGCAGACCGAACCCATGGACGTCGAGCCGTTGGAGCCCAGCGCCTCGGAGACCTGGCGGATCGCGTAGGGGAACTCCTCGCGCGACGGCAGCACCGGCACGATGGCGCGCTCGGCGAGCGCGCCGTGGCCGATCTCGCGGCGCTTGGGCGAGCCCACGCGGCCGGTCTCACCGACGGAGTACGGCGGGAAGTTGTAGTTGTGCATGTAGCGCTTGCGGGTCACCGGGGAGAGGGTGTCCAGCTGCTGCTCCATGCGGAGCATGTTGAGGGTGGTGACGCCCAGGATCTGGGTCTCGCCACGCTCGAACAGTGCCGAGCCGTGCACGCGCGGGATGGCCTCGACCTCGGCGGCGAGCGTACGGATGTCCGTGACGCCGCGGCCGTCGATGCGGACCTTGTCCTTGATGACGCGCTCGCGGACCAGCTTCTTGGTCAGCGCGCGGTAGGCACCGGAGATCTCCTTCTCGCGGCCCTCGAAGGCCGGGAGGAGCTTCTCGCCCGCGATCTCCTTGATGCGGTCGAGCTCCGCCTCGCGCTCCTGCTTGCCGGCGATGGTGAGCGCCTTGGCGAGCTCGGTGCTGACGGCCTTGGAGAGCGCCTCCAGGACGTCGTCCTGGTAGTCGAGGAAGACCGGGAACTCGCCGGTGGGCTTGGCGGCCTTGGCGGCGAGGTCGGACTGGGCCTTGCAGAGCGCCTTGATGAAGGGCTTCGCGGCTTCCAGACCGGCGGCGACGACCTCTTCGGTCGGGGCCTCGGCGCCGTCCTTGACGAGCTGGATGGTCTTCTCGGTGGCCTCGGCCTCGACCATCATGATCGCGACGTCGCCGTCCTCGAGGACGCGACCGGCGACGACCATGTCGAAGACGGCGTCCTCGAGCTCGGTGTGCGTCGGGAAGGCGACCCACTGGCCCTTGATCAGGGCGACGCGGGTGGCGCCGATCGGGCCGGAGAAGGGCAGGCCCGCCAGGATCGTGGAAGCGGAGGCGGCGTTGATCGCGACCACGTCGTACAGGTGGTCGGGGTTGAGCGCCATGATCGTCTCGACGATCTGGATCTCGTTACGCAGGCCCTTGGTGAAGGAGGGGCGCAGCGGGCGGTCGATCAGGCGGCAGGTGAGGATCGCGTCCTCGGAGGGCCGGCCCTCACGGCGGAAGAAGGAGCCGGGGATCTTGCCGGCCGCGTACTGCCGCTCCTCGACGTCCACCGTGAGGGGGAAGAAGTCGAGGTTGTCCTTGGGCCGCTTGGAAGCGGTGGTGGCCGACAGCACCATGGTGTCGTCGTCCAGGTACGCGACGGCGGAGCCTGCGGCCTGCTTGGCCAGGCGGCCCGTCTCGAAGCGGATGGTGCGGGTGCCGAAGGTTCCGTTGTCGATAACGGCCTCGGCGTAGTGGGTCTCGTTCTCCACTAGTGATTTCTCCATACTCGTCGTCTTTCGTCCTGGCGCCCGTGTGGCGCAGGACGGTGCGGAGAAGCGCACCGTGTGTGCGGGGCCGGTCTTCGATCGAAGCTCCCGGGCGTTGTCCCGGGGGCCACTACCGAGGACCGGCGGCGGCCGTGGGGCGCCTCTCCTCGTCTGGTGTTGTACGTCCAGGTTACTGAGCCGGGGCCCGGTAGCGCACGTACGGCAAAGGGAGCGGTCCCCTGGAAGTGGGTACCGCTCCCTTCGACAGCGTCTTTACTTGGCGCCGCCGGCCGCGCCACGGCGGATGCCGAGGCGGTCGACGAGCGCACGGAAGCGCTGGATGTCCTTCTTGGCGAGGTACTGCAGGAGGCGGCGACGCTGGCCGACCAGGATCAGCAGACCACGACGGGAGTGGTGGTCGTGCTTGTGCGTCTTGAGGTGCTCCGTCAGGTCCGAGATCCGGCGGGAGAGCATGGCGACCTGGACCTCGGGGGATCCGGTGTCACCCTCCTTCTGGGCGAACTCGGACATGATCTGCTTCTTCGTAGCGGCGTCGAGCGGCACGCGTACTCCTCTTGATGTTCGATGCGCCCACGAGTGCCCCTGGTCTTGATCTCAGGGGAGCTTCCATGACTCGGAGGCGAAGGTCCGATGAGCGCAGCCCCCAGGATGATCCGGGGACGCGTACACAAACGGCCACTGGTCAGAGTACCAGTCCCCCGGGGCGCCTCTGACGGGCGTCAGCTGGTGAGCGCCCGGATCGAGTGGTAGACGTCGAAAACGGCCAGGCACAGCGGCAGCAGCGTCAGGAGTACGCACGCCTCGGCGACCTCCAGGAAGCGCCCCCAGAACGGGGTGACCCCCTTGCGCGGCACGATCAGGCCGATGGCGGTGATCAGCGCGGCGACGCCCGCGACCGCGGCTGTGAGCCAGATCGTACGGATGTCGAGTCCCGCGCTGTCACCCTTGAGCGCGTTCAGGAACAGCTCGGCCGGCGGGTTGAGCGAGAGCCCGAGACCGAGGAGCACGAGCGCGGAGAGACCCGCTCCGAGGGCGCAGCCGACCTGGGCCGTGTAGCGGAACAGGTGGGCGCGCATCAGCATCGCGACCCCGGTGGCGAGCGCCAGCAGCTGGCCCCAGACGCTGTCCGAGAAGCCCAGCACCGCGGCTGCGCCCACGGCGACCAGCGCGCATCCGCCGACCAGACCGAGGAGCAGTTCGTGGCCGCGCCGGGCCTGGGCGGCGATGCGGTCGGCATCCACGGGGCCCTGCGGGGCCGGGTCGGAGGTCCCGTAGTCGCCGACGGTGGTGCGGGGAGGCTCGAAGCCGATCGGGAGACGGGCGAAGCGGGTGGAGAGCCCGGGCAGGAAGCCGAGGAGCCCGACGGCGAGGGGCGCGCAGACGGCCGCGGTCTCGGACGGCGCCATGCCGGTCATGATCGCGATGAAGGTCACCAGAACGCCGATGGCCGAGGCGAACACGAACGCGACGAAGGTTCCGTCACCCTCGGGAGCGGCGATCATGAGGATCACCGACACCACCAGGACGGCGGCACAGGCGAGCAGGAACTGGAGCCTGCCGATGCCCTGGCCCTGGCTGAGCGAGAGGAGCCCGGCGCCGGCGACCGCCGCGTTGGCGAGTGCGCCGATACCCAGGGCGATGGAGGACCCGCGGTCCGCGTAGACACGCGCGCGTACGCACGCCAGCGCGAGAAGGAGCAGGGCGGTGACGCCGGCCAGGATGCCCGGCAGGCCGTGCATGTCGTGCCGGACGTCGGAGGTCCACAGTACGAAGCCGAGCAGGACCAGCAGGACGGAGCCGCCGAAGAGGCCGGCCGAGCGCATCAGGGTGTCACCCCAGAGGGTGCGGTCCTTGGCGACGGCTGTGGCGACGGCGTCGGAGACGTCGTCGAAGACCGCGGGGGGCAGCGACTCCGAGAAGGGACGCAGGGACAGCAGCTCGCCGTCGAGGACGCGCAGTCCTGCCAGTGTGCGTCCGCTGTCGAGCACGGTGCCGTCACGGCGCACCAGGTGGTAGCCGACCGGGGCGCCCTGGGCGGGGCTCTGCCCCGACAGCCGGAGGATCTCCGGGTAGAGGTCGGCGACGGGGATGTCCTCGGGCAGCGCCACGTCGACGCGGCTGTCGGGCGCGACGACCGTGACCCGGCAGAAGCCGGTTCCGTTGCCGGCCGGAATTCCGGGACCCGGCCGACCGGATCCGGTCGCCGCCGTTTGGGCCGTCATAGTCACCTGCTGCTCCCCCTCATGCTTCTCCTGGACTCCCTCTGCGACGCACCCTCGGACCACGGGCTCCAGCCGCGTCCCGAATGACCCATTTTTTTGCGGTAGTTAGCGGATGCGTACACGCGTCGCGACACCCTACCGCCCTCGGGTCGCCGGGTACGCCAGTAGGATCCTCCCGCGGACGGAACCCGTCGCCACGGGGGCGCCGATAGGAACAGTTCCGTCCGGCAAGGGAATTGGTGAGCTGTGAGCCAGATTGTCGTCAAGCGCCCACCGCGGGCCCTCCCCTCCGAAGTTCCGGGCGAGCAGGTGCAGTTGCAACCTCCGCCCGAGTTGCCCCGTGGGCAGCAGGAGGGGGTGATGATGCAGCTGCTGCCGATGCTCGGCATGGGTGGCTCGGTCGTCTTCTTCTTCATGACGCCGAACCCGATCATGCGGATCATGGGCATGATCATGATTGCGTCGACGGTCGCGATGGCCATTGCGATGATCGTCCGTTTCCGGCGCGGCACCCAGGGTCAGCTCGCGGACATGCGGCGCGACTATCTGAAGTACCTGACGCAGACCCGGCGCGCGGTGCTGAGGACCGCCCGGAAGCAGCGTGACGCGCAGTTCTACCTCCACCCCTCCCCCGAGCAGCTGTGGGCGCTCGTCGCCGAGGGCAGCCGGGTGTGGGAGCGCCGTGTCGGGGACGCGGACTTCGCACACGTACGCATCGGTCTGGGCAGCCAGGAACTCGCCACGCCGCTCGTCGCACCGGACACCGCGCCGGTCGATGAGCTGGAGCCGCTGACCGCCGGGGCGATGCAGCAGTTCCTGACGACCCACAGCACGCTGGACGGGCTGCCGATGGCGGTCTCGCTCCGTGCCTTCTACCACCTGACGATCAGCGGTGAGGCGGAGTCCGCGCGTGCCACCGCCCGTGCGATGGTCGGGGCGCTCGCCTCGCTGCACTCCCCCGAGGACCTGGTCATCGCCGTGGCGGCCGGCCGCGACGCCGCTCCGCGCTGGGAGTGGACGAAGTGGCTCCCGCACGTCCAGGTGCGGGGTTCCACCGACGGGGCCGGCAGCCGGCGGCTGATCACCACGAGCGTGGCGGAGCTGGAGGAGATGCTCGCGGGCCGTCTCGACGGCCGGCCCCGCTTCCAGCCGGGTGGCCAGCCGATCCTCGACCAGCCACACGTCGTCGTCGTGCTCGACGGCGAGTCCGTACCGGCCACGTCGGCGCTCGCGTCGGCGGAGGGTCTCCAGGGCGTGACGGTCGTCGAGATCGTCACGGGCCAGGTCACCGGAGCGCGCGGCGGCCTCTCCATCGTGGTCGACCCCCACTCGCTGCAGCTGGAGTCGGGGCACGGCCTGGTGTACGACGGTCTCCCCGACCTGCTGAGCCACGAGGCCGCCGAGGCGCTGGCGCGCCAGCTGGCCCCCCTCCACGTGGCGTCGGGCGGCGACGACGACGAACCGCTGCTCGCCAATCTGGAGTTCACCGATCTGCTGAATCTCGGTGACGCCGCCTCGGTCGATGTGAGCCGGACCTGGCGGGCCCGCTCGCAGGCGGAGCGGCTCCGGGTGCCGATCGGCGTGGGCGAGGACGGCGGCCCCGTGATGCTGGACCTCAAGGAGGCGGCGCAGGAGGGCATGGGCCCGCACGGCCTCTGTGTCGGTGCCACCGGTTCCGGAAAGTCCGAGCTGCTCCGCACGCTCGTTCTGGGCCTCGCCGTCACCCATACCTCGGAGACGCTGAACTTCGTCCTCGCGGACTTCAAGGGCGGTGCCACCTTCGCCGGCATGGCGCAGATGCCGCACGTCGCAGCGGTGATCACCAACCTCGCGGACGACCTGACGCTGGTGGACCGCATGGGCGACTCCATCAGCGGTGAGCTCAACCGCCGCCAGGAGATGCTGCGCGACGCGGGCAACTACGCCAACATCCACGACTACGAGAAGGCGCGGGCCGCGGGTGCGCCGCTGCAGCCCATCCCGTCCCTCGTCCTGGTCATCGACGAGTTCAGCGAGTTGCTCACGGCCAAGCCGGACTTCATCGAGATGTTCGTGCAGATCGGGCGTATCGGCCGCTCCCTCGGCGTCCATCTGCTGCTGGCCTCGCAGCGCCTCGAGGAGGGGCGGCTGCGCGGCCTGGAGACCTATCTGTCGTACCGGATCGGTCTGCGTACGTTCTCCGCGGGTGAGTCCCGAGCCGCGCTGGGCGTGCCCGACGCCTACCACCTGCCCAACGTCCCCGGGTCGGGCTATCTGAAGTACGGCACGGACGAGATGGTCCGCTTCAAGGCGGCGTACGTCTCCGGGGTGTACCGCTCGGGTGCCCAGCCGGCCGCGGCCTCCGGTCCTCTGCCGGTGGACCGCCGGCCGGTGGTGTTCACGGCGGCTCCGGTCCCGGTGCGTTACGTACAGCCGACGGCGCAGACAGGCGTACCCGACGCCCACACGTCCGAGGACGACGCCCTGGCCGACACGGTGCTCGACGTGATCGTGCGCCGGCTGGAGGGCCGGGGGGCGTCCGCGCACCAGGTGTGGCTGCCTCCGCTGGACAATCCGCCGTCGCTGGACGAGCTCCTGCCGGGACTCTCGGCGGTGGAGGGGCGCGGGCTGACCCAGCCCGGGTTCGAGGGCTCGGGACGTCTCGTCGTACCGCTGGGTGTGGTCGACAAGCCGTACGAGCAGCGCCGCGACACGCTGTACCGGGACTTCTCCGGCGCGGCGGGCCACATGCAGATCACCGGCGGCCCGCAGTCGGGCAAGTCCACGCTGCTGCGGACGCTCATCGCGGGCTTCGCCCTCACCCACACGCCCCAGGAGGTCCAGTTCTACGGACTCGACTTCGGTGGCGGAGGACTGTCCTCGGTCTCCGGCCTCCCCCATGTCGGCGGGGTCGCCTCCCGGCTCGACCCCGAGCGGGTGCGCCGTACGGTCGCCGAGGTCTACGGGATCATGGCGCGCCGCGAGGAGTACTTCCGCAGCGCCGGCATCGACTCCATCGCCACCTTCCGCAGGATGCGGGCGCGCGGTGACATCTCGGTGACCGACCAGCCGTGGGGCGACGTGTTCCTGCTGATCGACGGCTGGGGCAACTTCCGCACGGACTACGAGGGCCTGGAATCCGCGGCCGTCGACATCGCGCAGCGCGGACTCGGCTACGGCATCCACCTGGTCGTCACCGCGTCGCGCTCCATGGAGGTCCGGGCCAACCTCAAGGACCACCTGATGAACCGGCTCGAACTGCGACTCGGTGACGTCATGGACTCCGAGCTGGACCGCAAGGCCGCGGTCAACGTGCCCGCCGGCGTGCCCGGTCGCGGTCTCACCCCGGAGAAGCTGCACTTCATGGCCGCGGTCCCGCGGATCGACGGCATCAACTCCGACAGCGACCTCTCCGAGGCCACGGCCGCCATGAACCAGGAGGTCGCCCGGCACTGGACCGCGGCGCCCGCCCCGGCGGTACGGCTGCTGCCCCGGGAACTCCCGGTCCACGAACTGCCCGCGGGCTACGCCCGGCCGGAGCGGGGCATCGCGTTCGGTATCGACGAGAACAACCTGGAGCCGGTCTTCCTCGACTTCGAGCGGGACCCGTTCTTCCTGGTGTTCGGCGAGAGCGAGTCCGGCAAGTCCAACCTGCTGCGTCTGCTCATCAAACAGCTGACCGAGAGGTACGAGGGGAACGCCGCCAAGTTCTTCGTCATCGACAACCGGCGAGCGCTCCTGGACGTCACCCCCGCCACGCACCTGGCGGAGTACGTGCCCATGTCCAACAACATGGAGCACCACGCGGACGCGCTGT
The DNA here is from genome assembly GCF_055559735.1 of Streptomyces sp. NPDC023573. NCBI lineage: Bacteria > Bacillati > Actinomycetota > Actinomycetes > Kitasatosporales > Streptomycetaceae > Streptomyces > Streptomyces sp. NPDC023573. The sequence continues at coordinate 15,951 of NZ_JBVHKB010000005.1, forward strand.
ACGACCTGATGAAGCGCCGTACGCCCTCGCCCGAGGTCACGGCGCAGGAGCTGCGTGACCGCAGCTGGTGGAGCGGCCCCGACGTGTACGTGGTCGTCGACGACTACGACCTGGTCTCGACGTCCAGCGGCAACCCGCTGGCGAAGCTCACGGAGATGCTGCCGTTCTCCCGCGACGTCGGCGTGCGGTTCATCATCGCCCGCAGCACGGCGGGGGCGGGCCGCGCCCTGTACGAGCCCTTCCTGCAGCGCATCCTGGAACTGGGCGCGCAGGGCCTGATGCTCTCGGGCGACCCCATCGAGGGCGACATCCTCGGCAACGTACGACCGCGCCCGATGCCCCCGGGGCGCGGGGTGTTCGTCACCCGGCGCCGCGGGAATCCGCTGGTGCAGTCCGGTCTCATGGACGGGGAGCGGTAGGGCCTACGGCGGTACGGGAGCGGGCGGTGACAGCGGGCGGTGACAGCGGGCGCGTACGCGCCACTGTTGCCGCCCGCTTCGGCGTGCGGGGCGGGCGGCGCGTCCCCTGACGCGGTGGGCGAGCCGGCTCATTGACGGTCCCGACTGCGCTTTGCCGTGACGAGCCGCGAAAGCGAGGGCTGAAAGCCTCTCGTCGGGCGTCACTTCCCGCCGATGTTTCCCCGCCATTGTTTCCCGGCACAGAGCGGTCCCTCCGGCAGGAGCGACTGCGGCGGTCCGGGCCACCTCAGCCTGTTCGACGGTTTCGAATGGGCGGAACCGGGTGCTCCACCGCTGAATTGGTGAATCTTGAACTGGCAAGAGTCACTTTCGGGCCAACTGTGCACCGAGATCGATCAACTGCAATCGATGCCTGATCAACCAGTTTCGCACCTCACTCGGACGCCGGAGACGCTGCCGGATGCCTGGACCAAGGCCGAAAACGACAGCCGGACACGAGCCAACCAGGCTTGAAAAGGCTGTACCCGTTACCCGTACACCTTGCTAACTTCCGGGTCTCAGAGGCATTGAAAAGTACATGTGAAAGGGCGGTACATGACCTCCCCAGCACCAGCGCCGAAGATCCCCCAGCTATGGGTTCCGCTCCCCTCGGGGATCCATCCAAGTTGGCGTGAGATCGACGAACGCTCGGCCGCCTGGCTCGATCGGTTCGGCCTCTACTCCGACCGCGCGCAACGCGAACGGCTGACCCGGATCTCCGTGGGTGAGATCACCAGCCGCGGTGCTCCCTCCGGACGCGTCCCCGCGCTGCAGTGGACCTCGGACTTCCTGATGTGGCTCTTCGCCTTCGACGACGAGTACTGCGACGAGGGACCCGTCGCGGCTTCCCCGGATGCCACCCTGCTCATGGTCACCAAGCTTCAGCGCATCGTCGAGGTCCCCTGGACGGCGCCCACCGACGACAACTACAGCGCGGCGTTACGCGAGTTGCGCCTGCGGCTCGACACCTTGACCACCCCGGTGCAGACGGCCCGCTGGGCGGCAAGCTTCCGCGCCTACCTCCAGGGCCAGATCTGGATGGCCGCCAACAGCGCAGCAGGGCGGATCCCCACCCTCTCCGACCACCTCGCGGTCCGGCTCGACTCCTCCGGGGTCAAGATCTTCTCGACCCTCAGCGAGATCATCCACGGGTACGACCTCCCGGCGGCCGACTACGAGCGCCCCGACATCCGGGGGTTCGTCGAGATCTTCGCCTCGATCATCGGCTGGTCCAACGACCTGGTCTCGTATCACAAGGAGCGCCAGCGCAGCCAGGACGGATACGGAAACATCGTCGACCTGATCGCGTACGAGCGGAAATGCACCCTCGACGAAGCGGTGAGCGAGACCGCCATGATGCACACCCGTGCCATGGCGCTGTACCTCCGCCTCCGGGACCAGATCCTGCGTGACGCAGGCCCCGAGCTCCGTCGGTGGGTCACGGACTGCGACTCCTGGATCCGCGCCGACTACGACTGGTCCCTCACCACCCATCGCTACGTCAACCCCGAGAACCCGGCCGACCTGCCGGCCGGCAGCGCCGCTTCCCCCTTCCAGGAGAGGGAAGCGGACCAGCCCCTGCCGATCGCCAGCATCGCTTGGTGGTGGCACCTGGTGAAGGACTAGATGACCGATCTAGGGGCTCGGTTGTCGCAGGCGGTCAGGGCTCGCGTGATCGGTCGGTGGGTGCGGTCCCACCTGACTCACCGCCCCTGCGTCACCGCCCGATCGAGCCGTCGATCTGCTCGCGCAGGATGTCTGCGTGGCCGGCGTGCCGGGCGGTCTCCTCGATCATGTGGACCAGCACCCAGCGCATCGACGGCGGCGCGGTTTCGCGCAGCGAGCGGGCGCCGGGGCGGTCCAGGTCGGTGCAGGCGAGGATGCTCTCGTTGGCCCGGGTGACCGCTTCGCGATAGGCGTGCGCCAAGTCCGAGGCGGTGTCGTCGGCGGAGACCGCAGCCTCGTCCTCCCACTGCTCGCGGTCGGCGCCGGCGTAGGCCCAGACGAACCAGTTGAGCTCGACGGCCGTCAGGTGCTTGAGCAGTCGGAGCAGGCTTGTACCGGAAGGGACACCGGCCGCGCGGACCGCAGGCTCCGGGACACCGGCCGCCTTCGCGAGGACCGACTCGCGCAGGTAGTCCAGGAAGGTCAGCAGGGTGGTCTTCTCGTCGGCGTTCAGGCCGGGGGGCCGAAGATCCGAGCGAGACTCCGTAGTCGTCATGACGGAACCGTAGATGATTGAACCAAGCCGTCAGTGGTCGTATGCAGTCAGCGATTTCATGACGGGCTGCCCGGTGTGCTCGTCGTGCCGGATGACGGCGGCCGGCGCAAGGACTCGCTCGCTGGAGCACGCGGACGATCACGCTGTTCGGGGTTCGGCCTTCGCCCCGGTCAGCGCGAGCGCGATCCGCTCGGATCAGCGGGTCGGCTGGGTGGGGCGCTGGCCGCCCACTCGACCGTGCCACCTTCGATCCATCCGGGATTTGCCGCCAAGGCTTGCCGAGCGGCGGGGACTTGGCCGTCGGGTCGGCCGGCTTACGGGCCGGGTGGAAGCCAGCCATACACGCTGCGTGTACTTCGCGTCCGGGGACAGCCTCATGTACACCTGACAAGCTAAGAGCTCCCGGTCGTAGGCGTCACTTCAGGCGCTTGGTGGTGGGCGGCTGTCCCAGCGGTGGAGCGGGGTCGCGCGGCGGATGAGCATGCGCAGGGTGACGATCGCGGCCGACAGGTAGAGGGAGAAGTCCACGACGCGGCTGCGCTTGTCGGTGCGGCGTCGCAGCCTGTCGAAGCCGTTCCTCCACGCGCGGCTCCGCTCCACCACCCACCTCTCGCCGTTCTGGATCGGGGCGGGACGCCCTTGCGGCGATCTCGCCGGTGAAGCCCAGCTCTCATAGCGCGCGACGAGTCTTGTCGCTGTCGTAGCCGCGGTCCAGATACACGTTGACCTGGCCGGGAAGCCCGCCGACCTACTCATCGGCGGCCTTGAGGGGGGCAGAAGCAGCGGGGAGTCGTGACGGTCGGCACCGGCCGTGACGATGCCGAGCGGGATGCCGGTGGCCTCGGTGGCCACCGAGCGCTGCATGGAGTCGTCTTTGCGTAGGAGGGCCGTGAGGTTTCCGGCGCGCCACTCCAGCACGTCGTTCACGAGTGTGAGCGTCTGGGTGCCCGGGGAGCGGGAAGGGCCCTGGTCGCCGTCGGTCGTATCCAGATCATGGTGAGCGTCACTGCCGCACACGTTCAGGCAGGGGTTCAGGGCATGCGGAAGTGCAGGCCCGGGTTGTTTTCATGTCGTGTCCACCGGATGTCGTGTCCACCGGCGCGGGGTCCCTGGGCGGAGTCGAGGAATTTGTGTGACGCTGAATGACGGGCCCGCGCGGGGAGAGGCACAGCCCGCGGTCGCGGCGCCCGCGTTGCCGGTCCGGTCGGCCTTCGTCGGCGGGACCGTGCACAAGTCCCGGTCCCGAGTCCGGAGGAGACGTCCCATGAACATCACACGAATCCGCCGCTCCGTCCTTGGCGCGTCAGCAGCAGTGGTCCTTCCCGTAGCCCTGGGGCTCGCTGTGCCGGCGGCTTCCGCCGACAGCGGCTCGCAGCCGTTCGGGCCGGGGTGTTCTTCCCTGCCGACGGAAGGCCAGGGAAGCGCCGCCGGCATGGCCGACGACCCGGTGGCCACCGCGGCCTCCAACAACTCGGAGCTGTCGACGCTCACCGCCGCGATCAAGGCGGCTGGCCTGAGCGACACTCTGAACAATTCCAAGAACATCACGGTGTTCGCCCCGACCGATGCTGCGTTCGAGAAGATTCCGAAGGCGGATCTCGACGCTCTGCTGGCCGACAAGGACCAGCTGACAAAGGTCCTCACCTATCACGTGGTGGACCAGAAGATCACCAAGAGCCAGCTCGGGAACGGAGACTTCAAGACCTTGCAGGGCAGCAACATCACCACGTCCGGATCGGGCGACGCCTTCAAGGTGAACGACTCCGCGAACATCGTCTGTGGGGGAATTCCGACCGCGAACGCAACAGTCGAGCTCATCGACACGGTCCTGATGCCCAAGTAAGAGCTCCCGGCCGTAGGCGTCACTTCAGGCGCTTGGTGGTGGGGCGGCTGTCCCAGCGGTGGAGCGGGGTCGCGCGGCGGATGAGCATGCGCAGGGTGACGATCGCGGCGGACAGGTAGAGGGAGAAGTCCACGACGCGGCTGCGCTTGTCGGTGCGGCGTCGCAGCCTGCCGAAGCCGTTCCTCCACGCGTGGCTCCGCTCCACCACCCACCTCTTGAGTCGGCTCCGTCCTCACTCCGGCCTGGATCGGGGCGGGGACAGCCTTGCGGGCGATCTCGCCGGTGAACCCCAGCTCTCCGAGCGTCGCGTGGTGGAGGCGGCCGAGGAGAGCGCCGAAGGTGAGGCCCGGCGGGACAGGAATGCGCGCCGTCGCTACCTCGACACCATCGTCGAGTCCGGTCTGACGGCACTGGGCAACCGGTGCCGGAGCGCCCGGACGCAGAGTTCACAGATGTCCTGTGCGACTTCTTCACCCGCGCCGTCGTGCTGCCCGGCCGCCACCCTTTCGCCTTCGGACAGGAAGACGGAGACGGCGAGGGCGGCCACTTGCTGGACCAGCACGACGACTCCGCCGTGCTGGCTGAACTCCTCATCAAGCACGCAGGGCGCGGGCGAGGAGTCGGGCAGTGGGCTGCCCCACCGCCCTCGTTCAGACCGCTGAGTCAGCTGCGAGTGCGGTGAATGCGGACCAGGCACCCGGGGAGACGCTCAGCGGACGCCTCTGCGTATTTTTGGAGTCCCGGATGAGGACCGTCGCCTGGTGTGCCGTCACTTCCACGCAGTTGTCGCCCTCGCTCCCGCTGTAGCTGCTCTTGAACCATTCCTGCTCGGCGGTGTTCATAGCGCTCCTCGCATCTGTTCCAGCAGGCTGATCGTGGCCCTGCAATCATGGGCCTGCGAACGCAGCTTGCCATAGCGCTGGAGTAGAACGCTTACGTCCTTCGGTGCGGTGAGGAGGCTGCTCGACCGCTGTCCCTCCGTGTATCCGGCCCACTGGTGCTCGGGGGTCTCGGCAAGGTACATGTGCCCGTCGATTCCGCAGTGATCCTCTTGCCGCAGCGGCATGATCTGAATCTCGACGTTGCGCAGCCTGCCTACGGACAGCAGATGGTCGATGCTGGCCCGCGTGACCTCGTCACCGCCCAGGCCCCGTTCCAGGACGGCCTGTTCAATGATGAAACTGAACGCGGTGTTCGGCTTCTGCTGAATGACTTGCTGCCGGTCGAGCCTGGCAGCGATCTCCCGCTCCAGTTGCTCCTCGGTGACCGGCGGCAGCCGACGTTCGAAGATCGCCCGGATGTACCTCTCCGGCTGCAACAGCCCTGGGATCGCCCGGCACTCGTACGCGTACAGCGTGATCGCATCCTCCTCGATCCCCGCCCACTGCCGGAACCACGACGCCAGCCCCACCTTCCGCGTCAAGCTCCGCGCCGCCGCGGCGAGCACCCGTGCAGCCGGCGCCCCCAGCACCCCCTCCGAGCGGTCCAGCAAATCCCTCGGCGGGAACCGCTTCCCCTGCTCGATCTTGGCGATGTACGCCGCCGAGTACTGCACCAGCGGCGCGAACTGCTCCTGCGTGAGATGGGCTTCGTCCCGCAGCGCCTTCAGCACCGCCCCGAACGTCTTGAGGCTGTCCGACAGCTCCGGCTCGTTGTTGGTCGCGTCCCCGGCCCCATTGTCCGCCCGCATAGCCACCGCCCGCCCTTCCGTGCCTGCTCAGTACTGGACCCAACCGTGCTGTCCGGTACAACGCTGGCGCCCCCTGCGGTCACGGGCAGCTACCCACCCAGTTCTGGAGGTCAACCAGTACAACGGATTCTGTATCGGCGCTGGACCTGTGAGCGTTCACGGGGGAATCACCCACCTGGTATCGGTCGGTTCTGTGCTTCACGTAGGGGACTGCCCCACGACACACGTCAGGGTGGGCACCTCCCGTGCGTGCCCACCCTGATCTGTGTGTTCTTGTCGAGTTCTACTCGAAGTTGGCCCGCGCCCGCTTGTCGCCTGCGTGGTAGGCAACACCGGCGTCGCGCACCTTGCGAGAGATCTCGGACAAGGCGGTGTGGATCCCCGTGGCGTCGCGGTCCCAGCCGGCCTGCGACGAGTCGTACGCGGACTTGGCCTCGCCGACCCAGAGCTCGGAGACGCTGGCGATCATCCGCTTGATCGCCGCAAGGTCTTCCTGGAGCTGCTTGCTCTGCCGGTCGATGTCCCCGGCTGCCTGCTCCAGGCTCGAGTAAGTGACAACCATCGTGCCGTCGTTGGCTGACATACGGTCCTCCAGTTCAATCTAGTTCGGTGTGGTGGCCCGCACTCGGTACGGGTGCAGCAAGCTTCAGAGAGAGTTGATGGCGGAGGTCCTGGCCTCCGAGCCGCCCGAGTGACCGGAGACGACGTCAACGCCCTGGAGGGCCTGCTTGATCTCGTCTTCGGTGTTGCCCGAGATGGTGCGAGCCGCCTTGATGGCTTCCTGGAAGTTGACCAGCCGGGTGGCGATGCCGCTCATCCTGTTGTTGATGTCAACCTGCTTGGCGTTGAACGCGTTGGCGCCGATACCCTTCCAGGCGCCTTCCAGGCTGTCGATCGTCGCGTTCAGCGTCTTCAGCTGGCCCCTCACGGAGTCGAATCGCCTGCCGAGCTCATTCTCGAGCTTGAGGAGGGCTTCATCTGAAAGCTTCTGATCTGCCATAGTTCTGGCTTCCTTTCTGGTGCTCTTGTTCGGTCCGGCGTTCCCGCCGGGGGTACATACAGGAGGAACTACGGTCGGTCAGGCGCTACGGCGCTTGCGAACCAGCGCGAACGCGCCACCACCGAGCACGAGCACCACTGCCACTCCGCCGAGAATCAGGCCCAGTTGGCTGTCGTCGCTCTTCTCCGTGCTGGAGCCTGCCATGGCGGCGTCCTCAGCCTTGTCCTTCTTCTCAGGCTGTGACGAAGCTGATGCGGATGCGGCGGGCGAGCCGGTGGAGCCGGACGTCTTCTCGTTGGTCAGCGGGCTGACGTCCGGGGCGCCGGGGTCTCCCGTGCCCTTGAGGATGTTGACAGCCGGACGGATGATGCCGTGACCGATGTAGTTGCTGAGCGTGCCCTTTTCCATGTCACCTCGCCCAGCGGTGTCGAAGAGCACGTTGAGGACTTGGTTGGCCGTCCACTCGGGGTGAGCGGACCAGATCAGGGCAGCGGCGGCTGACGTGATGGCTGTTGCAGCGCTGGTTCCGCCGTTTCCCTGGCAATACCGCTCGAAGTTCTCATCACACCAGAGCGGAAGGTCATCACCGGGCGCGGCGATATCCACGAAATCGCCGTGCTGAGAGGTCGCAGATGCCTTGCCTTGCCGGTCTGTAGCTCCGACACCAACAACTTCTGGATACGCTGCCGGATAAATTGGATTATTGGCCTTATTGCCTTCATTGCCAACAGCAGCAAAGAAGAGTTTCCCCTTGCTTTGAGCATATTTTACGGCTTCGATTTCCTCATCAAGCTTGAAGTCGTTACCGAACGACATGCTGATAATTTTCGCATCACTATCAGCAGCGGCCCTAATCGCGTCCGTGGTGTCAAGGGAATTCATGGATTTCTTTTCCCCCCAATCACCCCCCGCAATTCTCATCGGAATGATCTTCGCCCCTGGAGCCAGCCCCTTCAACCCACCATCCCGGCCCGTGCCAGCGATCAACTCGGCCATGGTGGTGCCATGCCCCTCGTAGTCGTCGGTCTCGTCACCCGCCGCACCCGTGGCATCAAGTCCCTTGAGGACCTGCCCCTTCAGAGACGCCGTAGACGAGTTAACACCGGTATCAATGACAGCAACCTTGACGCCTTCGCCGGTAGTCGTCTTCCACATCTCTTCGGCATGCATGAGTTCCAGGTACCACTGCTTCGACTGCACGTCTTCGGCGACCGCCGAGGGAGCAGTTCCTGCGAAGACCACGCTCCACGCAGCGGCCACGGCCATCGTGCCGAGTAGGCGTCCTCTCCATCCGAGAGGCATACGGCGCACCTGGGTCTGGCTCATTTCTGCTGTCATCCCGACTTCCGAACCTTCCCTGTACTACTCGATCACCGGTGGTGCAGTTCCACGCCGACCGGCCTCCCAGGTCTCCCTGTCTTCCGTCAGGTAGTCCGGGCGCGGTGTGCCGTCGTCCTGCTCGTCGTCTCCGGAGTCCCTCCGACCCGCGGGGCCACGCACAAGGCCCGCACCCCCGACGGTGAAGCCCTTCGAGCCTGCGCCAGGGCGCCCAGCACCTCCACTGGGTGAGCCCACAACTCCGCTGGTACTGGGAGTGCCTCTCCCACCAGGGCGAGACGCACTATTCGCACCTGCTCCGACTACTCCTCGCTGGCCAACGCCACCGGCTGGCCCCCCCGTTCGGGCCGCTCCTCCAGCTCCAATGACGGTGCCGCGTGGAACACCACGGGATCCCCCAGAGGTGCCTGCGCCCGGAACGGCCCGCTGCGGGGTGCCGCCAACGATGCCGCTCCGGCCCGCGCGCGGGCCAGCAGTCCCGGACGTCCCCGCGTGGCCTGCCGCTGTGGGCCTGCCACCAGTGACACCAGACCGCCCGGCAGTGGGGGACTGGGTCCCGCCACCTCCTCGTCCAGCAGTTCCTGAGGTCGAGCCCCCGCTCATGGATGCGGGGCGCCCCACCGGCGGCCCAGCGGTGCGACTGTTTGCCGCTGGGCCACCGCCTGTGCGATTACTGCCCCCCGGCTGGCCAACAGCTTTGGGCGTGCCTGTTGGTGTCTGGGACCCTCGCGAGTTACCGGTCACCGGGTTCACGAAGCCGGTCGTCATGGGTGGATTCGGGCCTCCCCCAGACGGTGCAGGGCTCGTGGTTGGCACGGGAGAGTGCGTGGTGGGAGTCGTCACCGGCGCCGGTGGAGTGGCAACGCTGTTGATCTCGGTCGAGACACCTTCGTCCAGGACCGGAGCTACGACCACGGGCGGCTCATAACCGTTGCCGTTCGGTGCAAAGCCTGGGCTGCCAGTCGCCGCGTGCTCCGTGACACGTCCAGAGCTTTCGCGGCTCGGCGAGCCGGGGCCACCCGACGACGAGGAGCCCGACTCTTCACCGTCGCGCCAGTGGCCCTGCGGCCGCGGCATATCGACGTCAAGCCTCTTGTCGAACCGCGGCGGCTCCTGTCCTGCCAGCGACTCCCCCGCCACCGCGTAATACGAAGCCAGCCGGTTGGCCTGGTTGATGGCCTCCTGGCGGTCCTTCTCGACCTTCAGCGCCGCCGCATACTCCGGATTCGACTCGATCCGCGCCGGGGACTCGATGTCCTCGGGGGACTTGCGGATGAAACGGCTGTCGCGAGGAGGAAGGGAGTTGCGCACCGAAGCGAGGCCCGTGCCCGCGACCGTGATCTGTGTGCCGGCCGCCTGGGCGAATTCACCAAGCTTCTCGGCATGGGCCACCAAGCCCTTGCCCCAGTCCCGGAAGGCGACTCCGGACTCGCCCTCCCAGTCGACCTCTGCGATGAAGTCGCCCAGTTCCTTTGCCGCGCCACTGATCGCGGTCCGTGCCTTCAGCAACGCCTCACCGGCCTCCTCGAGGTGCTCCGGGTTGGAGTTCTCGATCAGGTCGATCATCACGTTGAGGTCCACGCCCTCGAAGGACGTCCGGCCCGAGCCGCCGGGGCTCCCGAAGCCGAATGCCTCCATGACGCCCTGCATCTGGCGCGTCACGTCCGTGACGATCAGCTGACCCTGGACGCGCTCCGTGTCCTGCTGCTGCTGCTCAGCGGGCGTCAGTTCCGGCTGCTGCTTCTCGTCACTCATCAGCTATCACCCAAGTCGTCGTATGCAGAGCCGGGGTTACTGTCGGAGCGCGGCTGCTCAGGCTTGTCGGCCTTCTCCGCCCGCGCCTTCTCGCTCTCCGCGTCCAGGTGCGCCTGGATCTCGTAGAACCGCCGCCGCGTGTCGTCGTCCACGTTGTCGAAGCCCACCGCCGCCGCGTGCACGCCGAGGCTCAGGTACTCGATCTGGTCGCCCAGCGACTTCGAGAGCGTGACGAGTGCGTCGTGGACGCGGTTGTACTGGGTGTAGAGGCCGTCCGCCTCTGCGAAGCTTGTGTTCCCGCCGCTCAAGGCGTTACGCGACACCGTCTGTGCCGCGACCTTCGACTTGCCGGCCGGTGAGCTCTCGAGGTCCGCCAGCAACGCGTTGACGCTCTTCTGGAACTTCTCCAGGGCGCCTACCCCGCGCCGGAGGTCTCCCTTTCCTTTGCTCACGTTGCTGCCCTTCCCCGTTTCCCCGTTTGCTCAGTCCGTTTCACGTTGCTATCGCACCCGCGCGAACAGGACTGACCCCATAGCATCACTCTAGCCAATGGCACTGACAGGACCAACTGTCTTGTCCATCACGTAACTTCCCGGGGCCTCACGCGCCGCCCGGTCGCCCCTGCCGTCGCTGCCTGTCGCGTACGGCCACTGCCGCGCCCGCGATGGCGGCGACCAGGACCCCTCCGCCCACCACGACGTACGTCGCGAGCCGGGAGTTGCGTTCCTCGGCGGTTTCGCCCAGGTGGACGACGGCCGGAGACGGGGCCTCGCCCTTGCTCACACCTTCGTGTGCCACCGGTTTCTCGATGGGCTTGTCATCCTCGGTGAGCGCGCGCACCGGGTCGACGACGCCCCAGCCGACCAGGTGGTCCTTGCCCGCGATCGAGCGTTCCGCCGTCTGCTCGATCTGGGCGACGATTTGCTCCTGCGTCCAGTCCTTGTGCTTGGCCTTGATAAGGGCCGCGACCCCGGCGACGTACGGGGCCGAGAAGCTGGTGCCGTTGTCGGAGCAGTGGCCCCCGCCGGGGACCGTCGAGACGATGTCCACGCCCGGTGCCGAGACGCCGACGTCGCCGGACTGGGAGAAGGCGGCACGTTCGTTGTTGCGGTCCGAGGCACCCACGGACAGGACGCCCTCGTACGAGGCCGGGTAGGTCTTCTTGATGTTGCCGCCCAGCCCGTCGTTGCCGGCCGAGGCGACGACCACGATCTCCTTGGCCAGGGCGGCGTCCACCGCCTGCTCCAGGAGGGGCGTGGGCTTCACCGCGTCAGCCGTGTCCTGGGAGATGTTGATGACGTCCGCCCTGCCCTGTCCGGCGGCGTAGTTGATGGCGTCCGCCAGCGTCTCCGCCGTCCCGTGGCCCTCGGCGTCGTTCTGCTGGATCGGGATGATCGTCGCGTCGGGAGCGAGGCCGGTGAAGCCGGTGCCCTTCGCCTCCCGCGCGGCGATGATGCCGGCGACCTTGGTGCCGTGGCCGACCACGTCGGTGGTGCCGTTCTCCTTGCCGCGCTCGATCTTGTTGCCGCTCTCGTCCTTGAGGTTCTTCGGCAGGTAGTTGCGGCCGCTCCCGGCGTCCACGGCCCTCGTGAGCTGCGGGTTCTTGATGTCGACACCGGTGTCGATGACCGCGACGCGTACGCCCTTGCCGGTGGACTGCTCCCACAGTTCGTCCATCAGCACGCGCTGGAGTGCCCAGGGCCGGCCCGTGTACATCTTCGAGTCCGGGCCGAAGGTGCACTGGGTGGAGTCGTCGGCGGCTGCGGGCAGCACCGGCAGCGAGACGAGGAGGACCGCCGTGGCGGCCGCGGTCGTCAGCAACCGCCGCCGGCGTGAAGAGTATGAGGAGCAGGAAGCGTCCATGGTCACGTGGCCGCTCCTCACGAGCCCTGCGGCTGGCGGGCCGCGCCCGTCGACAGGCGGGGGCCGGTCGGCAGGAAGGTGGACCAGGCGGCGGGGACGGGCGCGGGTTCGACGTCCTTGTACCCGAGGTGGTTCTGCGCCTGCTGTGCCTCCTGCTGGCTCTGCTTCTTCTCCTCCTGTGTGCCTGACTCACCGATGCCGGAGTCACCCTGCACGCTGTCCCCGTTGGACTGCATGGCATAGCGCAGCCCGGTGTCGGTCACGAGGAAGAGAGGGCCGGAGTCGGGGCTCGATCCCTTGAACTGCCGGAAGAGCTGCCCGGATCCGGGGGTGGCGTAAGCACTGCTGGAGCCGGTGGGGAGCGTGGCGGGGAAGCTCGTGCCCGCCCAGGTGCTGAGGGTGGTGGCTCCGCTCTTGTCCGAGACACCGCGCAGGACGTTGCACACGGTGTTGCGGCTTCCGCTCTCCGTGCTCGCGGAGTTGACGGGCGTCGGCTCGCTCGTGGGCCAGTTCTTCTCCTGCCCGAACGCCTCACCGGGCTCGAACGCTCCGGCGCTGACCTGCTTCGCCTGGCCGTCCTGGTCGAGGCCGACCAGGTCGCGGCTGCTGAGCAGGAGTTTGGCGACGAAGTCGGACACCGGGGCGACCCTGCCCGGCAGGACCACGTACTGCTGGGTTCCGGTGCCGGAGGTCGCCGCGAGGATCATGCCGACCTTGTTGTCCTCGGCCTGGAGGATTCCCGGAACGCCCGCGTCGGTACCGGGCGTTCCCTCGATGGTCGGAATGGCGACAGCGTCTCCCTTGTGCAGGGTGTCCAGCCAGTCGGCGGACACCCGCTGAGGGTCACGGTCCGGGCCGACCAGGGTGCGCAGCAGGAGTTCGTCGTTCTTCACCGCGTACGCGGTGCCCGTGGCGTCCACGATGTAGCGGGGCTTGTCCGGCCCAGGGCCCTCGACGTACATGAGCTCGCCGCCCCGCAGCTTGCCCTTGCCCTCGGTCTTGCTCTGCTCGCGCTCCGCGAAGACGAACGCCGCCTTCTGTATGGCCCTGCCGCCCTCGCCGGGCCGCTCGCAGACCGCCCAGCGCTTGGCGGAGCCGGCTTCCTTCGGGTCGGGCAGGCGGTCCGGGGCGTAGGGAATCCCGAGGGTCGCCCCGTGCGGGATCTTGCCGTTGTCGAGGACCGACTCGTCGACGTTGATGACCTTGCCCTTGTCCGGTGCGAGGAGGAGCTTGGCGCTGGACATGTTCAGGACGGGGTGGAGCTGGGTCTTGCCGTCGGTCTTCAACACCACGTAGCGGGTGGTGGATTTGCTGGCGATGATGACGTTCTCGTACGGGGTGTCCCACTTCTGGGGCGCCACGGGTTTGAACATCCCCCAGGCTCCGAACACCGCCAGGACGACCACGCCGACGATCGCTCCGGGCACCACCGCGCGAAGAGGGCGCGGCGCGCCCTCCTCCGAGCCGGACGGGTGGGGCTGCAGGAACTGTGCGACCAACCTCCGCTTCGCGAAGGTGTAGGCATTGAGTTCGTCCCGCCGTGATGCCATGTGCGCGCTGCCCCTTCTCCCCAGTGGGCGACCAGGTTCCCACACCCGCCGTGGGCCGCTGCCGTCGACCGGGACCCCTACTATGCCTGTTGGCACTTGGCATTCACCGCTCAGGTAGGGTGATCGCCCGATCAACGCCCGTGAAAAAAACGGTGAATACGGACACGAGGGGGCAACGCGGCGATGGCTGCAGCGACGGGCGAGCGCACGAGGCGGTCAAGCCGGCGAACCCCCGCCCCTTCCCGGCGGCAACGCAGCAACGGACCGGACGGATCCGCTCCCCGTCAGCCGGGGAACACCCCCGCCGCGACCACTCTGCATTCGATCTCCAGGACCGGCCGCGTCGGGCCCGCGCTGCGCCAGCTGGTGCTCGTCGAGGCCGCCTTGGCGGTCGCCGTGGTCGGTGCCGCGCTCGGCGGCGCCTGGATGATCCCCGCCGGTGTGATCGCCGCGCTGCTGATCCTCCTCGCGGTGGTACGCCGCCGGGGCAGGGCCGTGCAGGACTGGCTGTCGACCGTGTCGTCCCTCCGCCGTCGCAGGCGGTCCGCCACGGCGTCCTCCCCCGAGACGGAGCCGCAGCTGGCGCCGGTGGCGGAGAGCGTTCCGGGGTTCGCTCCCTACATCTATGTGGACGGTGCCCGCCGCACGGTGGGCATGGTCGGGGACGGGACGTTCCTGACCGCCGTCGTGCGGGTCGAGGCGAGCGGTGAGTCGCTCCGTCAGGCCATGGGAGCCCGGGCGCTTCCGCTGTCCCTCCTGGGTGACGCGCTCGCGGTGGACGACATCGTGCTGGAGTCCGCGCAGCTGGTGCAGCAGGTGCGGCCCGCTCCGGCGCCGCACCTGCCGGAGCGGTCGGTGGCCAGGCTGTCGTACGCGCCCCTCCAGGACCGGACCGGGGCGCCCGCGCTGCGGATGACCTGGGTGGCGGTGAAGCTGGATCCGGAGCTCTGCCGGGAGGCCGTGGAGGCGCGCGGTGGCGGGCTCGGAGGGGCTCAGCGCTGTCTGGTGCGGGTCGCGGACCATGTGGCGAGCCGGATCACCGGCGCCGGATTCCGGGCCTCGGTGCTGGACCAGGACGAGCTGAATTCCGCCGTGGCCACGTCCGCGTGTGCGAATCCCATCCTGTCGGCGCGCGCCGGGCGTCCGGATGCCGCGCCGCAGCGGCGGACGACGGAGACCACGCGGGTCTGGCGCTGCGACGACCGGTGGCACACCACCTACGCCGTGGACCGCTGGCCCGAGCTCGGCCGGGGAGCGACCCCGCTGCCGCGGCTCGTGGCGCTGCTGACCTCGGTGCCCGCGTACGCGACGACGTTCAGCCTGACGGTGCGCCGCGGGGCGCACCAGGGGCACATGTCCGTGCGCGGCCATGTACGGATCACCGGTGGCTCCGACACCGAACTGGTCGGGGTGCGGAGGACTTTGGAGCAGGCCGCCCGGCACGCGGAGGTCGGTCTCGTACGGCTGGACCGCGAGCAGCTGCCGGGTGTCCTGGCCACGCTCCCGCTGGGAGGCGCGCAGTGACGAAGCACATCGCTCCGAGGCGGGGGCTGCTGGGGCCGCGCCATGCCGGTCACACCCTGGCCGCGGACCATCTGGGCGCGCTGTCGTTGCCGGTGGGGGACGACGGCGTGATCATCGGGGACGACGCCGAGGGGCGCCCGCAGATGATCGGGTTCCACCGGCCGGCGCCGTACGACGTCCTGTTGATCGGCGGTCTGTGGACCGCGCAGGTCCTGGCGCTGCGCGCGGCCGGTACGGGTGCGCGGGTGGCGGTCGAGACGGGCCGCACCCAGGCGTGGACCACGCTGGCGCAGGCCGCCGGCGCCGGTCTCGAGTGCGTCTCGCTCCATGACGTGGGGCGGGTACCGCCGACCGGTGCGACCGTGGGCAGCCCCGTGGTGGTGGTGCGCGACTGCGGTATGCGTCCGCCCCGCGGCCGGGTGGTGTCCTCGCCGTGGCAGTCGGTGCTGACGCTGCTGCCCTATCTGAGCCCCGTGGCCCCCCGGTTGATGCGGGCGGCGACCCTCGTGGGTGTTCAGCGGGTGTCGCCGGAGGAGGCGCAGCAGATCGGCCGGATCCTGGGGCTCGCGCGCGCCGAGAGCGAGGCGCTGCCCACCCTGGCGGACGGTGTCACCCTCTGGGTGGCGGGCCGTGAGCGCCACTGGGTGATGACCAGCGCGACGGACGTGGAGACCGGATTGCTGGGCACCGCCCGCAGGATGGACTGAATACGTCCCGTTCGGGCCCCGGACCGGCCGCTTTTCAGGATCATTGCGGGGAACGACACAGTTCGACCGAAGGGACGTGCGCATGGGCACCCAGCAGGAAAAGGACGAGCTCTACGCTCTCGACATCTCGGATGTGGAGTGGCTGAGCGCGCCCGGTACCGAGGACGTCGAGGAACGGGTCGAGATCGCCCACCTCCCTGGGGGCGCGGTCGCGATGCGGTCGTCGTTGGACCCGGGGACCGTGCTGCGCTATACGGAGGCGGAGTGGCGGGCGTTCGTGCTGGGCGCCCGGGACGGGGAATTCGACCTCAAGTAGGCGACCGCGCGGCGAGGGGGCGGCGGTCGTGGACCGCCGCCCCCTCGCCGCGCCCCGCCGCCCGTCGAGCCCGCCGCTTCGCCTTGCCCCGCCCCGTCCTCGATGCCGCAGGACCGTGTTCCGCCACGCCCGCTCCGTGCGTGAGCCGAGCGTGACCTACGGGACAGCGGTCGCGAGCGATACGGCCTGCCGTAGTGCACCCCATGGCGATTAGGGTGGGTGGGGGCGCGGCAGAGGAACCTGCGGGCAGGCACTGCGCGTCGCAAGGGGGAGAGCCGGGCGGACCGGACATTACGGGAACGGTCGCCCCCACCCACCACGGCACAAGGGTGCTCGACCACACCAGGAGGCAAAGTGAACGGCGATCGGGACGAGATCAGCGGGGGATGGAACATGCCCGTCGACGAGTCGTCCGACGCGGATCCCGCCGAGATGACGGGTGAGTTCACCATCGACTACACCCCGCCCGCCTGGTACACGCAGAACGCGCCGGGTGACTCCTCGGGAGGGACGGGGTCACACCTGACGCCGCCTCCGCCGCCTCAGGGGGCGCCGTTGTCCGTACCGGCACCGTCGGCTTCCGAGCCCGTCTGGCCGCCGGATTTCTCGGTCGGGCTGCCCGAAGCGGCATCGTCCGCCTCACCCCAGCCGTCACCGCCTTCCTCCGAGCCCGCTCCCCCGGCACCGGCGCCGGCTTCGTCCAACGAGCCCGCTCCCCCGAAGCCGGCGTCGGTTTCTCCCGCGGCGGGCTCCGAGGAGCCTGCCGCCGCGCCGGATCCCTTCGGCGGCGGCGATGTGGAGAGCGGCGCGACCATGCGGTTCTCACCTGCCGCGCTGAAGCAGGAGATCGCCGAGCGCGAGGCGGCGAAGGCCGGTGCGGAGGCCGTGTCCACGGGTTCCGGTTCCGCCGGATCCACACCGGGTTCCGCGCCGTCCGAGGCCGCCGGTGCGGGCTCGGACGGGCCCGTGAGGGAACAGGGCTCCGCAGCATCCGACGAAGATCCCGAGACGTCCGGAGCGCCTGGAGCGGCCGAGGACTCCGAAGAGGACACCGGCGAGGCAGGCGCCCAGGGGGACGCGGCACAGGCTCCCGCAGGGGACGAGACGGACGACGAGCCGTCGGACTCCGTGACCGACGCGGCATCCCGGAACACACCACCGGCAGGTGCACCGTCGGGTGTCACACCGTCCGCCGACGCACCGCCTCATGGCGCCGTCCCGGCGAACGCACCCGCCCCGTGGACGCCCGCGCCTCCCGCGCAAGGCGCCCTTCCGCCGCTGCCGCCCGCCTTCCAGCCGGCCGCACCGCAGCCGAGCGCCCCTCAGCCCGCGCAGCAGTGGCCCGCGCAGCAGCCACCCGCTCCGGCCGCCGGCGCGGCGGGCGGCTACGGCTTCCCGCAGGCTCCCGCGCCGCCGCCCGCGCAGCCGTCCCCGCCGGCTCCCCAGCAGCCGGTCCAGCCGAACGCGCCCGCACCGCAGGGTGGTTACGGCTTCCCGCAGGCGCCGCAGCAGGGCGGCTACGGGTTCCCTCAGGCTCCGCAGCAGCAGTATCCCGCCCAGGGTGCGCCCCAACTGCCCCCGGGTGCGCAGCCGCAGGGCGGCTACGGCTTCCCTGCTCCGCAGGCCGGCCAGCAGCCCCCGCACCTCCCCGCGCAGGGTGCCCCGCTCCCCCCGCAGCAGCCGGCTCCCCCGGGCACACCGAACCTGCCTGCCCAGCAGCAGCAGCAGCCCGAGGCCTACCAGCCCCGGCCGCCCGCGCCCCAGGCCCCGCCGGTCGACCCGCGCACCGGCGCCGCCTGGCCGACGCCCGTCACTCATGACCAGCGCGAGCGCTCGGTGCCGGGCGCCCCGCTCGGCTACACGGCCGCGGTGGAGCTGTCGTCGGACCGGCTGGTCCGGGGCAAGCAGAAGGCCAAGAGCAGCCGTACGCCGTCCGCCGCCTCCCGCTTCAAGCTGGGCGGGAAGAAGGAGGAGATCGAGCGGCAGCGCAAGCTGGAGCTGATCCGTACGCCGGTGCTGTCGTGCTACCGGATCGCGGTCATCAGCCTCAAGGGTGGCGTCGGCAAGACCACGACGACCACCGCCCTCGGCTCGACCCTGGCCACCGAGCGGCAGGACAAGATCCTCGCCATCGACGCCAACCCGGACGCCGGCACGCTCGGACGCAGGGTGCGCCGCGAGACCGGGGCGACCATCCGCGACCTGGTCCAGGCGATCCCGTACCTCAACTCGTACATGGACATCCGCCGCTTCACCTCACAGGCTCCCTCGGGCCTGGAGATCCTCGCCAACGACGTGGACCCGGCGGTCTCCACCACCTTCAACGACGAGGACTACCGCCGGGCGATCGACATCCTGGGCAAGCAGTACCCGATCATCCTCACCGACTCGGGCACCGGCCTGCTCTACAGCGCGATGCGCGGGGTGCTGGACCTCGCCGACCAGCTGATCATCATCTCGACGCCGTCCGTCGACGGCGCCTCGAGCGCGTCGACCACGCTGGACTGGCTGTCGGCGCACGGCTACGCGGAGCTGGTGCAGCGCTCCCTGACCGTGATCTCCGGTGTCCGCGAGACCGGCAAGATGATCAAGGTCGACGACATCGTGCAGCACTTCGAGACGCGCTGCCGCGGTGTCGTGGTCGTACCGTTCGACGAGCACCTGTCGGCGGGCGCCGAGGTGGACCTCGACATGATGCGGCCGAAGACCCGGGAGGCCTACTTCAACCTCTCCGCGCTCGTCGCCGAGGACTTCCAGCGCGCCCAGCAGCAGCAGGGGCTGTGGACGGCCGACGGCACCAGCCCGCCGCCGCAGTACGCCCCGCCGATGCCGGGTCAGCAGACGCCCGGTCAGCAGGTGCCCGGCCAGCAGCCGTACGCACCCCAGCCCGGTCAGCCGTACCCGGGGCAGCAGCCGTACCCCGGACAGCCGTACCCCGGGCAGCCGCAGCAGCCGTATCCGCCCCAGCAGCCGTACGGCGGGCAGCAGTACGGAGGCCAGCAGCCTCCGCCCCAGCAGCCCGCCGCGCCGCAGCAGGCCTACCCGCCGCACGCCGGCCCGGGTGTGCAGAACAACGGCTGGCAGCAGCCGCTGCCACCGCAGGCGCAGCCCGGCGCGGGACAGGCCGGGCCGCCTCCGCCGCCCGGGCAGCACGATGGCCAGGCACATCAGCCAGGGCAGCCCGAACTGCAAGGCCCGGTTCCGCCTGCGGGCCGGCAGCAGCACCCTCCGCAGCCGCCGCCGGCGCCTCAGCAGTAAGGCAGTAGAGGTCTAAACCAATGAGGGCCCGCACCGTTCACACGGTGCGGGCCCTCCTTGCATTCCCGCAGACCACACGCGGTTTGGCGGACCGTTGACGCGACTCGACCGCCGCTGATAAACCTTCGCTTCACCAGCTGGCGAACCAGAGATCTGCCCGCCTTCACCATGCGAGTCATGACGCGAGGTCCACGTCCATGGTCACAAGATTCCCACCACGCCCGTCCCGCCCACGCGGCCGACTGCGTATCCTCCTCGCCTCCGGAGCCGCCGCCCTGGCGCTGGCCGCCGGATCGGTCGTCCCCGGAAACCCGCTCGCCCCCGCCCCTCAGGAGGCGCAGGCCGCCGACGGCACGTCGACGCTGACGGTCGCGGTCGCGCAGAGCGTCGACTCCCTGAGCCCGTTCCTCGCGCAGCGGCTCGTCTCCACGAGCATCAGCCGGCTGATGTATGACTTCCTGACCAACTACGACGCCAAGGACAACCACACGATCCCCGGGCTCGCCACGAAGTGGGAGCCGTCCGCGGACAAGCTGACGTGGACGTACACCATCCGGGACGACTCGAAGTGGTCGGACGGCGAGAAGGCCACCGCAGAGGACGCGGCGTGGACCTTCAACAAGATGATGACGGACGAGGGCGCCGCGACGTCGAACGGCAGCTTCGTCTCCAACTTCAAGAAGGTGACCGCGCCCAGCCCGGAGAAGCTGGTCATCGAGCTGAAGCAGCCTCAGGCCACGATGACGGCGCTGGACGTGCCCATCATTCCCCGGCACGTCTGGGAGAAGGTCGGTGACTTCTCGAAGTTCAACAACGACACGAAGTTCCCCATCGTCGGCAACGGGCCGTTCATCCTGACGGACTACAAGGTCGACAGCTATGTGAAGCTCAAGGCCAACAAGGACTTCTGGCGGGGCTCGCCCAAGTTCGACGAGCTCGTCTTCCGGTACTACAAGGACCAGGACGCAGCGGTCGCCGCCCTCCGAAAGGGTGAAGTTTCCTTCGTCGCCGGAAGCCCGAGCCTGACCCCCGCGCAGGCCGCGTCGCTGAAGTCGGCCGACAACATCAAGGTCAACGACGCCCCCGGCCGGCGCTTCTACGCACTGGCCACCAACCCCGGCGCGCAGACCAGGGACGGCAAGAAGTTCGGCGACGGGCACCCGGCGCTCCAGGACCAGAAGGTCCGTCAGGCGCTGTTCATGTCCGTGGACCGTACGGCCATCATCGACAAGGTCTTCCAGGGGTACGCCATAGAGGGCGAGGGCTACATCCCGCCCCGCTACGGCACGTACTTCTGGAAGCCGACGGCCGGACAGAAGCTCGCCTACGACCCGGCGAAGGCGGGCGCCCTCCTCGACGAGGCGGGATACAAGAAGAACAGCGCGGGCAAGCGGACCGGCAAGGACGGCAAGCCGCTCGACTTCCGCATCCTGTGCCACGCCACGGACCCCAACGACAAGGCGATCGGCAAGTACCTCCAGGAGTGGTGGGGCGAGCTCGGCATCGGCCTGAAGGTCGACTGCCGGGACAACGTCTCCGACCCCTGGTACGCCGGTGAGTACGACCTCGCCTTCGACGGCTGGTCCGTCAACCCGGACCCCGACTTCGTCATGTCGATCCACACCTGCGCCGCGCTCCCGGCCAAGGCGAAGCAGACCGCGGCGACCGACAACTTCATCTGCGACAAGCAGTACGACGAGCTCTACGCGAAGCAGCTGGCCGAATACGACCCCGCCAAACGGGCCGACCTGGTGAAGCAGATGGAGTCGCGGCTGTACGACACGGGATACATGAATGTCATGGCGTACCCGAATGCCGTCGAGGCCTACCGCACCGACCAGATCGAGTCCATCACGACCATGCCCTCGGACGCGGGCAACATCTACGGTCAGGACGGTTACTGGAGCTGGTGGTCGGCGGTCCCGGCCGCCGGTGCGTCGGGCGGCTCGTCCGGCGACAGCGGCAGCTCCACCGGAGTCCTCGTCGGTGTCGGTATCGCTGTAGTCGTCCTCGCCGGTGGCGGGCTGCTGTTCGCCATGCGTCGTCGTTCCACCGCGGAAGACCGTGAATAGTCCATGAGCACAGAAAGCACTCCCGCGCTCGTGAAGGGCGCGGCGGGCGTGGACGCTGTGCAGACCGACGGCCCGGCTCCGGCCGGGCCGTCGGCCCGCAGTCCGCGCTCCCGCAGCACGACCGCGTATCTCCGCTATGCGGCGGGCAAGCTGGCCGGTGCGGCCGTCTCGCTGTTCGCCGTGCTCGTCACCAGCTTCTTCCTGTTCCGTCTGATCCCCGGCGACCCGGTCAAGCAGATGACCGGCGGCCGGCAGGTGTCGAACGAGCAGATCGCCGCGATGCGCAAGGAATTCGGCCTGGACCTGCCGCTCTGGCAGCAGTTCACCGAGTACTGCGGCAAGGCCCTGACCGGGGACTTCGGTACGTCGTACCAGTTCCGCGCTCCCGTCATGGACAAGATCAGCGAGGCCCTGCCCGCGACGCTGCTGCTCACCGGCACCGCGTTCGTGATCTACACGGCGATCGGCATCTGGCTGGGTGCCAGGTCCGCCTGGCGCAACGGCTCGGCGGGCGACCGCTTCCACACGGCCTTCGCGCTGACGCTGTACTCGGTGCCCTCGTTCTGGCTCGGACTGCTCCTGATCATCACCCTGTCGGTCGGTATCGGGCCCATCCCCGGTCTCTTCCCGACCGGTGGCATGGAGTCCGGCAGCGAGAGCGGCTTCGCCTACGTCCTCGACGTGGCCCACCACCTCGTGCTGCCGGTCCTCACCCTCGTCGCCGTCGAGTACGCGCGCACCCTGCTGGTGATGCGCTCCTCGCTGCTCGACGAGATGGGCAGCGACTATCTGACGACGGCCCGCGCGAAGGGGCTCCGCGACGACCTCGTACGCCGCCGGCACGCCGTCCCGAACGCGATGCTGCCGACGGTGACGCTGCTCTTCGTCAACCTGGGCAACACGGTGGCCGGTGCCATCCTGGTGGAGACGGTGTTCTCCTGGCCCGGCCTGGGCGGTCTCTTCTACCAGGCGCTGAGCGTCCCCGACCTGCCGCTGGTGCAGGCGCTGTTCTTCATCTTCGCCACCGCGGTGATCCTGATGAACACGCTCGCCGATGTGATCTATCCGCTCCTCGATCCCCGGGTGGGCCGATGACGACCTCGACCGACGCCGCGCCGGCCATCGGCCCGCGCGCGCTGACCTGGGCCCGCCGTCGCCAGGCGGCGGGCCGCTTCTGGCGGCAGTACCGGAGCCACCGGGCGGGCCTGGCCGGTCTGGCCGTGCTCGCGCTGATCGCCCTGACCGCGCTGGCGGCGCCGCTGCTGGTCGGCGCGGACTCGCAGAGCGTCACCGCCGCGCCGGGCGGCGCGCTGGAGTCGCCGAGCGCCGAGTTCCCGCTCGGCACCGACCAGTTCGGACGCAGTCTGCTCGCCCTCCTGGTGTGGGGGACGCGGGTCTCGCTGACCGTCGGCCTGCTCGCCGCCTTCCTCTCGGTGGCCATCGGGACGCTGGTGGGCATCACGGCCGGTCACTTCAAGGGCTGGTACGGCAACGTCGTCATGCGGATCACGGACTGGTTCCTCGTGATGCCGACGCTGGTGCTCGCCATCGCGCTGGCCACCGTGCTCTCGCGGTCCCTGTGGACGACGGTCCTGGCCATCGGCGTGACGACCTGGCCGACGACCGCGCGGCTCGTGCGGGCGCAGACGCTGTCCGTGGAGTCCCGTCCGTACATCGAGCGCTCCAAGGCGCTCGGGGGCGGACACGGCCACATCATGTCCCGCCATGTGCTGCCCAACGTGATGCCGCTGGTGCTCGCACAGACCACGCTGGTGATCTCCACCGCCATCCTCACGGAGGCGACCCTCGCCTTCCTCGGGCTCGGCGATCCCACGATCGTCTCCTGGGGCGGGCTGCTCCAGGACGCCCGTGAGGCCGGAGCGGTCAGCTCCGGCAACTGGTGGTACCTCGCTCCGCCCGGACTCGCCATCGCGGTCGTCGCCCTCGCGTTCACGCTGTGCGGCCGCACCATCGAGACCGTGCTCAACCCCAAGCTGGGGGTATCCCGTTGACCGCCGTGAAGACCGAGAACGTCACGGAGCCGGAGACCGGGCAGCCGCTGCTCGACGTCCGGAACCTGCATGTCACCTACGGCTCCGGGGCGTCGGCCGTCCCCGCCGTACGGGGAGTCGACCTGCGGGTCGAGGCGGGCCAGAAGCTGGGCATCGCCGGGGAGTCCGGGTGCGGGAAGTCGACGCTCGCGCTCGCCCTGCTGAGGCTGCTGCCCGTCACCGCGACCCTGAGCGGTGAGATCCTGCTGGACGGCGAGGACATCCTCACCATGAAGTGGGGGCGGCTGCGCGCCGTGCGCTGGGCGGGGGCGTCGATCGTCTTCCAGGGCGCGATGCACTCGCTGAACGCCGTGCACCGCATCGGGGACCAGATCGCCGAACCGATCCTGCTGCACGGCAGGGGGACCCCGGCGGCCGCCCGCAGGCGCGCCGGTGAGCTGCTGGAGCAGGTGGGGCTGCCGGCCGCGCGCGCGGACGCCTATCCGCACGAGCTGTCGGGCGGTCAGCGCCAGCGCGTGATGATCGCGATGGCGCTGGCCTGCGACCCGCGGCTGATCATCGCCGACGAACCCACCACCGCCCTCGACGTGATGATCCAGGCGCAGATCCTGCGGCTGATCGAACAGCTCGTCAGCGACCAGGACCTCGGACTGATCATGATCAGTCACGATCTGGCGGTGCTCTCCGACACCTGCGACCGGCTGGCGGTGATGTACGCGGGCCGGGTCGTCGAGGAGGGACCGGCCAAGAAGGTCTACGAGAACGCCCGTCACCCCTACAGCAGCGCCCTGTCGGCCGCCTTCCCCCGCATCGGCGACCCGGCGTCGCGGCACGCGCCGCGTGGCCTGCCGGGAGATCCCCCGGACCCCTCGGCGCTGCCCTCCGGCTGTACGTTCCATCCGCGCTGCGCCGCCGCGCTGGACTCCTGTGCCACCGAGGACCAGGAGCTGCGGCCGGCCGGCCCGTCCCGGCGGGCGGCCTGTGTGCTGGTGGAGCCGGAAGCCACCGCGACGCCCGGTCCGCAGGGCGGCACCGAGGAAGCAAGGAGCACCTCATGACGACGACTCCCCCGGCTCCCCTGCTCAGCGCCCAGGCGCTGGAGATCGCGTTCCCCGGGCGGCGGGGGGCGGCGACCGCGCGGGCGGTCGACGGGGTGGACCTCGACATCCGTCCCGGTGAGATCGTCGCCCTGGTCGGCGAATCCGGCTGCGGGAAGACCACGCTGGCCCGGTCCCTGCTCGGCCTGGTGACGCCCACGGCCGGCCGCGTCACGTTCGGCGGCGAGCCCCTCGACTACGCGAGCCGGGCGCTCAAGGCGTACCGCAAGCGGGTGCAGCTGGTGCTCCAGGACCCCAGCGGTTCGCTCAACCCCCGCCACACGGTGTACGACGCGGTGGCGGAGGGCCTGCGCATCCACGGCTACGCGGGCGACGAGCGGGAGGCCGTGTCCGGTGCGCTGGCGCGGGCGGGGCTGCGGCCCCCGGAGCGGTTCTTCCTGCGCTATCCGCACGAGCTGTCCGGCGGTCAGCGCCAGCGCGTCGTGATCGCGGGCGCACTGGTCCTGGAGCCCGAGCTGATCGTCGCGGACGAGCCCGTGGCCTCGCTGGACGCCTCCGTGCGCGGCGAGATCCTCGCGCTCCTGCTGCGGCTGCGGGACGAGCTGGGCCTGTCGGCGCTGGTGGTGACGCATGATCTGGGGCTGGCGTGGAACATCGCGGACCGGGTGGCGGTGATGTATCTCGGCCGGATCGTGGAGACGGGTGACGTCGAGCAGATCCTCACGGCTCCCCGGCACCCGTACACCCAGGCGCTGCTGTCGGTGCTGCCGGAGGCGGACGGTGAGCCGGTGCTGCTGACGGGCGAACCGCCGGACCCCTCGAAGGTCCCGTCCGGCTGCCGCTTCCACGCCCGGTGCCAGATCCTGGCCTCGGGCGAGGCGGAGCGGGCGGGCGTCGCGGACGCGTGCCGCACGAAGGACCTGCCGGTGCTGGAGGGAGGCGGCCTGACCCAGGTGGCCTGCCACTGGGCGGCCGCGGGAGCGGTGGTTTCCTAGGCCAGTGACCGGGCGCCGCCGCGGTCGTGGTGGATCGCGCCGGCCAGCTCCCCCAGGGGGCGGCCGGTGCCGCCCCAGCGGTGCTGGATGATCTCGGCGGCGATGGAGACGGCCGTCTCCTCGGGAGTACGGGCTCCGAGGTCGAGGCCGACGGGTGAGGCGAGGCGGGTCAGTGCGGCCTCGTCCACCCCCGCCTCCCGCAGCCGGGCGGTCCGGTCGGCGTGGGTGCGCCTGCTGCCCATCACCCCGATGTACGCGGCGGGTGTGCGCAGCGCGGCCGCGAGCAGGGGCACGTCGAACTTCGGGTCGTGGGTCAGGACGCAGACGACGGTGCGCGCGTCCACGGGGGTCGACTCCAGGTAGGTGTGCGGCCAGGCGCAGACGACCTCGTCCGCCGTGGGGAAGCGCTCCCGGGTGGCGAAGGCGGGGCGGGCGTCGCACACCGTCACCCGGTAGCCGAGGAAGGATCCGATCCTCGCGGTGGCCGCCGCGTGGTCGATGGCCCCGAAGACGAGCATGCGGGGCGCGGGGGCGTACGTCTGGACGAAGACGGTGACGTCCTGCATCCGGCGCTCGCCGTGCGCGCCGTACCGGACGCTGCCCGTGGCTCCCTGGGCGAGCAGCCCACGCGCGTCGTCGGTGACGGCGGCGTCGAGCCCTTCATCGCCCAGCGAACCGCTGACACGGCCGGTCAGGACCACCCGGCGGGCGCCGGGGCGCGCCGCGCCGGACACCACGGTGGCGAGCGCGACGGGTTTCCCGGCGGCGACGGTGTCGACGAGCTCCCGCAGGCCCTCGCGGTCGGCCGCCGTGACGAAGGGCCGCACCAGGACCTCGATCGTGCCGCCGCAGGTCAGCCCGACGCCGAAGGCCTCGTCGTCGCTGATGCCGTAGGTCCGCAGCTCCGTACGGCCGGTGGTGAGCGTCTCGGTGGCGACCTCGTACACATCGCTCTCCACGCACCCGCCCGAGACGCTGCCCGCCACCGCGCCCGTCGCGGACACCGCCATGAGGGCGCCGGGGGCCCGTGGCGCGCTGCCCCGCACCGCGACGACCGTGGCCAGGGCGAAGGGCGTACCGGCCGTGTGCCAGTCGCGCAGTTCCGACAGCAGTTCACGCATGGGCGGGCGTCCTCCCGGGCTCGCGGGCTCCTGTCCCCCGACCATGCCCCGGTGCCGGCGCGCGCACCACAGGAAGGCGTCAGGCCCGCTCGTACGCCGCGATCAGCTCGCTGGAACGCTTCACGTCGGCGGCCATCGCGACGAGCAGGTCGTCGATCGAGTCGAACTTCAGCATGCCGCGCACATAGGCCAGGAAGTCCACCGCGACGTGCAGCCCGTACAGGTCGAGGCCGACGCGGTCGATCGCGTACGCCTCGACGGTCCGCTCCGTGCCGTCGAACTGCGGGTTCGTGCCCACGGAGATCGCGGCGGGCATCGCCTCGCCGTTCACCGTGAGCCAGCCGGCGTAGACGCCGTCGGCGGGGATGGCGGTGTGCGGCAGGGTCTCCACGTTCGCCGTGGGGAAGCCGAGCTCTCGGCCCCGCTGGGCGCCGCGCACCACGACTCCCTCGACGCGGTGCGGGCGGCCGAGGATCTCCGCGGCCCCTGCGACGTCGCCCTCGGCGATCAGGCGGCGGGTGAGCGTGGAGGAGAACGGCTCGCCGCCGCCCGCGTCACCGCTCACGTAGAGGTCGATGACCTCGACCTGGAAGTCGTACGTCGGGCCGAGCTCGGCGAGGAAGGTGACGTTGCCCGCCGCCCGGTGCCCGAAGCGGAAGTTGGGGCCCTCGATGACCAGCTTCGCGTGCAGCTTGTCGACGAGGACCTTCACGACGAAGTCCGCGGGCGAGAGCTTGGAGAACTCGGAGGTGAACGGCAGGATCAGCACCGCGTCCACCCCGAGGCCGGCCATGAGCTCGGCTCGCCTCTGGTGCGGCGCGAGCAGCGGCGGGTGCGTGCCGGGGCGTACGACCTCGCTGGGGTGCGGGTCGAAGGTGACGACGACACAGGGCACGCCGAGCTCGCGCGCCCGCTCCACGGCACGGCCGATGATCAGCTGGTGTCCGCGGTGCACCCCGTCGTAGGAGCCGATGGTGACGACACTGCGCCCCCAGCCCTCAGGGATGTCCTCCAAGCCACGCCAGCAGTGCACTCTGACCGCTCCTCGCCCGAACCTGTGTACGTGTGTGTGTCCATTACGCAGGTCTAAGACTGCCATGCTCACGTCCCGCGGCCTGCATCGGCATGGGGATCCCGGGCCGTGAGCCGTCCAGTGCCTCCATCGTGCGCCGGGCACCGGGTCCCACGACGGCGGCCCACTCCTGCGGGGCGTCCGCCAGCCAGCGGGTGACGAGGGCCGCGAATCCGGGAACGTCACGGGCGAGTTCGACCAGGCCCCGGTCGAAGCGGGCCGCACCCTCGGGTGTCCGCACGAGAAGCATCCCGGTGCGGTGCACCAGAGCCCGTGTACGGGCCTCGGGGCGGCGGCCGGAGCCTGCCGCGGCCGCCCTCAGCAGGGCGTCGAGGACCTCCGGGTCCCTGCCCTTCTCCTGTTCGAACTCCAGCAGGACCTCCAGCAGCTCCGCCCGCAGCGGCCTCGAAGCGGCGCTGCCCGTGGCGGCGAGCACCCGGGCCAGCGCGGCGCGTACGGCGGGGGGCGCGGGACGGTCCCGCAGCAGCCCTGTCATCAGGGGCAGCAGGAGCGCCCGGGCGGCGGGACTGTGCTCCAGCCGCAGATCCACGTAGGCGGCGGCCTGCGCACCGGACTCCTCGCCGTCGGCCCGGCTGTCGATGTAACGGCGTACGAGATCCGGGGCGTGCAGCGCCAGGGCGGGGGCGTCCAGGGCGGCCAGCTCCCGAAGGACACCGTCGGCGGCCTCCCCGGGCAGCGAGAGGCGGGCGCGCAGCGCGGCCAGTACCGGCTCGGGGTGTTCGGGGAACACCTCCGTGAGCAGGGCCACGGGCAGCCGGGGGTCTCCGGCGGCGAAGAGCCTCAGGGCCTGCGGCAGGTAGCGGCCCCCTGTGCCCGGGTCCCGTACGAGGACGGTGAGCGCCTGGGCGTGCAGGGGTGTGTCGTCCGGCCGGGCCAGCAGGGTGAGCGCCGCCCCGCGCAGCAGGGCGCGGTCGGACGCGGCCAGGTCGCGGGCGGCGGTGAGCGCGGCGTGGACCGCCGCGGCGGCGCGCCGCCCGGGCCGCTCCTCGTCACGCGCCCACCGGTCGACGGCCCGGCAGAGGGCGGTCGGCTCGTCCTCGGCGAGAGTGGTGAGGAGTTCGGCGGCGCGCGGGTGGTCGGCGTCGGCCAGCGCCTCGGTCAGGTCGTCGACGGCGAGGTCCCGGCGGGCGTACAGGAGGGCCTGCGCGGCGGCGGCCACGGTGAGCCGCATCGGCAGGCCCTCCTCGGCCGGCAGTGGGCTCTCGTCGGTGAACCAGCGGCAGAGCAGCGCCTGGACGGTCCTGGGGTGGGCGGCCAGGCGCCGGGAGACGGCGTCCAGATACCGTTCGCCGCCGTCCGCGCGGGGGGCGCCGTCGGCGGGCAGGAGACGGCGCAGGAGGTCGATCCGGTCGGCTTCGGGCAGCCGGATCCGGCGCCAGAACCACGGACCGAACTCCGCGTAGGGGCCGAGCGCGGCCGGGCCGCCGCCGGACAGGGAGCGCCGGGTGATCCGGCCGGCGAGCACCCGCAGCACCCCGAGGCAGGGGCCGGCGTCGGGGACCCTCAGCAGGCTCTCCCGGAGCAGGTGCGCGGCCCACCAGGCGGCGTCGGTGAGCCTCTCCCGCGTGCCCGGGCCGGTGGGCAGGCGGTCCATCGCCTCGATCAGGTCGGCCATGCGGTGGGCGAGGGCCGCGTGCCCCTGCCGCCGCTCCAGCAGGAGCATCGCCTGGAGCACGGGGCCGATGCGGTGACGCGGCACGGGAAGGTTGTGGGGCGCGGCCGGGTCCTGCGGGGCGGGCGCGGGCTCTTCGGGGGCCCCGTCCGCGTGCCAGCGGTGGACCAGCGAGTGCAGCGCCGCGTCCAGGTCGAGGTGCGCGCCCTGCACCCAGTCGCCCAGCTCCTCGTGGGCGAAGCGGTATCCCGATCCCGCAGGGACCAGCAGGCCCTCGGTGAGTACGGCGGAGGCCCAGCCCGTGCGCCAGGGGAAGATCTCCTCGAACGCCGCCCGGTCCAGCTCGCCCTGGCCCGGCCCGAGGCAGCGCCTGGCCGCCTCGTGGACCTGGCCGGCCACCTTCGCCGCCAGTCTGCGGACCGCCGCGCCCCTGAGCCGGGGCTCGCCCTGGGCCCCGATCCGGACGGCGATCCGGACGCAGGCGAGGTCCAGATGTGCGGCGAAGACCTCCTCCGTGCCGGGTCTGCCGGGCACGTCGGGGGGCAGGGCCGCGCGCACCTCGGCGAGCAGGCGCAGCGTGAGCGGATGCCGGTCGTGGCCGGGAGCGATCGCGCCGGGCGGGATGCCGTACCGCTCCGCCGCGCGCTCGGCCTGTTCCGCCGTGAGGTCGCCGAGCCGGACGGCTGGTGGCAGGCCTCCGGCAGGCCGCTCCGGGCGGTGCAGTGTTCCCGGGGGGTACAGCGCGCCGGCGGTCTCCCAGTGCTCGGGGCGGCAGGCGACGACCATCCGCACCTCGTGGGCCCGCAGCCACCCGGCCGTCGCCACGGCCCACCCGGCGAGCCGGTGGGCCAGCAGGGGCGGCATCTCCTCGGGGCCGTCCACGACGACCAGGAGCGGGTTCCCGGAGGCCGCGGCGAGGCGGGCCACCCGCTCGGGGGTGGCCGTCTCCATGTCGCCCCTGGCCCCGGCAGCGGTGATGATCCTGCCGGAGCGCTGCAGCGCGCGGGTCATGGCGTCGGTGACCGAGGTGTCGTCGGCCAGCAGGTCGGCACCGCGCAGCCAGAGCGTCAGTGCGGGCACGGGGCCCCGGGCGCGGCGGTCGGCCAGGGCGGCGAGCTCCGTGGTGCGGCCGGTCCCGGGAGCGCCGACCATGCCGAGCACGGGCCCTGTGCCGGTCTCGAAGGCGGTGAACTCCGCGCTGATCTCGGGGCGTTCCACGACCTCCGTGCCGCAGGGCCGGCTGTCCGCGTGGCCGAGCGAGGTGGCGGTCAGCTGCAGCGCTCCCGCGAGGTTGAGGTCGCGGCCGTATCCCGGAACGCTGTTCGCGTTGCGCCGGAGGACCTCGGCCAGCGGCGCCGGGGCGTCCCGGGGAGCCGGCGGCACCGCGAGCCCCGCGGTCTCGCGTCCGGCGCTCAGCGCGGTCGAGAGAACACCGAGGACGGCCCCGGTGCGCGGGTCCGTCACGGGCCCCCCGACGGCGGCGCCGCCGGACCGCAGAGCGTCGCGCCCGTCCGTACCGAGGGCGAGCTCCAGCGCGTCGCTCACCGGGTGGTCGCGTCCGCCCTCGGAATACGTCGCGGGGGTCGTCCCGAGCACCCTTGCCTCGCGCCAGCCGTGGGCGGCGATCCGCACATAGGTGCCCGTACCGATCTGTTCGCGTACGGCGATGGGGAGCGGCTCCACCCCGAGGGTCCCGGGGCCGCCGGTGCGCAGCAGGGCCAGGCCCAGGGCGGGCAGCTCGGTGATGTCGTCGGGGCCGACGGCGCAGCTGAGGCCGTCGGCGGAGTGCAGCGTCAGGGGCGTGGAGCGGGCGACGGCCTGATGGCTGGTGACGACTGTGCCCCGGTCGTCCGCGACGAATCCGGTTCCCCGCGGCCGGCCGGCCTGATCGCAGATCTTCACAAGTTTCGACCGGTCCCCGCTGCCCATGGTCCGACGGTAGGTCCCGGATGATCGGCACCGGAAACGCGCGAGGCGAAAGCGCCCCCCTCGCACCCCCCGGTCACTCCGAGCGCCCGCCCATTGGGGTGAATCGGCGGGTTCCGGTGGACAGGGATGGACGCGGGAGGGGGATCGTGGAGCGGGCCCGCACGGGGGGGCGGCCCGCTCCACGACGGGCGGACCCACGGGGAGCCCGCGCGCATGTCGTCGGGGACGGAGACTCAGGCGAAGACGGCGAGGCTCTTGGCCTTGCCCTTCTGCTCCTCGACGAGCACGAGGAACGCCCCGTCGGGCCCGAAGACCCCCACCGGGCCCGGCGGATAGGACGGCATGTCCACCCGCACGCCGTTGAGCAGCAGCTTGGCGCGCTTCTCGTCCACATCCCAGCGCGGGAAGGCCGAGGCGGCGGCCTCGGCCACCGGCATCACGGTCAGCTCCTGCTGGTGCTGGTCGAGGGTGCGCGCCCCGTCGAGGCCGTACGGTCCGACGCGGGTGCGCCGCAGCGCGGTCAGGTGCCCTCCCACGCCGAGCCCGGCGCCGAGGTCGCGGGCCAGGGCGCGGATGTACGTACCCGAGGAGCAGACCACGGAGACGACCAGGTCGACGACCGGGGTGCCGTCCTCCGCGACGGCCTCACGGACGTCGTAGACCCGGAAGGACGAGACGGTCACCGGACGGGCCGGGATCTCGAACTCCTCGCCGCCGCGCACCCGGGCGTAGGACCGCTTGCCGTCGATCTTGATGGCGCTGACCTTGGACGGCACCTGCATGATCGCGCCGGTCAGCGCGGCGACCCCGGCGTCGATGCCCTCGCGGGTCACCCCCGAGGCGTCGGTGGACGAGGTGATCTCGCCCTCCGCGTCGTCGGTGACGGTGTCCTGGCCGAGCCGGATCGTCCCCAGGTACTCCTTCTCGGTCAGCGCGAGGTGCCCGAGCAGCTTGGTGGCTCTCTCGACGCCCAGGACGAGAACACCGGTCGCCATCGGGTCCAGCGTGCCGGCGTGGCCGACCCGCCGGGTGCGGGCGATGCCGCGCATCTTGGCCACGACGTCGTGCGAAGTGAAGCCGGACGGCTTGTCGACGATGACAAGGCCGTCCGGCGTCTTGTTCTGCTTGTTCTGCGTCATGCGGAAGGCGAGTCCCCGTCGTTCTCGTCGGACTCGTCCTCCGGCTTGCGGTACGGGTCCGCGTCTCCGGCGTACGTGGCGCCGGAGGACGCCTCACGGACCTTGGCGTCCGAGGCACGTGCCCGGTCGAGCAGGTCCTCGATCGCCTTGGCGTTGTCCGGCAGGGCGTCGGCCACGAAGGCCAGCGTCGGGGTGAACTTCGTCCCCGCCGCCGCGCCGACCGCCGAGCGCAGGATGCCCTTGGCGCTCTCCAGGCCGGCGGCCGCGCTGGCCCGCTCCTCGTCGTCGCCGTAGACCGTGTAGAAGACCGTGGCCTCCCGCAGGTCGCCGGTGACACGGGTGTCCGTGATGGTCACGTGCGTGCCCAGACGCGGGTCCTTGATGCCGCGCTGCAGTTTCTCGGCGACCACCACCTGGATGAGGTCCGCCAGCTTCTTTGCCCGCGCGTTGTCGGCCACTGGTCCTTCTCCTTCTGATACGTGCTCAGTCTTCTTCGTCGTTGTGCAGCCGCCGTCGTACGGACAGCAGCTCCACCTCGGGCCGGCCGGCGACCATGCGCTCGCACCGGTCGAGTACGTCTGTGAGGTGCCCGGTGTCCCCGGAGACCACGGCAAGACCGATCTGGGCCCTGCGGTAGAGATCCTGGCCGCCCGTCTCCGCGACGCTCACCCCGAACTTGCGGTGGATCTCGGCGACGATCGGGCGGACGACGGAGCGCTTCTCCTTCAACGACCGTACGTCGCCGAGGAGCAGATCGAAGGACAGTGTCCCCACATACATGTATGTCCGGATGTCCCGCCGGTTCGGGTTCGGGGTCCGGGGTCGTCCCCCGGACTGGCACAGCCACGCCCCGCCTTCACCCGGCGGGGACATCCGCACCGTACACGCAACGGCCGGGGCCGATCGACGGAAATACGACCCGTCGACCGGCCCCGACCGTGCAGGAGAGCCCGGGGGTCACCCCCCGGGGTTCCCCGTGGATCAGCCTCGCGGCTTCTCGCGCATCTCGTACGTCGCGATGACGTCGTCGATCTTGATGTCGTTGAAGTTTCCGAGGTTGATACCGCCCTCGAAGCCTTCGCGGATCTCGGTGACGTCGTCCTTGAAGCGGCGCAGACCGGAGATGTTGAGGTTCTCCGCGATGACCTTGCCATCGCGCAGCAGGCGCGCCTTGGTGTTGCGCTTGACCTCGCCGGAGCGGACCAGCACACCGGCGATGTTGCCCAGCTTGGACGAGCGGAAGATCTCGCGGATCTCCGCCTTGCCGAGCTCGACCTCTTCGTACTCCGGCTTGAGCATGCCCTTGAGGGCCGCTTCGATCTCTTCGATCGCCTGGTAGATGACCGAGTAGTACCGGACGTCCACGCCCTCGCGCTCGGCCATCTGCTCGGCACGCCCTGCGGCGCGCACGTTGAAGCCGATCACGATGGCGTCGGAGCCGGTCGCCAGGTTGATGTCCGACTCGGTGACCGCACCCACACCGCGGTGCAGGACCCGGATGTCGACCTCTTCACCGACGTCGAGCTGGAGCAGCGAGGACTCGAGAGCCTCCACCGAACCGGACGCGTCGCCCTTGATGATGAGGTTGAGCTCCTGGACCAGACCGGCCTTGAGCGCCTCGTCCAGGTTCTCCAGGGAGAACCGGACACCCTTGCGGGCGAAGTTGGCGTTGCGCTCGCGGGCGGCCCGCTTCTCGGCGATCTGACGCGCCGTGCGGTCCTCGTCGACGACCAGGAAGTTGTCGCCGGCACCCGGGACGTTGGTGAGACCCAGGACCAGGACGGGGGTCGAGGGACCCGCTTCCTGCACGTTGTTGCCGTTGTCGTCGAGCATCGCCCGGACACGGCCGTACGCGTCGCCCACGACCATCGTGTCGCCGATGCGCAGCGTGCCGCGCTGGACGAGGACGGTCGAGACGGCACCGCGGCCGCGGTCGAGGTGGGACTCGATCGCAATACCCTGCGCGTCCTGCTCCGGGTTGGCCCGCAGGTCGAGCGAGGCGTCGGCGGTGAGGACGACGGCCTCCAGCAGTGCCTCGATGTTGAGGCCCTGCTTGGCGGAGATGTCGACGAACATCGTGTCGCCGCCGTACTCCTCGGCCACCAGACCGAACTCGGTGAGCTGACCGCGCACCTTGGTCGGGTCGGCACCCTCGACGTCGATCTTGTTGACCGCGACCACGATCGGCACCTCGGCCGCCTTGGCGTGGTTCAGCGCCTCGATCGTCTGGGGCATCACACCGTCGTTCGCCGCCACCACGAGGATCGCGATGTCGGTGGACTTCGCACCACGTGCACGCATGGCGGTGAACGCCTCGTGACCCGGGGTGTCGATGAAGGTGATCCTGCGGTCCTCGCCGTTGACCTCGGCGCCGACCTGGTACGCACCGATGTGCTGCGTGATACCGCCGGCTTCGCCCGCGACGACGTTCGTCTTGCGGATCGCGTCCAGCAGCCGGGTCTTACCGTGGTCGACGTGACCCATGACGGTCACGACCGGCGGACGGGAGACCAGGGCCTCTTCGCCGCCCTCGTCCTCACCGAACTCGATGTCGAAGGACTCGAGCAGCTCGCGGTCCTCCTCCTCCGGGCTGACGATCTCGAGGACGTAGTTCATCTCGTCCGCGAGGAGCTTCAGCGTCTCGTCGGAGACGGACTGCGTGGCGGTGACCATCTCGCCGAGGTTCATCATCACGGCGACGAGCGACGCCGGGTTGGCGTTGATCTTCTCCGCGAAGTCGGTCAGGGACGCGCCGCGCGACAGCCGGACAGCCTGCCCGTTGCCACGAGGCAGCATGACGCCGCCCACCGACGGGGCCTGCATGGCCTCGTACTCCTGGCGCCTCTGACGCTTCGACTTGCGGCCACGACGCGCGGGACCGCCGGGACGGCCGAACGCACCCTGTGTGCCACCACGGGCACCCGGGCCGCCGGGACGGCCACCGAATCCGGGACGGCCGCCGAAGCCACCGCCACCACCGGGACGGCCTGCGCCGCCACCACCGGGACCGCCGGGACGGCCGGCGAAGCCGCCGCCACCGCCACCGGGACCGGCCGGACGGCCTGCGAAGCCGCCGCCACCGGGACGACCGCCGCCGCCACCCGGGCGACCGCCGCCGCTACCGGGACCACGGCCACCGCCGGGGCCACCACCGGGACGCGGGCCCGCAGCGGGACGCTGCGGCATCATGCCGGGGTTCGGACGGTTACCCGACGGGGCACCGCCCGGACGCGGAGCCTGCGGACGGGGCATGCCGCCCGGAGAGGGACGTGCGCCACCCTGGCCCTGGGGGCGCGGGGCGCCGCCGGGACCACCCTGGGGGCGCGGGGCGCCGGGGCGCTCCTGACCGCCGCCGGGGCGCGGGGCACCGCCGGGACGGGGCGCCTGGGGGCGCGCCATGCCGGTGGAACCGCCGGAGGTGAAGGGGTTGTTGCCCGGACGGGGACCGGCCGGACGGGCGCCGCCGGGGCGCGGGGCGCCCTGGCCTGCGGGACGCGCGGGGCGGTCGCCGCCACGCTCGCCACCGCGGCCGCCGTCACGCTGGCCACCGTCGCGGCCACCGTCACGCTGACCGCCGGCCGGAGCCGGACGGGCGGGGCGGGGGCCGGGGGTGGCACCGGCGGGACGCGGGGCCTGCTGCGGCGCGGCCGGCTGCTGGGCCGGAGCCGGTGCCGAGAACTCCGCGGCGGGCACCGGGGTGACCGGGGCGGGCTTCGGCGCGGGCTTGGGACCCGGACGGGGACCCGCGGACGGCGCCGCGGGGGTGCTGCTCGCCGGAGTCTCCGCGGCGGCCGGCTTGGGGGCCGGGGCGCCGGGCTTCGGGGCAGCGGGACGTGCCGCGGCGGCCGGGGAGGGCGCTGCGGGCTTCGAGGGGGCGGCCTTGCGGGGCGCGCCAGGCTTTGCAGCGGACTTGCCGGCGTTGCCACCGGGACCCTGCAGTGCGTCAGTCAACTTGCGTACGACCGGCGCCTCGATCGTCGAGGACGCCGAACGGACGAATTCACCGAGTTCCTGGAGCTTGGCCATGACGACCTTGCTCTCAACTCCGAACTCCTTGGCGAGTTCGTATACCCGGACCTTAGCCACTTCGCTCCTTTTAGGTCCGGGTTACCGCCGGACCGTCGCTACTTCATGGGCGTACTCATCGCGTACTCATCGAGTGCTCATCGCAATCTCGACCTACTTCCAACTCGCGAGGTACCTGACCGCACGGGGACCCGTGCCGTTCACTTTCTTACGGTGTCACCCGCTCGACGAACCGCTGCAGTGCGGCGGAGTCGAACGGCCCCTTGGCCTTGAAGGCCCGGGGGAATGCCCGGCGGCGGACCGCCAGGTCGAGACAGACAGAGGCGGGGTGTACATACGCACCCCGGCCGGGCAGCGTACCGCGTGGATCAGGGACAACCTCTCCCTCGTCCACCACGATGCGCAGCAGCTCGCTCTTGGCCGCTCGCTCCCGGCATCCCACACAGGTTCGCTCGGGGCAAGCGCGGG
Source organism: Streptomyces sp. NPDC023573 (assembly GCF_055559735.1). NCBI lineage: Bacteria > Bacillati > Actinomycetota > Actinomycetes > Kitasatosporales > Streptomycetaceae > Streptomyces > Streptomyces sp. NPDC023573. The sequence continues at coordinate 52,999 of NZ_JBVHKB010000005.1, forward strand.
CGTGCGTCCGGCCAGACACGTTTAAGTCTACCTCCCCGCACCGACCTCACCCCTTGGGGGCACAAATCGAACGGATGTTGTCGTGATCTCAGCGGCATGACGCCTCGATCTATTCCTTCGGAGACAGCCCGGAGACCGCCCGGAGGCAGCCCGGAGACCGCCCGGAGGCAGCCCGGAGTCCGTCAGCCGCGCTCGGAACGCTCCCGGGCGCGCTCGGCGCGCTCACGGTCCGCGACGTCGCGCTCCTCGTCGGTCTCGGTGTCCGGGCGGATGTCGATGCGCCAGCCGGTGAGACGGGCGGCCAGGCGGGCGTTCTGCCCCTCCTTGCCGATCGCCAGCGACAGCTGGTAGTCCGGCACGGTCACCCGGGCGGAGCGCGTCCCGAGGTCCACGACCTCGACCTTGCTCACCCGCGCGGGTGACAGCGCGTTGGCGACCATCTCGGCGGGGTCGTCCGACCAGTCCACGATGTCGATCTTCTCGCCGTGCAGCTCCGCCATGACGTTGCGCACACGGCTGCCCATCGGGCCGATGCAGGCGCCCTTCGGGTTGAGTCCGGCCCGGGTGGAGCGTACAGCGATCTTGGTGCGGTGGCCCGCCTCGCGGGCGATGGCCTCGATGACGACCGAGCCGTCCGCGATCTCCGGAACCTCCAGCGCGAAGAGCTTCTTCACCAGGTTCGGGTGGGTGCGCGAGAGCGTCACGGACGGACCGCGCACACCCTTGGCCACCCGCACGACGTACGTACGCAGCCGCAGGCCGTGGGTGTACTCCTCGCCCGGGACCTGCTCCTGGACCGGCAGGATCGCTTCCAGCTTGCCGATGTCGACCAGGACGTTCTTCGGGTCCTTGCCCTGCTGGACCAGGCCCGTGACGACGTCGCCCTCGTGGCCCGCGTACTCGCCGAACGTCCTGTCGTCCTCGGCGTCGCGCAGCCGCTGCAGGATGACCTGCTTGGCGGTGGTCGCGGCGATACGGCCGAAGCCGGACGGCGTGTCGTCGAACTCCTTGGGCTCCTGGCCCTCCTCGAGCTCGGCCGGGTCGTCCTTCGCCCACACCGTGACATGCCCGCCGGCGTCCAGCTCGACGCGCGCACGGCGGTGACTGCCGTCGGTGCGGTGGTACGCGATGAGGAGGGCCGACTCGATCGCCCCGACGAGCACGTCGAAGGGGATCTCCTTGTCCTGCGCCAAGCCCTTCAGAAGCTTCACATCGATGTCCACGGCTACGCCTCCTCTTCCTTCTTGTCCTTGCGGTTGAATTCGATCTCCACGCGCGCCTTGGCGATCTCGTCGAAGGTGACACGGCGCGACGTGGGCTTGCGGCCCTTGACGCCCGGTACCTCCAGATCGAGTCCCTCGTCGTCCACCCCGAGGATGCGGGCCACCAGCTCGCCGCCCTCACTCAGGGTGAGCCTGGCCAGCCGGCCCGTCGCTCGTACGTAGTGGCGGTGCTCGGTCAACGGGCGGTCGGCGCCCGGAGAGCTCACCTCGAGGACGTACTCGCCCTCGCCCATGGCATCGGTCTCGTCCAGCGTCTGCGAGACGGAGCGGCTGAGCTCCGCGCAGGTGTCGAGCTCCACGCCGTCCTCGGAATCCACGATGACCCGCAGCACCCGGCGGCGGCCCGCCTGGGACACCTCGATCTCCTCGAGGTCCAGCTCCTTGGCGCTGACGAGCGGCTCCAGCAGTTCGCGCAGCCTGTCGCTCTGGGTGGTGCTCATCCGGGTGACTCCTCGGCCGCGTGTGCTGTTGTGGGGATCGTCGCGTGTCAGGTCAAAGGGTATCCGGTCCGCAGGGGTGTTGCCGTCCCCCTCCCGTCCGGCCGCGGGTACGCTCACGTCCGGTGATCACTTCAGGTCAGAAACTGTCAAAAACCAGGCTGAAGGAGACAAGTGCACCGCACGGGGACGACGCGCAGGAGTGCGCTCACCGCTACGGGAGCCCTGGCCCTGGGTGCGGTGCTGACAGGCTGCGGGGACGGCGCCGAGTCGCCGAGTGCCTCCGGGGGCGCGGACGCCAGGGCCGCCTCGCTCCGGGCGGGCACGGCGCTGCGTGCGTCGGCGGCCCGTGACAGCGCCTCGCTGCTCTCCCGCTACGAACAGCTCGCGGCCGCCCACCCGGTGACGGAGCCCGGGGTCGCGCCGATGGGAGCCGCGGCACGGCAGCACCTCGCGGCCCTGGGCGGGCCGCCGAAGGCCGCGGGCGGCTCCCCCGCCCCCGCCCCGCCGGCGGTCGCCACCGACGCGCGTGCGGCCCTGAGGGAGCTGGCGGGCGAGGAGCGCAGGGTGGCCGACAGCCGCGCCGCCGCACTGCTGACCGCCGAACCGGAACTGGCCAGGCTGCTGGCCTCGATCGCCGCGGCCGGCGCGGCCCACGCGTATCTGCTGACCGAACTGGCCAAGGAGATCCCGGCATGAGCGGCATGGCACAGGAAGAGGCCGGGGCGGACGGCACCGAGGGCACGCTGCGCGCCGCACAGGCCGCACTCGCGGCCGAGCACGCCGCCGTGTACGGCTACGGGGCGCTGGGCGGCCGGCTGGAGGGAGGCCGCCGCGACGACGCCACAGCGGCCTACGACGCCCACCGGGCCCGGCGGGACGCGCTCACCCGGACCGTGCGTGACCTGGGCGGTACGCCCGTGGTCGCGCACGCGGCGTACACGCTGCCCTTCGCGGCGCGGGACCCGGCGACCGCGACGCGGCTCGCCGCCGTGCTGGAGGACCGGGTCGCGGGCGTGTACTCCGATCTCGTACGGGCTGCCCGGGGGCCGCTGCGGCAGGACGCGGCGGGCGCGCTCCGGGAGGCCGCGGTGCGTGCGGTGCGCTGGCGCGGCACCGGCGTAGCCTTTCCTGGGCTCACCGAGAAGGCCGCCCCGCCGGAGAACACGGCGGAGGCAGGGGCCACGGGTGTCACGCACTGAGCGACCGAGCGCAACTGAGCACGCTCCGAAAGGGAACAAGGCACGTATGGGTTTCGAACCGCCGCAGCGTCTGGTGCGAGCGCTCGGCGAGACGTACGGGGACGCGGCCGCCGCCGAGTGGCTCGGGCGGCTCCCCGCACTCACCGAAGACGCGCTGTCCGCGCACTCGGTCTCCCTGGACCGGGTCTGCGCCCCCGGCGGGCGGAGCGGTCTCGTCCTCCTGGTGCACCGGGGCGACGGCACGCCCGCAGTGCTGAAGATCGCGCCTCCCGGGGCCGCTCCCGCGCCGGAGAGGGCCGCACTGGCGCACTGGAAGGGCTGGGGGGCCGTCGAGCTCCTGGCCGCCGCCGACACGGACGGCCCCGACGGCGCCCTCCTCCTGGAGCGGCTGCACCACGAGGTGTCCCTGCGCTCCCTGCCCGAGGCGAAGGCGCTCCTGGAGGCCGCGGGCACGGTGCGCCGGCTGTGGGTCGAGCCGCCGGCCGGCCACGCCTTCGAGACCGTCGAGGAGCGCACCGCCCGGCAGGTGGGTCCCGTACGGGCGGCCGCCGCACAGGACGCCGCGCTCGAACCGCTCGTCTCGGCGGCCCTCGCGGCCCGCGAGGAGCTGGTCCAGGACTCCCCCGAGACTTTCCTGCTGCACGGCAACTTCCGGCAGAGCAAGGTCCTGGCCGGTGAGCGTGCCCCGTGGCTGGCGGTCGGGCCCGAGCCTCTGACCGGGGAGCGCGCGTACGACCTGGCGCGGCTGGTGCGTGACCGGGTCGAGGACCTGATCGCCTCGCCGGGCGGTGCCGTGACGGCCCGCCGCAGGGTCAAGAAGCTCGCCGAGTCCTTGGAGGTCGACCAGGCGCGGCTGCGCGGCTGGACGCTGTTCCGTGCCGTCGAGTCCGGCACCCGGGCGCTGGCGGCGGGGCGCACGCAGGACGGCGAGATGTCACTGGAGTTCGCGGCCTGGCTGTAGCCGGCCCGCACATCCAAGAGGGCCCCGCGCACCGCGCGGGGCCCTCTTGGATGCCGGCCGGATCAGCCCTGGTCGGTCAGGCGGGCGATCGCCTCGTCGACGGTGAGCTCCTCGCGCTCGCCCGTGCGACGGTCCTTCAGTTCCAGGACGCCCTCGGCCGAACGGCGGCCGGCGACGAGGATCTTCGGGACGCCGATGAGCTCGGAGTCGGTGAACTTCACGCCCGGCGAGACACCGGGACGGTCGTCGACCAGGACGCGCAGGCCCGCGGCGTTGAGCTTCTCGGAGACGTCGAGGGCGAGTTCGGTCTGGAGCGCCTTGCCGGCGGCGACGACGTGCACGTCGGCCGGGGCGATCTCGCGGGGCCAGCACAGCCCCTTCTCGTCGGCGGTCTGCTCGGCCAGGGCGGCCACCGCGCGGGAGACGCCGATGCCGTACGAGCCCATCGTGACGCGGACCGGCTTGCCCTGCTGGCCGAGGACGTCGAGGGAGAAGATGTCGGCGTACTTGCGGCCGAGCTGGAAGATGTGGCCGATCTCGATGGCACGGTCCACCTGGAGGCCGGCGCCGCAGTTGGGGCAGGGGTCGCCCGCCTCGACGACGACGACGTCGAGGTGTTCGTCGATCTCGAAGTCGCGGCCGGCGACGACGTTCCTCGCGTGCTTGCCCTCCTTGTTGGCACCCGTGATCCAGGCGGTGCCGGCGGCGACGCGGGGGTCGGCGATGTAGCGGACCTTCTCCAGGCCCTGCGGGCCGACGTAGCCGCGCACCAGGTCGGGGCGGCCCACGAAGTCCTCGGCGGTGACGAGCTCGACGACGGCCGGGGCGAGGTGCTCACCGAGCTTGCCGAGGTCGACCTCGCGGTCGCCGGGCACACCCACGGCCACGATCTCGCCGTCGACCTTGACCAGGAGGTTCTTCAGGGTGGCGGAGGCCTCGACGCCGAGGTGGGCGGCGAGGGTCTCGATGGTCGGGGTGTCAGGGGTGTCCAGCTCCTCGACCGGGCCGGTCGCCGAGGCGTCGGCGGCGGTGGCCTTGAAGGTCACGGCCTCGGTGTTGGCGGCGTAGTCGCAGTTCGGGCAGTCGACGAAGGTGTCCTCGCCGGCGGGCGCGGGGGCGAGGAACTCCTCCGAGGCGGAGCCGCCCATGGCACCGGAGACGGCGGAGACGATGCGGTGGTCGAGGCCGAGGCGCTCGAAGATCCGGATGTACGCGGCGCGGTGCAGCTGGTACGCCTCGGCCAGGCCCTCGTCGGTGGTGTCGAAGGAGTACGAGTCCTTCATCTGGAACTCGCGGCCGCGCAGCACACCGGCGCGGGGACGGGCCTCGTCGCGGTACTTGGTCTGGATCTGGTACAGGATCACGGGCAGGTCCTTGTAGGACGAGCACATGTCCTTGACGACCTGGGTGAAGATCTCCTCGTGGGTCGGGCCGAGGAGGTAGTCGGCGCCCTTGCGGTCCTTGAGCCGGAACAGCAGGTCGCCGTACTCGTCGTACCGGCCGCTCGCCTCGTACGCCTCCTTGGGGAGCAGCGCGGGGAGCAGGACCTCCTGGCCGCCGATGGCGTCCATCTCCTCGCGGACGACGCGGGTGATGTTCTCCAGGACCTTCTTGCCGAGCGGCAGCCAGGACCAGATGCCGGCCGCGGTGCGGCGTACGTAACCGGCGCGGACGAGGAGCTTGTGGTTGAGCGTCTCGGCGTCCGCCGGGTCGTCGCGCAGTGTCTTGATCATCAATCGGGACATGCGCTGGACCTGGGCCATGATGAACTCCTGCTCGGAAGGGTGGTGAGCCCGAGGTTAGCCGGGGGTCCCGTGCGGGCGGAAATCCATTCCTCAGCCGCGGAGCAGCGGAAGGGGCGCGCCCATCACCGCGTACGGCTTGGGCGCGCTGGGGAAGAGCACCTGCCGGGCCAGGTCCCGGTAGCCAAGGGCGCGGTAGAGACCGCGGGCGGGGCTCTCGGTGTCGATCGCGGAGAGGATGGAACGGGGCAGGTCGACGGCGTCCGTGATGGTGGTGATCAGGCTCCGGCCGATGCCGCGCTGCTGGAACTCCGGGTGGACGTGGAGTTCGGTGATCACGAACGAGTCGTCGAGCCAGCGCTCGGAGCCGGTGGCACGCAGATACGGTTCGACGACGGTGGACCACCAGTGCGTCCGGTCGTTCGGCAGTCCGTAGACGAATCCGGCGAGCCGTCCGTCGGCGGTGGTGGCGCCGAGCGCGCGTGCCTGCGGATGGTCGAGGTGCCGCAGCACGATGTGGCGGCGTACGTCGATCTCGTCCTGGGAGAGGCCGAAGGCGAGGGCCTGCACGGCGAGGGCCTCGTCGACGCGGTCGGTGAGGTCGAGCGGTCCGACCACGATGCCGGGGGTCCCGGAGCCCCGTGGGGGCGTGGGGGTTGCTGCTGCCATGCGCGAACCCTACTGGCCGTACCGTCCGGTCAGAACAGCACGCTCATGAAGGCGCCCGTCTCGCGGAAGCCGACGCGGCTGTAGGCCCTGCGCGCGGCGGTGTTGTAGTCGTTCACGTACAGGCTGACGACGGGGGCCACGTCGCTGAGCGCGTAGCGCAGGACGGCCGCCATGCCCGTCTCGGAGAGTCCCCGGCCGCGGGCCTCGGGGGCGACCCAGACGCCCTGGATCTGGCAGGCCCGGGGGGTGGCCGCGCCGATCTCGGCCTTGAAGAGGACCTTGCCGTCCTCTATGCGTGCGAAGGACCTGCGGGTGGTGATCAGTTCGGCGACCCGGGCCTGGTAGAGGAGCCCTCCGTCGCCGGCCAGCGGGGAGACGCCGACCTCCTCGGTGAACATGGCCACGCAGGCCGGCATGAGGACGTCCATCTCCTCCTTGCGGACCCTGCGCACGAGCGGGTCGGCCGCCACCTCGGCCGAGGGGCGGTCGGTCACCATGAGCGGCTGGTTGGGCCGGACCTCGCGGGCGGGACCCCAGCTCGGTTCCAGGAGGCGCCACAGCTGGGCCGTGGGACCGGCCGGACCGACGATCGAGGAGCAGCGGCGGCCGGCCCGCCGGGCACGGTCGGCGAAGGCCCTGACGGCCTCGGGGGTGGCGCAGATGGGCACGAGATTGGCCCCGGAGTAGCAGAGCGAGCGGAGCCGGCCGTCGGCGTACCAGCCCCACATCTCGCCGCCGAGCCGCCATGGATCGAGCCCGGCGACCTGGACGCGGGAAGTCACGAAGGCGTTCTCGACGGGGGCGCTCTCAAGGATGGCGAGTGCGGCGGGGAGCTCGCCGGGGTCGAGGACCCGGGTAGTGGTCTGCGTCAACACTGGGGCCTCACCAAACGGTCTACTGATGTCCGCACTGTACCCAACAAGGCTGTGGGGTGCGCCCCGGGCAGGGAAGGCCGACGGGCGGGGAAACGCGGCTGTGCCCCGCAGGACGGAGCCTGCGGGGCACAGCGGGGTGCAAGGTCAGCCGGCGATGGAGACCTGGGGCTCGCCCGAGGCGATGCCGTCCTTCTCCATCTGCTCCGCGATCTTCATGGCTTCCTCGATGAGGGTCTCCACGATCTTCGACTCGGGGACGGTCTTGATGACCTCGCCCTTCACGAAGATCTGACCCTTGCCGTTGCCGGAGGCCACACCCAGGTCGGCCTCACGGGCCTCACCCGGGCCGTTCACGACGCAGCCCATGACCGCGACCCGCAGCGGGACCTCCATGCCCTCCAGGCCCGCGCTGACCTGGTCGGCGAGCTTGTACACGTCCACCTGCGCACGCCCGCACGACGGGCACGACACGATCTCCAGCCGGCGCTGCTTCAGGTTCAGCGCCTCAAGGATCTGCAGACCGACCTTGACCTCCTCGGCCGGCGGCGCCGACAGCGAGACCCGGATCGTGTCCCCGATGCCCTCGGAGAGCAGCGCCCCGAACGCCACCGCGGACTTGATCGTCCCCTGGAACGCCGGACCCGCCTCCGTCACACCCAGGTGCAGCGGGTAGTCGGACTGCGCGGCCAGCTGACGGTAGGCGTTCACCATCACGACCGGGTCGTTGTGCTTCACCGAGATCTTGATGTCCCGGAAGCCGTGCTCCTCGAAGAGCGAGGCCTCCCACAGCGCCGACTCCACCAGAGCCTCCGGCGTCGCCTTGCCGTACTTCTTCAGCAGCCGCGCGTCCAGCGAGCCCGCGTTCACGCCGATACGGATCGGGGTGCCCGCGTCGCCCGCCGCCTTCGCGATCTCCTTGACCTTGTCGTCGAACTGCTTGATGTTGCCGGGGTTCACCCGGACCGCCGCGCAGCCCGCGTCGATCGCGGCGAACACGTACTTCGGCTGGAAGTGGATGTCCGCGATCACCGGGATCTGCGACTTCCTCGCGATGGTCGCCAGCGCGTCCGCGTCGTCCTGGGTGGGACACGCCACCCGCACGATCTGGCAGCCCGAGGCCGTGAGCTCCGCGATCTGCTGCAGCGTCGCACCGATGTCCGACGTACGCGTCGTCGTCATCGACTGCACCGACACCGGTGCGTCCCCGCCGACCGCCACCGTCCCGACCTGGATCTGGCGGCTGACCCGCCGGTCGGCGAGCTTGGTCGGAACGTCCGGCATTCCGAGAGAAATCGCAGTCATGCGCTGAGCATCCCCAAGGTGTGGATCGGTGTGGATCGAGGTCCCGAGAACGGCGGGCTCCAGGCTTCGAGGTTACGTCACCGGAGGAGAACGGAGCGCACCCGTGCCGCCAAACCGCTCGATGGTGGGCGACCGGACACCACCTGTGTGACCGGCCGCCATCCATGGGACGTGTGTGGCGTCAGGTGATCTTCACCGGGTTCACGATGTCCGCGACCAGCACCAGCAGCGTGAAGCAGATGAAGATCCCCGCCACCACATAGGCGACCGGCATGAGCTTCGCCACGTCGAACGGCCCGGGGTCGGGCCGCTTGAAGACCTTGGCCACATTCCGGCGCAGGGCCTCCCAGAGGGCGCCCGCGATGTGTCCGCCGTCCAGCGGGAGCAGGGGCAGCATGTTGAAGAGGAAGAGCGAGAGGTTGAAGCCGGCCAGCAGGAACAGCATCATCGCGATCTGGTTCTGGGCCGGGACGTCGAGGTTCATCACCTCGCCGCCGATCCGGGCCGCGCCGACCACGCCGACCGGCGAGTCGTCCGCGCGCTCGCCGTCGCTGAACGCCGCGTTCCACAGATCGGGGATCTTGGAGGGCAGGGCGATGATCGAATCGACGCCGTTCTCGATCATGTCGCCCATGCGGACGACCGAGTCACCGAAGGAGAGCGGCAGGATCTCGGTCCTCGCGGCGAAGCCGAGGTAACCGGCGTCGACGAACTTGCCGGGTACGACCTCGCCGTCCCCGTCCTTCTGGGCGACGGCGTTCTTCTTCAGCACCGCGTTCAGGGTCTGTTCACGGCCGTCCCGCTGCACGGTGACGGTGGCGGGGCCGATGGTCTTGCGGATCTCGTCCGAGAGGGTGGCCCAGTCGTCGATCTTCTTCCCGTTGAAGGCGACGATCTTGTCGCCCTCCAGCAGGCCGGCGGCCTTCGCCGGTGAGACCGGGTCGGACGCCTTGCACGTGTCGCGCTTCTCGCTCTGCGCGATCGTGCACTTCTGGACGCCCGCGACCTCGGTGGTCTGGGTCTGGAAGCCGAAGGTCATGGCCACGCCCATGAAGATCGCGACGGCCAGCACCAGGTTCATGAAGGGGCCGGCGAACATCACGATCACGCGCTTCCACGGCTTGCGCGTGTAGAAGAGGCGCGTCTCGTCGCCCGGTTCGAGCTCCTCGAAGGCGGCGGACCTGGCGTCCTCGATCATGCCGCGCCACGGCGAGGTGGAGCGCGCTTCGATCCGGCCGTCGGGCCCCGGGGGGAACATGCCGATCATGCGGATGTAGCCGCCCGCCGGGATGGCCTTGATGCCGTACTCCGTGTCGCCCTTCTTGCGCGACCAGAGGGTCGGCCCGAAGCCGACCATGTACTGCGGCACCCTGATGCCGAAGAGCTTGGCCGTCGACAGGTGGCCCAGTTCGTGCCAGGCGATGGAGAACAGCAGACCCACGGCGAAGATGGCGATTCCGAGAATCGTCATCAGGATCGTCGTCATGCTCATGCGTGCGCCTCCGCTGTCGCTTCCGCCGAGAGTTCGCGGGCCCTGGACCGGGCCCAGGTCTCCGCTTCGAGGACGTCCGCGACCGTCAGTGAAGTTCCCGTGGCGGGGGTGCCGTGTTCGGCCACCACCGCTGTGACCGTATCCATGATGCCGTTGAAGGGCAGCCGTCCCGCCAGGAACGCCTCCACGCACTCCTCGTTGGCGGCGTTGAAGACCGCGGGCGCGGTACCGCCCAGGGTGCCCACGTGCCGGGCGAGCCCGACGGACGGGAACGCCTCCGTGTCGAGCGGGAAGAACTCCCAGCTGGAGGCCTTCTTCCAGTCGAAGGCGGGGGCCGCGTCCGGGACACGCTCGGGCCAGCCGAGACCGATGGCGATGGGGCCCCGCATGTCGGGCGGGGTCGCCTGCGCGAGGGTGGAGCCGTCGGTGAACTCCACCATCGAGTGAACGTACGACTGGGGGTGGACCACGACCTCGATCCGGTCGAACGGGATGTCGTAGAGGAGGTGCGCCTCGATGACCTCCAAGCCCTTGTTGACCAGGGTCGCGGAGTTGACCGTGATGACCGGGCCCATGGCCCAGGTCGGGTGCGCCAGGGCCTGCTCCCGCGTGACATCGGCCAGCTCCGCGCGCGTGCGCCCGCGGAACGGGCCGCCGGAGGCGGTCACGACGAGCTTGCGGACGTCGGTCCGCTTCCCCGCGGCGAGGGCCTGGAAGAGCGCGGCGTGCTCGGAGTCGACCGGGATGATCTGGCCGGGGGCCGCCAGGGCCTTCACCAGCGGGCCGCCGACGATCAGCGACTCCTTGTTCGCCAGGGCGAGCGTGCGGCCCGCCTTCAACGCGGCGAGCGTGGGGGCGAGCCCGATCGAGCCGGTGATCCCGTTCAGCACGGTGTGGCAGGCGCTCGCCGCGAGTTCCGTGGCGGCGTCGGGGCCGGCCAGGACCTCCGGGAGCGGCTCCCCCGCCCCGTAGACCTCGCCCAGGGCCTCGCGGAGCGCGGGCACCTTGTCCCCGTCGGCCACCGCGACCGTACGTACGCGAAGCTGCCGCGCCTGCTCGGCGAGGAGCCGGACCCTGCCGCCGGCCGCGGAGAGCGCGGTGACGCGGAACCGGGCGGGGTTACGCAGGACCAGGTCGATGGCCTGGGTACCGATGGACCCGGTGGAGCCGAGGATCACCAGATCCCGGCGGCCTTCCGCCGCGTCGAAGACGAGATGCGGATCGGCGAGGGGTGCGGGGCTGTCGCTCATGGCCCCCATTGTTGCCGCATCCGCTGTGCGTCGTGACAGCGCGCCCCGATCGGCGCGCGTCTCAGGCCCGCGTGGCACGGAATTTCTTCCGACGGAATTTCTTCCGGGAACCTTGTCCCGAAATCGGGCCGAGGCCCGATCGTGCGGCATCGGGAGGTCAGAAGTGCGTATCGATGCCGAACTTCTCCGCCAGCCGCCGCATGTCCGCCACATCGCGCTCGGCCGGTTCGTAGCCCTGGTGGAACAGCGCCTGCTGCTCGGCCGAGACGCAGCGGACGGTGGTCGTCCCGATGGTGCCGGTGACGAAGCAGGCGGCCGGGTAGTGGAAGGACTCCGCCGGGTCGAGCGAGGACTGGACCGCGGACCCGTCGGCGGCGAACTCCAGCGGGTGCAGGTCGATCTCGGGCCCTGCCGGATGGCTGAGCACGAAACGGGCGGGGCGCCAGTCCAGCGTCTCGGTGTATCCGGCGGTCTCCAGGGCGGCCACGACGGCGGTCTCCTGCTCACGGCGGTGCAGGAGGTCGAGATCCCGGTGCTCGCGGGTCTCCTCGCCGAGCAGGGCGTCGACGCCCCAGCCTCCGGCGATCACCACGTCGGCACCGGCCTCGCGCAGCAGGGCGAGGACGGACAGGACATCGTTCCGGGACATCATGCGGGGACCGTAGCGGGCCCTGCCGCCGGGCGCACGGCCTTTTACGGTTGCGCGGTCCTCGCCCTACGGCTGCGCGGTCCTCGCCACGAAGTCCGCGAACTCCTCGTGGAAGCGGGGGAACGTCTTCCGTACGCAGCCGGGGTCGTCGTAGCTGATCCCGGGGGTGCGCAGTCCGGCGACGGCGAACGACATCACGATGCGGTGGTCGCCGTGGGTGACTATCTCGGTGGGGCGGGGGGTGCCGGGGTGGATCTCGATCCAGTCGGGTCCGGTGTGGACGGTGACGCCCATGTTCCGCAGGTTCTCGGCGCACGCCTCCAGCCGGTCGCACTCCTTCACCCGGGTGTTGGCGACGTCCTCGATCCGCACGGGAGAGCCGGCGAACGGCGCGATGGCGGCGAGGGTCGGCATGGTGTCCGAGATGTCGCGCATGTTGACCGTCAGGCCGGAGAGCCGGCCGGAGGACCGTACGGTCGTGGCCCCGGCGGTCGTGGTGACCTCGGCTCCCATGCGGCGCAGCACGTCGGTGAAGCGCAGGTCGCCCTGGAGCGCGCCGGTTCCGAGACCGGGGACGGTGACCTCACGGCCGGTGAGGGCCGCCGCGGCGAAGAAGTACGAGGCGGTGGAGGCATCGGGTTCGACGGCGTAGGTGGTGGCGCGGTAGCCGCCGGGAGGAACGGTGAAGGTGTTCCCCTCCCGGACGACCTCGGCCCCGAAGCCGCGCATCATCGCGAGGGTGATCTCGATGTACGGCGCCGAGACGAGCTCGGTGACCTCGATCCGCAGGCCCTCGGCGGTGAGCGGGCCGAGCATGAGCAGGGCGGTGAGGTACTGGGACGACTCCCCCGCGTCCAGGGTCAGTTCGCCGCCCTTGACGCCGGACGCCTCGATGGTGAGCGGGTGGTGGCCCTCCGCTCCTCCGTGGCGCAGGTCGACGCCGAGGGTCCGGAGTGCCCGGGTGAGGGGCGCGAGAGGGCGGCGGCGCATCTGCGCGGAGGCGTCGAAGCGGTACGTGCCGGAGGCCGCGGCGGCGGCCAGCGTCGGCAGGAACCGCGCGGTGGTGGCCCCGTCGCGGCAGTGGACCTCGGCGTCCGCCTCTGCGGGTCCCGAGGGGCGCCCCTCGATGTGCCATCGGTCCGCCTCGCGGGTGACCTCGTATCCGAGGCGGGTCAGTCCCTCGGTGAACCCCTCGGTGTCGTCCGAGTACAGGGGGCGCAGCAGGGTGGTGGTGCCGTCCGCGGCGGCGGCCAGGAACAGGGCGCGGGCGGTGACGGACTTGGAGCCGGGGATGTCTATGACGGTCACGGGCGCCCATTCTGCCGTGCGGCGGGCGTGCCCGCGGGGCGCGTCCAGGCAGTGGACGCGCCCCACGGGTGTGCCGGGTTCAGCGGACGGTGCGGTGGACGTCCTCCCCTGTGGCCGGGCCGGGGGTGGCGTCGGCGATCCAGGGGCCGTCGCCGCTGGGGTCGATGACCCCCTCCTCCAGCCAGGTGTAGGTCCCGGAGAGGACACCGTCGACGACACGCCTGTCGATGTCGTCGGTGTTGGACCACAGCCGGTTGAAGAGCTCCTCCACCCGGATGCGGGCCTGCCGGCAGAACACGTCGGCGAGCTGGTACGCCTCGCGGCCGTGGTCGTCGTCGGCCCGCAGGTGCTCGGCACGGACACAGGCGGCGCTCATCGCGAAGAGTTCGGCGCCGATGTCGACGATCCTGCCGAGGAAACCCTGCTTGGTCTCCATGCGGCCCTGCCAGCGGGACATCGCGTAGAAGGTGGAGCGGGCCAGCTTGCGGGACGCGCGCTCGACGTACCGCAGGTGCGCGGAGAGGTCGGGGTGTCCGGGGACGCGGAACTCCCCGTAGGCGTTGGGCAGCTGACCGGGCCCGCTGACCAGCTTGGGGAGCCAGCGTGCGTAGAACCCGGCGGCGTTGGCGCCCGCCTTCGCCTTGTCGGAGAGCGGCTTGTCGGGGTCGATGATGTCGCCGGCGACCTTGAGGTGGGCGTCGACGGCCTCACGGGCGATCAGCAGGTGCATGATCTCCGTGGAGCCCTCGAAGATCCTGTTGATCCGCATGTCGCGGAGCATCTGCTCGGCGGGCACGGCGCGTTCGCCGCGGGCCGCGAGCGAGGCCGCGGTCTCGAAGCCGCGTCCGCCGCGGATCTGGACGAGCTCGTCGGAGATCAGCCAGCCCATCTCGGAGCCGTACAGCTTGGCCAGCGCGGCCTCGATGCGGATGTCGTTGCGGCTCTCGTCGGCCATCTGCGAGGAGAGGTCCACGACCGCTTCGAGGGCGAAGGTGGTGGCGGCGATGAAGGAGATCTTCGCGCCCACCGCCTCGTGCCGGGCGACGGGCCTGCCCCACTGCTCACGGACCGCCGACCACTCGCGGGCGATCTTCAGGGACCACTTGCCGACGCCGACGCACATGGCGGGCAGCGAGAGGCGGCCGGTGTTGAGCGTGGTGAGGGCGATCTTGAGCCCTGCACCCTCGGGGCCGATCCGGTTCGCCGCGGGGACCCGGACCTGGTGGAAGCGGGTGACACCGTTCTCGATGCCGCGCAGTCCCATGAAGGCGTTGCGGTGCTCCACGGTGATGCCCGGGGAGCCGGCCTCCACGACGAAGGCGGTGATGCCGCCCTTGTGGCCCTCGGCCCCGGGGACCCGGGCCATGACGACGAGCAGGTCGGCGACGACTCCGTTGGTCGTCCAGAGCTTCACACCGTCCAGGACGTAGTCGTCGCCGTCCGGGACGGCCGCGGTCGCGAGCCGTGCCGGGTCGGAGCCGACGTCGGGTTCGGTGAGGAGGAAGGCGGAGATGTCCGTGCGTGCGAGGCGGGGCAGGAAGGTGTCCTTCTGCTCCTGCGTACCGAACATCTTCAGCGGCTGCGGTACGCCGATCGACTGGTGGGCGGAGAGCAGCGCACCGATCGAGGGACTCGCCGAACCGGCCAGCGCCAGCGCCTTGTTGTAGTAGACCTGGGTCAGTCCGAGACCGCCGTACTTGGTCTCGATCTTCATGCCGAGGGCGCCGAGCTCCTTGAGGCCGTTGATGACCTCGTCGGGGATCCTGGCCTCACGCTCGATGAGGGCGCCGTCGACGTGGGCCTCGCAGAATTCGCGCAGCCGGGCGAGGAAGGCCTCACCGCGCCGCACGTCGTCCGGGGCCGGCAGGGGGTGGGGATGGATCAGGTCCAGCCGGAAGCGTCCGAGGAAGAGTTCCTTGGCGAAGCTCGGCTTGCGCCAGTCCTGTTCACGGGCGGCCTCGGCCACCTGCCGCGCTTCGCGCTCGGTGACTTTGGGGGCCTGGGGAATGTCGGATGGGGCGGACATGAGGAGCTCACCTCGCCGCGAGTCGGGATATGGGTCGGGCCGTACGCGTTCCGATCGGTACCACTCGTCCGTATCTACCCGATCTGCGTCGACCCCACCACCCTGCGCGGGGCTCCCGGATGCGTGTGACCGGCCCTCGCCGGCTGGCGGGGGCCGGTTCACGGTGCCGTTCCCCGGCACGGGCGGGGCCCGTCCGGCTCGCATGGGGCGCTCCGGGCCGGGCGGGGGCGGCTCCGCCGGTCGGGCGACCCCGGGCGGCCGTGCCGGGCCGGATCCCCGGCGGACACGACCTGAGGGCTCTTCGCTGCTCGCGCAGGCCCTGGCCGGCCGTCCGGCCCGCGTAGCGGCCCAGATACCTGACGCACCCCTGGACGGCCTCCCATGACAGGCCGAGCGCCGTCGCCTCCCGGACCGTGTCGCCGAGCGTCACCTCGGTGCCCGCCGCGACGGGGCGCGGCGTCAGCCCGAAGTACTCCCGCAGCGCCCCAACACGGACGGGGTGGTGCGTGTTACGGGTACCCGTGCTCACGGGGCTCGCACCGGTCGACGGGCAGCGCCTCGACGAGGGCCTGCGCGGCTGGGTGGAGCTGAGGCGTCCTGTCCCCGGCCAGATCGGTATGGCTGACGGTCACCCCCTGGACGAGCAGGGAAGTCGCCACACCTGACGCCACGTCAGGCGAAGTACGCCTCCGCGTCTTCCTGGTCGCCGGTCATCAAACTGGAGAGGGCCTGGGTGGCGTTGCCGCCGAGGAAACAGGGCCCGGTGTGGTGCAGGTAGAAGAAGCGCCCCGCGTCGTCCAGCAGGACGATGCCGTTCTCGGACGTCTCCCAGCCCACGGGGAAGAGCTGGTGCCCCAGGTTCTGCGCCAGTTCGACGACGAGCTCGGCGTCCCCTTCGTAACCGAACGTGGGATCGGCTCGGAACTTCCTCTCCGGCGCCAAGGGCATGGGGAACTCAAGACCGACGTAGGACGAGACGAAACGGTGCACCTCGCCCCATGGCCGCAGCGGATGTCCCTGGCCGGCGGACCCGCTGACACGTGCCGCGATCAGCCGCTCGGCCTCCGCCTGGTTCTGGGCCTCGTCCTCTCGCCCCGGATACCAGCCGTTGTCCCGCAGCCAGGCGTCGAGCTCCTCCCCGAGGGGTGGCGGTCTCATCCTGTTCCTCGCTTCGGGGAATCGACGGTCCGCAGGTCAGCTGCACGGACCGACTCCTGGGGAGTCCAGCACGAAACCGCAACTCCGGCAGAGTGGCAGGTACGAGCCGTCGTTGTCGAACTGCTCGCCGATCGCGCCGCAGGCCGAAGGAACGATCTTGACCGGACAGCCGTCGTCAGCGTCCGGAGAAACACCGCGAGGTCCGCAGAGACACCCTCACCGGCCTGATCACCAGCATGCGCCGGCACATCGTTCCAGACACCCGAACCGCGGAGACCGCAGGCCGCCCGGGGCGTTGGCGGCCTGCGGGAGGAGGCTGCTCAGTCGAAGACGTACGTGGTGCCCAGGACCGCCGCGTGCTCCAGCACGTCCTCCAGGGGGTCGTCGATCTGCCCGGTCTGGATGAGAGCGAAGTGGGGCGCGTTGTGCGCGTCGGTGTGCGTCTCGTCGGCGTACGCCGCACCGGTGGAGAGCCCCACGGCCATGAGAGCAGCCCCGCACCCGAGGGCGCATCGCGACAGGGAACGCGTCCGGCATGACTTCACTTGGTGACCTCGTCTTCTTCTCATCGGATGTGTCCACCCGCTGATCGACTCAACGGGTGAACGGGGCCGAGGTCACGCAAGATCATCCGTACAGGTCGGACAGGCGCCGGCGCACGGTCACGAGGCGGGCTTGTACTGGACGACGGCGTCCTCGCAGGGTCCTTCGGCGAACACCTTCAACGCCTCCATCTCCGTGTTGTCGGCGGTGAGTTGCCAGCGGAGCTTCGCCGTCACCCACTCGCCCACGTAGCGGCAGTGCGCTTCCGGCACCGGCGGGAGCCACTCGGCCGGGTCCTGGTCGGCCTTCTGCCGGTTCACGCGAACCGTCACCGCGACCAGCGACGCCGACGAGCCCTGGTCGTTCGCGTACGCCTCACGGCGGGCAGCGCTCCACGCGGAGGCACCGGAAGCCCACGCCTCCGCGAGCGGCACGGTGTGGGCCACGGCCAGGGCGCCCGGACCGGTCACCTCCTGACCGTCGTAGTACGACTGCCACGTTCCGCCGGTCAGCTTGCATCCGGCCTGCACGACGGGGGCCTTGACCGCCTCGTCGAGCAGCACCTCGTTTCGGGTGTCGCACCCGTCGGAGGGGAGACCGCCCGCGTTCCAGTGCTTGAAGCGCGAGGGGGCGTAACCGGTCCGGTCCTCCTCGACGACCTTGACCAGGCCGACGGCGTCGGCGAGCGTGGTCACGACGGCGGCCTCCGGCGTCGGGGCGGCATGTGCCGCAGGGGAGTCGAGGACCGGGACGAGAGCGAGGGTGAACGCGCCGAAGGCGCGCAGCAGGTTCTTGATCACCCCCGCGTTCTACCGGGCACCCGCCCCGGGCGGGTGCCCGACGGCGGGCTCTCACCCGCACGGGCGTGGACGTTCACCGCAGGAACGATTCGCGGCGGCAGCCGGCCGGGAGCGGTGCCGGTCGGTCGTCCGCCGGACCGGTCCGGGACGGACGCGAGCGGCCGGAGCCCCCGCGCAGTGGGCTCCGGCCGTTCGTCACGGGGTCCGGGCTACAGGGCCAGGCCGGTGAGGACGAGGACCCGCTCGTAGGTGTAGTCGTCCATGGCGTAGCGCACGCCCTCGCGGCCCACTCCGGACTGCTTGGCGCCGCCGTACGGCATCTGGTCGGCGCGGTAGGAGGGCACGTCGCCGATGACCACGCCGCCCACCTCCAGGGCGCGGTGGGCCCGGAAGGCCGTCTGCAGGTCGTGGGTGAAGACGCCCGCCTGCAGCCCGTACTTGGAGGCGTTGACGGCGGCGAAGGCCTCGGCCTCGCCCTCGGTCCGCCGGACGTACAGCACCGGGCCGAAGATCTCCTCGCAGGCGAGCGTCGCGGTGTCCGGCACGTCGGTGAGGACCGTCGGGGCGTACGTGGCGCCGTCGCGCCTGCCGCCGGTCAGCAGGGTGGCGCCGGCGGTGACGGCCTCGTCGACCCAGGACTCGACACGGAGGGCGGCGTCCTCGCTGACCAGCGGGCCGACGTCGGTGGCCGCGTCGGAGGGGTCGCCGGTCACCAGGGCCTCGACGGCCGCGACGATCTTCGGGACGAGCCGGTCGTACACGGAGGCGTCGGCGATGACGCGCTGCACCGAGATGCAGGACTGGCCACCCTGGTAGTTGGAGAAGGTCGCGATGCGGCTCGCGGCGTGGTCCAGGTCCGCCTCGGAGGACCAGTCGCCGAGCACGACGGCCGCGCCGTTGCCGCCCAGCTCCAGGGTGCAGTGCTTGCGCGGCACCGACTCCATGATCGCGTAGCCGACCGGGCCGGATCCGGTGAAGGAGATCACCGGCAGCCGCTCGTCCTGGACCAGGGCGGGCATCTTGTCGTTGGGCACGGTCAGCACGGACCAGGACCCCGCCGGGAGGGCCGTCTCGGCCAGCAGCTCGCCCAGGATCAGGGACGAGATCGGCGTGGCCGGGGCCGGCTTGAGGATGATCGGCGCGCCGACGGCGATGGCCGGGGCGACCTTGTGGGCGCTGAGGTTGAGCGGGAAGTTGAAGGGCGCGATGCCGAGGACGGGACCGCGCGGGAAGCGCCGGGTCAGCCCGAGACGGCCGGTCCCGCCGGCGTCCGTGTCCAGCCGCTGGGCGTCGCCGCCGTTGAAGCGGCGCGCCTCCTCGGCGGCGAACCGGAAGACGGAGACGGCGCGGCCGACCTCGCCGCGGGCCCACTTGACCGGCTTGCCGTTCTCGGCGGAGATCAGCTGGGCTATCTCCTCGGTGCGCTCGGTGAGGCGGCGTACGACGTGGTCGAGGGCGGCGGCCCGTACGTGCGCCGGGGTCGCGGCGAACTCCTCGCGCACGGCGTACGCGGCGGCGACGGCCTCCTCGACCTGGGCGTCGGTCGGCACGGCGACCGTGCCGACGAGACGGCCGTCCCAGGGATTGGTGACGTCGAAGCTGTCCTCGCCGGTGGCCTGGCGGCCGGCCAGCCAGAAGGCGTGGGTGGAAGTCATGGCGGTACCGGCCCTTCGGGGGTGGTGAACGACGATCGCCGGGCGCCACGAGGGCACCCGTCGGCCCCACCGTAGGGCGGTCAGGCGCGGATGAGGCTTGTCCGCGGTGGAGTGGAGCGCGGGGCCGGTACGCCGGTTTGTCGTAGCCGGACGGCCGGGAGGAGTTACCGGTCCCCCGAGGAGGCGGCCGTCGCCTTGAGGGCGAGCCACAGCTCCATCCGGACGTCCGGGTCGTCGAGCGAGCGGCCCAGGATCTCCTCCACCCGTCGCATCCGGTAGCGCAGGGTGTGGCGGTGGACGCCCAGATCGGCCGCGGCGGCGTCCCACTGGCCGTGCCGGGAGAGCCAGGCGCGGAGGGAGGCGACCAGATCGCCGCGGCCCTTCGCGTCGTGTTCCTGCAGCGGCCGGAGCATCCCGTCGGCGAAGGCCCGTACGGCGTCGTCGGCGAGGAGCGGCAGGACGGAGCCGGCCGCGAGCTCCTCGTGCTCGACCATGGTCCTGCCGCGGCGGCGGGCGACCGAGAGCGCCTGTTCGGCCTGCTTGTACGCGGCGGAGACGGCGATCGGACCCGAGGGGGCGGACATGCCGACGACCACGTCGGTGTCGTCGGTGCCCGGTTCGCGGGCCGGTGCGTCGCCCGCGGCCCTGGCGTGGGCCGCGCCGGCTTCGACGGCCGCGCCACCGTCCGCGGCCAGCACCACGAGGCGTTCGCCCTCGGGCACCATCAGGAGGGTCTCGCCGGACCGGGAGGCGGCGGCCTCCATCGCCTCGGCGAGCAGCTCCGTCCCGGCGGGCGCCGGCGACTCCGCGATCAGGACCCGGAAGGGGGCGTCCAGCAGCCCGCCGTACAGGTCCCCGGCGACGGCCCGCGCGTGGTCCGGCTCCCCCGCCAGCAGCATGCGCAGGATCGCGGCGCCGAGGCGCTGCTCCGCGCCCTGGAGTGCGCGGGAGCGGGCCGTGGTCAGGGTCAGCAGGGCGACCGCGGAGTGCACCGCGTAGCGCTCGGCCGTGCCGAGCGCCGCCCCCGTACCGACGGCGAGCGCACCGCGGTTGCGGCGGCCGGCGCCGAGGGACTGGAGCTCGACCCGGTCGTCGCTCTCGCTGTCGCCGACGACCGCGCTGGCCGGGGCGGGGCGGTCCCTGAGCCGCTCCACCTCGGGGGTGAGCCGGGCGGCGCGGCGTGCCGCCCAGTCGGGCGCGGCGGCGACGACGGCGCCCGAGGAGTCGTAGAGGGCGGCCCATCCGTCGACGTGCGCGGCGAGGCGGGTGAGCAGCTCCGCGGGGCCGTCCCCGGCGACCGCGGCCCGGGTCAGCTCCCGCTGGGCGTCGAAGCCGGCCGTGACCGAGCGGTACTGGTCCGCGGCAATCGCGGCGGACACCGCCTTGCTGATGGCGAGGAACGGTGTGCGCCGGGGGACCTCCAGGAGCGGCAGGCCGGCCTCCTCGGCGGCGTCCACCAGCGCCGGCGGGATCTCGTCGTAGGTGACCCCCACGGCGAAACCGATGCCCGCGACCCCCGCGCCGGCCAGCCGCTGTACGTACCGGCGCATGGTCCCCGGGTCCCGGGCGTCGAGGTTGGTCGCCGTGACGAGGAGCAGCTCGCCGCCGTCCATGTACGGGACCGGGTCGGCGAGCTCACTGGCGTGCGCCCAGCGCACGGGGGTCGCGAGCCGGTCGGCACCGGCCCTGACGGTGAGCTTGAGGGCCGGGTGCTGGACGAGGGAGGCGAGAGTGGGTGGCATGGGACCGCCGGACCTCTGGAGTCGATGGCGCCGCCCGGGCGGGCGGCTCGCTGGCGCCGCCCTGTGCGAACGGCTCGAATGCGCCGTCCCGTACAGACGGACGGGGCCGATTCTGCCAGGGCGGCAGGGTCCCCGTAACCTCGTGGCCACCGCTCAGCCGCCCAGCTCCACCAGGAGCGGCGGCGCGTGCTCGCCGTCCACCGTCGTCAGCGAGAGGACCGCGTGGCCCGCGGGCAGCTCGTACGCCAGTTGCGAGGCGGACCAGCGCTCCCGCTCGACCCGCCGCACGGTCACGGCGTCCCTGGTCACGGCCTTGCCGGTGACGAGCTTGCGCAGTCCGTGCAGGGCGCGGGTGAACGGCTGGTCCGCGAAGACCGCGTGCTGGGCGACCTCGCGGGTCTCCACCCACTCCTTGCCCCAGGCCTCCGAGAAGCGCTTGCCGTCCCAGGTGGTGATCCCGCTGAAGGCCATGCAGCAGCCGACCGCGCCGAGGAGCGCGGTGTGCAGCCCCTCGGGGACGTCGTCGACGGTGCGCAGGGTCAGGACCGCTCCGGCGTTGACCGAGCGCAGCCGCCGGATGCCCCGGACGGTCTCCGCGGTGACGGCCTGCGTGGCGTCGTCCAGCACCAGGCAGACGAAGAGCGACCGGTCGGCGCGGGCGGCGGCGATCGCGGTGAACTGGGCGAGGACCAGCCGGGTGAGCAGCCGTGACGCCTCGGCGTGCGCCCGCTCCGGAAGGTCGATCCTGACCCGGAGGGGCAGCTGTTCGAGGGACCTGAGCGAGAAGGGCCTGGCCCCCGCACCGGTGGCGAAGAACGGTGCGAACGCGGGCCGGTCGAGGAGTGCGATCCGGTCGGCGAGCACCGGCCCGGGGTCCCCCGCTCCGCCCTTCTGCCGGGTCCGGGCCTCCAGCTCGCGCAGCATGGCCTGGTGGCCGCCTGCCCGGAGCGTCTCGCGCAGCGCGTCGACCGCGGCGGCGTCGCCGTCCAGGAGCTCGCGGAGCGCCGGCACCCCGGGGAAGTGCCCGTGGACCGCGCGGTAGGGGCCGAGGAGCTGGGCGAGCACGGTGGCGGCGCGCCTGCTGTCCAGGTGGGTCACATCGCCGACCAGCCCTTCCGCGAGCACGCTCGCGGCCTCGTCGGGGTCGGTCGTGCCGCCGTAGAGGTCGAAGTCGTGCGCGGAGGCCGGGTCACCGATCCGCACCAAGACGTCGAAGGCGTCGTCCGGACCGAGCTCGGCCCCGGCGGCTCCGACGGCGAGCACCGCGGCCCGGCCGGCGAGTGCCTGGAGGGCGAGCGACTCGACGACCGGCCGCACCAGCCGGGCGGACTTGCCCGCTCCGGGCGGCCCGACCGCGAGCAACGAGGTGCCGAGCAGCGCCGGTTCCAGGGCGAGTCCTGAGCCGCGCCTGGCGTACGGGTTGCGCGGGTCGTCGGCGCAGCAGCCGAGGCGGACCTGCCCGGTCAGCAGGTCGTGCCGGGCGGTGCGACGGGGCAGGTCCCGGGCACCCGAGGGGTGGAGCGCGGCGGCTCCGCCGGTGCGCAGGACGGCCTCGGTGAGCGCGGCGAGACGCTCCGGGTGCCCCCGGCCGACGGTCCAGGCGTGGCGCAGGCGGGCGACGTCGACGTCGTTCATACGGCCGGTGCGCACCTCGGCGGTGAGGGCGTCGGCGGCGTCCGTCCGGCCTGCGGCGCGGAGGTCGGGCCACTGCTCGGGAGAGGGGGCGTCCGGGGGTGCGGAGGGGGCCTCGGGGATCGTCGAGGTGCGCTTCCCGAACCGGTCGGCCAGGAGCCGGCGCCAGTGGCCCAGGCGGGCGAACGGCCAGAGCACCCCGATCGCGATGAGCGTGTAGATCACGTTGACGACGGCCTGGCTCTGGTAGATCTCGCCCCCCGCGACCGAGGCCACGAGGATCAGTACCGGCCGGACGAGCGGCACGGCGTCCTTCCACACGAGGAGCTCGGCCAGGGCCGCTCCGGCGGCGGTGGCCAGCCCGAGGAAGGGCTGCCCCCGGCCCGCGACGTGGCGCCGGAAGATCTCTGACCAGTTGCCCAGCCGCGCGCAGCCGTAGACCAGCAGCCCGAAGAGGACGGCCTCGTAGACCGTGAGGGCGTCGGCGCCCTCGATCGTCCGGGGCCCGCCGAACGTCCCCGCGTACCACCAGTCGCCCGGGGTGAACAGCTTGAGCGGGACGAGCCGGTAGGGGATGTACCCGTTGCGCCACAGCGACCAGAGGAGCAGTCCGCTGAGTACGGAGATGAGCACCCCGACCAGCAGCGAGCGGTCGGACACCCCTTCGGGCTTCTCGGGCGGGCGCGGGGTGTGCCCGTAACGCCATACGCCGGGTTCCCGGACGGGGCGCGGGGTGCGCAGCCATTCCTCGACACCGCCGTCCGCGGCGGGCGGGCGCCGGGGGTGCGGGGCATGGGCGGGGGGTGGTGGCGCCGTGGGTGGTGGCCCAGCCGGCCGGGGCACCCGGTCCGCGCCCGTGCCGCGTGCGTCGTACGTGCCTTCGGTGTCCATGAACCGCTGCCCCCTGACCAGCCAGGTCCCGCCTTCTGCACGGCCAATCTAGTGCCAGGGCACGGGGAGTTCAGCCATGCGGCCGGATGACCCGGTGGGGGCGTCGCCGGTGACGCCCCCGGGCCATCTGTCCGCCGCGGACAAGGACACACCCCCACCACTCCCGATCGGAGCATGACCGCTGCCCGCACCCGCCCCTAGCCTGCAGAAACAGAAGCGTCCGAAACACCCCCAGGAGCCCCGCATGTCCGACATCCCGCAGGAGCGCCGCGTCGTCACCGCCATCCCCGGCCCGAAGTCGGCCGAGCTGCAGGCCCGCCGTGTCGCGGCGGTCGCCGCAGGTGTGGGCTCCACGCTGCCGGTCTTCACCGCCCGGGCGGGCGGCGGAATCATCGAGGACGTGGACGGCAACCGGCTGATCGACTTCGGTTCCGGTATCGCCGTGACCTCGGTGGGCGCCTCCGCCGAGGCCGTCGTCCGCCGCGCGTCGGCGCAGCTCGCCGACTTCACCCACACCTGTTTCATGGTCACGCCGTACGAGGGTTACGTCGAGGTCTGCGAGCAGCTCGCCGAGCTGACGCCGGGCGACCACGCCAAGAAGTCGGCGCTCTTCAACTCGGGCGCCGAGGCCGTCGAGAACGCCGTGAAGATCGCCCGCGCGTACACCAAGCGCACCGCGGTCGTCGTCTTCGACCACGGCTACCACGGCCGGACGAACCTCACGATGGCGCTGACGGCGAAGAACATGCCGTACAAGCAGGGCTTCGGCCCGTTCGCGCCCGAGGTGTACCGGGTGCCGGTGGCGTACGGCTACCGCTGGCCGACCGGCGCCGAGAACGCCGGTGCCGAGGCGTCCGCGCAGGCCATCGACGAGATCACCAAGCAGATCGGCGCGGACAACGTCGCCGCGATCATCATCGAGCCGGTCCTCGGCGAGGGCGGCTTCATCGAGCCGGCCAAGGGCTTCCTCCCGGCGATCGCGCGGTTCGCGAAGGAGAACGGCATCGTCTTCGTCGCGGACGAGATCCAGTCGGGCTTCTGCCGCACCGGCCAGTGGTTCGCCTGCGAGGACGAGGGCATCGTGCCCGACCTGATCACCACGGCCAAGGGCATCGCGGGCGGCCTCCCGCTCTCCGCGGTGACCGGCCGCGCCGAGATCATGGACGCCGCCCACGCCGGCGGCCTCGGCGGTACCTACGGCGGCAACCCGGTGGCCTGCGCGGGCGCGCTCGGGGCCATCGAGACGATGCGTGAGCTGGACCTGAACGGGAAGGCCAGGCGCATCGAGGAGGTCATGAAGGGCCGCCTCGCCGAGATGCGGGCGAAGCTCCCGAACGGCGACGTCATCGGGGACATCCGCGGCCGTGGCGCCATGATCGCGATCGAGCTGGTGAAGTCCGGCACGAAGGACCCCGACGCGGCCGCCGCGGGGGCACTGGCCAAGGCCTGCCACGCGGAGGGCCTGCTGGTCCTGACCTGCGGCACCTACGGCAACGTCCTGCGCTTCCTGCCGCCGCTCGTCATCGGTGAGGACCTGCTGAACGAGGGCCTGGACATCATCGAGCAGGCGTTCGCGACCCTCTGACCCGTACGAAGCACGCGGGCGCCGGGGAGAGGACGACCGGCGCCCCGGTGCAGGCGTGTGAAGAAGGTGTGCGGGGGCGATGGCGGGATACCGTTGCCACTTCCGGTGCCTCCTTCCTCTGACGTACGGTTTCCCCAGATGAGAGAAACACCCCGCCCGCAGGGGACTGCGGGTGATGCCGGGCCGGGGCTCCCCCAGCGCCGTACCGGCCGTGCCATCGCGCACACCGCTGGAGCTTCGGGCTCCGGGACTCCTCACCGATCGGATGGCCGCTCGCCCCACACCCCCCGGGGCGCGCGGCAAACCGGTCCGACCGGCCACCTCGGAACAATCCCCCCTGTTCCCCGGTGGCCGGTTCTTCTCTTTCCCGCCGCCGGTGCGCTGCTGGCGCTCTTCCTGGTGATCACCTGGCAGGTGCTGGCCGACGGCCCGCTGCTCGGTCCCGACGAGCGGCTGGGTCTGGAGCTGGCCGGGCGGGGACCGGCACCGCTGACGGACCTCTTCGCCGATCTCGGCAACATGCAGGTCGCCCTTCCCGTGCTGGCGTGCGCGGTCCTCTTCGCCTGGTTCCGCCGCGCCCGGCGCGCGGCGGTGTACGCCGTGGTGACCATGGCGGCCGTCCCTGCGCTCGTCGTCCCGCTCAAGCTGTGGACGGACCGTCAGGGGCCGCTGACCGAGGCGACGGGTTACTACCCCTCGGGTCACACGACGACGGCGATGGTGGCGTACGGGGCCGCGGCCCTGCTGCTGGCCCCGCATCTGAAGCGGTCATGGGTGACGCTCGTCGCCGCCGTCCTGCTCACGGCGGCGACGAGCGTCGGTCTGGTGCTGCGCGGCTACCACTGGCCGCTGGACGTGGCGGCCGGCTGGTGCCTGAGCGGGGTGCTGCTGCTCGCCCTGTGGGCGGGCGGCAGGCGCGGTCAGCCCCCGAAGTAGGCGTCGAAGTTCTTCGAGAACTCCCAGTTGTTGAAGCGGTCCCAGTTGATGGACCAGGTCATCAGCCCGCGCAGTCCCGCCCAGGTGCCGTGCGTCCGGTACGAGCCGCAGTCGGTCTTCTTCGTCAGGCAGTTCAGCGCCTTGGTGACCTCGGCCGGTGAGGTGTGCCCGTTGCCCGCCTGGGTGGAGGCCGGGAGGCCGAAGGCGACCTGCTCGGGACGGAGCGCCGGGAAGACCTTGGCCTGGTCACCCGCGACCGGGAAGCCGGTGAGCAGCATGTCGGTCATGGCGATGTGGAAGTCGGCGCCGCCCATGGAGTGGTACTGGTTGTCCAGGCCCATGATCGAACCCGAGTTGTAGTCCTGGACGTGCAGCAGGGTGAGGTCGTCGCGCAGGGCGTGGATGACGGGCAGGTAGGCGCCGGCGCGCGGGTCCTGGCCGCCCCACGGGCCGGATCCGTAGTACTGGTAGCCGAGCTGCACGAAGAAGGTCTCGGGGGCCATGGTGAGGACGAAGTCGTCGCCGTACTTGGCCTTGAGGGACTTCACCGCGGAGATCAGGTTCACGATCACCGGGGACGTGGGGCTCCGGAAGTCGGTGTCACCGGTGTTCAGCGAGAGCGAGTGGCCCTCGAAGTCGATGTCCAGCCCGTCGAGTCCATAGGTGTCGATGATCTTGGACACGGAGGAGACGAAGGTGTCGCGGGCGGCGGTGGAGGCGAGCTGCACCTGCCCGTTCTGGCCGCCGATCGAGATCAGCACCTTCTTGCCGGCGGCCTGCTTGGCCTTGATGGCGGCCTTGAACTCCGCCTCGCTCTCCACGCCGGGGCATTCGGTCACGGGGCAGAGCGAGAAGCGGATGTCGCCGGATGTCACGGACGTCGGCTCGCCGAAGGCGAGGTTGATGACGTCCCACGAGTCGGGGACGTCGGCCATCCGCGTGTATCCGGAGCCGTTGGCGAAGCTGGAGTGGAGGTAGCCGACGAGGGCGTGGTCAGGGAGACCGGCGTCGCCTCCTCCGCCACCGCCCGCGGCCGTGGTGACACTCACGGCCGCCGACTTCGCCGACTCACCGGCGGCGTTGACGGCACTGACCTGGAAGCTGTACGCGGACGAGGCGGTCAGCCCGGTGACGGTCGCCGAGGTTCCGGTGGTGTCGAGGATCTTCGTACCGTCACGGTGGACGCGGTAGCCGGTGGCTCCCGCGGAGGGGGTCCAGGTCAGCGGGACGGAGGACGCGGTGGCCGTGCCGGCCCGCAGTCCGGTGGGGGTGGCGGGCACGGTGACGGGGTCACCGCCCGGGCCGGTCAGGGTGACGTCGTCGGCGTAGTAGGCGGGGGTGCCGTACCAGCCGTGGGTGTAGACCGTCACCGATGTGGTCGCGGGGCCGGTGCGGAAGCTGGTGGTGAGCTGCTTGTACGCACCGGCGGACTGGGTCCAGGTGGAGACGTCGGTGGTCCCGGTGCCGGACGCCCCGAGGTAGACGTAGCTGCCCTGCACCCACGCGCCCAGCGTGTAGGCGGAGTCGGGTTTCACGGTCACCGTCTGGGAGCAACGGGCGTTGTCGCTGCCCGCCGGTGTCGCCTTGAGCGCCGAAGCACCGCTGTGCACGGGGGTGCTGACGGCCGCGCCGCTGCCGCCGCTGCAGCTCCAGCCGTCCAGCCCCGCCTCGAAGCCGCCGTTGCTCGCCAGATCCACGTCGGCCGCTCCGGCGGCCGGCGCCGTGGCGACCAGGGCACCGGCGGCGAGCAGGGCGGCCGAGAGGACCGCGGTGAGCGCGGAGAGGCGGACGGGTGGTCTGGATCGGGTGCGTTCCACAACAGCCTCCGTGCAGGGGGGAATTGAGTGGTGCACAACATGGTCCAGACCAATCAGGTTGTCAAGACCTCTGGCGGCACCTCACCTTCCGCCGTCGCGCGCGCCCCTTGCCGCCGCGGCCTCGTGCAGGGCCAGCTCCAGGAGGGTCGCGTCGGTGAGCGTGCCCGAGCCGTCCGGCGGGATCAGCCATCGCACGCCGCCGACGGAGCCGCCCGGCCGGGGGACGACGATCCACGTCCCCCCGCCGACCCCGCGGATACCCGTCCCGACCCAGCGGGCCGCCGTCCCGGGCGGCACGAAGAACCCCATCCGGGACTCGCCGAAGTCCGCGAGGACGGGGCCCGGCTTGTCGAGGAGCCGGGTGAGGACATCGAGCGTCGGATAGCCGAGCTCCCCCGGGACGATCAGCACGTCCCAGCGCTTGCCTGCGGGAAGGAGCGCCATCCCCCGTGGGTCGCGCTCCCATTCCCTCCGGCAGGCCCCGGGATCCGGTGCCACCGATGCCAGCCAGACGACCGCGGCTTCCGCCCCCGTGCGGGTCATGGGCTTCCTCCTTCTCGTCGTGGACACCGGCAGGGATCCGCCGGTGCGTCCGAGGGAGAGAGCGCGCGGGAGCCGGATCATGACGCGGGTCGGGCCGACGGATGGGAGTGACCTCGGTCACGCCGGCGCATCGTCCGTGGAGGGGACGCCGCCCCCATTCCCCGGGGGGAATTGTCCGTCGCCGCCGCCCACCGCAGGATCTGGTCCCGAAGCACTCGCCCGGCAAGGAGAAGGACATGATCGAGATCGATCCGCAGCACCTGGCCGACCGCTACCTGGCCCAGTGGACCGAGCCCGACCCGGCCGTACGCCGCGCGGCCGTCGAGCGGCTGTGGGCCGAGAAGGCCACGCACATCCTCCGGCCGCCCCTGGAGATACGGGAGATCGCCGCGGAACTCGGCTTCACACACACGACACTGGAGGCACAGGGCCACGACGCGATCGAGTCCCGGGTCACCCGGAGCCACGAGCAGTTCGTCGAGAAGAAGGGGTTCACCTTCAGGCGCCGGGGCGATGCGATACGCCTCCACGAGGTCGTCAGGTTCGACTGGGAGACGGTGGCCGGCGAAACCGGCGAGATCGTGGGCGGCGGCTCGGAGTTCCTGGTCCTGGACGGTGACGGCCGGATCGAGGCCGACTACATGTTCCCCGGGGTCTGACCGGCCGCAGCCGGTTCCCTCGGCCCGGCCGCCGCCCGCAGCGCCTCGGCCGTCTCCTCGTCGGCGGGCAGGAACGCCTCGAGCTTCAGCTCGGCGAGCGTGACGTCGACGGCGGTGGCGAAGGTCGTCACCGTGGTCATCAGGCGCAGCTCACCGTGCGAGGAACGGAGCCGGAGCGGGACCGCGAAGCCGAGCTGTCCGCAGGACGGCCCGAGTGAGGGGACGTAGCCGGAGAGCTCGGCTCGCAGTTCGGGCAGATGGTCGAGGCGCGCCAGGATGTGGCGCGCCCATTCCGCCAGGTTGCGGATGCGCGGAGCCACACCGCCGGGGTGCAGTGCGAGGCGGTAGACGTTCGTCCCCGGGCCCACCAGCTCCGGCGCGGCGCCCTCGGAGATCAGGCCGAACGCGGTGTTCGCGGCGATCAGGTCACCCTTGCTGTCCACGACCAGCGCCGGATAGGGCTGATACCCGCGCAGGATGTGGTCGATGGCCGTACGGACGGGGGCGAGCACCGGGTCGTCCAACGCGCTCTCGGGGTAGACCGGTGCGTATCCGGCGGCCAGGAGCAGCTGGTTGCGCTGCCTCAGCGGCAGCTCCAGCGATTCGGCCAGGCGCACCACCATGTTCCGGCCGGGAACCGACCGGCCGGATTCGATGAAGCTGAGATGCCGCTGGGTGGTGCCCGCCCGCAGCGCCAGGTCCAGCTGGCTGACGTGCAGGCGGGTGCGGCGTTCGCGAAGCTCACGGGGAAAGTCCACGCACCTGTTGTAGCGGCGGGCGCGCCCCCGGGCCATTCCCTGCGGGGAATGACCTGCCCACCGTCCGCGGTCCCGCGGCGGTGGGGCAGGTCACCCCGCTCAGCTGTCGAAGCCGAGCCCCAGCCGGTCCATGGTCCGCAGCCACAGATTGCGGTGCCCGCCATGACTGTCCGCACGGGCCAGGGACCTCTTGGTGAGCTCGATCCCGGTCCAGGCGAACGGCTCCGGCGGGAAGGGCATCGGTCTGGTGCGGACCATACCGAGCGCGGTCCGCCCGGTCTCCCGCCCCGACAGCAGATCGAGCATGACCTCGGCCCCGAAGCGCGTGGCTCCGACGCCCAGTCCGGTGTACCCGGCGGCGTACGCGACCCGGCCGCGGTGCGCCGTGCCGAAGAAGGCGGAGAACCGGGAGCAGGTGTCGATCGCACCGCCCCAGGCATGACTGAAACGTACGCCGGACAGTTGGGGGAAGCACTCGAAGAACTGCCCGGCGAGCTTCAGGAAGGTCTCCGGCCGCTGGTCCAGCGACGCGTCCAGCCGGCCGCCGTACGGATAGACGGCGTCGTATCCGCCCCACAGGATCCGGTTGTCCGCGGAGAGCCGGAAGTAGTGGAACTGGTTGGCGCTGTCCCCCAGCCCCTGGCGGTTGTGCCAGCCGACCGAGGCGAGCTGGTCCGCGCTCAGCGGCTCCGTCATCAGCGCGTAGTCGTACACCGGGACCGTGTACGGGCGCACCCGCCTCACCAGCGACGGGAAGGCGTTCGTACCGAGCGCGACGTCCCGCGCGAACACCCTGCCGTACGGGGTGCGGACCGCCGTGGCCGCGCCCGACCGGGCGATGCCGAGGCCCGGGGTGCGCTCGTAGATCCGTACGCCGAGACCCAGGCATGCCTCCTTCAGGCCCCAGGCGAGCTTCGCCGGGTGCAGCATGGCGACGCCGCGCCGGTCCAGCAGCCCGCCCAGGAATGTCGGCGAGTCGACTTCCGCGCGCACCTGGTCGCGGTCCAGGAATTCGAGGCCGCCGAGGCCGAGGTCCCCGGCCCGGCGGTGCCATTCCCGCAGCTCGTCGAGCTGGTGGGGCCGGGTCGCCACATCGATCTCGCCGGTGCGCTCGAACTCGCAGTCCAGGGAGTAGCGGGTGACGGCCGCCTCGATGGCGTCGAGGTTGCGCGCGCCCAGCTCCTCCAGCTTCCCGATCTCGTCCGGCCAGCGCTCCAGGCCGTTGGCCAGGCCATGGGTCAGCGAGGCGGCGCAGAAACCGCCGTTACGGCCCGAAGCGGCCCAGCCCACCTCATGGCCCTCGATGAGGACGACATCGCGCCCGGGGTCCCGTTCCTTGGCGATCAGCGCGGTCCACAGTCCGCTGTAGCCGCCGCCGACGACCAGGAGATCGCACCGCTCGTCGCCGGTCAGGGCGGGTCGGGCCTCCGGCTTTCCCGGGTCGTCGAGCCAGTAGGACAGGGGGCGCGCTTCGGAGAGTGAGTGTGCGGCAGTACGCATGGCATCCGGCGCCATGGTTTCCAACTCCTTCGTTTTCACTTTCCCGCGTTGCTCCTGCGCCGGTTGGCGATGAGCTGTCCGACGAGAACGACCGCCACGGCGATGACGAACATGGCCGTGCCGATGACGTTGATCTGCACAGGCGTTCCACGCTGCGCCGAGCCCCACACGAACA
The DNA here is from genome assembly GCF_055559735.1 of Streptomyces sp. NPDC023573. NCBI lineage: Bacteria > Bacillati > Actinomycetota > Actinomycetes > Kitasatosporales > Streptomycetaceae > Streptomyces > Streptomyces sp. NPDC023573. The sequence goes on from NZ_JBVHKB010000005.1 coordinate 84,589, forward strand.
TGGGGAACGTCACCGTGGAGCCCGCGTTGAAATTGGTGATGATGAAATCGTCGAAGGAGAGCGCGAAGGCGAGCAGCGCTCCCGCGGCGATTCCCGGGGCGGCTATCGGGAGCGTCACCCGGACGAACGTCTGCACGGGGCCCGCGTACAGATCGCGGGCGGCTTCCTCCAGCCTCGGGTCCATCGACATCACGCGCGCCTTGACCGCGGTCACCACGAAGCTGAGGCAGAACATGATGTGGGCGATGAGGACGGTCCAGAAGCCGAGTTCGGCGCCCATGTTGAGGAAGAGCGTCAGGAGCGACGCCGCCATGACGACCTCGGGCATCGCCATCGGCAGGAAGATCAGGGAGTTGATCGCACCGCGCGCCCGGAAGCGGTAGCGCACCAGCGCGAACGCGATCATCGTGCCGAGCACGGTGGCCCCGACGGTCGCCCAGACCGCGATCCGCAGCGAGAGCGAGAGCGAACCGCAGAGGTCGGCGACGCCGCAGGGGTCCTTCCACGCGTCCAGGGAGAACTCCTGCCAGGCGTAGTTGAAACGCCCCACCGGCCGGTTGAAGGAGAAGACCATCACGACGATGTTCGGCAGGATCATGTAGGCCAGGGTCAGCAGACCCGCGATCACGACCAGGTTCCGGCGGAGCATGCGCAGTACGGACATCAGACCAGGTCCTCCGTCCCGGAGCGGCGGATGTAGACGGTGACCACGAGCAGGACGACCGCCATGAGGATGAAGGAGAGCGCGGCCGCCGTCGGGTAGTCCAGGACCCGCAGGAACTGGGTCTGGATGACGCTGCCGACCATCTTGGTGTCGGTGGAGCCGAGCAGTTCCGCGTTGACGTAGTCACCGCTGGCCGGGATGAACGTCAGCAGGGTGCCGGAGACGACACCGGGCATGGACAGGGGCAGCGTCACCTTGCGGAAGGTGGTGGCGGGGGTGGCGTACAGGTCGCCGGCGGCCTCGTGGAGCCGGCCGTCGATCCGTTCCAGCGACGTGTAGAGCGGAAGGATCATGAACGGGAGGAAGTTGTACGTCAGACCGCAGACGACGGCCATGGGGGTGGCCAGGACCCGGTTGTTCTCGGTCCAGCCGAGCCAGGCGGTGACGTCCAGGACGTGCAGGCTGTCGAGCACGCCGACGACCGCGCCGCCGTCCGCGAGGATCGTCTTCCAGGCCAGCGTCCGGATCAGGAAGCTGGTGAAGAACGGCGCGACGACCAGGACGAGCACCAGGTTGCGCCAGCGGCCCGCCTTGAACGCGATCAGGTAGGCGAGCGGGTAGCCGAGCAGCAGGCACAGGAGCGTGGCGGTGCCGGCGTAGAGCAGGGACCGGACGAACTGCGGGTAGTAGTCGGCCAGGGCGTCCCAGTACGTCCGGAAGTGCCAGGTGACCTCGAAGCCCTTCTCCAGGGATCCCGTCTGGACGGAGGTCGACGCCTGGTAGACCATCGGCAGCGCGAAGAACACGACCAGCCACAGGATGCCGGGGAGCAGCAGCCAGTAGGGGACGAGCCGCCTGCGGGTGGACGGCTTGCGGACCTCGGCCTCCGCGGCGGGCGCGGGTGGCGCCTTCGTGACGCTCACGCCACCTCCTCCAGGCCTTCCGTGCCGGCGTCGATGGCCTGGTCCGCGTCGAGTCCGAAGGTGTGCTCGGGGTTCCAGTGCAGGACGACGTCGGCGCCGGGTACGAGCCGGCTGTCGCGCTCGATGTTCTGCTCGTAGACCTGGAGCGCCGTGCCGGCCGGGCTCTCGACGACGTACTGCGTGGAGACTCCGATGAAGCTGGAGTCGGTGATGCGGCCGGTGACCTGGTTGCGGCCGTCGGGTATCGCGGCCGCGTCGGCGGTGTGGGTGAGGGAGATCTTCTCGGGGCGGACGCCCACGAGCAGCTTGTCCCCGCTCCGGGCGGAGGACGCGCACCGCCCGCCGGGCAGTCCGAGCTTCCCGCCGCCGGCCGTGACGACGACGTCCGTGCCCGTGGAGACGACCACCCCCTCGATGAGGTTGGAGGTGCCGAGGAAGTTCGCCACGAAGGTGGTCCGGGGGTTCTCGTAGAGGTCGGCGGGGGCGCCGAGCTGTTCGACCCGGCCGCCGTTCATCACCGCGACGGTGTCGGCCATGGTCATGGCTTCCTCCTGGTCGTGGGTGACGTGGACGAACGTGATGCCGACCTCGGTCTGGATCCGCTTGAGTTCGAGCTGCATCTGGCGCCGCAGCTTGAGGTCGAGGGCGCCCAGGGGCTCGTCGAGGAGGAGGACCTGGGGGTGGTTGATGAGCGCGCGGGCCACGGCGACGCGCTGCTGCTGCCCGCCGGAGAGCTGGTGCGGCTTGCGGTGGGCGAAGTCGCCGAGCTGGACGAGTTCGAGCATCTCGCCGACCTGCTTCTTCACGGACCTGATGCCGCGGCGGCGCAGTCCGAAGGCGACGTTCTCGCTGACGTCGAGGTGCGGGAAGAGCGCGTAGCTCTGGAAGACGGTGTTGACGGGCCGCTTGTAGGGGGGCAGGCCGGTGATGTCGCGGCCGCCGAGCGAGACCGTGCCGGTGGTCGCCTCCTCGAGGCCCGCGATCATGCGCAGGGTGGTGGTCTTGCCGCAGCCGGACGCGCCGAGCAGCGCGAAGAAGGAGCCCTGCGGGACGGTGAGGTCGAGGGGGTGCACTGCGGTGAAGGAGCCGTAGGTCTTGCTGATCCCGGTGAGACGGACGTCGCCGCCCTCTGTCTGCTGCTGTGTCATGGGTCGCGGTCCCAGTGGTGTCGGGGGAGAACGGGGGGCGGGCCGGTCAGGCGCCGATGAGCTTGGCGAACTTCTCCTCGTACGCCGTCTCTTCCTCGGAGCTGAGGGAGCGGAAGGCCCGCGACTTCGCGGCCATCGCCTTGTCGGGGAGGATCAGCGTGTTGGAGGCCATCGACTCGTCGATCTTCGCCAGTTCGCCGGCGACTCCGTCCACCGGGCAGACGTAGTTGATGTAGGCGGCGAGCTGGGCCGCGACGGGGAGCTCGTAGTAGTAGTCCATGAGCTTCTCGGCGTTCGTCTTGTGACGGGCCTGGGCCGGGACCAGCATGTTGTCGCTCGACGTGATGTAACCGGCGGACGGGATGGAGAACTTGATCGCCGGGTTGTCCGCCTGGAGCTGGATGATGTCGCCCGCCCAGGCGACGCAGGCCGCGATGTCGCCCTTGCTCAGGTCCGCGGTGTAGTCGTTGCCGGTGAAGCGGCGTATCTGCTTCGTGTCGACACCCTTCTGCATCCGGCCGATCGCCGCGTCGAAGTCGGCGTCGGTGAAGGCGCCCGGGTCCTTGCCCATGTCGAGGAGCGTCATGCCGACCGAGTCGCGCATCTCGGAGAGGAAGGAGACCTTGCCCTTGAGCCGGGGGTCGTCGAGCAGTTGGGTGACGGAGTCGACCTTCCGGCCGCCGGTCGCCTTCTCGTTGTAGGCGATGACGGTCGGGATGCCGGTCCACGGATAGGAGTAGGCGCGTCCCGGGTCCCAGTCGGGCCTGCGGAACTGGGCCGACAGGTTGGCGAAGGCGTGCGGGAGGTTCGCGTGGTCGAGCTTCTGCGCCCAGCCGAGCCGGATGATGCGTGCGGCCAGCCAGTCCGTCACGATGATCAGGTCACGGCCGGTGTCCTGGCCCGCCGCGAGCTGCGGCTTGATCTTCCCGAAGAACTCGACGTTGTCGTTGATGTCCTCGGTGTACTTGACCTTGATCCCGGTGCGTTTCGTGAACGCGGCCAGGGTCGGACGGCTCTTCTCGTCCTCGCCGACGTCCATGTACTCGGTCCAGTTGGAGAAGTTGATCTGTTTCTCCGCCGCCGAGTGGTCGTCGGAGGCCGCGGCGTCCCCTTCCCGCTCGGCGGGCGGGATGCCGCACGCGCTCAGCGCCCCGAGGCCGCCGAGTGCGAGGGCTGCCGTGCCCGACGCCCGGAGGAGGGAACGGCGGGTGAGGGCGCCCCTGCCGTCTCTGAGGCTGCGCCTCATGGCGGCCAGCTGGGGCGCGGAGAGGCGCTCGGGCTCGTACTGCTCCATACGCGTGTGCCCTTCCGGGTGGGTGGGACCGCCGGCCGGCGGCCGCTGCTATCGGTCCCCGAAGACGGTGCGGTGCCAGTCCTTCCCGGCCGCCGCGGTGTTGTCGTACATGACGTGCTTGACCTGCGTGTACTCCTCGAAGGAGTACGACGACATGTCCTTGCCGAAGCCGCTGGCGCCGTAGCCGCCGTGCGGCATCTCGCTGATGATCGGGATGTGGTCGTTGATCCACACGCAGCCCGCCCTGAGCTCACGGGTGGCGCGGTTGGCCCGGTACAGCCCGGTGCTCCAGGCGGAGGCGGCCAGGCCGTACGGGGTGTCGTTGGCGAGGCGGATTCCCTCGTCGTCGGTGTCGAAGGGCAGCACGACCAGGACGGGGCCGAAGATCTCCGAGGTGACGATCTCGCTGTCCTGGGCCGCGCCGGTGATCAGGGTCGGCCGGTAGTAGGCGCCGTCGGCGAGTCCGCCTCCGGGAGCCTCGCCACCCGTGACGACGGTGGCGTAGGCACGGGCCCTTTCGACGAATCCGGCGACCCGGTCACGCTGCTGATGACTGATCAGTGGCCCGAGGTCGGTCGCCGGGTCGAAGGGGTCACCGAGCCGCACGCTCTCCATCAGGGTGGCGACCCCGCTCACGAACGCGTCGTAGAGGGGACGCTGGACGTAGGCGCGGGTGGCGGCCGTGCAGTCCTGGCCGGTGTTGATGAGGGCTGCGGCGACCGCTCCGTGGACGGCGGCTTCGAGGTCGGCGTCGTCGAAGACGAGGAAGGGCGCCTTGCCTCCGAGTTCCAGGTGGAGGCGCTTGACGGTGGAGACGGCGAGCGCGGCGACCCGCTTGCCCACGGCGGTGGAGCCGGTGAAGGAGGTCATCACGACGTCGGGGTGGCTCACGAGGTGCTCTCCCGCGTCCCGGCCGGCGCCGGAGACGATGTTGATCACACCGTCGGGGACGCCCGCCTCCGTGGCGGCCTGGGCGAACATCAGCGAGGTCAGCGGCGTGATCTCGGCGGGCTTCAGCACGATGGTGTTGCCCGCCGCGACGGCCGGGAGGATCTTCCAGGCGGCCATCTGGAGCGGGTAGTTCCAGGGCGCGATCGAGCCGATGACGCCGAGCGCCTCCCGGCGCACGTAGGAGGTGTGGTCGCCGCTGTACTCCCCGGCCGACTTCCCTTCGAGGTGGCGGGCGGCCCCGGCGAAGAACGAGGCGTTGTCGACCGTGCCCGGGACGTCGAACTCGGTGGAGAGCTTGACCGGTTTTCCGCACTGCAGGGATTCGGCGTACGCGAACTCGTCGGCCTGCCCGTCGAGTACGGCGGCGAAGCGGTGCAGCGCCTTCGACCGCTCGCCCGGGGTCAGCCCGGACCAGCCGGGGAACGCGTCCCGGGCGGCGGCCACGGCCGCGTCGACGTCGTCGGTGCCCGCGAGTTCGTAGCGCAGGACCGTGCTGCCCGTCGCGGGGTCCACCACGTCCTGATGGCGTCCCGAGGTCCCGGGACGCAGCCGTCCGCCGATGTACTGCGCACCCTCGGCGAAGCGGTCCCGCACCTGGAAAGCGTTGCCCATGACGTTCTCCTCCGCTGCCCCCGTGACCAGGGGCGGCGTAGCTTCTTGTCGAATTGAGTGCCGATCCTGACAGAGAGCACCTCCACCAACAAGTGATTCCGTTGTTTCCTTTTGGTTACGCGACGGAATCTGTCGACGATGTGTCTCGTGCGTACGGAAATCCCTGTACGGGCTGTCAGTGGCGGATGCCAGACTCGGCTGCCATGGGACAGGAACACATGGACGACCTCCTGGCGCGCACGGCCCGCGGGGAGAGCGTGAAGTACCTGCCGTTCTGGGGGCATCGGCCCCGCTCGGACGGCAGGCTGGGGGAGAGCTGCCTCAGCCAGTGGTGGCCCGCGCCGTTCACGGTCGACGCGGTCACCTACGCCTCGGCCGAGCACTGGATGATGGCCGGCAAGGCGAGGCTCTTCGGGGATGCCGGGGCCGAGGCCCTGGCCGTGTCCGCGAGCAGCCCGGGGGCGGCGAAGAAGGTGGGCCGGCTGGTCAAGGGCTTCGACGACGGCGTATGGGCGCGGGAGAGATTCGCCCTGGTCGTGGAGGGAAGCGTCCACAAGTTCGGCCAGGACCCGGCGCTGCGGGCGTATCTGCTGGGGACCGGTGAGCGCGTCCTCGTCGAGGCCAGTCCGATGGACCGGATATGGGGCATCGGGCTCACCAAGGACGATCCGCGCACCGCGGACCCGGCTTCCTGGCGAGGTCTGAATCTGCTGGGCTTCGCCCTGATGGAGGCCCGGACGCGGCTGCGAGCGGAGTGATACGGCGCGTGGCCGGGCCCCGGGACACCTGTCCGGTCCCCGGGCCCGGCCACGGACAGCCGTGCGCCGCCGGTCAGCGGGAGGTGCCGACGACCAGGGACGTGGCGTAGGGGTCGTCGTAGTCGTAGCTGCTGCCCGACTCGTCGTTGGCGACGGCCCAGATCAGGAATCCCAGGAAGACCGCGCTGACGACGATCGAGACCGATCCCAGGATGATCCCGGCGAGGGCCATGCCCCCGTTGGTCGCCTCACCGCGCTTGGCGCGGCCCCGGCCGATGATTCCGAAGATGAGGGCGAGGATGCCCAGGATGATGCCGAACCCCCACATGCAGAAGCCGGCCACCGCGATGATGCCGAGGACCATCGCCGCGGTCCCCAGCCCGTTCGCGGGCGACGGGCCCCAGGGCGGCTGGCCGCCGTAGCCGGGGTATCCCGGGTAGCCGTACGAGGGCGCGGGGGGAGCGGCCGGGTAGCCGTACGCCGCGGACGGCGCGGCGGGGGCGGCCGGATAGCCGTACTGCCCGGGTTCCCCCGGCCCGTTCGGTCCGACCGGCGGGGCCGGGACGGGGGGCTGCTGGGGGCCGAAGGTGCCGGCCGGGCCGGGTATGGGCCCGGTGCCCGGGTCGGCGCCCGGCATGGACGTGACCGTGGGCTGGTTGTGCACAGCGGGCGGAACGGCGTCCGCGGGCTGCTTGCCGAGCTCGACCCTGCTGTCCGGCGGAGCCCACGGATCGCGCGGCGCGCCCTCGCCCCCGGGCTGCTGTGTGTTGTCTGACATGGGCCTCCCCCATCGTGGTCCCGCCATGCTACGGCCCGGCATCCGCCCGCAGGGCCCCGCCTACGATGATCGGTGCAGCCGGTACGCCCGGCCCACATCAGAGATCCGGGAGTATCCGATGAACGACCTGCATCCCTTCATCGCGGGGCTGCCCAAGGCCGAGCTCCACGTCCACCACGTGGGGTCGGCCTCGCCGCGCATCGTGGCCGAACTGGCGGCCCACCACCCCGACTCCAAGGTCCCCACGGATCCGGAGGCGCTGGCGGACTTCTTCACCTTCACCGACTTCGGGCACTTCATCGACGTCTATCTCTCGGTCGTGGACCTGGTGCGCACCCCGGAGGACGTCCGGCTGCTGACCTTCGAGATCGCCAGGGACATGGCACGGCAGAACATCCGGTACGCGGAGCTGACCGTGACCCCGTTCAGCTCGACCCGCCGGGGTATCCCTGAGCAGGGCTTCATGGAGGCCATCGAGGACGCCCGCAAGGCGGCCGAGTCCGAGCTCGGCACCGTGCTGCGCTGGTGCTTCGACATTCCGGGCGAGGCCGGTCTGGAGGCGGCAGAGGAGACCACCCGGCTCGCTGTCGACCTGCGGCCCGAGGGGCTGGTCTCCTTCGGCCTGGGCGGGCCCGAGGTCGGCGTGGAACGCCCGCAGTTCAAACCGTACTTCGACCGGGCGATCGCCGAGGGCCTGCACTCCGTTCCGCACGCCGGGGAGACCACGGGCCCGGGAACCGTCTGGGACGCGCTGACCGCGCTGCGCGCGGAGCGCATCGGCCACGGCACCAGCTCGACGCAGGATCCGGAGCTGCTGGCGCATCTCGCCGAGCACCGCATCGCCCTGGAGGTCTGTCCGACGTCGAACATCGCCACCCGGGCCGTCGCGGACATCGACCGGCACCCGATAAGGGAGATGGCCGAGGCGGGCGTCCTCGTCACGGTGAACAGCGACGACCCGCCGATGTTCGGCACCGACCTCAACAACGAGTACGGGGTGGCGGCCAGGCTCCTCGGCCTGGACGAGCGCGGAGTGGCCGATCTGGCGAAGAACGCCGTGGAGGCATCCTTCCTGGACCCGGCCGGCAAGCGGACGCTGGCCGCCGAGATCGACACGTACACGACGAACTGGCTGGGGGCTCCCGGCCGGTGACCCCGGCCGGACACAATGACCCCATGACCACCACCGTCACCGCCGTGGCACACCGCGGCGATCCTTACCGTGCCCGCGAGAACACCCTCCCCTCGATCCGGTCCGCCGTGGAACGGGGGGCGGACGCGGTCGAGATCGATGTCCGCGTCACCCGGGACAGGGTGCCCGTGCTGCTCCACGACTCCACGCTGGAACGGCTGTGGGGCCACGACGTCCGCCTCGACCGGCTGGACCAGCGGGAGCTGAAGGAGAGGACCGGCGGCGGGGTGCCCGCCCTGCGCGAGGCGCTGTCCGCCGCCGGCGACCGGCGGATCATGGTCGACCTGCCCGGCGCGACCGACGCCTCCGTGAAGGAGGTCGTCGGTGTCGTGCGGGAGTGCGGGGCGCAGGACCGCGTGTACTACTGCGCGGACACGCACGCGATGCTGAAGGTGCGAGCGGCCGATCCGTCGGCCGAGATCGCCCTGACCTGGACGACGTCGGCGCCCCCGCGCGCCGTACTGCTGGAGGCGGTGCGGCCGCGCTGGCTGAACTACCGGTTCGGGCTGCTGAGCCGCGAGCTGGCCGACCGTGTCCACGCCGACGGGCTGCTGGTCTCCGCCTGGACGGCGGACACCCGGCGCACCATGCGCCGGCTGCTCGCGTGCGGGGTCGACTCCATCACCACCAACCGGATCGATACACTCCGGTCCCAACTGGCGAACTCCCCTCGCTCCGGCGCTTCTTGATCGGTCCGGCATCATGGGCGGGTCCGTACCGTCCGTGATCCCAGGAGCAGACGTGACCGAGCCCGGCCGCCCCACCGCACCCCCCCGTGTACGTTCCGACATCGCCCACAACGCCCGGGTGTGGAACCACTGGCTGGGTGGCGGCGACAACTACCCCGTCGACCGCGCGGTGGGCGACCGGGTCACCGGCATGTATCCGAGCATCGGCGAAGTGGCGCGCGCCGACCGGGCGTTCCTGGGCCGGGTGGTGCGCCATCTGGCCGGTGACGCGGGGATCGGCCAGTTCCTGGACATAGGCACCGGGCTGCCGACCGCGGACAACACCCATGAGGTCGCCCAGCACACCGCGCCCGACGCACGCGTCGTCTATGTCGACAACGACCCGATCGTCCTGGCGCACGCGCGCTCCCTGCTCAGCAGTTCGCCGGAGGGCGCCACCGAGTACGTCGACGCGGACGCCCGGGATCCGGAGCACATCCTGCGCGCGGCCGGACGGACCCTGGACCTGAAGCGCCCGGTCGCGGTGATGATGCTGGGCATCCTCAACTTCGTCCTGGACACGGACGAGGCGAAGGGCATCGTGACCCAGCTGATGGACGCCCTGCCGTCCGGCAGCCATCTGGTGCTCACCCATCCCACACTGGAGCTGGGCGGCGAGGGCAACGAGGCCGCGATGCGCTTCTGGAACGAGAACGCCACCCCGCCGATCACGGCCCGCAGCCGTTTCGAGTTCGCCTCGTTCCTCGACGGCCTGGACATCCTGGAGCCGGGCATCGTGTCCTGCTCCCGCTGGCGGGCGGGCCCCGCGGGCCGGAATCCGGAGGTCGCCCAGTTCGGCGCGGTGGGCCGCAAGCCCTGACGAGCGCCACGGGGCGGCGGACATCGCGGCGGCGGTCCTCGGGGGTCCGCCGGCCGGTGGGCGTCACGCCGTCGCGGTCGCCGTCTCCAGACGCTTGATCAGGCGGCGGACGACGAACAGCGGGATGATCCCGAAGACCCCGAAGGACATGTCGATGACGGACCACCAGAAGGGGATGTCCCGGATGGGCCCGCAGATCAGGGCGAGCGGGATGATCCCGGCACAGGCGATCATCCCGAACTCGATCACCCAGATGTTGCGGACCGGGTCGCGGTAGGGGCCGTAGAAGGCGACCGCGATGACGAGGTGGGCGAAGGCCAGCCAGTCGGTGCCGTACAGCACGAAGGGGTGGTTCGCGTCGGCCTCGTCGAGGCCGGTCCGGACCCGGGTGACCCACTCCGCCAGGGCCGGGAAGTGCTCAGGGACGGGAGAGGCGGAGGACTGCAACAGGTCCTCCGCCCAGCGGAGTTCGGTGACCAGCGGGAAGGCGGTCAGCCCGCTCAGCACCAGACAGACGATGAAGACGACCAACCACACGCGTATGCGCCGCAAGAGGGCTCGCTCGCTCATGGCCGCAGCGTACGCCCATCATGAACACGTTCAAAAAGCGGGGCGCGGGTGCGCTTCCCCCGGAGGCGCTGGCACCCGGGCGGAGGGACGCGGCACGCGAACGGCCCCGGGTGAGGGCCCGGGGCCGTGGTCGTCGACGTACGCGGATCAGTCGTCCAGCGACGTCATGACGTGCTTGATCCGGGTGTAGTCCTCGAAGCCGTACGCGGAGAGGTCCTTGCCGTAGCCGGACTTCTTGAATCCGCCGTGCGGCATCTCGGCGACGAGCGGGATGTGGGTGTTGATCCACACGCAGCCGAAGTCGAGCTTCTTGGACATCCGCATCGCACGGGAGTGGTCCTTGGTCCACACCGAGGAGGCCAGGGCGTATTCCACGCCGTTGGCGTACTCGACGGCCTGGGCCTCGTCCGTGAAGGACTGGACGGTGATGACGGGCCCGAAGACCTCGTGCTGGACGATCTCGTCGTCCTGCCGGAGGCCCGAGACGACGGTCGGGGCGTAGAAGTAGCCCTTGTCGCCGACCCGGTGGCCGCCCGCCTCGACCTTGGCGTGCGCGGGGAGCCGCTCGATGAACCCGCTGACCTGCGCCAGCTGGTTGGCGTTGTTGAGCGGGCCGTACAGCACGTCCTCGTCGTCCGGGAGCCCGGTCTTCGTGTCGGCCGCGGCCTTGGCGAGTGCGGTGACGAACTCGTCGTGGACGGACTCGTGGACCATGACGCGGGTCGCGGCCGTGCAGTCCTGGCCGGCGTTGAAGTAGCCCGCGACGGAGATGCCCTCGACGGCCTTGGCGATGTCGGTGTCCTCGAACACGACGACGGGCGCCTTGCCGCCGAGCTCCAGGTGGACCCGCTTGACGTCCTTGGCCGCGGACTCGGCGACCTGCATGCCGGCCCGCACCGAGCCGGTGATGGAGGCCATCGCCGGGGTGGGGTGCTCGACCATCGCGCGGCCGGTCTCGCGGTCACCGCAGATGACGTTGAAGACGCCCTTGGGCAGGATCTGCCCGATGATCTCGGCGATCAGCACGGTCGAGGCCGGAGTGGTGTCGGACGGCTTGATGACGACGGTGTTCCCCGCCGCGAGCGCCGGGGCGAACTTCCACACGGCCATCATCAGCGGGTAGTTCCACGGCGCGACCTGGGCGCAGACGCCCACCGGCTCGCGGCGGACGATGGAGGTGAGGCCCTCCATGTACTCACCGGCCGAACGGCCTTCGAGCAGCCGGGCGGCACCCGCGAAGAAGCGGATCTGGTCGACCGCCGGCGGGATCTCCTCCGTACGCGTGAGCCCCAGCGGCTTGCCGGTGTTCTCGGACTCCGCCGCGATCAGGTCCTCGGCCCGCTCCTCGAAGGCGTCCGCGATCTTCAGCAGTGCCTTCTGGCGCTCGGCGGGCGTCACGTCGCGCCAGGCGGGGAACGCGGCGGCGGCCGCGGCCATGGCGGCGTCGACGTCGGCCTGCCCGGAGAGCGGCGAGGTCGCGTAGACCTCTTCCGTCACCGGGTTGACCACGTCGATCGTCCGCCCGTCCGCGGCGTCCCGGAACTCTCCGTCGATGTAGTTGCGCAGACGGCGCACCTCGGTGGTCACAACCACCCCTCCTGTCGGCTGTCCGATGGGTGAGACTCCCACACTAGACGGTTGGGTGACGCTTTCGGCATACCCACCCGCCACGAACTTCGGATTCAGTGAGATTGAGACTCCCAGACAACGAATTTCATCGGTTCGGGCTTGCCAGACAGACGAGGCGCGGTGCAGAGTGGAGATGTGGCCAGTCGCAGCGCAGACTCCAGGACCGGGAACGGATCGGCACCAGCGGTCGATGCCGTCTCCCTCGCAATCATCGAGCAGCTCCAGGAGGACGGACGCCGGCCGTACGCCGCGATCGGCAAGGCCGTGGGCCTCTCCGAAGCCGCCGTACGCCAGCGCGTCCAGAAGCTGCTGGACCAGGGCGTGATGCAGATCGTCGCCGTCACGGACCCGCTCACCGTGGGTCTGCGGCGTCAGGCGATGGTCGGGATCAACGTCGAGGGCGACCTCGACCCCGTGGCCGAGGCCCTGTCGGCCATGGCCGAGTGCGAGTACGTGGTGATGACCGCGGGCTCCTTCGACCTCATGGTGGAGATCGTCTGCGAGGACGACGACCACCTGCTGGAGACGATCAACAAACGCATCCGGGCCATTGCCGGAGTGCGCTCCACCGAGAGCTTCGTCTACCTCAAGCTCAAGAAGCAGACCTATATGTGGGGAACCCGATAGCCGTGAGCAAGGACCTCAGCCGGACCGCGTACGACCACCTGTGGATGCACTTCACCCGCATGTCGGACTACGAGAACGCGCCCGTTCCCACCATCGTGCGTGGCGAGGGCACCTACATCTACGACGACAAGGGCAAGCGCTACCTCGACGGCCTCTCCGGCCTGTTCGTCGTCAACGCCGGACACGGCCGCCACGAGCTCGCCGAGACGGCGTACAAGCAGGCGCAGGAACTGGCCTTCTTCCCGGTGTGGTCCTACGCCCACCCCAAGGCCGTCGAGCTCGCCGAGCGGCTCGCCGACTACGCCCCGGGCGACCTCAACAAGGTCTTCTTCACCACCGGCGGCGGTGAGGCGGTGGAGACGGCCTGGAAGCTGGCCAAGCAGTACTTCAAGCTCAAGGGCAAGCCGACCAAGTACAAGGTCATCTCGCGTGCGGTCGCCTACCACGGCACCCCGCAGGGCGCCCTGTCGATCACCGGACTGCCCGCGCTCAAGGCCCCGTTCGAACCGCTGGTGCCGGGCGCGCACAAGGTGCCGAACACCAACATCTACCGCGCGCCGCTCTTCGGTGACGACCCGGAGGCCTTCGGCCGCTGGGCCGCCGACCAGATCGAGCAGGAGATCCTCTTCGAGGGCCCGGACACCGTCGCCGCGGTCTTCCTGGAGCCCGTGCAGAACGCCGGCGGCTGCTTCCCGCCCCCGCCCGGCTACTTCCAGCGGGTCCGCGAGATCTGCGACAAGTACGACGTGCTGCTCGTCTCCGACGAGGTCATCTGCGCCTTCGGCCGCCTCGGCACGATGTTCGCCTGCGACAAGTTCGGCTACGTGCCGGACATGATCACCTGCGCCAAGGGCATGACCTCGGGCTACTCCCCCATCGGTGCCTGCATCATCTCCGACCGGCTGGCCGAGCCGTTCTACGAGGGCGACAACACCTTCCTGCACGGCTACACCTTCGGCGGCCACCCGGTCTCCGCCGCGGTCGGGCTCGCCAACCTCGACATCTTCGAGCGCGAGGGTCTCAACCAGCACGTCCTGGACAACGAGAACGCGTTCCTGACTACGCTGCAGAAGCTGCTCGACCTGCCGATCGTCGGCGACGTCCGCGGCAACGGCTTCTTCTACGGCATCGAGCTGGTGAAGGACAAGGCCACCAAGGAGACGTTCACCGACGAGGAGACCGAGCGCGTCCTGTACGGCTTCCTCTCCAAGGCGCTGTACGAGAACGGCCTCTACTGCCGGGCCGACGACCGCGGCGACCCGGTCGTCCAGCTCGCTCCTCCGCTGATCTCCGACCAGTCGACCTTCGACGAGATCGAGGGCATTCTGCGCGGCGTCCTGACGGAGGCCTGGGCGAAGCTCTGACCGACACCGGCTGCCACTCCCAGAGCTTCCGGCAGTCATTTCATACGGACCACACGCGGCCCGGATGCACCCGTTCGAGTGAGAAGCGGGGCGTCCGGGCCGCGTACTGTCCCGACACCTCGCTCCGGCTGCCTAGCGTGCCGGGTGACCGATCGGCTTTTTTCTCGTTGTATTCGTCCCCCGTTACCGGGGACAGGAAATCTGATCCGAACCGAGGTGTACGCCATGGTGGCCCCGCCCGACAACGACGTGATCTGGGCACGTTCCCTGCACCACTCCCACAACGGATCACCGGGGCTCGGCGGTGTCTCCCTCGGTGTCCGCGACGGCGAGGTCCTCGCCGTGTCCGGGCCTCGCGGGTGCGGGAAGTCCACGCTGCTGCACTGCCTCTCCGGACAGCTGGTGCCCGAGCAGGGCGAGGTCTGGTTCAACAGCGTGCCCGTGCACACCATGGGCCCCAGGATGCGCGAACGGCTCCGCCGGGAGAGATTCGGCTGGATCGCGGCCGAGCCGCAGCTCGTGCCCGAGCTCAGCACCTGGGAGAACGCCGCCCTGCCGCTGCTGCTGCGGGGCGTCTCGCACCGGGCGGCGAAGAAGGCCGCCATGGAGTGGCTGGAGCGCCTGGACATCGGGCCGCTCGCCAGGAAGCGGCCGCACACCCTGCTCCAGGCACAGCGTCAGCGGATCTCCGTGGCCCGCGCGCTCGCCGGGTCGCCGTCCGTGATCTTCGCGGACGAGCCGACCGCGACGCTGCACCACGCCGAGCGCACCCAGCTCCTGCGCACCCTCACCACGGCGGCACGGTCGCACGGGATCACCGTCGTGCTCGCCACCCACGACGCGGAGATCGCCCGGCTCGCCGACCGTGTGGTCGGCCTGCTGGACGGCCGCCGCGTCACCACCGTCTCCCTGCCCGCCGCGTCCGATACGGAAGGCCGCTCGGCGTGCTCGCTCTCCGTCTGACCCGCGGCTCGCACCCCCTGGTCCTGATGCGGCGGCTGCTCCTCGCCGCCGCGTCGGCGGGGGTGGGCTTCCTGCTCCTGTGCACCCTGGGGTACGCCTCCGGGCATCCGGCGCACACGTCGAGCTCCGTGCTGCGGCTGCTGTGGTGCGCCGTTCCCCTCGCGGCGACCGTGCAGTTCGCGGTGGCGGTCGCGCGTACGGACCCGAGCACCCGCCCTCGGCCCGGGCTCTTCGCCGCGGGCCTCGGACCGGCGCGGCTGGCCCTGCTGGCGGCGATCTCGACGGCGGTGTCCACCACGCTGGGTTCGGTGGTGGCGCTGCTCTTCTTCCTCCACCTGCGCGGCGACCTGACCGGCCTGCCGTTCGACGGCGGCGCGGCCGAGTTCCTGGGCGCGGGCACCCCGCTGCCCCTCGCCGCGGCCCTCACCCTGCTGGCCCTGGTGCCGCTGGCCTCGTCCGCGGCAGGTGGGCTCGCGCTCCGCTCCAGGCCGGTCGCCCCGTCCGACGCCCAGGAGGCCGAGGAGGACCTCGCGCCCGCCCCGGTGCCGAAGGGGCTGCCGTGGGGGGTCGCGCTCACCGCGGCCGGGCTCGCGGTCGAGGCGTACGCGAGCCGGGGCTCGGCGGGCAGCCCGTTTCCGCTGCCGGGCCGGCTCGACTCCACCCCCGCGGCCGTGCTCGCGGGCTGGATCCTCACCGCGATCGGCCTGGCCATGGCGGGGCCCGGTCTCACCCATCTGTGCGGGCGGCTGCTCCAGGCGGTGCGCCCGGGTGCCGTACGGCTGCTGGCGGGCCGGGTCCTGATGGACGAGGCGGGCAGGATCGGCCGCCCGCTGGGAATCGTCTGCGCGGTGCTGTCCGGGGTGATCGCGGCCTCCGTGCTCTACACCGACGGGCCCCGCCCCTTCGGTCCGCTCACCGCGCTCGGCGCCGTACTCGTCATCGGCTGCACCGTGGCGACCCTGCTGACCACCGCGCTCGAAGCACGGCAGGCCCGTGCCCGTACGGCCAGGACCCTGCTGCGGCTCGGCGCCCCGGCCTCCTCGCTCCGCCTGGCCGCCGCCCTGCGGGCGCTGGTGCTGCTGGCCGTCTTCGCCCCGCTGACCTGGGCGATCGCGGAGCTGGCGGCACTGCCTCTGACGGAGTGACCCCGGCCGCCGGAGCGGTACGTAGCATGGCGGCGTGGAGAAACCGGACGAGTACACCTACGCACCCGGCGTCGAGATCGAGACGCTCACCGCATTCGACCAGGCAGTCGCGGCAGGAACCCTGGCCGGCCACCGGGTCCAGGCCGTCGACCTGACGGACCGGAGCGACGCGCTGCTCGCGACCGGCACCCGGGGCGCCGTCTTCCTCGGCTGTCGCATGGAGCCGCGCGCCGACGCGAAGATACGCGCCGACGGAGCCTTCGTCTTCCCGCCGGTGCCCGGCCTCCCCTTCGACCCGTACCGCGGGCTGCTCTACACCCCCGACGCCCTGTACGAGGGCCTGGCGGAGGGGGCTTACGCCGCGACCCCCGACGCGCGGGCGTACGGCTGGTTCCAGCTGACCAAGGCCAACGGCGACGTCTTCGCCTCGATGCTGCGGGCGCTCCACGACGACGCGGTCTCCGACGCGCTGGACGAACACCTCGCCGGCGCCCGTGTGGTGGGCGTGATGGGCGGCCACGCGATGGCCCGCGGCTCCGAGGAGTACCGCGGCGCGGCCACCCTCGGCAGGGATCTGGCGCGCAGCGGTCTGACCGTGGCGACGGGCGGCGGGCCCGGCGCCATGGAGGCCGCCAACCTCGGCGCGTACGCGGCTCCGCACTCCGACGCCATGCTGGTGAAGGCCTGCGAACTCCTCGCCTCGGCGCCGTCGTTCAGCCCGTCGGTCACCGACTGGGCCATGGCCGCCTTCGCCGTGAGGGAGCGCTGGCCGGACGGAGGGTCCTCGGTCGCGATCCCCACCTGGTTCTACGGCCACGAGCCGCCGAACGCCTTCGCCGACCACGTCGCCAAGTACTTCGCGAACGCGGTGCGTGAGGACGGGCTGCTGGCCCGCTCGACCGCGGGTGTGATCTTCCTGCCGGGGGCCGCCGGGACGGTGCAGGAGATCTTAGACAACGCGACGCCGAACTACTACGAGTCGCGTTCCGCGCCCACGCCGATGGTCCTGGTCGACCGTGCGCACTGGACGGAGAAACTGCCCGCCTGGCCACTGCTGAGCGCGCTCGCGGCGGGCCGGGCGATGGAGTCCCGCATCGCGCTCGTCGACACGGTGGAGGAGGCGGCCGGGGCGCTCGCCCGGCTGACGGGCTGAGCCGCTCCGAGGGGCTCAGCGGGCGGCGAGCCGGACGTCGAGCGCGTCGAAGAACGCCTCCCAGCCGTCCTCGGCCGCCGCGTACTGCTCGGGGGTGAGATGGCCGCCCCGTTGCCGGAAGACCATCTCGGTGGACTTCCGGCTCCTCTCCGTGAGAGTGACCGTGACGGTCTCCCCTTCGGTGTCCGCGGGCGCGCTCCTGTCCTTCAGCGTGAAGACGAGCCGCTCGGGGGCGGCCACCTCCTGGTAGACGCCGTGGAAGGGCATCTCCGCACCGGGCACCACGATGACCAGGCTCCATTCGCCGCCGGGCGTGACATCCATCGACACCCGGTCGAGCGGCACGTCCGCGTCGCCCCCGTACCAGGCGGCGAAGTCCTCGGGGTCCGTCCAGGCCTCGAACACACGGTCGCGGGGCGCCGCGACGACGCGGGTGATGTCGATGCCCTCGCGCGCTGAGTCAGCCATGGCCCCTGGTTCCTTTCCCGGATGTCCCTGTCCAGAGGATCAGGCTCCGGGAGTGCCCGCCACCCGGAGGGTTCAGGCCGGGGGAAGGACCACCGTCTCCGCCGGATCGAAGGTCACGCCCACGGCGGCTCCCTCCTCCGGGGTGTCCCGCAGGGAGCACTCCGCCTCCAGGGGCGGCCCGTCGTCGGGGTGCAGGGTGACGCTGACATGGTGGCCGCGGAAGGTGCGTACGCCCACCGTGCAGCGCAGGCCTTCCTCGGGGCCGCCGGTCCGGACGCCGCCCGGCCGCACGAGCAGCTCGCACGCGCCTTGGGGGGAATCCTCGGGCACCGGGACCTTGCCCCAGACGGTGTCGGCGGCCGTGCCCGTGACCGTGGCGTCCACCAGGTTGTCGAAGCCGAGGAAGCGGGCGACGAACGCCGACGCGGGCTGCTGCCAGACCTCCAGCGGGGTGCCCGCCTGGGCGATCCGGCCGTCCCGCATGACCACGACCCGGTCGGCGAGCGCGAAGGCCTCGCCCTGGTCGTGGGTGACGGCGAGCACCGTGGTGCCCAGTCGGCCGAAGAGGGTGCGCAGTTCGCCGACGAGCCGTTCGCGCAGGCTCCGGTCCAGCTGGCCCAGCGGTTCGTCCAGCATCAGCAGCTTCGGGCGTGGTGCCAGGGCCCGGGCGAGGGCCACCCGCTGCTGTTCGCCGCCGGACAGGGCGGCGACGGCCCGCCGCCCGGCCCCGGGCAGGCCGACCAGGTCCAGGAGCTCACCAGCTCTGCGGTCGCGCTCCTGGCGGGGGACGCCGTGCATCCGCAGTCCGAAGGCGACGTTGGCGCCGACGTCCCGGTGGGGGAAGAGCTGGTGGTCCTGGAACATCAGGCCGAGCCCGCGCCGGTGCACCGGGAGCCGTGCCTGGTCCGCGCCGTCCAGGAACACCCGCCCGCCGTCCAGGGGCTGGAGCCCGGCCACGGCCCGCAGCAGCGTCGACTTGCCGCTGCCGCTCGGGCCCAGCACGCAGACGATCTCGTGGTCGGCGACCTCCAGGTCCACCGCGTCCAGAGCGGTCCGCTTCCCGAACCGCACCGTGGCCGACTCCACTGTCAGCATCTCTAGAACTCCCCGGATCGGTCGGTACGGATACGTTCGAGCAGGAGCAGCGACACCGCGCAGACCAGCATCAGGATCGTGCTGAGGGCCATCGCCTGCCCGTAGTTGAGCTCGCCCGACCGCCCCAGCAGCCGGGCGACGGCGACCGGCAGGGTGGGGTTGTCGGGGCGTGCGATGAACACGGTCGCGCCGAACTCACCGAGCGACACGGCGAAGGCGAAGCCTGCGGCCACCAGCACCGCCCGCCGCACCAGCGGCAGGTCGACCTCCCGCCAGGCCCGCAGTGGCGAAGCGCCGAGCACCGCCGCGGCCTCCCGCAGCCGGTCGTCCACCGCACGCAGGACGGGCAGCATGGTCCGTACGACGAAGGGGACGCCCACCAGCGCCTGGGCGAGCGGCACGAGGATCCAGGACGTACGCAGATCGAGCGGCGGCTCGTCGAGCGTGATGAGGAAGCCGAAGCCGACGGTGACGGCGGACACTCCGAGCGGCAGCATCAGCAGGGCGTCGAAGCCACGCACCAGGGGACCCGCGTGCGGGTACCGCCCGCTCGAGCGAAGCCGAGAGTGGGGGAGGGTCAGGGCCGCCGCGGCGAGGCCCCCGACCACGAGCGCGATCAGGGTGGCGACCAGCGCGTAACGCAGGGAGTTGCCGATGGCGTCGAGCGGCGGGACCAGGAAGGTGGAGCCGCTCGCGTCGGCCGACTGCAACGCGCGGTAGAAGCCGAAGCCGTAGCCGCCCGCGGTGTCCAGAGAGCGTTCGACCAGCACCCCGAGCGGCACCACGATCAGCAGCAGGACGGTCATCAGCACCCCGCCGAGCAGCGCCCACTGCCCTGCTCCGTGCGGGCGGCGGGAGGTCTGCGCAGGATCGACGAGCTTCAGCGCGGTCTCACGGCGCCGTACGGTCCACGCGTGGACGGCGAGGATCCCGCCGACTGCGGCGAACTGCACCAGCGTCAGCACGGCGGCCGTCGGCAGGTCGAGCAGCTGGGCGGTCTGCCGGTAGATCTCCACCTCCAGCGTGGAGTAGGCCGGACCGCCGAGGATCTGGACGACCCCGAAGGAGGTGAAGGTGAAGAGGAAGACCATCAGGGCCGCCGCGGCCACGGCCGGGGCGAGCGCGGGCAGGGTCACGCGCAGCCAGGCGGCGAGGCGGCCGGCCCCGAGCACCCGGGCTGCCTCCTCCTGGCGGGGGTCGAGCTGGGACCACAGGCCGCCGACGGTCCGTACGACGACCGCGTAGTTGAAGAACACATGGGCGAGCAGGATCGCCCACACGGTCGTGTCGAGGCGGACCCCCCAGAGCTCGTCGAGGAACCCGCCGCGTCCCAGCAGCGCCAGGAACGCCGTGCCCACGACGACGGTGGGCAGGACGAACGGCACGGTCACGAGGGCACGCAGCAGTTGCTTGCCGGGGAAGTCGAAGCGGGCGAAGACATAGGCGCCGGGCAGCGCGACCAGCAGGGTGAGAGCGGTCGAGGCGAGGGCCTGCCAGGTGGTGAACCAGAGGACGTCGATGATGTCCGGCCGGCTCAGCACCGTGCCGATCCGGCCGAACTGCCAGCCGCCGTCCGTCTTCAGGCCCCGGCCGACGATCGCGACGACCGGGTAGGCGAAGAACAGCGCGAAGAACGCGACGGGCACGGCCATGAGACCGAGCCGCACCGCGTTCCCCCTCCACGGGGACCGCGCGACTACTTCACGACGAGCGAGGACCACGACTGGACCCACTGCTCACGGTTCTTGGCGATCTTCTCCGGGGCCACGGTCGCCGGCTCGTCGACGACCGCGCCGAACTTCGTGAAGAGCTCCGGCAGCTTCGCGTCCTTCACCACCGGGTTCACGAACATGTTCAGCGGCATGTCCTCCTGGAACCGCTTGCTGATCAGGAAGTCCAGCAGTGCCTTGCCGCCGGCCTCGTTCTTAGCACCGTCCAGCAGACCGGCGAACTCGATCTGGCGGAAGCAGGTACCGGTGGCGACACCGGTCGGGGCCTCGCTGGGCTGCGGATCCGCGTACAGCACCTCGACGGGCGGGCTGGAGGCGTAGGAGACGACGAGCGGGCGGTCGGCCTTGGCCTTCCTGCCGCCCGCGGAGCCGGAGAACTCCTCGTTGTAGGCCTGCTCCCAGCCGTCGACGACCTTGACGCCGTTGCTCTTCAGCTTCTTCCAGTAGTCCTGGTACCCGGTCTCGCCCTGGCTGGCGACGGTGCCGAGGAGGAAGCCGAGGCCCGGCGACGACGTCGCGGCGTTCTCGGTGACGAGGAGGTTCTTGTACGCGGGCTTCAGCAGGTCGTCGAAGGAGTTCGGCGGGTCGAGCTTCTTGTCGGCGAAGTACTTCTTGTCGTAGTTGACGCAGATGTCGCCCGTGTCGACGGGCGTGACCCGGTGCTTGTCCGCGTCGAGCTGCGTGTCGGCCGCGACGCGGTCCAGGCCCTTCGCCTCGTACGGCGTGAACAGGCCGTTGTCCAGGGCTCGGGAGAGCAGGGTGTTGTCGGCGCCGAAGAACACGTCGCCGCGCGGGGAACCCTTGGTCAGGATCTCCTGGTTGAGCGCTGCCCCGGCGTCACCGCTCTTGAGTACCTTGACCTTGTAGCCGGTCTCCTCGGTGAACGCCTTCAGGACGGCGTCCGAGGCGTTGAACGAGTCATGGCTGACGAGGGTGACGGTCTTGGAGCCGGCTCCCGTGTCGTCGGAAGCCTCGCCCTCGGAGCCGCCGCAGCCCGCGAGCGCGGTGACGCCGAGTGCGGCGGCGAGCGCGGTCGCCGCGTACTTCGTCGTGGTGTTCATGATGATGTCCTCCTGGAGGTGACCAGGAAGAGACGCGGCCCTGCCCGCTCGGCGAGCGGGCAGGGCGCAACAGCTTGAGTAAGGTCCGAACTTCCTACCCGGAATGACCCGGGCGAGGTTCAGAGGGTCTGCGGCCGACCTGTCCTCGGTGCCGCACTCTCAGCGCTGTGGCGCTCCCCTGTCGGAATATGAAGTTGATTTCCCGGCCAGGCTACACCGGCCGGATCACGCCGGACCGGCCGGATCCTGCCCGTACGCGCCCGTACGCGCCCGTACGCGGTCAGGATCCCGGCCTTGCGCCGACCGCCTCAGCGCTCGGACGCCGCCAGCTGCCCGCAGGCGCCGTCGATCTCCTGGCCGCGGGTGTCCCGGACGGTGACCGGCACACCATGGGCGGCGATCGCCTCGACGAACGCCTT
This sequence comes from Streptomyces sp. NPDC023573, assembly GCF_055559735.1. Classification (NCBI taxonomy): domain Bacteria; kingdom Bacillati; phylum Actinomycetota; class Actinomycetes; order Kitasatosporales; family Streptomycetaceae; genus Streptomyces; species Streptomyces sp. NPDC023573. Next base: position 106,681 of record NZ_JBVHKB010000005.1, read on the forward strand.
CTCGTCCTCGGGCCGCGAGGCGGTCCACTTGGACCCGGGCGTCGGGTTCAGCGGGATGAGGTTGACGTGGACCCGCTTGCCCTTGAGCAGCCGGCCCAGCCGGTCGCCCCGCCAGGCCTGGTCGTTGATGTCGCGGATGAGCGCGTACTCGATGGAGATGCGGCGGCCCGACTTCTCCGCGTACTCCCACGCGGCGTCCAGGACCTCACGGACCTTCCAGCGGGTGTTCACGGGGACGAGGGTGTCGCGCAGCTCGTCGTCCGGGGCGTGCAGCGAGACCGCGAGGCGGCACTTGAAGCCCTCGTCGGCGAAGCGCAGCATCGCCGGCACCAGACCCACCGTGGACACGGTGATCCCGCGCTGCGACAGCCCGAGGCCGTCCGGCTCCGGGTCGGTCAGCCGGCGGATCGCCCCGACCACGCGCTTGTAGTTGGCCAGCGGCTCGCCCATGCCCATGAAGACGATGTTGGACAGCCGGGCAGGCCCGCCCGGGACCTCGCCGTCGCGCAGGGCCCGCATGCCGTCCACGATCTGGTGCACGATCTCGGCGGTCGACAGATTGCGGTCGAGCCCCGCCTGCCCGGTGGCGCAGAACGGGCAGTTCATCCCGCAGCCGGCCTGTGACGAGATGCACATGGTCACCCGGTCCGGGTAGCGCATGAGGACGGACTCGACGAGCGTGCCGTCGTGCAGCTTCCAGAGCGTCTTGCGGGTGGTGTCGTCGTCACAGCTGATGTGGCGCATCACCGACATCAGGTCGGGGAACATCGCCTCGGCGAGCTTGTCCCGTGAGGCGGACGGGATGTTGGTCCACTCCGCCGGGTCGTGCGCGTACCGCGTGAAGTAGTGCTGCGACAGCTGCTTGGCACGGAAGGGCTTCTCGCCGGTCGCGGCGACTGCTTCCTTGCGCTCGTCGGGGGTGAGGTCGGCGAGGTGCCGCGGCGGCCGCTTGGCTCCACGGGGCGCGACGAAAGTGAGTTCTCCGGGCTTAGGCATGGTTCTTCCAGTGTCGCAGACATACGAGCGAGGGCCCGCCGCCCTGTGGACAACGGACCCTCGCTCGAAAAGACGCAGGTCAAGCGGTGTGGGTGGAGACCTGATCAGCCGGATCCGACGAACAGCACCAGCAGCAGCCAGACGACCGGGGCGCTCGGCAGCAGGGAGTCGAGCCGGTCCATGATGCCGCCGTGGCCGGGCAGCAGCGTGCCCATGTCCTTGATCCCCAGGTCCCGCTTGATCATGGACTCGCCGAGGTCCCCCAGCGTGGCGCTGGCGGCGACGGCGAGGCCCATCAGCAGGCCCTGCCACCAGCTGCCGCCGTCGATCAGGAACTCCATACACAGGGCGCCGGCCACCATCGCGAAGCCGACCGCGCCGAACAGGCCCTCGCGGGTCTTCCCGGGGCTGATGCGGGGGGCCAGCTTGTGGGTGCCGAAGCGCCAGCCGACGGCGTACGCGCCGGTGTCGCTGACCACGGTCAGCAGGAGGAAGGTCAGCACGCGCCAGGCACCGTCGTCCGCGGTGAGCATCATCGCGACGAACGTCGCGAGGAACGGCACGTAGAACACGGCGAAGACGCCCGCCGTGACGTCCTTGAGGTACCCCTCGGGCGGCTCCGTCATCCGCCACACGAGCACCGCGAGCGCGGTGAGCGCCATCGCGACCCAGGCGCCCTCCGCCTCCCGCACATAACCGGCGACCACCATCGCGGCACCGCCCACGGCGAGCGGCACGAGCGGAGCGTTGATGCCCTTGCGCTCCTTGAGGCGGGACGTGAGCTCCCAGAGGCCGACCACCACCGCCAGCACGACCACGCCGACGAAGACCGCCTTCACGATGAACAGTGAGCCGACCACGAGGGCACCGAGCCCGAGACCGACCCCTATGGCGGCACGCAGATCACGCCCCGCACGCTTCTTGGGCGGCTGGGAGGGCAGCGGGGTGGACATGGGCTCCTGCGGCTTCTCGTCACGGAACAGGGGGCCGCTGACGCGCGCGGCGTCCCCGCTCCGGTCGTCGCGGTCGTCAGCGTCTCTACCTGCGTCGGGAACGTCCGGCACGATGGGCATGGGCCGAGTCTGCTGGGCGCCGTGCACATCGTATGCAGGACCCGCCGGAGCGCCCCCCATCTCGGGCGCGCTCCAGTAGCCGGCTCCCTGCGGGGCGCCCCAGGAAGAGTCGTTCATCAGACTTCGAGCAGCTCGGCTTCCTTGTGCTTGAGCAGCTCGTCCACCTGCGCGACGTACTTCGCGGTGGTGTCGTCGAGCTCCTTCTCCGCGCGGCGGACCTCGTCCTCGCCGGACTCCTTGTCCTTGACGAGCTTGTCGAGCGACTCCTTGGCCTTGCGGCGGATGGAGCGGATCGAGATCTTGGAGTCCTCGGCCTTGGTCTTGGCGACCTTGATGTACTCCTTGCGGCGGTCCTGCGTGAGCTCGGGGAACGTCACGCGGATGATGTTGCCGTCGTTGCTCGGGTTGACACCGAGGTCGGAGTCGCGGATCGCCTGCTCGATGTTGCGCAGTGCCGTCTTGTCGAACGGGGTCACCACGGCCATCCTCGGTTCGGGAACCGAGAACGAGGCGAGCTGGTTGATCGGGGTCAGCGCGCCGTAGTAGTCGGCGACGATCTTGTTGAACATCGCCGGGTGCGCGCGGCCGGTCCGGATCGCGGCGAAGTCCTCTTTCGCGACCACGACGGCCTTCTCCATCTTCTCCTCGGCCTCGAGGAGGATTTCTTCGATCACCACGTGCTCCTGCGTGTCTTGAGCGGACCCGGCATCGTCGGGTCCTGCGGATCCTGCGTCGCGTCCTCACCTGCACGGTGTCCGACCGGCAGGCCGTTGTCCATCTTCTGGGCCGTCAGGCCCGGGTGCTCCGGTCGCTCACCAGCGTGCCGATCTTCTCACCCTTCACCGCGCGGGCGATATTGCCCTCCGTGGTGAGCTCGAAGACCAGGATCGGGAGCTGGTTGTCACGGCAGAGTGTGATGGCGGTGGCGTCGGCGACCTTGAGGTCCCGGGCGATCACCTCGCCGTACTCCAGGGCGTCGAACTTCACCGCGTCGGGGTTGGCCTTCGGGTCGGAGTCGTAGACCCCGTCCACACCGTTCTTCCCCATCAGCAGCGCTTCGGCATCGATCTCCAGGGCGCGCTGCGCGGCGGTCGTGTCGGTGGAGAAGTACGGCATGCCCATACCTGCGCCGAAGATCACGACGCGTCCCTTCTCCAAGTGCCGCACGGCACGGAGCGGGATGTACGGCTCCGCGACCTGGCCCATGGTGATGGCCGTCTGGACGCGCGAGTCGATGCCTTCCTTCTCCAGGAAGTCCTGCAGCGCCAGGCAGTTCATGACCGTGCCGAGCATGCCCATGTAGTCGGACCGCGCCCGGTCCATGCCGCGCTGCTGGAGCTCGGCGCCACGGAAGAAGTTGCCGCCGCCGATGACGACCGCGATCTCCGCTCCGTCGCGTACGACCGCGGCGATCTCGCGGGCGATGGCGTGCACGACGTCGGGGTCGACCCCGAGTCCTCCGCCCCCGGCGAAGGCCTCGCCGGACAGCTTCAGCATGAAGCGCCCGGAAACCGCGTCGTCGCGCTTGTGGTCACCCTGTGTGGCGTCCGCGCCCTTGTTCATGGAGATTCTCCTCGTGCACATACGAAGAAGGCCATTGCCAGTGGGTCTGTTGTCCCTCAGCGGCAATGGCCTCCTCGTCAGATCTGCGGTCGTCCGGCTGAGTGCGGCCGTCGACTGCACCAGACCCTATCGGGGTCCACCGTTGTTCGCGGACGGACTCAGATGCCGACCTTGATACGCGTGAAGCGCTTCAGGGTGACACCGGCCTCGTCCAGGACCTTCTGGACGGACTTCTTGTTGTCCAGCGCGTACGGCTGGCCCAGGAGGGTGGCCTCCTTGAAGAAGCCGTTGACGCGACCCTCGACGATCTTCGGGAGCGCGGCCTCGGGCTTGCCCTCGGCACGCGTGGTCTCCTCGGCGACGCGGCGCTCGGCCTCGACGACCTCGGCCGGGACGTCCTCGCGGGAGAGGTACTTCGGGGCGAAGGCGGCGATGTGCTGGGCGATGCCCTTGGCCAGGTCGGCGTCGGCCTTGTCCAGCTCGACCAGGACACCGATCTGCGGCGGCAGGTCGGGCATGGTGCGGTGCATGTACACGGTGACGTAGTCGCCGGTGAACTGCGCGAAGCGGTCCAGGACGATCTTCTCACCGAGGTTGGCGTTGGCCTCGTCCACGTACGCCTGGACGGTCTTGCCGGCCTCGATCTCGGACGCGAGGAGCGCCTCGATGTCGGCCGGGGAGGTCGCGGCGACGTGCGCGGCCAGCGTGTTGGCGACGGCCTGGAACTTGTCGCCCTTGGCGACGAAGTCCGTCTCGCACTTCAGCTCGAGCAGGACGCCGGACGTCTTGTCCTCGGAGACGAGGGAGACGACGGCACCGTTCTCGGCAGAACGGCCTTCGCGCTTGGCGACGCCCTTCTGGCCCTTGATGCGGAGCGCCTCGACGGCACCGTCGACGTTGCCGTCGGCCTCGTCGAGCGCCTTCTTGCAGTCCATCATGCCGGCGCCGGTGAGCTCGCGGAGCTTCTTGACGTCAGCGGCGGTGTAGTTCGCCATGAGTCTGTTTCTCTCTCGAAGTCTGAAAGATCTACGGGTGAACGGCGGGGGCGGTGCCGGTGCACCGGCCCCCGCCGTCATTCAGCCGTGACTGACGGGTGTCGTCAGGCCTGCTCGGCGTCCGCGGCCGGAGCCTCGGCGGCGGGGGCCTCGGCAGCCGGGGCCTCGTCCTGCTCGGCGGCGACGGCGGCCGGCTTGGCGTCCTCGTCGGCGTCCTTCTCGGTCTCGACCGAGGACTGGACCTCGGCCGTGGCCTCGGCTTCGTCCTTCTTGTCGCCCGCGAGCAGGTCACGCTCCCACTCGGCGAGGGGCTCGCCGGCGGCCTTCTCGCCCGGCTTCGAGTCACCGGTGGCGGCACCGGAACGGGCGATGAGGCCCTCGGCGACGGCGTCGGCGATCACGCGGGTGAGCAGGGTGACGGAGCGGATCGCGTCGTCGTTGCCCGGAATCTTGTAGTCGACCTCGTCGGGGTCGCAGTTGGTGTCGAGGATCGCGACGACCGGGATGTGGAGCTTGCGCGCCTCACCGACGGCGATGTGCTCCTTCTTGGTGTCGACGATCCAGACGGCGCTCGGCACCTTCTGCATCTCGCGGATACCACCGAGGGTCTTCTCCAGCTTGGCCTTCTCGCGGGAGAGGACCAGGAGCTCCTTCTTGGTGAGGCCGGAGGCGGCCACGTCCTCGAAGTCGATGAGCTCGAGCTCCTTCAGACGCTGAAGGCGCTTGTAGACGGTGGAGAAGTTGGTGAGCATGCCACCGAGCCAACGCTGGTTGACGTACGGCATGCCGACGCGCGTCGCCTGCTCGGCGATGGCCTCCTGGGCCTGCTTCTTCGTACCCACGAACATGATGGAGCCGCCGTGGGCGACGGTCTCCTTGACGAACTCGTAGGCGCGGTCGATGTACGACAGCGACTGGAGCAGGTCGATGATGTAGATGCCGTTGCGCTCGGTGAAGATGAAGCGCTTCATCTTCGGGTTCCAGCGACGGGTCTGGTGACCGAAGTGGACGCCGCTTTCCAGCAGCTCCCGCATCGTGACGACGGCCATGGCCGTACTCCTTGAGGTACTCGGTTTTCGCGACCGCAGGATTGCTGTCGCGCCTGACGCCCCGACGCGCCGTGCCACGAGGGACCGAGGAGCGCGGCCACCGTCCGCAGAGAGGGAGGTGGCGGGGCGTGCGAAGTCGACCCGGTGACCCGGATCGCCAGAAGAAGTGTACGGGACCCGCCGGGTCCAGGGTGACGGCGATGTCCACAACCTCTCGGCCGTCCACAGATCCGGGTCATGATCCCCACGGAACGGGCCTCCGGGAGATCGTTGCGTCATGTGCCGCTCACCTGGAGGAACCACCGGCCGGCCGCGTGCCGCGCGGGTGGCCGTCCCTCTCGCCCTACTGCCCGCCGCGCTGCTCGCCGTCCTGCTGGGTCCGGCCTCCACGAGAGCCTGGGCGGCGCCGCCTCCGGGCGGCGACCGCGTCTGGCCGCTCGCGGGCCGGCCCCTGGTCGTACGGGGCTGGGAGCCGCCCGCCGGTCCGTACGCACCGGGTCACCGCGGGGTCGACCTCGCCGCCCCGCCGGGCACCCCTGTTCTGGCGGCGGCCCCTGGCCGGGTCGCCTTCGCGGGGCCGGTCGCGGGGCGCGGGGTGGTCTCCGTCGACGTGGCCGGCAGCGGGGAGCCGCCGCTGCGCTTCACCTACGAGCCGGTGCCGGCGCGGGTCTCCGAGGGCGACGAGGTGGTCGCGGGACAGGTGGTGGGGGTGGTCGGGCCGGAGCCGTCCCACTGCGCCTCCGGCTGTCTGCACTGGGGGCTGCGGCGCGGAGACGTCTATCTCGATCCGTTGTCGCTGCTTCCTCCGTCACTGCTGCGACGGGGGCCCTCCAGACTGCTGCCGGTGTTCGGCGTGCCGCTCCCGGAGGCGGACCGGAGGCGCGCTCAGCCCCGGACACCTCGCAGGACCATGGCCACGGCCGTGTCCGCCACGGTGCCCGGCTCCTCGGCCGCGCCCAGCTCGATCCTGCGAACCGCGGCGTCGACCGAGCCCTGCAGGAGCATGGCCGCGAGCCTCGGTTCGGTGTGGCCCAGGTCGGCGAGCGCCTCGACGATCATGGCGATCAGCCCGCCGTGCGCGGCACGGATCTTCTCCCGGGCTCCGGCGTCCAGTTCGCTCGCGGAGATCGCCACGACAGCGCGGTGCCGCCGGTCCCCGACGAGGTCGAGCTGCCGGCGCACATAGGCCTCGATCTTGGCCTCGGGCGTACCGGCCCGCTCCATCGCGTTCTCGACCTCGGCGGCCCAGACCGGGAAGTCGACGGCGCAGAGCTCCTCGACCACGGCCGCGCGGGAGCGGAAATACTCGTAGACGGAGGACCTGGCGAGGCCGGTGCGCTCGGCGAGGGCGGGGAAGGTCAGCGCCTCCGTACCGCCCTCGGACAGCAGGGAGCGTGCGGCGTCCAGGAGGGCGCCGCGCTGCATGGTCCGGTGCTCGGCCACGGAGGCCGCTCGAATCCTGGGCACCCCTCCACTCTACGGCGGCGGCAGTTCGAAGGGGGGTGCGCGTCGGCGGCCGGTTGGCCGAACCGGCTTCCGCTCAGCGTCCGGCGTCGGCCAGCTTCGCCCGGAGCTGCAGCACCGACTTGGTGTGGATCTGACTGACCCTGCTCTCGGTGACGCCGAGGACGTTGCCGATCTCGGCGAGGGTGAGGCCTTCGTAGTAGTAGAGCGTGACCACGGTCTTCTCCCGATCGGGGAGTGTGTTGATGGCGCGGGCGAGCAGCCGTCTGAGCTCGCGGTCCTCGGCGACCTCGACCGGGTTGTCGGCCGCGGTGTCCTCGAGGGTGTCCATCAGGCTCAGCCGGTCGCCGCCCTCCCCGCCGACATGCAGCAGCTCCTCCAGCGCCACCACGTTGGCGAGCGACAACTGGCTGAAAACCGCGTGCAGTTCCTCCAGGGCGACACCCATCTCCGCGGCGACCTCGGCCTCCGATGGGGTCCGCCGCAGCTGCGCCTCCAGCGTGGCGTAGGCGCGCTCGACGTTGCGTGCCTTCTGCCGCACGGACCGCGGAATCCAGTCCAGCGCCCGGAGTTCGTCGATCATCGCGCCGCGGATCCTGGTGATCGCATAGGTCTCGAACTTGATGGCCCGCTCGATGTCGAACTTCTCGATGGCGTCGATCAGCCCGAAGACACCGGACGAGACGAAGTCCGCCTGCTCCACGTTGGACGGCAGCCCCACGCTGACCCGGCCGGCGACGTACTTCACCAGCGGTGAGTAGTGCAGGATCAGCTGCTCCCGCAGCCTCTCGTCACCGGTGGTCTTGTACGAACGCCACAACTCGTCGAGGGAGGAGGGCGCGGGAGGACGCACAGTGCCACGCGCAGCCGGTGGTACTGCCGCGCGGTCAGACCCGGAGGTGTGCTGGGGCATGTGGTGCCTTGAGCCGTTCTGCTGTGAAGTGCTGGGACGTGTCTCTGGGGCGGAATCCTTGTGAGCGTAGCGTGACTGAAGCGTTGCGGTGTGCGCAGGACAAGGGAACCGTGTGGTGCGATTGCGTGCCAAATCCCTTGCCGTTCTCCCTCCAGCTGACAGGGGTGACGACGGGGACCGGCACCGCTCACGCCGCCCCCGGAGGCCTGACCGGGCGCCTCCGAGGTCATCTGCATCACCTTTTCACCCGAATGCTCCGGGTCAAGTACCGCCTCGCCGCGCGTCCCCATTGCGTGTCCGTCCCCGCGTCAACCGCCATCCGTCGCCCTCCCGTTCGACGAACCCCAGTGAGTGGAGTTCGTACAACCGCCCGAGGGCTTCATCCGTGGACGCTCCGGCGCTCCTGGCCACGGCGCGCCCCTCCATCGCGCCCGTCCCCGGCAGCGCGTCCAGCACCCGCGCCAAGGCGTCGTCGAGGAGGTCCCTGGGCAGGACGGGGCCGCTTCTTGCCGGGGCCAGTTCACCGATGTCCCCCACCAGTTCGGAGATCTCGGCGGCGTCGGTGACCAGGACGCCCTCACCGCGGAGGAGTTCATGCACGCCCGCCGAGAGGCCGCTCGTGGCGGGGCCGGGGACCCCCATCGTGAAACGGCCCAGCCGTTGCGCGTTCCTCGCGGTGACCAGCGAGCCGCTGCGGTATTCGGCTTCCACCACCACGGTGCCCCTGGTGAGTGCCGCGATCACCCTGTTCCGGAGGATGAATCTGCTGCGCGTCGGATGGGCCCCAGGCGGCAGCTCGCCCATGACCACGCCCTGTTCCACGATGCGTCCGATCAGCTCTGCGTGGCCCCGGGGGTAGGCCACGTCGACCCCGCAGGCCAGCACCGCCATGGTGGCGCCGCCCGCGGCCAGCGCCCCGCGATGGGCGGCTCCGTCCACCCCGAACGCCGCGCCGGAGACCACGACCCAGCCCCGCTCCGCCAGCCCTGCGGCGAGGGTCGCCGCCATGTGCGCCCCGTAGGACGTGCAGGCCCGGGCGCCCACGAGCGCGACGGAACGCAGCGCCCAGAGGCGCAGGTCGGACCGGCCGCGCACCCAGAGGCCGATCGGGCGCGCGTCCCCCAGGTCGTCGAGCTGGCTCGGCCACTCCCGGTCACCGGGACAGACGAAACGCCCTCCGATCGCGGCGATCTCCGCCAGGTCCCTTCCAGGGACGGCACTCGACGCCCGCAGGCGGTACCCGGCGAGCCGGGTCGCCGTCATCCCCTCCAGCGCCTGCGCGGTTGCGTCCGTGCCCGCCAGACGCCGTATCAGCTCGACGGAACCGATCTCACGGATCCAGCGCCCGGCGCGCTCGTCCCCGGGCTCGAACACCCTGGTGAGGGCGGCGCGTGCCAGCCGCTCGGGCTCGCCAGGGGCCGGCAGGGCGTTCACCGGGCTCCCGCCTGCATGGGGACCCCCCGCTGGATACCCGTCCGCAGCTCCAGTGCCACCGCGATGTCCGACGCGTCCGGGCGGTCGGCGGCCCTCAGGTCGGCCACGGTCCAGGCCACGCGCAGGACCCTGTCGAGGCCGCGAGCGGTGAGGATTCCCCGCTCCATGTCCCGCTCGGCCGCCATCAGGGCGCCGGGGGCCGCGACCAGTCTGGTCCGCAGTTCGTGCCCGGGCACTTCGCTGTTGGTGGTCCAGGGGGTGCCCGCGAGCCGCTCGGCGGCGCGCTCCCTTGCCGCCCGCACCCGGGCGGCCACCTCGGCGGACGACTCCCCGCGGCCGCCGCTCCCCATGAGGTCGGCCCTTCCGACGGGCTCGACCTCGACGCGCAGATCCACCCGGTCGAGCAGCGGGCCCGACAGCCGTGCCTGGTAACGGCGGACCGCCGACGGCGGGCATTCACAGCCCGCCCCGGCCAGGGTGTGCCTGCCGCACGGACAGGGGTTGGCGGCAAGGACCATCAGGAAGCGCGCGGGCAGCCGGACGACCCCGGCCGCGCGTGCGACCACCACATGTCCGGACTCCAGGGGCTGGCGCAGCGCGTCGAGGGCCCGCCCGGAGAACTCCGGGGCCTCGTCCAGGAAGAGGACGCCCCGGTGCGCCAGGGACACGGCTCCCGGCCGCGGCAGGCCGTTGCCACCGCCCACGAGTGACTGCATCGTCGCCGAGTGGTGCGGGGCGCAGTACGGCGCTCTGCTGATCAGGGGTTCGCCCGGCGGGAGGATGCCCGCGACCGAGTGCACCGCCGTCACCTCGAGGGACTCCTGCCGGGAGAGCGGCGGCAGGATCGCCGTGAGCCGCTCGGCCAGCATGGTCTTCCCCGCCCCGGGCGGGCCGGAGAGCAGCAGGTGGTGTCCCCCTGCCGCCGCCACCTCCAGGGCCTTGCGCGCCCGGCCCTGGCCCGCGACGTCGGACAGATCGGGCCGGTGCGCCGTGCCGTCGGCCGTCAGCGGGGCCAGCCCCGTGCCCAGGCCCGCTCCGGGCACCATCAGCCCGGCCAGCATCGTGTCGGGGCGCCCCCGGTCGGCGGCCGGCTCCTCGGGGACGGGTTCGTCGCCGAGGACGGCGATCAGCTGGCGCAGGCTCCGTACGCCGAGGACGGAGACGCCCGGCACGAGCGCGGCCTCCCCCGCGGTCTGCTCCGGGACGACAACGTGCCGGTACCCCGCTTCGGCCGCCGCGAGGACCGCGGGCAGCACCCCGCGCACCGGGCGCACCCTGCCGTCGAGCCCCAGCTCCCCGATCATGACCACATCGGCGATGGCCGCGGGGTCGATCCGCTCGGCCGCACCGAGGACCGCACACGCGACGGCGAGATCGAAGCCCGAACCACTTTTCGGTACCGAGGCGGGGGAGAGTCCCACCGTGAGCTTCTTCTGCGGCCACTCCGCACCGGAGTTGACGACCGCGGCCCTGACCCGGTCCCGGCTCTCCACGAGGCTCTTGTCCGGCAGCCCCACGAGCGTGAACGCCGCCACGCCTGGCTCCAGATCGGCCTGGACCTCCACCACGACGCCCTCGACGCCGACCAGCGCCACCGAGCATGCCCGCGCGAACCCCATCAGGCCACGCCCCGCACATGCTCGGCGACCGGGGCGCCACGCCTGGGCAGGATCACGCCGATCAGATCGATCCGGACCCCACCTGGCGGCGGACCGCCGTGCCGTCCGAGCCAGATCTCGGCGAGCCTGCGCAGCCGCTCCGCCTTGGCCGGTGTGACGGCTTCCATGGGATGCTCGAAGGAGCCCGCCCTGCGGGCCTTCACCTCGCAGACGACCACCGCGTCGCCGTCCCTGGCGACGATGTCGATCTCTCCCGCCCGACACCGCCAGTTGCGCTCGATCACAGTCATGCCGGCGTCGGCCAGCAGCCGTGCCGCCAGATCCTCGCCGTACCGCCCGAGTGCCCCCCGTGCGTTCATATCGGCACCACCTCCGGCACCGACTGTGACGTGCCCCGTCCGATCTATTGGATCTTGGTGGACAACCAGGCCGATGTGGATATCCCGGCCACTCGGACGAGTGAACCGGGATATCGGGGGAGCAGGCCGGGGTCAGCCGCCCGGGAGTTCGAGATCGCTCTTGTTGAGTTCCTCGATGTTCACGTCCTTGAACGTCAATACGCGGACCTGCTTGACGAACCGGGCGGGCCTGTACATGTCCCAGACCCACGCATCCGCCATGGAAACCTCGAAAAAGACCTCACCCTGGACCGAGTGCACCTGCATCTCGTAATCATTGGTGAGGTAGAAGCGCCGTTCGGTCTCGATCACATATTTGAACAGACCGACGACATCGCGGTACTCCCGGTAGAGCTTCAGCTCCATCTCGGTCTCGTACTTCTCGAGGTCCTCGGCACTCATGGCATGTTCCCCTTCAGCCGTGCGTCCCCCTATTGTGCGTCAGCCCCACGCACCCCTGGCCGATTAGACGATTTCGGGGGCGAGAACCAGCGGAACACTCGGGGGACCCTCGTCGAGCAGCGTGCGCAGCAGCCCGGCGAGCCTGGTCGGATACACCGTCTCACGCGTGGCGAGAAGTTCGGCGGAAGTCCACCACCTCAGACCGGCGACACTGCGCAGCTCCAGCTCGGTGAGCCCTTTCTGGTCGGTCGCGGTCTGTGACGTACGGGCGAGGAAGTACCACTCGTCCTGGTCCCAGCGCCGCCCGTCGAACGGAAAGGAGCAGGCCCTCGTCCACAGCAGGGGACCGAGGCAGACGTCCGTGATCCCGGTCTCCTCGGCGAGCTCCCGCAGGGCGGCCTCCTCGCGGGTCTCGTCGCCCTCCAGGCCGCCGCCCGGGGTGAACCACCAGCTCTCGGCCGGGTCGGCGGGCTCGAAGCCGTGCAGCAGCAGGATCCGGTCGTCCGGGTCGAGGAGCACCACCCGGGCGACCTTGCGTGCCTCAGTGAGCACCGGCGGACGCCTTCGGCCTCTTGCTCCCCCGGGCGGAACGCGCCGACAGCGGGCCGTAGGCGGATCCTCCCAGGATGAGCACCAACCCCACCACGAGGGCACCCACCTGCAGCGGCAGCGGGCCCTCGGACGACACGCCGCCGGGCAGGGACGCGAAGGCCTCGGGGCGGCCGATCATGCCGTTCACGGGCCAGGCGACGGCGTCCACCCGCGCCTGGACGGCACTGCGCGGCACCGAGCCCTGACCCGGGTCCTCCAGGTGCACCCGGGAGTCCAGTGAGGTGCTGCGCTCGTCGCCGAGGAGGAAGAGCTGGCCCTCGGGCACATCGGCCGTGAAGTTCTGGGGCGAGGCCGGGGCGAGGCCGTCCGCCGGGATGAGGGACGAGGCGCCCTCGGCGCGCAGATACGGTTCTTCGATCGGCTTGCCGTTGACGGTGAGCCGGCCTTCCTTGTCACAGCACGCGATCTTGTCGCCGCCGACGCCCACGACCCGCTTCACCATGGGCACGTCACCCCACGTCGAGTCGGTGAAGACGACCACGTCTCCGCGCCGCACGTCGCCGCCGTCTATCCGCTCCGCGAGGACCCGGTCGCCGGCGTTCACCGTCGGCGTCATCGAGTCGGTCGGCACGGTGTACGGCTTGTACACCAGCGCCCCCCAGGCGAAACCGCCGAGGAAGAGCACACAGCCGACGGCCACGGCCAGGTTCGACAACACGTTGCCGAGCCGGCCGCGGCCGTCGTCACGTTCTGATCCACTCATCCCAGCGCTCCCCCATCGGAGATCGACAATCGCTGATCCGAGCGGCACCCTACCCGGCGGTATGCCCGCGGGTCAGCCTGCGGCGACGCCAGAACACGAGGGGCAGCGCTCCGGCTACACCGAGTGCTCCGGGAACCGCCGCCGAGGCGACCGCGTTCAGTCCGGGCTGGTCGAACGTCTTCGGCACCGGAAGCGTCGCCCAGCGGTTGATGGGCCACGCCACGACCACGGCCCGTCCGACCACCTCGTCCGTGGAGACCGTGCCCTGGCCGGGAAGCTCCTGGTGGTAGCGGGAGTCCAGCGAATTCTGCCGGTGGTCGCCCATCACCCAGATCCGGCCCTCGGGCACATGGATCGGCCCGAACGGCTCGTCGTCACACGCGCTGTTGCCCTCGAAGATGAACGACTTGTCGTCCAGCGCCTTGCCGTTGACCGTCACCGGCCCGTTCTTCTTGCACTGGACGGTGTCACCGCCGACGGCGACGACCCTCTTGATCAGGTCCTTCTCCTCGGCGGACGGCATCAGTCCGATGAAGCTCAGGAACTTCTGCACCGCGTTGGGCTCGGGCGTCGCGGTGTCCTCCAGCCAGCCGCCCGGGTCGTGGAAGACCACCACCTCTCCACGCTCGGGCTCCGAACCGAACCACGGGGTCAGCTTGTCGACCAGCACCCGGTCACCCCGTTGCAGGGTGTTCTGCATGGAGTCCGAGGGGATCGAGAACGCCTGCACCAGGAACGTCTTGATCAACAGCGCGAGAACGAGCGCGATGCCGACGAGGAGCGGCAGCTCCTTCCAGAACGAGCGGGGTTTCTTCACCGCCGAACTGCCACCGTCCGGGGACGTGCCGTCACTCTCCGCCTCCACCGGGACCCCGTCGCTCGAAGGCCGGTCCTCGGGTTCGTCGTGTCCGGATCGTGCGCCGACCGCCAAATCCCCCACATCCACTCCTCACTCCGTGCCACCGCCCGCGCCCGATTCGGCGCAGGCCCACCACTCCCATAACGAGCGGGAGTTCCGCAGGGGTCGGGAGCAGGACCATTCCGTTGCGATCCTGGGAGGACACACTATTCGACGGGGCCTTCGCAGCGGTCGCTCCGACGCCCCCCTCAGGAACGGAGGCATACGTTCCGGGCTCTTCCAGCCTGCGCCAATGACCGAACGGCCACGCGATCACCACGGCCCGCCCCACGACCTCGTCCTCCGAGACCGTGCCGTTACCCGGCTTGTCGAGATGGAATCGCGAGTCGGCGGAATTCGACCGGTGGTCGCCCATCACGAAGATACGGCCCTCTGGAACCTCTACCTCGAATTCGAGGGTGGAGGGCACATCGCCGGGATTGAGGTACGGCTCGTCGAGCGCCACGCCGTTGACCGTGACCCTGCCGTCGGCGCCGCAGCACTTCACGGTGTCGCCCCCGACCGCCACCACGCGCTTGATCAGGTCCTGCTCGTCCTCCGAGGGCAGCAGTCCGATGAAGGTCAGCAGTTCCTTGACCTGTTTGACGCCTGCGGGCGGTTCCTCGGCGGCTGCGGCCTCCTGCTGCAGCCAGCCGCCCGGGTCCTTGAAGACGACCACGTCGCCGCGCTGCGGTTCGGAGCCGAACCAGGGCGTCAGCTTGTCCACCAGCACCCGGTCGCCGATCCGGATCGTCTGCTCCATCGACCCGGAGGGAATCACGAAGGCCTGGACGAGGAAGGTCTTGAGTACGAGCGCGATCAGCAGCGCGACCAGGACGAGGAGGGGTATCTCCTTGATCGCGGACCGGCGCCGGCGGCGTTTCACCTTGCGGGCCAGCTTGCGGCGCTCCGCCCGCGTGGGCAGTGAGCGGCTCGTGGCGGGCCTCGATCCGGTGGGCAGCGGCGCGCCGTCGTCCGGCACTCCCCGCCCTCGCCCCCTGTTACCCATGGGCCGCGTCCGCCGGCCGTATACCCGTGAAGGCGTCGGTGCCCTCCAGGGAGCCGATTCTGCCCAGCGGCCAGCCGAGCCAGTCGACCCGTCCTGTCACCCGCTCCACGGGCACCATGCCGCCCCCCGGCTCCCCCAGGTGGTCCCGGGAGTCCCGCGAGCTGCTGCGGTGGTCGCCCATCACCCACAGCCTGCCGTCGGGCACGACGATGTCGAAGGGGACGTCGGACGGATGGTCACCCGGGTGCAGATACTCCTCGTCCACCGGAGCGCCGTTCACCTCGAGCCTCCCCCGCTTGTCGCAGCAGACCACACGGTCGCCCCCCACGCCCACCACCCGCTTCACGAAGTCGGACCCGGCGGGTTCGGCCAGACCCAGGGACGCGGCCGCCCCGTGCAGCAGCGCGCCGACGGCGTTCCCGCCGGACGACGTCTCCCGCACGAAGGATCCGGTGCCGTCGAAGACCACCACGTCGCCGCGCCGGGGCTCCGAGCCGAAACGGTACGCCAGTTTGTTGACGAGGACCCGGTCCCCGACGCGCAGCGTGGGCTGCATCGAGCCGCTGGGGATGAGGAAGGGCTGCAGCACGAAGGCGCTGAAGAGCAGCAGGGCGACCGTGCAGAGCATGCCCAGAAAGACGGTCCGCCCCCAGGTGATCGACCCGGCCGGCCGGTCCCGGACATGCGTGGAGCGCGACCCCTCCTCCGCCCCTTCTGCGGGGCCGGAGGAGAGATCGCGCTCCATGTGCTGTGCTTCCGTGTCCATCGGGGCCGAATCCTATCCGGCCGCGCTGTGGACGCCGGAGGTGAATCAGCGGTCGCGCTTCTCCTTGATCTTCGCGGCCTTGCCGCGGAGCTCACGGAGGAAGTAGAGCTTGGCGCGACGGACGTCACCGCGGGTGACGAGCTCGATCTTCTCGAAGATCGGGCTGTGCACCGGGAAGGTGCGCTCGACGCCGACGCTGAAGGAGACCTTGCGGACCGTGAAGGTCTCGCTGATGCCCGAGCCCTGGCGACGGATGACAATGCCCTTGAACTGCTGGATACGGGAGCGGTTGCCCTCGATCACGCGCACGTGGACGTTGACCGTGTCACCCGGGCGGAACGCCGGGAGGTCGGTACGGAGCGAAGCGGCGTTGACGCCATCGAGCAGGGAAGTCATGTTGTCTGCTTTCTTCGCCGATGCCACAGGTCATCGACGGGAGAGAGTGAAGTTCGGATGCTGATCACGTCGGGCGGGCGTCTGTCCCCCTGTGGCAGGGGCGCACGCCGGACGTACAGCGGGCCTATTCTTCCACGGCCTCGGGCCTGCGCCAAAATCGCCCGTCGGGCCCCGGGGACCAGCCGAGGATGGAGAGCATCTCGCGGTCCTTCTTGTCGAAACCCGAGGCCTCGCATCGCTCGATCAGGTCGGGCCTGTTGGCGGCGGTACGACGGAAGGCCTCGTCCCGGCGCCAGCGCGCGATCCGGCCGTGGTGGCCGCTCAGCAGCACCTCGGGGATGCCACGTCCGCGCCACTCGGGGGGCTTCGTGTAGACCGGCCCCTCGAGCAGGTCGGCCATGGCCCCGGGCGCGAAGGAGTCGTCGCGGTGCGACTCGGCGTTGCCGAGCACCCCGGGCAGCAGCCGGGCCACGGCCTCGGTGATCACCAGGACCGCGGCTTCACCGCCCGCGAGGACGTAGTCCCCGATGGACACCTCGATGACCGGCATCCGGGTCGCGTACTCGTCCATCACCCTGCGGTCGATGCCCTCGTAGCGGGCGGGGGTGAAGATCAGCCACGGCCGTTCCGAGAGCTCGACGGCCAGTTCCTGGGTGAAGGGCCTGCCGCTGGGCGTGGGCACCACGAGCACCGGGGAGTGCGCCCCGGCCTCGTACCCGTCGGCCAGCGCGTCGTCCAGGGCGTCACCCCAGGGCTCTGTCTTCATGACCATGCCGGGGCCACCGCCGTAAGGGGTGTCGTCCACCGTGTTGTGCCGGTCGTACGTCCAGTCGCGCAGGTCGTGGACGTGTACGTCGAGGCGTCCCCGGGTGCGCGCCTTGCCGACGAGCGAGACGTTCAGGGGGTCCAGGTACTCGGGAAAGATCGTGACGACGTCGAGCCGCATCACGCGTCGCCCTTCCCGCCGCCGTCCGCCGCGTCCCTCTCGACGGCGTCCTCGTCAGGCGTGGAGCCGTCCTCGTCGCGCGTGGAGGCGATCACCGCCTCGCTCTCGTCGATCAGACCCGGCGGCGGCGTGATGACGGCCCGCTGCTCCTCCAGGTCGATCTCGGTGACGATCTCCTCGACGAACGGGATCATCACCTCGCTCCCGTCCGGCCGTTCCACGATGAACAGGTCCTGCGACGGCAGGTGCGTGATCTCGGTGATGCGGCCGATCTCCGTGCCGTCGGTGAGGACGACGTCGAGGTCCATCAGCTGGTGGTCGTAGAACTCCTCGGGATCCTCGGGCAGTTCCGCCGGGTCGACCTCGGCGATCAGCAGGATGTTGCGCAGCGCCTCGGCGGCCGTACGGTCGCGCACGCCCTCGAACCGCAGCAGCAGCCTGCCGCTGTGCACCCGGCCGGTCTCGATGGTCAGCGGCCCGGCATGGGCGGGCTCCGTGGCCAGTACGGCCCCGGGTCCGAGCCGGAGCTCGGGCTCGTCGGTGCGCACCTCGACGGTGACCTCGCCCTTGATGCCATGGGCGCGACCGATCCGCGCAACTACCAACTGCACGCTACTTCTCCCGGTGATCTCTTACTGAGGTGTACGGACGACAAAGGCCGGGGACGGCTCGAAAGCCCTCCCCGGCCCCGGCCGGTGTTCAACTCTTTCAGCGAACCTGGTCCACATCGACGAGGTCGACACGGATTCCACGGCCGCCGATGGCACCCACGACGGTACGCAGGGCGCGTGCGGTGCGGCCGTTGCGGCCGATCACCTTGCCGAGGTCGTCGGGGTGTACCCGGACCTCGAGAACGCGTCCACGGCGCAGGTCACGCGAGGCGACCTGCACATCGTCGGGGTTGTCGACGATGCCCTTCACGAGGTGCTCAAGAGCCTCCTCGAGCATGCTCAGGCCTCGGTCGACTCGGTGGACGCGGCAGCGTCAGCCGCCTCGTCCGCCTTCTTGTCCGACTTCTTGGCCTTCTGGGTGATGGCCTCACCCTTGGCCTCGTCGCCATCCGTGGCCAGGGCCTCGAACAGGGCGCGCTTGTCAGCCTTGGGCTCCGGCTGCAGCAGCGGCGCGGGGGCCGGGAGGCCCTTGTGGGCCTGCCAGTCACCGGTGAGCTTCAGGATCGCGAGGACCGGCTCGGTCGGCTGGGCGCCGACGGACAGCCAGTACTGCGCGCGCTCCGAGTTGACCTCGATGCGGGACGGGTTCTGCACCGGGTGGTACAGACCGATCTCCTCGATGGCCCGGCCGTCGCGGCGGACGCGGGAGTCGGCGACGATGATGCGGTAGTGAGGCGAACGGATCTTGCCCAGACGCTTCAGCTTGATCTTGACTGCCACGGAAGTGGTGTCTCCTGGTCTCTGACGTGGTTGGGCACAAAAGATGCCACGTGGGGTTGCGGTACTCGGGTGCCCGATGGACGCGTCAGCCGGAGGAGAGAGGGGTCCTGTGCGACTGTCGAGTACAGCGACCTATTGTGCCACACCGCGCCGGGTCACCCCACCGCGACCGCCGCTTCCGGGATGCGGAAGGGCTTGCCGCAGCCCCCGCAGACGATCGGGGCCTGCGCGAGGACTGAGGGCACGACGCGGACGTTGCGTCCGCAGTCGCAGACGGCCTTGACCCGCACCCCTCCCCCGGACGAGCCGTGCCGCGCGGCGGGACCACGGAACGAGCGCTTGGTGTCCGCCGCGGTGGCCACGGTGTGCGCCTTGAGCGCCCGCTGCAGACGTTCGGTCGTCGGGCGGTATCTGCGTTTGGCCTCGGGATTAAGCGTCACCAGCGAGAATCCGCTGCTGGGGTGGGGTTCCTCGGCATGATCGAGGCCCAGCTCCTCGGCGATCGCGAGGAAGCGTCGGTTGTGGTAGCGGCCGGCCCGGGAGGTGTCCCGGACACCTCTCGCGGCAGCGATGCCGTGGACTGCCTCGTGGAGCAGTCGTTCGAAGGAGAGCTCGGCGCCACAGGCGGACGAGGACTCTCCGATCAGGGACTCTGGCGCGGCAAGATCGGGCAGCTCGGGGTGGTACCGCTGAATGTCGGCCCACGCCTGTGCCAGCTCTGCGGCAAGTACAGGTGGTGTCGTGCTCACGTCGTGACAACGAGCCTGAGTGCTCCGGTGTTCCTATTACGGGGCATCTCAAATAATTTGCACGTACCAGTCAGTTGCCCTTGATGCGTCCGGACGAGGGCGGGTGCGCAGATCAGCGGAGAAGCCTCACAGCTCGCACCAAGCCGGTACGTAGCAACGCGTACGCACCGGCGTGGACGGGCGCCCCGCGGGTGACAGTACCCGGCACGGAGCGACGGCCGCACGCCGGTCGTGACCGGCGGCCGGGGCGCTCGACGTGCTGCGCCCCGCGTGTCGGGTAAGACTGTGAGGAAGCGAGCATCAGGCGCGCTGTTCCCGGCGCCCGCGTCCGCAAAGGCGCGCCCGGGGGCGCACGGCCGGAGCACGTGAGCAATGCCATCCCACCCCGTCCCACCTCTGGACGGGACCGCCGATGCGGAGTTCTCTGACATACGGGGGCTGTGGGCGCGCACACAGCACATAGACATGGGGGACCTCACTCGGGCACGACCGACCTCACGGCGGATTGGGGCGCATTCCATGACACCTACGCTCGTCCGGCACCACAGGTACGCGGATTCGTCCGCCCCGGTGGACGCCGGTACCCGCGCCCGTGACTGGGCCGAGATCCAGGAGCGCATGCTGGCACCGCTCTACGAGGCGGTGTACGAGCGCCTCGAAGTCGGAGGCGGTACGCGGATGCTCTCCCTCGGCTGCGGTTCCGGGCTCGCGCTGCTGATCGCGGCCTCACGCGGGGCCCGCGTCACCGGCGTCGACACCGACCACGAACGGCTCGCCCTGGCCCGCGAGCGCCTCGCCTCAGGCCCGGGGCAGGACGCGGACCGTACGGAGCCGCGGGCGAGGCTCGTCGACAGCGTCCCGGCGGCCGCCCCCGACGGCGGTGCGCCGTACAACCTGCTGACCGCCTTCCAGCCGATCGGCTGCGCGGCCGGGGACTCCGAGGGGCTCGCGCCCGCTCTCGCCTCCGCCGTACCGCTGGCCGTGCGGGGGGCCACGGTGGTGCTGGCCGGCTGGGGGCCGCCGGAGCGGTGCGCCACGGCTCCGGTGCTGAGGGTGGCGGCCCGGCTCACGGAGTCGGCGCGGGCCCCGCGCTCCGGAAGCGGCTGGCGGCCCGCGCTGCGGGACGACCTGGAAGAGGTGGCGGCGCGGGCCGGGCTCAAGCCGGACGGCTCGGGCCGGGTGTCCTGCCCGTTCGGTTACGCGGACGTGGACAGCGCGGTGCGCGGGCTGCTGTCGACCGGGCTGTTCGACACGGCCATACGGGCGACGGACCGTACCCAGGTGGAGAAGGAGGTCGCGGAGGCCCTGCATCCGCATCTGCGGCCCGACGGCACGGTGTGGATGCCGAACGTCTTCCGCTACCTGGTGTGCGTGTCGTAGCGGTCGTCACGGGACAGCGAAGGGGCGCCCCGCCGGGCGGGGCGCCCCTTCGTCCGTGTTCCTGGCCGGTCAGCCCATGAACTTCTTGAACTCGTCAGGGAGTTCGAAGTTCTTGTCCTCCTGGGCGGGCAGACCCAGCGCGCCACCCTGCGCCGCCTGCTCGCGGCGGGCCGCCGCTGCCTGCTCCTCGGCCTTGCGCTTCATCGGGTTGCCGCTCTTGCGCTTGCCCTTGGCCTGCTTGACCTGCTTCTTCTGACGGCCGGGGCCGCCGCCCATGCCGGGCATCCCCGGCATCCCGGGCATGCCACCGCCCTGCGCCATCTTCGACATCATCTTGCGGGCCTCGAAGAACCGCTCGATGAGGCCCTTGACCGCGGAGACCTCGGCACCGGAGCCCTTGGCGATACGGGCCCGGCGCGAGCCGTTGATGATCGTCGGCTCGGCGCGTTCCTTCGGGGTCATCGACTTGATGATCGCGGCCATGCGGTCGACGTCACGCTCGTCGATGTTGTTGATCTGTTCCTTGATCTGCCCCATGCCGGGCAGCATCCCGAGCAGCTTGGAGATGGAGCCCATCTTCCTGACCTGCTCCATCTGCGCCAGGAAGTCGTCGAGCGTGAAGTCCTTGCCCTTGCTCGACGCCAGCTTGGAGGCCATTTTGGCGGCCTCTTCCTGGCTGAAGGTCTTCTCCGCCTGCTCGATCAGGGTGAGCAGGTCACCCATGTCGAGGATGCGGGACGCCATGCGGTCGGGGTGGAAGGCGTCGAAGTCCTCGAGCTTCTCACCGTTCGACGCGAACATGATCTGCTTGCCCGTGACGTGGGCGATCGACAGGGCGGCACCACCGCGGGCGTCACCGTCGAGCTTGGAGAGCACCACGCCGTCGAAGCCGACGCCGTCGCGGAAGGCCTCGGCGGTGTTGACCGCGTCCTGGCCGATCATCGCGTCGACGACGAAGAGGATCTCGTCGGGGCTGACGGCGTCGCGGATGTCCGCGGCCTGCCGCATCAGTTCCTCGTCGATGCCGAGGCGGCCGGCGGTGTCGACGATCACGATGTCGTGGACCTTGGCCTTGGCGAACTCGATGGAGTCCTTGGCGACCTTGACCGGGTCCCCCACGCCGTTGCCCGGCTCCGGCGCGTACACCGCGACACCGGCGCGGTCGGCGACGACGCTGAGCTGGTTGACGGCGTTGGGGCGCTGGAGGTCACAGGCGACGAGCAGCGGGGAGTGGCCCTGGCTCTTGAGCCAGAGACCGAGCTTTCCGGCGAGGGTGGTCTTACCGGCACCCTGCAGACCCGCGAGCATGATCACGGTGGGCGGGTTCTTGGCGAACCGCAGCCGCCGTGTCTCGCCGCCCAGGATGCCGACGAGCTCCTCGTTGACGATCTTGACGACCTGCTGGGCGGGGTTCAGCGCCTGGGAGACCTCGGCGCCGCGCGCCCGCTCCTTGATGTTGGCGATGAACGCGCGGACCACGGGGAGGGCGACGTCGGCTTCGAGCAGGGCGATACGGATCTCGCGAGCCGTGGCGTCGATGTCCGCCTCGGACAAGCGGCCCTTGCCCCTGAGGTTCTTGAAAGTCGCGCTAAGGCGGTCGGAGAGAGTATCGAACACGGCGCTCGTCGGTCCTCAGGGTCGGGGGCGTGGCAGGTCAGTCGCTCTCCAGGGTATCCGGACCCCGGAGAACGCAAAGCCCTCGCCCGTTTCTCGTGACGAACGGGCCTGGGGCGGGGGCTCAGCCCAGCTCCTTCTCGACCTCCCTGGCCACCTCGGCGGCCCGCTCCGGAGCCAGCGGCTCACCGTCACCGTCCGTGACGTAGAAGGCGTCCACGGCGTTCGCTCCGAGCGTGGACACATGGGCGCTGCGCACCCGTACGGCGCTCCGCTCCAGGGCCCGGCCGATCCGGTGCAGCAGCCCGGGGGCGTCCTGGGCGCGGACCTCGATCACGGTGGCCAGGCGGGAGCCCGCCGCCGCTACGGACACCCTGGGGGGCGGGGCCTTCACCCCGCGCCTGCGCGGATAGGCGGCCTCGCGTTCGGCGAGCCTGGCCCGGATGTCCAGGGAGCCGTCCAGGGCGCGTACGAGGTCGGCGCGCAGCCGGGTGGCCTGCGGGAGCGAGCCGTACTCGGCGGCGACCCGCCAGCTGAGCACCAGCAGTCCGGCGGTCTCGTCCATCTCGGTGGGGAGCTCGACGGCGCGCAGGTCGGCGGCGCGCACGGTGAGGCGGTGCAGCGCGAGCACTCCGGCAGCGGCGGGCAGGACGCCGGGGCGGTCGGGCAGGGCGATGAGGAGTTCGACGCCGACGGGTTCCGGTCCGCCGTCCTCGGGGGCCGGCTCGGGCCGGGTGTGCAGGGAGAGGACGGGCCCACCGGTGCGGAGCGCCTCGACGGCGAGGCGTTCCTGCTCGGCGCTGGGGGCGAGCGGCTCGGGTGCGGGCGGCTCCTCCCCTGCCAGGAGCGCCGCGACGCGTTTGACCAGGTCGGCGACGAGGGAGGCGCGCCAGGAGCTCCAGGCGGCGGGCCCGGTGGCCAGGGCGTCGGCCTCGGTGAGCGCGTGGAGGAGTTCCAGGGTGGAGGCGCTGCCGACGGCCGTGGCGACGGAGCGGACGGTCGCCGGGTCGTCGAGGTCACGCCGGGTGGCGGTGTCCACGAGCAGCAGGTGGTGGCGCACCAGGGTGGCTACGACGCCCACGTCCTGCTGGTCGAAGCCGATACGGGCGGCCATGTCGCGGGCGATGACCTCGCCCGCGACGGAGTGGTCCCCCGGCCAGCCCTTGCCGATGTCGTGGAGCAGGGCGGCGATCAGCAGGAGGTCGGGGCGGCCGACGCGGCGGGTGAGGTGGGAGGCGCGGACGGCCGTCTCGACGAGATGGCGGTCGACGGTCCAGGTGTGGACGGGGTTGCGCTGCGGCCGGCAGTGGACCCGCTCCCAGTCGGGCAGCAGGCGGGTGATGATGCCTTCCGACTCGAGGGCTTCCCACACCTCCACGGTCGAGGCGCCGGCACCGAGCAGGGTGACGAGCTCCTCGCGGGCCTCGGCGGGCCAGGGCACGGGCAGCGGCTGGGCGGCGGTGCCCAGATGGCGTACGAGGTGGCGGGAGAGCGGCAGCCCGGCCTCGGCGGCTGCGGCGGCGGCCCTGAGCGTGAGCAGGGGATCGCGTTCGGGGCGGGCGGTGCGCGCGAGGACCACCTCGCCGTCGGCCTCGACCACGCCCTCGGCGAGCGGGGTGCGTTCCGGTGCGGCCTTGGCGCCGCCGAGGATCGTGCGCAGCCGTGGCCGGGCGGAGCGTGCGCGCAGGACGCGGTTGACCTCGCGCCAGGTGACGTCGGTGGCGTACGAGACGGTCCTGGCGGCCTCGTACACCTGGCGCAGCAGGGCGTCGGCGTCGAGGAGGCCGAGGGCGCCGGCGACCTGGTCCTGTTCCTGGAGGGCGAGGCGGTCGGTGGCCCGGCCGGTGGTGAGGTGGAGCGCGTCGCGTGCGTCGAGGAGCGTGCGCCGGGCCTCCGCGAGCCCTTCACGGGGCGCGTCCGCGACCCAGGACGCGGCGACGGCACGCAGGGCGGTGGCGTCGCGGAGGCCGCCGCGGGCCTCCTTGAGGTCGGGTTCCAGAAGGAACTGGAGCTCGCCCATGCGTTCGGCCCGCTCGCGGCAGAGTTCGTCGAGGGCGGGGAGGCGCTTGGGGGCCTGGTTGCGCCAGTCGGCGAGGATCGCGGTCCGCAGTCCGGCGACGAGGCCCAGGTCTCCGGTGACGGGGCGCGCGTCGAGCAGTCCGAGCTGGACCTTGAGGTCCTCCCCCGCGGTCCTGCGGGCTTCGCCGGGCGTGCGTACGGAGTGGTCGAGGGCGAGGCCGAGGTCCCAGACGGGGTACCAGATGCCGTCGGCGAGCGCGGCGACCGCTGCGGCGTCGGCGGTGCCGTCGTGCAGGAGCAGGAGGTCGAGGTCGCTGCGCGGGGAGAGCTCGCCGCGCCCGTATCCGCCGACGGCGACGAGGGCGGCGCCCCGGACACCCGCGCGCTCGGCGGCCGCGGTGAAGAGCCCGGTGAGCCAGTCGTCGGTGAGCCGGGCCAGGGCCGCACGGCGCGGCGGCCCGGACCGCGTCTTCTCCTGGAGAAGACGCAGCCGGGCCGCCGCGTAGCCGCTGGGTCCCGAGTCCTCGGATTCGGTGGTCACTTCGGTGCTCGTCACCCAGCTGCCTTTCCGTTCACAGGGACCGCGGGTCAGAGTGCGTCCGGGCCGCGTTCGCCGGTCCGTACGCGGATGGCTGTCTCGACCGGGACGCTCCAGACCTTGCCGTCACCGATCTTGCCCGTCCGGGCGGCCTTGACGACCACGTCGATGAGCTGTTCGGCGTCCTCGTCCTCGACGAGGACCTCGATACGGATCTTCGGGACGAGGTCGACGGTGTACTCGGCACCGCGGTAGACCTCGGTGTGTCCGCGCTGACGCCCGTAACCGCTGGCCTCCGTGACCGTGAGGCCCTGGACGCCGAAGGCCTGGAGGGCCTCCTTGATCTCGTCCAGCCTGTGCGGCTTCACGACTGCGGTGATGAGCTTCATGCGTCCACCTTCTTGTTCGTCGGGGCTGCCGGGGTGCCGGGGGCCGGTCCCGTGGTGCGTTGTGCCGCGCCGCCGCCGGCGCCGCTGAAGTCGTATGCGGTCTCGGCGTGCTCGACCTGGTCGATGCCGGAGATCTCGTCGTCCTCGGAGACGCGCATCCCGATCGTCCTGTCCAGGATGAGGGCGAGGACCGCGGAGACCACCAGGGAGTAGGCGAGGACCGCGAAGACTCCGACGGCCTGCTTGCCGAGCTGGTCGAGCCCGCCGCCGTAGAAGAGGCCCTTGGCGTCGGACTGCACACCGCCGGTGGCGAAGAAGCCGACGAGGAGCGAGCCGATGATGCCGCCGACGAGGTGGACGCCGACGACGTCAAGGGAGTCGTCGTAGCCGAACCTGTACTTGAGGCCGACGGCCATGGCGCACAGGACACCGGCGATCACACCGACGGCGATGGCGCCGAGCGGACTGACCGCACCGCCCGCGGGGGTGATGGCGACGAGGCCCGCGACGGCGCCGGACGCGGCGCCCAGGGTGGTGAAGGAGCCGTGGCGGATCTTCTCGTAGGCGAGCCAGCCGAGGACCGCCGCACCCGTGGCGACCTGCGTGTTGACGAACATGACGGCACCGACACCGTCATCGTTGCCGAGCCACGAGCCGGCGTTGAAGCCGAACCAGCCGAACCACAGGAGGGCGGCACCGAGCATGACGAGCGGCAGGCTGTGCGGCCGCATCGGGTCCTTCTTGAAGCCGACCCGCTTGCCGATGACGAGGATCACGCCGAGTGCCGCCGCACCCGCGTTGATGTGGACGGCCGTACCGCCGGCGAAGTCGATGACGCCCAGCTCGAAGAGCCAGCCGCCCGCGCCCCACACCCAGTGGGCGACGGGGAAGTAGACGACGGTGACCCAGAGCGTGATGAAGAGGGCCCAGGAGGTGAACTTGACCCGGTCGGCGAGGGCGCCGCTGATGAGGGCCGGGGTGAGCACGGCGAACATCAGCTGGAAGACCGCGAAGACGTAGGTCGGGATGGTGTAGCCGTCCCAGAGCTCGGTCACGCCGATTCCGCTGAGGCCGACGAAGTCCGAGCTCCAGCCGATGACGGAGCCGACGTCGGAGCCGAAGGCGAGGCTGAATCCGTAGAGCACCCAGAGGACCGTGACGATCCCGAGGCTGATGAAGCTCATCATCAGCATGTTCAGGGTGCTCTTGACGCGGACCATGCCTCCGTAGAAGAAGGCCAGACCCGGGGTCATGAGCATCACCAGCGCGGAGCAGATGAGCATGAACCCTGTGTTGGCGGCAGACAGCTCGGGGGCGTCTGCGGCAAGCGTCGTGATGCCTGGGGGCATCGGCGTCTCCTCGTCGTCGGTGCGGCCACGTGCGGGGGTGCGGGACCACGGTGAAAAGGTGCGGGCCGGTTATGCGCCATGAGATTCGCGCAGCGCGGTTTCCACGGATGCCGCACGGTGTTTCACCGCAGTGACGGCTGGGCCCCGCGTGTTACGTACCGATGAACCAGGGGTGTCGGACCCGGTGTGCTGCCTACCATGCTGCCTGCGCCGCATACGGAGCGGCCGGAGCGGCCGGGAACGTGAACCGGCCACGACGGCTCCCCGCTGACCGGGCGATGGGGGAGCCGGGTCGGGTGGTGCGGGGGCGGCCGTCGTGGCCGGTGGCAGGAGTGCCGGTCAGACCGCTTCGGCGGTCTCCGGAAGCTGCTCGGTGAGCAGGTCGGTGAGCCGGGCGACCTCGGGGATGTCACCGAAGTCCCTGGCAGCGGTGTCGACGGTCTTGCGGAGCCTCGTGTTGACGCGCTCCGACCTGACCTTCTTGGCGATCTTCAGGGCCCTGGTGGCCAGGACCGTCGACTCCTCCGGTTCGCGCTTGAGGAGGTGCACGGTGGCCATGCCGATCAGATTGAGCGCGTAGGACCGCTGGTGCTCGTCGTCCTCACCGAAGAGCTCGACGGCACGGGTCATGACGGGCTCGGCGAGCGAGGCGTAGGTGGGGCTGCGGCCGGCGACATAGGCGAGGTCACGGTAGGAGTGGGCGTTCTCGCCGTGGAGCTCGGCGTCGGAGAAGAAGCGGATCCAGTCGGGCTCGGGCTCGTCGTCGAGGACGGCGTCGGCGAAGGTGTCCTCAGCCATCCGGACCGCCCGCTTGCACTTGCTCGGCTGGCCCATGTTGGCGTAGGCGCGTGCCTCCATCGCATACAGCATGGCCTGGGTCCGGGCGGTGGCGCAGTCACGGCTGCCGTACTGGGCGAGGTGGATGAGTTCGAGTGCGTCGTCGGGCCGGCCGAGGTGGATCATCTGACGGCTCATGCTGGAGAGGATGTACGAACCCAGCGGCTTGTCCCCGGCCTCCTTGGAGGCGTGCAGGGCGAGCACGAAGTACTTCTGGGCGGTGGGCTGGAGGCCCACGTCGTAGCTCATCCAGCCCGCGAGCTCGGCCAGTTCGGCCGCGCAGCGGAACAGACGCCTGGCGGTGGCCTGGGGCTGCGGTTCCTGCAGCAGGTCGGTGACTTCGTGGAGCTGGCCGACGACGGCCTTGCGGCGCAGCCCGCCGCCGCACTGGGCGTCCCACTGACGGAACATCGCCGTGGTGGACTCCAGCAGGTCGAGCTCGGGACCGGAGAGGCGTGAGGGGCGGCTCTCCGCTGTCGGCAGCTCGGGTTCCGGCTGCCCCTGGCGGGTGACGGGCACCAGCCAGCGCTGCATGGGCTCGATGAGGGTGGGTCCGGCGGCCAGGGCGAGGGAGCTGCCGAGGAAGCCGCGCCGGGCGAGCATGAGGTCGCTGCGGGAGAACTCGCTGAGCAGTGCGACGGTCTGCGGTCCGGCCCAGGGCAGGTCGACCCCCGCCACCGAGGGCGCCTGGTGGGCGGCGCGCAGTCCGAGGTCCTCGACGGAGACGACGGTGCCGAAGCGCTCGGAGAAGAGCTCGGAGAGGATGCGCGGGATCGGCTCGCGGGGCTGCTCGCCGTCGAGCCAGCGGCGCACCCGGGAGGTGTCGGTGCTGATGTGGTGGGCACCGAGCTGGCGGGCGCGCCGGTTCACCTGGCGGGCGAGCTCGCCCTTCGACCAGCCGCTCCGCACGAACCACGATCCCAATGGCCCGTTGGGGCGCTTTCCGGCATTCGTCTCGCCTGCGCCGCTGCCACTCACTGGAACGCCCCCATCCCGCTGAAACCTGTCGCGCGAACCTCTATCAGAATGCCGCGCCTCGGTGCTGCCCGTACGCCCGTTGCGCCCCATCGAACAGATCGGCGAATTGCCATCGGCATACTCAACTGCAGATGCAATTGCAGCTTCGAGTACCCACGGTAATCCTACGATCACCGCTGCGGCGAGGGCCGTTGCAGAAACGCCACCATTCGCCACCCCTTCGGATGAACCCGTCCGGCACGGTCCGCGATTCACTTGACAGGCCACGATCAGCAGCGAGCGGAGTGAAGCATTCAGGGGCGCGCGCAGCACCTCGCGCACCCCTGTGACGCGACCCCCGCGCTCCGGCGGATCGGCGGCGACGGAGGACGTCCGGTGCTCCGGGTCGTAACCACCGGTGAGTCGGACCCGTTGGAGGGGGCATGGGCTTCACGATCGGCGGCATCCGGGAGATGCGGTCCGGCACGCGGCGGCGCGGCCGTGCGGCCGGGGCGACCGCGGTGGCCGAATACACAGGACTCTGGGGCTGGGCGGTGGCTCCGGGCGCGCGTGCCGCGGCGGGCGTCTGCTCCTGCGGCGACCCCGCGTGCGCCGCCCCCGGCGCGCATCCGCTGGACTTCGCCCGCGAGGTGCCGCCGGGCGCCACCCTGGGTATGGCCTCGGACGCCTGGGCCGAGGTGCCGGGCGCCTCGATGCTGCTCCCCGCCGGCCGTTCCTTCGACGTCCTCGATGTTCCCGAGGCGGCGGGGAGGCGCGCGCTGGTGCGGATGGAGCGGATGGGACTGCCCCTGGGCCCGGTGTCGGTGACACCGACCGGCCGTACACAGTTCTTCGTCGCGCCGGGGGCGGCGGCCGGGCTTCCCGGGCTGCTCTACCGGATGGGCTGGGACGACGCGGTTCTGGACCTGCGCGCCCTGGGCCGTGGCGCGTACGTCACCGCTCCCCCGTCGGACCTCGGAGGCCTCGGACCGGTCCGCTGGCTGCGCCCGCCGGTGCCGGACACCGCCGCCGCGCCCCCGCAGGCCCGGCTGCTGCTGGGCACGCTCGCCTACATATGCCACCGGTGGTGAACGCCGAAGGGCGGTGAACCCCTGCCGGGTCCACCGCCCTTCGCGCGTACGAGTGCGTACGCGTGCGTACGGCCGGTCAGTCGCCGATCAGCGCGTCGACGAAGGCACCCGGCTCGAACGGGGCGAGGTCGTCGGGACCCTCGCCGAGGCCGATGAGCTTCACGGGGACGCCCAGCTCACGCTGGACCGCGATCACGATGCCACCCTTGGCGGTGCCGTCCAGCTTGGTGAGCACGATGCCGGTGATGTCGACCACCTCGGCGAAGACCCGCGCCTGGACGAGGCCGTTCTGTCCGGTCGTGGCGTCGAGGACGAGCAGGATCTCGTCGAGCGGTCCGTGCTTCTCGACGACCCGCTTGACCTTGCCGAGCTCGTCCATCAGGCCGGTCTTGGTGTGCAGCCGGCCCGCGGTGTCGATGAGCACCACGTCGGCGCCCTCGGCGATGCCCTCCTTCACCGCGTCGAAGGCGATCGACGCGGGGTCGCCGCCCTCGGGGCCGCGCACCGTACGGGCGCCGACGCGCTCGCCCCAGGTCTGGAGCTGGTCGGCGGCGGCGGCGCGGAAGGTGTCCGCGGCACCGAGCACGACGCTGCGGCCGTCGGCGACGAGGACCCGGGCGAGCTTGCCCGTCGTGGTCGTCTTGCCGGTGCCGTTGACCCCGACGACCATCACGACGCCGGGGGTCGCCTCGCCGCCCTCGGTCTTCACCGTGCGGTCGAAGTCGGGCCCCAGCAGGGTGACGAGCTCTTCGCGCAGCAGGGTGCGCAGCTCGTCGGGCGTACGGGTGCCGAGGACACGGACCCGCTCACGGAGCCGCTCCACCAGCTCCTGGGTGGGGGCGACGCCGACGTCGGCGGTGAGGAGGGTGTCCTCGATCTCCTCCCAGGTGTCCTCGTCGAGGTTGTCGCGGGACAGGAGCGTGAGCAGCCCCTTGCCCAGGGAGTTCTGCGAACGGGCGAGCCGGGCGCGGAGCCGCACCAGGCGGCCCGCGGTGGGCTCGGGTACTTCGAGCTCAGGGATCTCCGGCTCGATGACGACGGGGGTTTCCTCGACGGGGGTCCCGGCGCCGGGGAGACCGACCTCCTCGATGGTGCGCCGCGCTTCGTCGCGCGGCGTCTCGGCCTCCTCGCCGACGCGGGGCTCGGCGGGAGGAGTGAGGGTCGGCGTGCTCGACGGCGCCGAGGGCGGCAGCTGCTTCTTCTTGCGGCTGCTGACCACGAGCCCGCTGATCAGGCCGACCGCGACCAGGGCGATGACTACAGCAAGGATGACGATTTCCATAACGCGTCCAGTATCGGCCACAGCCACGGTCCGGCGCGGCCCTGGCGGGCGCCGGGTGTCGACCGCATGGTCGGTATGCCACGTTTGGGGGTAAAGGTACGCTGCTGCCCGTGGAGAACCGCGGCCTGGATCCCGTCCCCGACGACGAGCGCACCGGCCGGGTCCGGGCCCTCTTCCCCACCTGGGTGACGGCGAACATGACGGTGCTGCTGCTCACCGTGGGGGCCGGGCTCACCGTCTTCAACGGGCTGAATCTCTGGCAGGTGCTGGCCGTGGCGGTGACGGCCCCCGTGATCTCGTTCGGGCTGGTCGGCCTCGTGTCGATCGCGGGCAAGCGCGGCGGGGCGCCCGGGATGGCACTGTCCAGGGCGGTTTTCGGACAGCGCGGCAACCTCCTCCCCGGAGCCCTGCTGTGGGTCGCCCGCTGGGGGTGGGAGACCGTGAACGCGGTCACCGGTTCCTACGCCCTCCTGGCCGTACTCGATCTGTTGTTCGGCATCCGGCGTACCCACGCGCTGACCCTGGTCGTCCTGACGGCCTTCGTCGCCGCGGGCTTCCTCGTCTCGGGGCTCGGGATCAGAGCGCTCCGCGTGGCCTCCTGGGTCTCCGTCCGGCTCTTCGGGGCGGCGAGCCTCCTGGTCCTGGTCCAGCTGATCGGCTCGATCCCGTGGCGGACCGTCCTGGAACGGCCGCCGGGCCCGGCGGCGGCGATGGTCGCGGGGATCGGCACCCTGGCCGCCGGGGGCATCAGCTGGGCCCCCTCCGCACCGGACTTCGCCCGCTACCTGCCGCGCTCAGCGTCCGGCCGGGCGATGGTCGGCGCGACCGTGGGCGGGGCGCTGGTCACGGTGGCGCCGCTGGTGATGACGGGTGCGCTCATGGCGGTGAGCTCACCGGACCTGGCCGTCACGAAGGATCCCGTGGCGTTCATCGGCGAGCTGCTGCCGAAGTGGATCTCGGTGCCCTGCCTCCTGACGGCCGTCGTCGGCATGGTGCTGATCAACGCGATGTCGATGTACTCCGCCGGATTCACCGCGCAGACCCTCGGCTTCGCGGTGCCCCGCGCCTGGGCCGTGGGGGTGAACGCGGCGATCAGCCTGCTCCTGGGCGGGGCCCTGATGATGGTGGCGAGGAGTTTCATCGACACCTTCCTCTCGTTCCTGACCCTGCTGGGTGTGACGTTCTCCGCCTGGATCGGGGTCTTCGGTGTCGATCTGCTGCGCGGCCGTACGTACGACGCCGAGGCCCTCATGGACACCACTCCGCGCAGCGGTTACTGGTACGCCGGGGGGTTCAGCCGACAGGCCATGGGGGCTTGGGGAGCCGCGCTGGTGACCGGGCTGCTGTTCACCGATGTCGAGTGGTTCACAGGCCCGCTCGCCGGCTGGTGGATCGGGCGTCACGGCCTGGGCTGGGCGGCCACGATCCTCGTCGCGGCGGGGGTGTACACGGCACTGCCGCGCGCGGCGGACGGGACGGACGGCGCGCCGGCGCGGTCCTGACGGCGGACCGGCGGACCGTCTCCACACATGTCCGGGCACGACAGAACGCTGCCCCGGGCCGGCATGGGCCGGACCGGGGCAGCGGGGTCGAGGAGAGGGGCAGCGGGGATCAGCCCATCTCCTCCAGCGCCTTGCCCTTGGTCTCCTTCACGAACTTGAGCACGAAGGGGATGGAGAGCACGGCGAAGCAGGTGTAGATGATGTAGGTGCCCGACAGGTTCCAGTCGGCCAGGCTCGGGAAGCTCGCGGTGATGGCCCAGTTGGCGATCCACTGTGCGGAGGCGGCGACACCGAGTGCGGCGGCGCGGAGCCGGTTCGGGAACATCTCGCCGAGGAAGACCCAGACCACGACACCCCACGACAGGGCGAAGAAGAGCACGAAGACGTGGGCCGCGACCAGCGCCACGACACCCTGCGTGCTCGGCAGCTTGCCGTCCACGAGATCCGCGGAGAAGGCCCACGCCTCGAACGCCAGGGCGATGGCCATGCCGGTGGAGCCGATGAGCGCGAGCGGCCGACGGCCCACCCGGTCCACCAGGATCATGGCGATCACCGTGCCGATGATGTTGATGATCGACGTGGTGAAGGAGTAGAAGAACGAGCCGGACGGGTCGATGCCGACGGACTGCCACAGCGTCGCCGAGTAGTAGAACGCCACGTTGATGCCGACGAGCTGCTGGAAGACCGACAGACCGATACCGACCCAGACGATCGGCAGGAAGCCGAAGCGGCTTCCGAGCAGGTCGCTGAACTTCGACTTGTGCTCACGGCGCATGGCCGTCTCGATCTCGTTCACACGCGCGTCGAGATCGACGTTCTTGCCCTCCACCTCTTCGAGGATCTTCCGGGCCCGGTCCCTCTTCCCGACGGAGATCAGGAAGCGCGGCGACTCGGGGATCGCGAAGGACAGCAGTCCGTACAGGATCGCCGGCACGACCATCACGCCGAGCATCCACTGCCAGGCCTCGAAGCCGCCGATCTTGCCGCGCTGGTCGCCGTCGGCGAGCTGCAGGATGCCGTAGTTGACCAGCTGGGAGATGGCGATGCCGATGACGATGGCGGCCTGCTGGAAGGAGCCGAGGCGGCCGCGGTAGGCGGGCGGCGAGACCTCGGCGATGTAGGCCGGGCCGATGACGGAGGCCATGCCGATCGCGAAGCCGCCGATGACCCGCCACATGGCGAGGTCCCAGAGGGCGAACGGCAGCGCGGAGCCGACGGCGCTGATGGTGAAGAGGACCGCCGCGATCTGCATGCAGCGGATACGCCCGATCCGGTCGGCGATGCGCCCCGCCGTCGCCGCGCCGATCGCACAGCCGATCAGCGCGATGGCGATCACCTGCGCGAGCGTCCCCGACCCGATCTCGTAGCGGTGCCGGATGGCCTCGACGGCGCCGTTGATCACGGAACTGTCGTAGCCGAAGAGGAAGCCGCCCATCGCTGCGGCTGCGGTGATGAAGATGACATGGCCGAGATGGTCCGGGTGGGCCTCCCGGGCTCCGGACTCCGGTCCGCGCGCTGTGCTGGTCACATGAACTCCTGGTACCTGGCCGCAACGTCAGGTGTGGGGGGTGAGCCCTCCTAGTGGCGCACAACTTTCGGCCGACCACCACTTGAAGGTAAAAACAACATTGCTGAGGTTATGCGTTCAAGTTTCGAAGTCAAGACTCGGGTTCGAGTCAAGAGGTGCCTCACGAGTACCCAGAAGTGCCCAGAAGGTGCGTTGAAGTGTCGAAGATTACGTGAAGGTGGTGTGACCACCCGTCAGCCGATGTACGCAGGCCTCAGCGAAGCCGCTGGCTGATCACCTTGGAGACTCCGTCGCCCTGCATCGAGACCCCGTACAGCGCGTCGGCGACCTCCATCGTCCGCTTCTGGTGCGTGATGACGATGAGCTGGGAGCTCTCCTGGAGCTCCACCATGATCCGGATCAGCCGCTGCAGATTGGTGTCGTCGAGCGCCGCTTCCACCTCGTCCATGACGTAGAACGGGCTCGGCCTGGCCTTGAAGATGGAGACCAGCAGGGCAACGGCCGTAAGGGATCGCTCGCCGCCGGACAGCAGGGAGAGCCGCTTGACCTTCTTGCCGGGCGGCCTGGCCTCGACGTCGAGACCGGTCGTCAGCATGTTGTCCGGGTCGGTGAGGATGAGACGGCCCTCGCCGCCGGGGAAGAGCCGGGAGAAAACGCCTTCGAACTCGCGTGCGGTGTCCCGGAACGCCTCCGTGAACACCTGCTCGACCCGCTCGTCGACCTCCTTGATCACCTGCATCAGATCGGCCCGGGTCTTCTTCAGGTCTTCGAGCTGCTCGGAGAGGAACTTGTGCCGCTCCTCCAGCGCCGAGAACTCCTCCAGGGCGAGCGGATTCACCTTCCCGAGTTGCTGATACGCCCGTTCGGCCGCCTTCAGCCGCTTCTCCTGCTCGGCCCTGACGAACGGCTTCGGCTGGTTGCGCGGGTCCTCCGGATCCGCCGGGAGCTCCTCGCCCTCCGCGGCGGGCGACGGCGGCACCAGCTGTTCCGGACCGTACTCGGCGGCCAGGCCGGCCGGCTCGACGCCGAACTCCTCCAGCGCCTTGGCCTCCACCTGCTCTATGCGCAGCCGCTTCTCCGCGCCGAGCACCTCACCCCGGTGCACCGAGTCGGTGAGCCGGTCCAGCTCGCTCTTGAGGTCACGGCCGCGGCCGCGTTCGGCCGCCAGGTCCCGCTCACGCTCGGCCTTCGCCGCCTCGGCCCGGGTCCGTTCCTCGTCCGCCCGTACGACCGAGACCTCGACGTGGGCGAGCAGCTGCCGCGCGCCCGAGGCCACGGCGGTGGCCACGGCCGCCTCGTGGCGCAGCCGGGCACGGCGCTGCTCGGCACGGGTGCGCGCCTCACGCTCGGCCCGGGCCCCGCGGTCGAGGGCGTCGGCCCGTCCGGCGAGCGCCTTGACCCGCTCCTCGTGCGTACGGGCCTGGAGGCGGGCCTCCATCTCGGTCTGGCGTGCGTTGGCCCCGTCGGCGGCGAGGCGGTCGCGTACGGAGGTGTCGGGCTCCTCCTCGACCGGGGTCTCCTCCGCGACCTGCAGTCGTTCCGCCAGCTCCTCGGCCTCCTCGGTGGCACGCTCCAGCGCCTCCTGGGCCCGGGCGGCGGACGCGGTCATCCGCTCGGCCTCTCCCGCGGCGCCACGGGCCTGCCCGGCCAGCCGCCCGAGCTGCTGAGCCACCCCCGACTTCTCCCGCTCGGCCGCCCGGCGCCGGTCCGCCAGCTCCTCCACCCGGGCGGCGGCCTCGCCGCGCCGTGCGGCCTCGGCGCGCTGGGCCGAGGCGAGTTCCTCGCAGCGCACGGCGAGCTCGGCGAGCTCGGCTGCGGCCTCGTCGACGGACGCCTGGACCTCCAGGAGGCTGGGTGCCGCGGCGGATCCGCCGTGGGCGAAGTGGGCGCCCAGCACATCGCCCTCGGCGGTGACGGCGATCAGCCCAGGGTGGGCGGCGACCAGCTCCTCGGCGTCCTCCAGGGTGCCGACGACGACCATGTCACGCACCAGCCGCCGCACGGCCGCCACCAGTTCGGCGGGCCCCCGCACCAGGCTCGCGACGGCGGGCGCGGGGGGTCCCCCGACGGCGACGGCCGGGTCCGCCGATGCCGTACCGGAGACCGCGACGGCCGTGGGGTCCTGCCCGGAGAGCGGGACGGTCCGAGGGTCCTGCTCCGGCCCGGACGTCTGCCCGGGCACCTGTACCGCGGGGCCGTCGAGGGGGTCCAGCGCCGGCTCCGTACCCTGCGCGGGCACCTGCCCGCCCGCCGCTCCGCCGGTCACCAGCGCCGCGCGCCCCGCGTCCTGCTTGCGCAGCAGGCGGATGGCGTCCGCCGCGGTGGCTGGCCCCGTCACAGCGACGGCGTCGGCGGCCGCACCCAGGGCGGCGGCCACCGCGACCTCGTGTCCCGGGGCCACCGTGAGCAGCTCCGCTACCGGTCCGAGCAGCCCGGCGAGCCGGTCCCCCGCACCGAGCAGCGCCCCGGTGCCGTCCTTGCGGCGGAGGCCCATCGACAGTGCCTCGTGCCGGGCGGAGACCGCCGCGCGGCTGCGTTCCGCCGCGGTGAGCGCCTCGCGCGCCGCGCTCAGGGCCGTCTCCGCCCCGGCGAGTTCCCGTCTGGCCGCCTCGTGCTGCTCCGCCAGCTCGGCATCGCCCGCGTCCAGCCCTTCGACCTCGGCCTTGAGCTGCTCGTACTCCTCCTGGGCCACGACCGCCCGCTCCTGCGCCTCGTCCCGCGACGCGGCCAGCCGGTCGATCTCGGCCTGCGCCGAACCCGCCCGGCTGCGGGCGGCATTGACCTGGCCGGTGAGCCGTGCGAGTCCTTCGCGCCGGTCGGCGATGGCCCGGGCCGCGTCCCGGAGCCTGCGCTCCTCGGCGGCCAACTCCCGCTCCAGTTCGGTGCGGTGGGCGGTGGTGTCCTCCAGGGCGTGCTCGGCCGCTTCGAGCGCGGCCTCCAGCTCCGCCTCCTGCTCACGGATGCGGGCGGCCTCACGCTCCATGTCCTCGGGGTCCCGCCCCCGCCGCTCCTCCTCCGGTGCGGCGGTGGCGCTCTTCACCCGGGCGTCGGCGAGCGAGATCGTGCCCCGCACGCGTTCGGCCAGCTGGGAGAGTTCGTACCAGGTCTGCTGGGCCCGCTGCAGCCGTGGCGCGAGCCGGCGCACCTCGTCCTCCAGGTCCGCCTCGCGGGCGAGCGCCGTCCTGAGGTCGGCCTCAGCAGCCTCCCGGCGCTGCTTGAGGGCCGCTTCGTCGGCGATCTCGCCGCGCAGCGCCTCCCTCAGCCGCACCAGGTCGTCGGCGAGCAGACGCAGCCGGGCGTCCCGCAGATCGGCCTGGATGACAGCGGCCCGCCGGGCCACGGCTGCCTGCCGGCCCAGCGGTTTGAGCTGGCGCCGGAGTTCGTCGGTGAGGTCCTGGACGCGGGCGAGGTTGGCACCCATCGCCTCCAGCTTCCGCAGCGCCTTCTCCTTGCGCTTACGGTGCTTGAGCACACCCGCCGCCTCCTCGATGAAGGCGCGGCGCCCCGTCGGATCGGCGTGCAGGACCGAGTCCAGACGGCCCTGGCCGACGATGACGTGCATCTCGCGGCCGATACCGGAGTCCGAGAGGAGTTCCTGGATGTCGAGCAGCCGGCAGGTGTCGCCATTGATCTGGTATTCGCTGCCGCCGTTGCGGAACATGATCCGGGTGATTGTCACCTCGGCGTACTCGATGGGCAGCGCGCCATCGGAATTGTCGATGGTCAGCGACACTTCCGCACGGCCGAGAGGCGGCCTTCCCGTGGTGCCGGCGAAGATCACGTCTTCCATCTTGCCGCCGCGCAGGGATTTGGCTCCCTGCTCCCCCATGACCCAGGAGAGGGCGTCCACCACATTGGATTTACCCGACCCGTTGGGTCCGACGACACAGGTGATCCCCGGCTCGAACCGAAGGGTGGTGGCGGAGGCGAACGATTTGAAACCACGGAGGGTCAGGGCCTTGAGGTGCACGCCGCCGGACTCTACCTTTCACTCTCGGTTTCGCTGATGAAGGTGCAGGGCACATCAGACGGTAAGCGGAGAGCGATAGGCCGACGACGGCCCGGGGGGAAAGAAAGAAGGGACGCCGGAGCGTCCCTTGTGAATCCTGCACGGTGCTGCTGTGCAGTCGTCCGAGCACAGTCTTGCGTTACGGATCGCTGGCGAACCGGATCACGAGCAGTCCTCGGTGTTCCAGGACGACGATCCGTGACGAAGACTTCGGTGGTTGATCCCGAGCGGCTGGCGTGTGGCCCGACCGGCCCCGGCAGGGCCGTGGGGTCAGGTCAGCGCGGGCTCCGCCTGGGGTACGTCGATGTCGATGCTGTCGAGCAGCGACTCCTGGTGCTGGGCGGCGGCGTTGAGCGCGTCGTTCTCGTCCTGGATCCGTACGAGCTCGGATTCCAGGTCCTGGACGCGCTTCTGGAGCCGTCGCATCTCGGCGAGGAGTCGCGGATCGGAACCGCCGACGTAACCGAGAAGCGCCTTTGCCATGATGAAAGGTCCTCCACACTGAGTGACCGACCGATGCGGTGTGGGTCGTGAGGGAATCGCACCCGCGGTCTCGGCAGTGCTGTGAATTCACTGCTGTTCTGCTGTCACCAGCTCTGCCGAACAGCTAAGGTGCGCGGGGTTTTCAGCGTCTCACCAAAAACTTTGACGGTCAACACGATCACACGCCGGTGGGCCGGGTGTCCCGGGGGCGCGCGGCCTGACGATCATGCGGCGCGACTCTCCTGCGGGTTCCCGAGGGGTGTGGAGATCTTCGTCAATGCCGCAGCCTGGCACGGCGCGCCGCTCTTGGCAACCATGTCCGGATGCCGGCTTCCCCCGCAGGTCATTTCGGGTGCGAGGTCTTCCCCGGCCCTCTGTTCACCGCTCGCCTCCATCCGTACGCACAGCGCGTCCGGCCCGCTTCTCCCGGCCGTGATCAGCGGATCGCGAACCCCTCGTATCCACCGCGGGGCGTGTCCCAGATCTCAGTGACGCCGTCCACGCGCCCGGGTGTGTCGTCGGAGCCGAGCCAGTCGAGCAGACGGTGGCAATTCTCACGCGGCCCTTCGGCCACCACCTGTACCCGGCCGTCGTCGAGATTGAGGGCGAAACCGGTGAGGTTTCCGATCTCCAAAGCATTTGCCCTGGTGAACCAGCGGAACCCTACTTGCTGTACTCGGCCGCGTACCCATACGACGAGTCGTGCATCTTCGTTCATGCCCGAACGCTAACCGTCCAATTGCTCAAGGAGCACGCCGCCCCAATCCGCCATGGCGTAAGGTCCCCTCGCAATAGCCTCACCCGAACGGGTGAGTTTGATCTTTGATGCGGTGACGTCTGAAAGACGCCCCGGACCACGAGGAAGGCACAGCGCATGGGACGGCATCGACGCGCAGGCGCGGCCCCCGCCGCTGAGCAGCACGCGGCGGACGCGGAGAACGGCCCCCGGGGCGCGCGCCGGAAGAAGCGCGGAGCCCTACCTGTACGCGCCGGGCTCCTCGGCGTGTCCGCAGCCGTGGCCGTCGGAGCGGTCGCCGTGGCCTCGGGCCTGCTGCCCGGCGGTGACAGCTACAGCGTGAGCGGGAGCGGGGCGGCCGACCAAGTCCACGCCGGTGGTGCCCCCGACCTGCTGACCCAGGGCGAGTCGTCCGCCGAGCCGACCGGCCGCACCTCCGCCTCCGCGTCCGCCGAGGCGGACCGGGGTGCCGGCCGTTCGGCCGCGCCCTCGAAGTCCGCTTCGGCCACCCCGGGCGAGAAGCCGTCCAAGAAGCCGTCCGCCACCGCGACGAAGCCGGCGACGAAGGCTCCGGAGCGGACGCAGGCTCCTGCCCCGAAACCGAAGAAGACGACGACGTCCAGCCCCGCGGACGACAAGCCGGCGGCTCCGAAGACCTCGTCCGCCGCCCCGAGCCGCGAGGCCACCGCCCCGGCGAGCCCGTCCGCCACCACCGCTCAGGCCACCGTGCTCGGTTTGGTCAACCAGGAGCGCGCGAAGGTCGGCTGCAGTCCGGTCACCGCGAGCGCCTCGCTGACCGCGCTCGCCCAGGACTTCAGCGAGGACATGGCGGCCCGTGACTTCTTCGGCCACACCGACCCCGACGGAGCGACCCCCTGGGACCGTGCCGCCGCAGCCGGTGTGCAAGGTCTGGGCGGCGAGAACATCGCCCGGGGCCAGGCCGACGCACAGGCCGTGATGGACGCCTGGATGAACAGTGACGGCCACCGCGCAAACATTCTCAACTGCGATTACAAGACGCTCGGCGTGGGGGTCCACCTCGGCTCAGGCGGCCCCTGGTGGACGCAGGACTTCGGCTTCTGAGCCGTCCGCGCGGCCGGCGACGACCGCGCGGCGGACGGGCCGGCCAGGTCAGGAGATCCGCGGCGGACGCTGGCAGCGCGGGCAGAAGTAGCTGGAGCGGTTCATCCACGGGCGGCGGCGCATCGGCGTACCGCAGCGGTGGCAGGGTTCGTCCTCGCGTCCGTAGGCGTCCAGCGACCGGTCGAAGTAGCCGGATTCCCCGTTCACGTTGACGTACAGGCTGTCGAAGCTGGTGCCGCCCTGGTCGAGGGCTTCCCGCATCACGTCCCGGACGTGGCCGAGCAGTTCCGCCGTCCTCGGGCGGGTCAGGGTCGCCGTCGGCCGCTCGTAGTGCAGCCGGCTGCGCCAGAGCGCCTCGTCGGCGTAGATGTTTCCCACGCCGCTGATCAGGGACTGGTCGAGCAGCGCCCGCTTGACCGTCGTACGGCGCAGGCGCAGGGCCAGGTGGAAGGCGGTGTCGTCGAAGGCCGGGTCGAGGGGGTCGCGCGCGATGTGCGCGATCACGTCGGGCAGGCCGTCGGGGGTGTTGTCGTGCAGCGAGAGCCCGCCGAAGGTCCGCTGGTCGACGAAGCGCAGCTCGGTGCCGAGCGCGTCGTCGAAGCGGACCCTGATCCTCAGGTGCTTCTCGTCGGCGGCCTCCTCGGGCTGCACGAGCAGCTGACCGCTCATGCCGAGGTGCCCCAGGAGCGAGGACTCCGCCCCGACGAGGGGGACCCAGAGGTATTTGCCGCGGCGCATCGCCGTGCCGAAGCGCAGACCGCGGAGCCGGGCCGCGAAGTCCGGTCCGCCCGCGAGGTGCCGGCGCACCGCACGCGGATGCAGCACCTCGACGTCCTCGACGGTGCGGCCGGCGGTCCAGCGCTCCAGACCCCGCCGCACGACTTCGACCTCGGGCAGTTCGGGCACGGTGACTCCTTCGCGCAGGGGTGAGACAGCGAGAGCCCCCCGGTGCACCAGGCACCGGGGGGCTCTCGGACGGTTCAGGCAGGAGCCGCGTCCGAGTGCGGCGACGGGTCGGCAGGGATGTCGGCGATCCCTCCGTCGGCTACGGCCTTGGCCGCGGCCTCCCGTGCTTCCGCGGCGGCGCTGATCTCGCGCCAGGCGGACTCGGCGGCCTGCTGCTCCGCTTCCTTCTTGCTACGGCCGGTGCCGGTGCCGTACGAGACACCACCGACGCGAGCGGCAGCAGTGAAGGTCTTCTCGTGATCGGGGCCGGTCTCCGTGACGAGGTACTCGGGGACTCCGAGGCTCTCGCTCGCGGTGAGCTCCTGGAGACTGGTCTTCCAGTCCAGGCCGGCTCCGAGGTTGGAGGACCTGTCGATCAGCGGGTCGAAGAGCCGGTGGACCAGCTCCGAGGCCGCGCCGAGGCCCTGGTCGAGATAGACGGCGCCGATCACCGCTTCAAGGGTGTCGGCGAGGATGGAAGCCTTGTCCCGGCCACCCGTGCCCTCTTCACCACGGCCGAGCCGGATGAAGGAGCCGAGTTCGAGGCCGCGGCCCACTTCCGCAAGTGCACGCGAGTTGACCACCGCGGCCCGCAACTTGGCCAGCTGGCCTTCGGGCAGGTCGGGGTGGGTGCGGTACAGCGTGTCCGTGACCACCAGGCCGAGCACCGAGTCCCCGAGGAACTCCAGCCGCTCGTTGGTGGGCAGACCGCCGTTCTCGTACGCGTACGAGCGATGGGTCAGCGCACGCACCAGAAGGGCGGACTCGAGGTGATACCCGAGCCGCCCTTCCAGAAGCGTGTGGGACGAGGCTGTGTTGATGTTGTCTGTCTTCTTGGAACTGGACAACTCAGACATCGGGCCTCTCACCAGCCGCTCAGACCTCGAGGACCTGGCGCTTGTTGTAGGTGCCGCAGCTCGGGCACGCAATGTGCTGGAGCTTCGGCTCCTGGCAACGCTCGCACGAAACCAGGGTGGGGACCGCAGCCTTCCACTGCGACCGGCGGTGGCGCGTGTTGCTGCGCGACATCTTCCGCTTCGGAACAGCCACGGCTACTTCTCCTGCTTCTCGTCGACGCCCGGTTCGGCGCCGCCCATGTTGTCCTTCTCGCCGTCCTGAACGGTCTCGGCGAGTCCTTGCAGTGCCGCCCAACGTATGTCGGCGACGTCGTGGTGGTGGTCCGGATTCTCGTCCAGCCTGATTCCGCATTCGGAACACAGACCGGCACAGGTCTCCTTGCACACCGGCTGCAGCGGCAGTGCGAGCACCACCGCGTCACGCAGCACAGGCTCGAGGTCGAACGAGTCGTCCTCGAGAAAGAACCTGTCCTCGTCGTCCTCGGCGTCGTCGACCGGGTCCGCGGTCCTGCTGCGGTTCCGGTCATCGGCGTCAGGGTACGAGAACATCTCCTGGAAGTCCGCTTCGACCTCGAGGGCCAGCGGCTCCAGACACCTTACGCACTCCCCCTCGGCCGTCGCACGGGCGGTGCCTGTGACGAGCACCCCTTCCATGACCGATTCGAGGCGGAGGTCCAGCGCCAGGGGCGCGTTCTCCTGCACACCGATGACCCCGTCGATACCGAGGTCCTTCGGAGCTTCCACCGTGCGGGTCAGCCGCTTCATGGCACCAGGACGCCGACCCAGCTCGCGCGTATCGAACACGAGAGGGCTGCGGTGGTCGAGATGGCCGTTCAGGGCTTTTCCTGCTTTCGAGATCATGTGCGTGGTGCGGCTTCGGGAGGGCCGCCCCTGTCCTTACGGAAAGAGGGCAGCCGGGATCGCGGACATACACGCGACCGAAGAGCCAGGATACTGGACGTACCGCCCAGCTCCCAATCCGGTACGGCCCGCTCCGGTCAGCGGCCCTGTTCGTAGCGGCGCAGCTGTTCCAGGTCGATCATGCTGGTGTCGAAGAGGCTGGTCTCGTCGAGCGCGCTCTCGCCCTGCTGCGCGGGCACCTGGCCCTGCTGCGGCCAGTACTCCTGCTGCTGGTTCGGGTCGTACGGCTGCTGCTGGTAGGCGCCGTACGGGTCCTGCTGCTGGTAGCCGTAGCCGTCCTGGGGCTGCTGGTTCTGGTAGCCGTACGTCTGCGCGTACTGCGGCTCGGGCTGCCCCTGGACCGGGAAACCGCTCTGCGCGGGATCCTGGTAGCCGGCGGCCGGCGTGTAGTCCGGCTGTGCGGGCTCCGCGTAGGACGGCTGCTGGGGGCTCTGCCGCGGCTCGGGGGTGGAGAGCTCGGCCAGGCCCGCCCAGTGGTCCTCGTCGCTGGTGTGCAGGTGGCCGCCCGCCGCGTCCTGTGCGGCCATGTGCGCGCCGAGCTCGTCGGTGGCGACCCGGCCGTGCAGCTTCTGGCGGCCCCGGCCGACGGCCTCCAGGGTCTTGGCCAGGACGGCCTCGAAGGCGCCGAGCTTGGTGTCCACGTAGTCGTCGGCGCGGCGGCGGAGCGTCTCCGGGTCGGCGCTGCGCTCCGGAGCCTCGGCGTAGTCGGGGTCCTCGTAGCCCTGCTCGTCGAGGCCTTCGCTCCGGCCCAGGAGCTTCTCGCGGCCCCGGTCGACGGAGCCGATGGTCTTGGTGAGGACGACCTCGAAGTTGGCGAGCTTGCTGTCGACGTACTCGTCGGCCTCGCCGCGGACCTCGTCGGCCTCCCGGCGGGCCTCGGACAGGATGCGGTCCGCCTCGGCCTGGGACCGCTGGGCGATCTCGGTGCCGGAGATCAGCGAGCCGCGTTCCGCGCGGGCCGACTCGATGATCCGCTCGGCCTCCTGCCGGGCCTGCTCGACGAGCTGC
Organism: Streptomyces sp. NPDC023573; assembly: GCF_055559735.1. Classification (NCBI taxonomy): domain Bacteria; kingdom Bacillati; phylum Actinomycetota; class Actinomycetes; order Kitasatosporales; family Streptomycetaceae; genus Streptomyces; species Streptomyces sp. NPDC023573. The sequence continues at coordinate 150,585 of NZ_JBVHKB010000005.1, forward strand.
TCGCGCCCGCCGATGAGCTCCTCGGCGTGGGCCAGCGAACCGGGCAGGGCCTCACGGACCTCCTCCAGCATCGCGAGCAGTTCGGCCCGGTTGACCACGCAGGACGCCGACATGGGCATGGAGCGGGCGTTCCCGACCGTTTCGACGATCTCGTCGAGCTTCTTCTGCACGTCCACCGTGTGCTCGCCACTCTCTGCTGCTGTTGGAGACGGACGGGACGACTGTAAGGCCAGTCGCCTCCCGTCCGACACCTGGTGACGGCCGGTCAGCGCATCACTTCTCGCCGAGACGCTCCACGAGGGCCTCGTGGACCGTCGGCGGCAGCAGGTGCGCCACATCGCCGCCCCAGGTCGCGACCTCCTTGACCAGGGAGGACGACAGGAAGCTGTAGGTCGGGTTCGTCGGCACGAAAAGCGTCTCGACCCCCGAGAGGCCGTTGTTCATCTGGGCCATCTGCAGCTCGTAGTCGAAGTCGCTGACGGCCCGCAGGCCCTTCACGATCGCCGGGATGTCGCGCTGCTTGCAGAAGTCCACCAGCAGGCCGTGGAAGGACTCGACCTCCACGTTGCCGAAGTCCGCCGTGACCTCGCGGATCAGGTCGATCCGCTCGTCGACGGTGAACAGGCCCTTCTTGGACTGGTTGATCATCACGGCGACGTGCACGACGTCGTACAGCTTCGAGGCTCGTCCGATGATGTCGAGATGTCCGTTGGTGATGGGGTCGAACGACCCCGGACAGACGGCGCGGCGCAACGTGGTTCCCTCGCTCTCCGGTGCGGTCATCGTGCGTCTTCGCACGTAGAGGCGGCGCGACCGTACCAAAACGTGGCTTCGCCGTACCGACGGGCCCGCTGTGGCTCGAATCCTTCGGGCCAGCTGAATTCTCCGCCTCTGGTGCTCCGTTCCACCGTGACGAGGGCGTCGCCCGTGAGCCACCCCTGGGCACGGAGTGTGAGCAGGATCTCCCCAAGATCGCCGTCGGTGACGGCGTACGGCGGATCGAGGAAAACCACGTCGTACGGGTCCGAGGGTGCCGGTCCCGTGACGATCTGTTCGGCTTTGCCCGCACGGAGTTCGGCGCCGGGCAGGCCGAGGGAGCGGATGTTGTCGCGGACGGTGCGCGCGGCCCTGGCGTCGGCCTCCACGAGCAGGGCGTGGGCCGCTCCGCGCGAGAGCGCCTCCAGGCCCACGGCGCCGGAACCCGCGTAGAGATCGGCGACCCGGACGCCGTCGAGGGTGCCCAGGAGCGCTTCCCAGGTGGAGAACAGGGCCTCGCGCGCACGGTCGGATGTGGGGCGGGTGCCGGTGCCGGGCGGGACGGCCAGGCGCCGTCCGCCGGCCGAGCCGGCGATGACGCGGGTCATGGGTCTGTTCCTCGGGTCGCGGGCGGCACACCGGACGGGACGTGCGCCGTGCTCCCCACGATATGGCGTCGCCGGGGATCCGCCCGGTCACCCCTTGTCGAGATACTCCTCCCGGTCCTTGTCGAGCAGGGCGTCCAGCGCCGTGCGCAGCTCCGGCAGGCGATCGAGGCCGGGGTCGTCCGCGACGACTCGGACGGCCTCCTCGCGGGCGGCCGCGATGACCTCCTCGTCGTCGATGACGCTGAGCACGCGCAGGGAGGAGCGGACACCGGACTGGGCCTGGCCGAGGACGTCGCCCTCGCGCCGCTGTTCGAGGTCGATGCGGGAGAGCTCGAAGCCGTCGAGGGTGGCGGCGACCGCGGAGAGCCTGGCCCGGGCGGGGCTCGCCTCGTGGGCCTCGCTGACCAGCAGACAGAGGCCGGGGGCGCTGCCGCGTCCGACGCGGCCCCTGAGCTGGTGCAGCTGGGACACCCCGAAGCGGTCCGCGTCCATGATCACCATCGCGGTGGCGTTGGGGACGTTCACCCCGACCTCGATGACGGTGGTGGCGACCAGGACGTCGACCTGGCCGGCGGCGAACCGGCGCATGACGTCGTCCTTGTCGTCGGGTGGCATCCTGCCGTGGAGGACCTCTACGCGCAGGCCGGCCAGCGGGCCCTCGGCGAGCTGCTCGGCGATGTCCAGCACGGCCAGCGGCGGCCGCTTCTCCGCGTCGTCCTCGGGAGCGGCCTTCTTCTTCTCCTTCTTCTTCCCGGCCTCGTCGGCGTCGTCCCCGATGCGGGGGCAGACCACGTACGCCTGGTGGCCGTTCTCCACCTCCTCGCGGACGCGTTCCCAGGCGCGGCTGAGGAAGTGCGGCTTGTCCTTGGCGGGGACGACGTGGCTGGCGATCGGTGAGCGGCCGGCGGGGAGCTGGTCCAGGACGGAGGTCTCCAGGTCGCCGAAGACGGTCATGGCGACCGTACGGGGAATGGGGGTGGCCGTCATGACGAGCAGGTGGGGCGGCTGTTTGCCCTTGGAGCGCAGCGCGTCGCGCTGTTCCACGCCGAAGCGGTGCTGTTCGTCGACGACGACGAGGCCGAGGTCGTGGAACTGGACCTTGTCCTCGATCAGCGCGTGGGTGCCGATGACGATCCCTGCCTCGCCCGTCACGAGGTCGAGCAGCGCCTGGCGGCGGGCCGCCGTGCCCATGGAGCCGGTGAGCAGGACGACCTTCGTGCCGAGGTCGGAGCCTCCGAGCATGCCGCCTTCGGCCAGCTCGCCCATCATCTCGGTGATCGACCGGTGGTGCTGCTGGGCCAGCACCTCGGTGGGGGCGAGCATCGCCGCCTGGCCGCCCGCGTCGACGACGGTCAGCATCGCGCGCAGGGCGACCATCGTGTTGTGGGTGACCGTGAAGTGATCGGTGATGTACGCGTGACTCGGGTGGGCGACACTGATGCACTGCACCGGCTTTCGCCCGACGTACTCGACCGAGCGAATTCCACGCCGGAACGTGTTGTACTTCGGTCGGGTCCGCATGCGTGAGGCCTTGCGAGTGAGCCGGAACGGCACGTACTCGGCAGGCATGGCGATCGACACGTTGAAGGCCGCCTGTTTCGGATGCACCCGGGCGCGCCCACCGAGTGAACGAACAAGCCAGGCCACGTCGTCGGCCAACTGCCGCGAGGCCGAGCAGAACGAAACACACATCCCTTGAGCGTCCACGGTCCCGTCCGTGTCCATGAGCCCTTGCAGGACAGCAAGCCGATGCTTGATCGTCGTGTTCATGAATACCGGTGGGACGAATTTGTGGTGCGACGTAGCCCCCCACAGATGCAGCGCACGCAGCACGCCGATGACCGGGTTACTTCGCGATCCGCTCCTGGCCCCCGTCATCCGGATGGTGTAGTCACACGTCGAACCTGGCACGGGTACCAGCTCGCAGTCCGGTCCCAGTACGGATCGCGCTGCCATCAGGATCTCGTCGTCGGCCGTGGACAGACGCAGGTTGTGACGGAACGAGCCGTCCCCGAGAAGCAATCCGAAGACATAGGGGTCGAGGGGCGGCTCCGACCCCGATGTGAGATCCGTCGGTGTGGCGGACGGGAGATACCACTTGGACGACCCGTTGGCCTTGCACGTGTCCATCCTGATCTCGCGGGTCGTCATCACCTTGGGCGTTTCCCCGCGGGCCCAGGCACAGCTGGTCCCGACGATCCACAGATGCTCGTCATCGGCTTCGACCACTGTGTCGTCGGACAGGACAAGCCGCCAGACATCCCGCTCCCCCTGGGGAAAGACCCCGTCGACTACGGCGACTTCCCCCGTGGGAACCACTACCTCGTCGCCCTGCACGACGGTCCCCATGGGCTTGTAGCCCTCGGGGGTCAGAACCAGCGCGTCGAGCGGCTGCGCTTTACCCGAGCCCACCTCTCCCTGGAGCAGCCGGTGCATCGGGTGTTCCGTCGCCAGGTCGCCGAAGATCTCCCCGGTGACCTTCTGCTGGCCGTCGGTGAGGGTGAAGGGCAGCTTGGCGTCGAAGGCGTCGAGCAGTCCACCGGGGACGGACCTGCGGGCCACCGCGGGAAGCTGGGTGTCGGCGTAGCGGCGGCGGGCGAGCGCGACCTGGAGGACGAAGGCCTCGTCCCAGCGCAGCCGGTCCCGCGCGGCGGCGACGTCCGCCTTGGTGTGCGGCCGGTGGATCCTGAGCAGCGCCTCGGGCAGGGGGAGGAAGCCGCGCCCTTCGCGCAGTGCCGGGGGCAGCGGGTCCACCGCCTCCCGCGCGCTGGGCAGGACCGTGTCGACGGCCTTGGCGATCCGCCAGGAGTCGAGCTGCTTGCAGGCGGGGTAGATCGGCAGCAGCTGCCCCGCGAAGGCGTCGACGGCCTCGGTCACCTCGGCCGGGTCGTCGTCGTCCCTCGCGTCCAGGAGCTGGTACGTGGGGTGGGCCAGCTGCATCTTCCTGTTGAAGACGGAGACCTTGCCCGCGAACATCGCCCGCCGGCCGGGCAGGAGTTCCTTGTGGGGCTTGTGGACGCCGTGCCCGAAGAAGACCAGCTGGAGCCGGCCGCTCCCGTCGGTGAGGGTGACCTCGAGCCGCTTGCCGCGGCCGTTGTTGAACATCATGATCCGTGCGTCGGCGACCTGGGCGACGACCGTCACGTGCTCGTCGAGCGGGAGCTCGGTGAGCGCAGTGAGCCGGCCCCGCTCCTCGTAGCGCCGCGGGTAGTGGTGCAGCAGATCACCGACCGTGTGCAGGTCGAGGTGTTCGGCCATCACCTTCGCGGTGGCTCCGCCGAGCAGCTTCTTCAGGGGTTCATCGAAAGCGGACACGCGGTCCATTGCACACCACGCCACTGACAGATGTCCCGGTGCGCCGCCCCGTCCGACGTGTCACTCGACGCCGATGAGCAGGGGCGCCGCCTGGTGGCCGCCCCGGTAGACGACCGTGTCGACGGCGAGGTAGCCCTCCCGGACGTGCTCGCCCAGCTCGTCGGCGAGGCCGTCCGGCACGTCCTCCCCCAGGACCAGGGTGACGAGTTCGCCGCCCGCCGACAGCATCCGGTCCAGGACGGTGCGGGCCGTGCCGACGACGTCCTGACCGATGACGGCGACGTCCCCGTCGATCAGGCCGAGGATGTCGCCGGCCTGGCAGATGCCCGCCATGGTCCACGACTGCCGTTCGGCGACGGCCAGTTCGGCGTACCGGGTGGCGCCGGCCGCCGACGTCATAGCGACGACGTCCTCGTCGAAGCTGCGGCCGGGTTCGTGGACGGCGAGCGCGGCGATGCCCTGGACCGCGGCGCGGGTGGGGACCAGGGCGACGCGGATCCCTTCGCCCCTGGCCTGTTCGGCGGCAGCGGCGGCGGTGTGGCGCAGCTGTGCGTCGTTCGGCAGCAGGACCACCTCCCGGGCGTGGGCCCGGCGGATGGCGTCGACCAGTTCGCCGCTGGCCGGCGGCTCGCCGGGACGTGCCAGCACGGTGGTCGCCCCGGCCTCCGCACACAGGCCGGAGAGCCCGTCACCGGGTACGACCACGACGACCGCGCGCTGGGCGGGTTCACGGTGGGCCGCGCCCCGGTCGGCGGCGAAGTGGGTGATCCGGATCCGGTAGGGCCGGCCGGCCTCGACCCCGGCTTCGACGGCCGCTCCGGCGTCGTCGACATGGACGTGGACGTTCCACAGGCCGTCGCCGCCGACCACGACGAGTGAGTCCCCCAGGGCGTCCAGCCGGCTCCGCAGCCGGGCGACGGCGTCGTCGGGGGCCTCCAGGAGATAGATGACCTCGAAGGCCGGTCCTCCGGCCGGGCCCGCGTCCGCGCAGTCGCCGGTCAGCGGCAGGACGTCGGGGGCGGGGGTGACGGCGCGCTTCCGCACACGTCCGCCGACCGCTTCCAGAAGTGCGCCGAGCACGGTCACCAGGCCCTGCCCTCCGGCGTCGACGACGCCCGCGCGGCCGAGGACGGCGAGCTGGCCCGGGGTGGCCGCCAGGGCGGTGCGCGCCCCTTCGTACGCCGCCTCGGCGACCTCGGTGAGACGGGCGCTCCCGGCGGTGGCCCCGGCCGCCTCGGCGGCGGCGGTGGCTACGGTGAGCACCGTGCCCTCGACGGGATGGGCCACGGCCAGCCGCGCCGCCGCGGCGGCCTCCGTCAGCGCGGTCCGCAGGTGACGGGCGTCACCCGATTCGGCCAGGACGGAGGCCATGCCGCGCAGCAGCTGGGCCAGGATGGTCCCGGAGTTGCCCCGTGCCCCGATCAGCGCGCCGTGCGCCATGGCCCGCACGGCGTCGGCGGGGCCGGGCACGGTGGAGCCGGTCTCATGGGCGGCGAAGACCGCCTCGACGGCGGCGGCGGCCGACTCGACGGTGAGATACAGGTTGGTGCCGGTGTCCCCGTCGGCGACGGGATAGACGTTGATGGCGTCGATGGCCGCCCGCTCACGCCCCAGGGCCTCCAGCGCCAGTGAGCACCAGGTGCGCACCGCGACGGCGTCGAGATCGTCGGGCGGCTGCGGCACCGTTGGTCCTCCTTGAGCGGCCGTGGGGGGCTGGCTGCACCGCAGGGTAGCCGTCATGCGCGGGCCCGGCGGGCGCAGGTGCGGGACGGAGCCGTCGGGGAGCCGTGGTAGTTTCGTATCTCCGACGCAGCCGTTGTATGCTGCTTCGGTTGCCCGACGAAAGCCGGGCCAATCCCTCCGGTACCGCCACTTCAGCAATGATTCCGGCGCGCCGGAATTCACTGTAAGTGCATCTGAAGTCTTTGGAGTGACCCGTGGCTGCCAACTGCGACGTTTGCGGCAAGGGGCCGAGCTTCGGCAACAGCATTTCGCACTCGCACCGCCGTACGTCCCGTCGCTGGAATCCCAACATCCAGCGCGTGCGTGCCGTGGTCGGTCGGACGCCGAAGCGGCTCAACGTCTGCACCTCGTGCATCAAGGCCGGCAAGGTCGCGCGCTGACGTCTCGTCGTAGCGCAGCCTTCCGGTTGCCCAAAAAGCCGGTCCACCTCGGTGGACCGGCTTTTTGCTGTGCTCCGCGTCAGCGGGCCGGGCGTACGAGCCAGCCGTGATCGACGGGGCCGATCCCGCTGCCCAGCGCGAAGCCGCCCCGGATCGCGCCGGTGACGTACTCCTTCGCGCCCCGTACGGCGGTCGGGACGTCCTGGCCGCGGGCGAGTCCGCAGGCGATGGCGGAGGCGAGGGTGCAGCCCGTGCCGTGGGTGTGCCGGTTGTCGAGCCTCGGAGCACGCAGCCAGTGTTCCTCGCTGCCGTCCGTCAGCAGGTCCACGGCGTCGCCGGGCAGATGGCCGCCCTTGATCACCACCCAGCGCGGTCCGTGGCCGAGGATCTCGGCGGCTGCTCTGCGCATCCCCGGTTCGTCGGTGACGGTGACGCCTGTGAGCTGGGCCACCTCGTCGAGGTTCGGGGTGGCGACCGTGGCGACGGGCAGCAGCTTCGTGCGTACGGAGTCGAGGGCTTCGGCGGCCAGCAGGGCGTCCCCGTGCTTGGACACCCCGACGGGGTCGACGACGACGGGTGCGCCGGTCCCCGCGAGGAGTTCCGCGACGGTGTCGACGAGCGCGGCCGAGGACAGCATGCCGGTCTTGATCGCCTGGACGCCGATGTCGTCGACGACGCTGCGGTACTGGGCGCGTACGGCGTCGGCCGGCAGCTCCCAGGCTCCCTGCACGCCCAGCGAGTTCTGGGCGGTCACCGCGGTCAGCACGCTCATGCCGTGGGTGCCGAGGGCCAGCATCGTCTTGAGGTCGGCCTGGATGCCCGCACCGCCGCCGGAGTCGGATCCGGCGACGGTGAGGACACGGGGCGGTACGGGGGCAGGTGCGGTCATGCCCGGGAATCTACTGGGCATCCTCGATGGATCCGAAATGGTCCCAGCCGCCCTTGCTCGTCCAGGGCGCTCCGTCGACGGTGACCTGGGGCAGCGCCGACGGGTTGAGGACCTCTCCGATGACCTTCCAGCGCGCGGGGAGCTTCACGTCGGCGGGGAACGTCGCCACGATCGCGTGGTCCTCTCCCCCGGTCAGCACCCACTGCAGCGGGTCGACCCCGACGGCCTGCCCGATGTCGGACATCTGCGAGGGGATGTCGATGAGCCCGGAGCGCAGGTCTATGCGGACCTTGCTGGCCTCGGCGATGTGCCCGAGGTCGGCGACGAGTCCGTCGCTGACGTCGGTCATGGCCGTGGCGCCGAGCCCGGCGGCCGCGGGGCCCGCGTGGTACGGCGGTTCGGGGCGCCGGTGGGCCTCGACGAAGGCGCGCGGCGAGCGGAATCCCCGGGAGAGCACGGCGAATCCGGCGGCGGACCAGCCGAGCCACCCGGTGACGGCCACGACGTCGCCGGGCCGGGCGCCGGACCGGGTGACGGGTTCGTGGTTGCGCAGGTCGCCGAGCGCGGTGATCGCGACGGTGATGGTGTCGCCGCCGACGACGTCGCCGCCGACCACGGCCGCGCCGGCGACCTGGCACTCGTCACGCAGTCCGTCCATGAGCTCGGCGGCCCAGGTGACCGGCAGGTCGGCCGGTACGACGAGACCGAGCAGCAGCGCCGTGGGCACGGCGCCCATGGCGGCGATGTCGGCGAGGTTCTGGGCGGCGGCCTTGCGGCCGACGTCGTACGCCGTCGACCAGTCGCGGCGGAAGTGCCGCCCTTCCAGCAGGATGTCCGTACTGGCCACGACCCTGCGGTCGGGAGCGGCCACGACCGCGGCGTCGTCGCCGGGTCCCAGCCGTACCGCCGGAGTGGTGGTGAGCCGGGACGTGAGCTCTCTGATGAGCCCGAACTCCCCCAACTCGCCCACGGTTCCCTTCACCGAGTCTCACCTCTCATCTATCGCACCGGACACCTGTCCGGGCTGCTTCAGCGGCCGGAGGTCCGGACCGTGGACGGACGGCCCACGGGAGCCGGTGGCCCCGGGGCGTACGGGCGTCGCTGTCGCCCTTCCGCACCGGTGGGCTTGCGGTCGCGAGCCCCAACTGCTGTCGGTACCGTCAAGAGATACGTCAACTTCTGTGGTGCGTACGCCACGCTGTGGGCGTCAACCGGCCCGCAGGTCTCCCCGCGGCCCCGGGCAACGCGATAACGTGGCGTCCCTTTCCCCCACATGATCCTCGTGGCCGCCCTGGAGGTTCCGTGGTACAGGCGTACATCCTCATCCAGACCGAGGTGGGCAAGGCGTCGTTCGTCGCCGAGACCATCGCAAAGCTTCCGGGAGTGATCCAGGCAGAGGACGTCACAGGCCCCTACGACGTGATCGTGCGCGCACAGGCCGACACGGTCGACGCCCTCGGCCGCATGGTGGTCGCCAAGGTCCAGCAGGTGGACGGCATCACACGTACCCTGACCTGCCCGATCGTCCACCTCTGACCCCTGTCTACGCTGGTCCGGTGACTCACACCCGCCGCCGGTCCCCCCGTTCCCGTGTTCTCGCCCCGTCCGCCGCTCTGTGCGTGCTCGCCGTGGCGGGCTGTTCCGGCGGTGACCAGCCCTCGGTGGCGGTTCCCACGCCGTCGTCGGAGGCCGCCGCGTACTGCGAGGAACTGCACAAGGAGCTGCCGGAGACCGTCGACGACCTGGAGCGGAGTGATCCCTCACCGGATTCGGACCTGACCGCCGGCTGGGGGGACGGGGCGATCGTACTGCGCTGCGGTGTCCCGCGGCCCGCGAGGATGGATGATTCCCAGGCGAAGGCCGTCGACGCGGACGGCGTCAACTGGCTGCTGGAGCAGCCCGATGACGCCGGCCCGCGGTTCACGACCACCTACCGCAAGGCGTATGTCGAGGTGACGCTCGGGACGGAGTACGCCCATGACATCACCCCGTTGTCCGCGTTCGCGGTGCCCGTGAGCAGGACGGTCCCCGACAGTCTCTGAAGGGCTGTCCGCGCGGGACAGCCCTTGACGGCTCAGCGCAGGCCGGTGGAGCGGTTCAGCGCGGAGGTGATCAGCCGGTCGACCAGCTCCGGGTACTCCACGCCGCTCGCCTGCCACATGCGGGGGAACATGGAGATCGGGGTGAAGCCCGGCATGGTGTTGATCTCGTTGATGACGAACGTGCCGTCCTCGGTGAGGAAGAAGTCGGCGCGCACGAGGCCCTCGCAGGAGGCCGCCTCGAACGCCTCGACGGCGAGCCGCCGCACCTCGGCGGTCTGCTCCTCGGTGAGCGGTGCGGGCACCAGGCCGGCCGCCGAGTCGATGTACTTGGCCTCGAAGTCGTAGAAGTCGTGCGCGGTGACGGGCGGGATCTCGGCGGGCACGCTGGCGCGCGGTCCGTCCTCGAACTCCAGCACGCCGCACTCGATCTCCCGGCCGCGCAGCAGGGACTCCACGAGGAACTTGGGGTCGTGCCGGCGGGCCTCCTCGATCGCCTCGTCCAGCCCGGCCGCGTCGTCGACCTTCGTGATGCCCATGGAGGAACCGCCGCGGGCGGGCTTGATGAAGAGGGGCCAGCCGTGCTCGGCCGCGAACTCCATGACGCGCTTGCGGGCGGCGGGCCGGTCCGACTCCCATTCCCGGGGGCGGACGACCTCGTACGGGCCGACCGGCAGTCCGAAGGAGGTGAACACCCGCTTCATGTACTCCTTGTCCTGGCCGACGGCAGAGGACAGCACACCGGCGCCGACGTAGGGGACGCCGGAGAGCTCCAGGAGCCCCTGGAGGGTGCCGTCCTCGCCGTAGGGGCCGTGCAGCATGGGGAAGACGACGTCGACCTCGCCCAGGACCGTGGGCACCGCACCGGGTTCGCTGACGACGACGTCACGGTTGCCGGGGTCGACGGAGAGCGTCACCGCGCCGTGCGTGGAGTCGGCCAGCTGCTCCACGTCGGGGACCTGCCGGTCCGTGATGGCCATGCGGGCCGGGTCGTCGGACGTGAGGGCCCAGCGTCCGTCCCTGGTGATGCCGATCGGCAGGACGTCGTACTTCGTCCGGTCGATGGCGCTCATGATGGCACCGGCCGTGACGACCGAGATGCCGTGTTCGGAGCTGCGGCCACCGAACACGACGGCGACGCGCGGCTTGCGGCCCGGATCGGAGCTCTGCTCGGAGCTCAGCGGGCTCTCAGGGCTCTGGGGGAGGTTCTGGCTGCTCATATCGCGATGAGCGTACCTGCTGGTAGGGCTCGAGTCAGCGTCGCTCGGGCTTGGCGCTGCGCGACATCAGCTCCTTGAGGGCGACCACCGGCGGCTTGCCCTCGTGGACGATGCCGACGACCGTCTCGGTGATCGGCATGTCGACGCCGTGCCTGCGCGCCAGATCGAGCACCGATTCGCAGGACTTGACGCCCTCGGCGGTCTGGCTGGTGACGGCGACGGTCTCCTGGAGGGTCATCCCCCGCCCGAGGTTCGTGCCGAAGGTGTGGTTGCGCGAGAGCGGTGAGGAGCACGTCGCGACCAGGTCGCCGAGTCCGGCGAGTCCGGAGAAGGTGAGCGGGTCGGCCCCCATGGCGAGTCCCAGCCGGGTGGTCTCGGCGAGGCCGCGGGTGATGAGGGAGCCCTTGGCGTTGTCACCGAGGCCCATGCCGTCGGCGATGCCCACGGCGAGACCGATGACGTTCTTCACGGCGCCGCCGAGCTCGCAGCCGACCACGTCGGTGTTGGTGTACGGCCGGAAGTACGGGGTGTGGCAGGCGGCCTGGAGGCGCTGGGCGACGCTCTCGTCCGAGCAGGCGACGACGGCGGCCGCGGGGCGGCGTTCGGCGATCTCCTTGGCGAGGTTGGGGCCGGTGATGACGGCGATCCGGTCCGGGGTGACCTGGGTGACGTCCTCGATGACCTCGCTCATCCGCTTGGCGGTGCCCAGTTCGACGCCCTTCATCAGGGAGACCAGGACCGTGCCGGGCTCCAGATGCCGCGACCAGTCGGCGAGGTTGGCGCGCAGGGTCTGCGAGGGCACCACGAGGACGGCGAAGTCGGCGCCGCGCAGCGCCTCGGCGGCGTCGGTCGTGGCCCGGACCGATGCGGGCAGTTCGATGCCCGGCAGATAGCCCGGGTTGGTGCGGGTGGTGTTGACGGCCTCGGCGACCTCGGCGCGGCGTCCCCAGAGGGTCACCTCGCAGCCGGCGTCGGCGAGGACCATGGCGAAGGCCGTACCCCATGAGCCGGTTCCGAAGACGGCCGCCTTCGCGGGGTGCGTCACGTCGTTCCCTTTCCCTCTGCCCTGCGCCGCTGTTCGGCGCGGGCCTTGCGGTGATCGTAGAGCTCGGCGGGGGCCCTCTCGCCGCGTACGTCCTCGAGCTGGGCGGTGATCGCGGCCATGATGGTCTCGGTCGCCTGGCGCAGGACGTCGGGCGTCGGCTCCATGCCGTAGTAACGGGAGAGGTCGACCGGCGGACCGGCCTGCACCCGCAGGGTCTTGCGGGGGAACAGCCGGAGCTTGTCCTCCTTGGCGTAGGGCGGCATCGCCAGGTTGGCGCCCCACTGGGCGACGGGGATGACCGGGGCCTTGGTCATCAGCGCGACCCGGGCGGCGCCGGTCTTGCCGGCCATCGGCCACATGTCGGGATCGCGGGTGAGCGTGCCCTCCGGGTAGAAGGCGACGCACTCGCCCCGCTCGATGGCGTCCACCGCGGCGCGGAAGGCGTCGAGCGCGTTGGTCGTCTCCCGGTACACGGGGATCTGGCCGGTGCCGCGCAGAATCATTCCGACGAAAGGCGTCCTGAAAAGTCCGGCCTTCGCGAGAAGCCGCGGCACGCGTCCGGTGTTGTACTGGAAATGCCCGTACGACAGCGGGTCCAGATAGGAGTTGTGATTGACCGCGGTGATGAATCCGCCATCGGCCGGAATGTGTTCCATTCCCCGCCAGTCGCGCTTGAACAGAACCACCAGGGGCGGTTTTGCGATGACCGCCGCCAGGCGGTACCAGAAGCCGATTCTGCGGCGGGACACTCGGGTGCCTTCCTCTAGGAACTGAGCTGTGCGGGGCTCGGGCTCTGCTGCCTCGCCCCTGGGCCCCTGCTGTGTGGAGAACACCGTACGCCTCACCCGTGGGGGCGGACCTCCGGGTTGTCGTACCGGCAGGCGAGAATAAGGGCTGATGCGTACGGAGGGGGAGATCGCCACGAACACCGACCCGACCGGCCCCTGGTCCCTGGTCGTCCCGCTGAAACCGCTCGTACGGGCCAAGAGCAGGCTCGGCCGGGCGGTGGGAGGGGATCTGCGTCCGCGCCTGGCCCTGGCGTTCGCGCAGGACACCGTGTCCGCGGCTCTGTCCTGCCCGGCGGTGCGGGATGTGGTGGTCGTCACGGACGATCCGGTGGCCGGGGCGGCGCTGACGGCGCTCGGCGCGCGGACGGTGGCGGACACCCCGGCGGCCGGGCTCGACGCGGCGATGGAGCACGGGGCCCGGTCGGCGCGCGGCCGGCGCGGGGGTGCGGCGGTGGCCGTGCTCAACGCCGATCTTCCGGCCTTGCGTCCGGATGATCTGGCGCGGGTGCTCGAATTCGCCGCGGCTTTTCCCCGCGCTTTTGTCGGTGACGCGCAGGGAATCGGCACCACATTTCTTTCCTCGGCCCCGGGGGTGGAATTGCGGCCGTCCTTCGGCGGGGCGTCGCGGGCGCGGCACCTGGCGTCGGGGGCGGTGGAGATCTCGCTGCCGGGCATCGATTCGGTCCGCAGGGACGTGGACACGGGCGACGACCTGGAGGCAGCGCTGGCCCTGGGAGTGGGGCGGTTCACCGCCGCGCTCGCGGCCCCCGTGGTGCCCGCCGCGGACCGATAGGCTGCGGCTCATGCAGGCGACCTCGTTCACGTACGACTCCGATTCCCGCACCGGCAGCGTGCTTCTCGACGACGGCACCCCGGTGGACTTCGACGCGCCCGCGTTCGACGCGGGAGGGCTGCGGCTGCTGCGCCCCGGGCAGCGGGTGCGGATCGAGACCGAGGGTGAGGGCGCCGCGCTGCGGATCACCCTGGTGACGCTGCAGACGCTCTGAGGGCACCCCTGAACAGCCCGCGGGCCGGGCTCCCCGAGGGGAGCCCGGCCCGGCGCGTATGAGGAACGAGCGGTGCCCGGTCTCACTTCTTGCGTGCGGTGACCTTCTTGGCCGTGGTCTTGCGAGCCGTGGTCTTCTTCGCGGGCGCCTTCTTCGCCGTGGTCTTCTTGGCGGGCGCCGTCTTGGCGGCGGCGGTCTTCTTCGTCGCCGTCGTCTTCTTCGCCGGGGCCGCCTTCTTCGCCGCCGGCGCGGTCTTCTTGGCCGTCGCGGTGGTCTTCTTGGCGGTGGTCTTCGCCGGGGCCGTCTTCTTCGCGGCCGCCGTGGTCTTGCGCGCCGTGGCCTTCTTGGCGGTGGCCTTCTTCGCGGCCGCCTTCGCCGTCGTACGGGTGGAAGAACCGCCCGAGAGGCTGCCCTTGGGGGCCTTCTTCACGGCCACGTCGTTCTTGGGGAGCTTCTTGGAGCCGCTCACCAGGTCCTTGAAGCCCTGTCCCGCACGGAAACGGGGCACGGAGGTCTTCTTGACCCGTACGCGCTCGCCCGTCTGCGGGTTGCGGGCGTACCGGGCGGGGCGGTCGACCTTCTCGAACGAGCCGAAGCCGGTGACCGAGACACGGTCCCCGGCGACAACGGCACGGACGATCGCGTCGAGTACCACGTCGACAGCGTCTGCGGCCTGCTGACGGCCGCCGACCTTGTCGGCAATCGCTTCTACGAGCTGCGCCTTGTTCACGTCTTCCCCTTCGGAGACATTGCCGGAACGAAACTGTTCAGGCTTTTTCGCACGTTAGGCAGATATATACCGCAAATCAAACACGAAACGGGCTAATCACCCTAGTGCCGCAACGAAGTCGACCGCCGCGCTGTCCGCGGAGTCAGTCACCTTCGGGGAATCGGCCCTCGTCGAGGTCCTTCATCAACCGGTCCAGACGCCTTGCCGCGCCTGGGAGATCGTGCTTAGCCGCGGCCGTGACGACCAGCAGCTTCCGGGACAGCGCCATCCGTACGCCCTCCGGGACTTGCAGTTCGCGCACCTTTGCGTGTGCTTCTTTCAATCGGTCGGCGACTTGGCCATAGAGCTCGAGTTGGCTGTCGCGTTCCATGCACCGATTGTGCCATCTGGGGCGAGTTGTCGCCCGAGGGGGTCTCAACAAGCGACTGCGCCCCCTGCCTTCGGGCAGGGGGCGCAGTTCGGGAAAAGCGCTGCTCAGGCGTCAATCGTACGCGGCTTGTGGGACGGCCGGGCCGCCTCGTAAGTCGCAATGTCCGCTTCGTTCTGAAGAGTGAGGCTGATGTCGTCGAGCCCGTTCAGGAGGCGCCAGCGGGCGTTCTCGTCGAGCTCGAAGTCCGCCGTGATTCCGTCGCCGATGACCTGCCGCTTCTCCAGGTCGACCGTCACCTCGGCCGTCGGATCGGCCTCGGTGAGCTCCCAGAGGCTGTCGACGACCTTCTGGTCGAGAACGACGGTCAACAGACCGTTCTTCAGGGAGTTGCCACGGAAGATGTCGGCGAAGCGCGAGGAGATGACGGCCTTGAAGCCGAAGTTCTGCAGGGCCCAGACCGCGTGCTCACGCGAGGAGCCCGTGCCGAAGTCGGGACCGGCCACCAGGACCGAGGCACCCTTGCGCTCGGGGCGGTTGAGGACGAAGTTCTCGTCCTTGCGCCAGGCCTCGAAGAGCCCGTCCTCGAAGCCGTCGCGGGTGACCTTCTTCAGCCAGTGCGCGGGGATGATCTGGTCGGTGTCGACATTGCTGCGGCGCAGCGGGACGGCACGGCCGGTGTGTGCGGTGAATGCTTCCATGGCTCTCAGACTCCGGCGGGCGTACGGACGTCGGACAGATCGGCGGGCGAGGCCAGATGGCCCAGCACGGCGGTGGCGGCGGCGACCTGCGGGGAGACCAGGTGGGTGCGGCCGCCCTTGCCCTGCCTGCCCTCGAAGTTCCGGTTCGAGGTGGAGGCGGAGCGCTCACCGGGGGCCAGCTGGTCGGGGTTCATGCCGAGGCACATCGAGCAGCCCGCGTGCCGCCATTCGGCGCCGGCGGCGGTGAAGACCTTGTCCAGGCCCTCCTCGACCGCCTGAAGGGCGACCCGGACGGAGCCCGGGACGACCAGCATCCGTACGCCGTCGGCGACTTTGCGGCCGTCCAGGATCGAGGCCGCGTTGCGCAGGTCCTCGATGCGGCCGTTGGTGCAGGAACCTACGAACACCGTGTCCACGTTGATCTCACGCAGTGGCTGGCCGGCGGTCAACCCCATGTACTCCAGGGCCTTTTCGGCGGCGTGGCGCTCCGAGGCGTCCTCGTACGAAGCGGGGTCGGGGACGTTGGCCGACAGGGGCGCGCCCTGGCCGGGGTTGGTGCCCCAGGTGACGAACGGCGCGAGCTCGGCGCCGTCGATGAAGACCTCGGCGTCGAAGACGGCGTCGTCGTCGGTGCGGAGCGTCTTCCAGTACTCCACCGCCGCGTCCCACTCCTCGCCCCGGGGGGCGTGGTCGCGTCCCCGCAGGTAGTCGAAGGTGGTCTCGTCGGGTGCGATCATGCCCGCGCGGGCGCCGGCCTCGATCGACATGTTGCAGATGGTCATCCGGGCTTCCATCGAGAGCTTCTCGATGGCGGAGCCCCGGTATTCGAGGATGTAGCCCTGGCCGCCGCCGGTGCCGATCCGGGCGATGATGGCCAGGATGAGATCCTTGGCGGTGACGCTGTCGGGGAGTTCACCCTCCACCGTGATCGCCATCGTCCTGGGGCGGGCCAGCGGCAGGGTCTGGGTGGCCAGGACGTGCTCGACCTGGCTGGTGCCGATACCGAAGGCCAGCGCCCCGAACGCGCCGTGGGTGGAGGTGTGCGAGTCGCCGCAGACGACCGTGGTGCCGGGCTGGGTCAGACCCAGCTGGGGGCCGACCACGTGCACGACGCCCTGCTCGACGTCGCCCAGCGGGTGCAGCCGGACGCCGAAATCCGCGCAGTTCTTGCGCAGGGTCTCCAGCTGGGCGCGGGAGACCGGGTCGGCGATCGGCTTGTCGATGTCGAGGGTCGGGGTGTTGTGGTCCTCGGTGGCGATGGTGAGGTCGAGACGCCGCACCGGCCGGCCGGCCTGGCGCAGGCCGTCGAAGGCCTGCGGGCTGGTCACCTCGTGCAGCAGGTGCAGATCGATGAAGAGGAGGTCGGGCTCGCCATCGGCGCGCCGGACGACGTGGTCGTCCCAGACCTTCTCCGCGAGTGTCCTACCCATCGCTTTCCCTCCGGCCGGCGTCTTCGCCGGCCCAACTAGAGATTCGGGTGCCGCCGTCCTGACCCCCGGGCGGGGCGGTGGCCGCGGGCCGTTGTAAGGCCGCACGTACAGGTTCGCAACTTCCGGGGAAAATTGAACTTGCGTTTCACAGAGTGAGACGCGAGTATCGTCGTATGGACAACTCTAGCGGCGTCGGCGTTCTCGACAAGGCAGCTCTGGTATTGAGCGCCCTGGAGTCCGGTCCGGCCACCCTCGCCGGGCTGGTCGCAGCGACAGGGCTCGCACGGCCCACGGCACACCGACTGGCCGTGGCACTCGAACACCACCGCATGGTGGCAAGGGACATGCAGGGCCGTTTCATTCTCGGTCCCCGGCTCGCGGAGCTCGCGGCCGCGGCCGGCGAGGACCGCCTCCTGGCGACGGCAGGACCCGTACTCACACATCTGCGCGACATCACCGGCGAGAGCGCGCAGCTCTACCGCCGGCAGGGCGACATGCGGATCTGCGTCGCGGCGGCGGAGCGGCTGTCCGGACTGCGGGACACCGTGCCGGTCGGCTCCACGCTCACGATGAAGGCGGGTTCCTCCGCCCAGATCCTGATGGCGTGGGAGGAGCCGGAGCGCCTGCACCGGGGCCTGCAGGGGGCCCGTTTCACCGCGACGGCCCTCTCCGGCGTACGGCGGCGGGGCTGGGCCCAGTCGATCGGCGAGCGCGAGCCGGGCGTGGCCTCGGTCTCGGCCCCGGTCCGCGGGCCGTCGAACCGGGTGGTCGCCGCGGTGTCCGTCTCCGGGCCCATCGAGCGCCTCACGCGCCACCCGGGCCGGATGCACGCGCAGGCCATCATCGACTCGGCGGCGCGACTGAGCGAGGCCCTGCGCCGCGGCTGACCCACCATGCCCCTCTCTCCGGCCGCTCCAGCGTCGTGGCGGCCCAAGTCATCCGTCACGTAGCCGAGATGGGCGCTCGCGCGCATGCGAAAGGCCCTCCACCGAGGTGAAGGGCCTTGCCGTACTGCTGTGTTGTACCCCCGACCGGATTCGAACCGGCGCTACTGCCGTGAGAGGGCAGCGTGCTAGGCCGCTACACAACGGGGGCGTGATTACTGCTGACTTGCGCTGGGCTACCAGGACTCGAACCTAGAATGACGGTACCAGAAACCGTAGTGTTGCCAATTACACCATAGCCCATGGTGAAGTACCCCCGACCGGATTCGAACCGGCGCTACTGCCGTGAGAGGGCAGCGTGCTAGGCCGCTACACAACGGGGGCCCTAGCGATCCTGCATCGAGTACGTGGGTGCGACCCAGATGTTCTCGCGGGAAGGATCTGTACCCCCGACCGGATTCGAACCGGCGCTACTGCCGTGAGAGGGCAGCGTGCTAGGCCGCTACACAACGGGGGCTTGTTACTTCGGTCTTGCGCTGGGCTACCAGGACTCGAACCTAGAATGACGGTACCAGAAACCGTAGTGTTGCCAATTACACCATAGCCCACTGAAACGCAACCCCTTGGGGTTCTGTTTCTGTCTGCGCTTCCCGGCCGGATCTTTCGGCCCGCTCGGGCGGCGCAGGAAGAACATTACCTGAAGGTGTCCGGCGCTCCAAAACGGGTATCGCCCGCCAGCAGCCCGGGAAGCTCCTCCAGCCCGGTGATCCGTACGAGCTCGGGGCGTCCGCCCCGCCCCTCACGGTCCAGCCAGATGCCCGTCAGCCCGGCGGCCACCGCGCCGCCCGCGTCGATGTCGGGCTCGTTCCCGACGTACGCCACCTCGTGCGGGTCCAGGGACAGCGCCTCGCAGGCAGCGTGGAACGCCCCCGCGTCCGGCTTGGAGATCCCCAGCTCGACGGCGCACACCACGGCCTCGAAGCGGTCCCGCACCCCGAGGGCGCGCAGCTTGCGGTCCTGGTTGTGGATGCTGGAGTTGGACAGGACGGCATGGCGGAAGCTTCCCGCCAGCCGGTCCAGGACGGGCAGGGTGTCCGGGAAGAGTGCCCACGCGGCCTCGTAGTGGGTGGCGTGCCGGCCGAACCACTCGTCGGCCTCGGCATCGCTCAGCAGCCGCCCCAGGAAGGCCCGCACGCGCTCGCGCCGCTGTCCCTGGAAGTCGAGTTCCCCGGCGGCGAAACGGGCCCACTGGACGTCCGTGATGGCCTTCCAGGCGTCGAGGGCGCGCTCCAGCGTGGGGTACCCCTCGGGAAAGCCCTCGTTCGCCAGGTGTGCGCGCATGCCGGCACGGTCGGCTCCCGAGTAGTCGAAGATCGTGTCGTCGATGTCCCAGAGAACCGCTCGGATCGGCATGCCGGCCAGGTTACCGGGGCGGCCCGCGCATGACGACGGGGTGGCCGCCCCGGCTCGGGCGGCCACCCCGTCGTGTGCACCGGGCGCTACGCGGCGAGCTTCACCAGCGCGGCGTCGATGCGGGCGATCGTCTTCTCGCGGCCCAGGATCTCCAGGGACTCGA
This sequence comes from Streptomyces sp. NPDC023573, assembly GCF_055559735.1. Classification (NCBI taxonomy): domain Bacteria; kingdom Bacillati; phylum Actinomycetota; class Actinomycetes; order Kitasatosporales; family Streptomycetaceae; genus Streptomyces; species Streptomyces sp. NPDC023573. Next base: position 170,063 of record NZ_JBVHKB010000005.1, read on the forward strand.
AGAGCGGGAGCCCGACCGTGCGGCCGGTGACGGCGACGCGGACCGGGGCCTGCGCCTTGCCGAGCTTCAGGCCGTGCTTCTCACCGGCGGTGAGGACGGCCGCCTTGAGCGCCTCGGCGTTCCACTCGGCGGCGAGCAGTTCGGCGCGGGCGGTGACGAGGAGCGCGTCGGAGCCCTCCTTCATCGCCTTCGTCCAGGACGCCTCGTCCTCGACGGGCTCGTCCAGGAAGAGGAAGTCGACGTTGGCCGTGATGTCCGAGAGAACCGTCACACGCGTCTGGGCGTGCGGGGCGATCTCGGCGAACTGCTCCGCGTCGAAGGACTCGGGCGCCCAGGGGGCGAAGGGGGCCTTCAGCCAGGGGCCGCACGCCTCGGTGAAGGTCTTCACGTCGAGCATGCGCAGGTGCTCGGCGTTGACGTGCTCGGCCTTCTTCAGGTCGAAGCGCGCCGGGTTGGCGTTGACGTCGGCGATGTCGAAGGCGGCGACCAGCTCGTCGCGGCCGAAGATGTCACGGTCCTCGGCGATCGACCAGCCGAGCAGCGAGAGGTAGTTGAGCAGCCCCTCGGGCAGGAAGCCACGCTCGCGGTAGAGGTTGAGCGAGGCCTGCGGGTCACGCTTGGAGAGCTTCTTGTTGCCCTCCCCCATGACGTACGGCAGGTGGCCGAAGGCGGGGGTGTCCTTGGCGACGCCCAGCTCGATGAGCGCCCGGTACAGGGCGATCTGGCGCGGGGTGGAGGAGAGCAGGTCCTCGCCGCGCAGGACGTGGGTGATCTCCATCAGCGCGTCGTCGACCGGGTTGACGAGCGTGTAGAGGGGAGCGCCGTTGGCACGGACGATGCCGAAGTCCGGGACGTTCTCCGGCTGGACCGTGATCTCGCCGCGGACCAGGTCGGTGAAGGTGATGGCCTCGTCGGGCATCCGGAAGCGGACGATCGAGGTGCGGCCCTCGGCCTCGTACGCCGCCTTCTGCTCGTCGCTCAGGTCGCGGCAGTGCCCGTCGTAACCCGACGGCCTGCCGGCCGCGCGGGCGGCGTCGCGGCGGGTGTCGAGCTCCTCGGTGGTGCAGTAGCAGTGGTACGCGTGCCCGGCGGCCAGGAGCTTCGCGGCGACGTCCTTGTAGAGGTCCATCCGCTGCGACTGGCGGTACGGGGCGTGCGGGCCGCCGATCTCGGGGCCCTCGTCCCAGTCCAGGCCGAGCCAGCGCATCGAGTCGAGCAGCTGCTGGTAGGACTCCTCGGAGTCGCGGGCGGCGTCGGTGTCCTCGATGCGGAAGACCAGGGTGCCCTGGTGGTGCCGGGCGAAGGCCCAGTTGAAGAGGGCCGTCCGGACCAGGCCGACGTGGGGGTTGCCGGTCGGGGAGGGACAGAAACGGACGCGTACAGGTGCGTTAGCCACGCTTGATCACCTTGTTGGTGAGAGTGCCGATGCCTTCGATGGTGACGGCGACCTCGTCGCCGACGTGCAGGGGTCCCACCCCTGCGGGGGTTCCCGTGAGGATCACGTCGCCCGGGAGCAGCGTCATGGCTTCCGTGATGTGGACGATCAGGTCCTCGACGGAGCGGACCATGTCGCTCGTCCGGCCGAGCTGGCGCTGTTCGCCGTTGACCGTCGCCTGGATGGCCAGGTTGCCGGGGTCGACGTCGGTCTCCACCCAGGGGCCGAGCGGGCAGGAGGTGTCGAAGCCCTTCGCCCGGGCCCACTGGCTCTCGCGGCGCTGGACGTCGCGCGCGGTGACGTCGTTGGCGCAGGTGTAGCCGAAGACGACGTCCTTGACGCGCTCGCGCGGGACCTCACGGCACATGCGGCCGATCACCACGGCCAGCTCGGCCTCGTGGTGCAGCTCCTCGGAGAAGGACGGGTACTCGATGGAGTCGCCGGAGCCGATCACCGAGGTGGTGGGCTTGAAGAAGGCGACGGGCACATCCGGGACCTCGTTGCCCAGTTCGGCGGCGTGTTCCGCGTAGTTGCGGCCGATGGCCACGACCTTGTTGGGAAGCACGGGCGGCAGCAGCCGGACCTTCTTCAGCGGGACCTTGGTCCCGGAGAGCTCGAAGTCGGCGTACGGGATGCCCTTGATGATGTCGAGGACGAGGCTGTCGGGGCTGTCGCCCTCGACCGCGCCGAAGGCGACATTGCCGTCGATGGAGAACCTGGCGATGCGCACGGGATGCTGTCGCCCCTCACTTGCTGGCTGGCTGAAGACTGACGCTCCAGGCTAGCGCGCGTGAGAGGCCCGGCCTCGCGCATCACCGCGGGGACCGGCGGCTACTGCGCCGCCGCGGCCACCGGGGCTTCCATGAGGATCGTGCGGCGCGGGTTGGCCGTCTGGGTGGGCAGGTCGACGGTGTGCTCCCGCCGCTCCGGCGTCTGCAGCGCCTCGGCGTCCTCGAGGTGCGCCAGCGTGGTGCGCCGGGGGTTGGCGATGTTGCGGAAAATCATCGTCGTCTTCATCTGCCGTATGGGTCCTTGCCGCTGGGGCGCTGCCCGGAGGCGCGCCGGTTGTCGGATTCGCTATCCCTGTAAAGCGCCAGGCTAAACATCCGATTCCCGGCCTTGGCCGGGATGAGACGGCGATCATCATGTGAGTTTGCTCACGAACTTGCCGACAAAACACCCATTGCAGGCAGTTGATCATGAGATGCAAACCAGACAATACGGCCTCGAATCCCCCATTCCGCTCCCGATCATGGCGTCTGGGACACCGGCTGCCCCCTGTGACCACACCCGCAATCGCCCGGTTTGACCCTGAACACGTTCCACGCCTTGTTACCCGGCCATCACACCGTGTCATCCAGGTCACAGCCCGGTACGCGGGCCTTGTTGGAGATCCTCCACTGTGCTGGAATTCCACGCACCGCCGCGGGTTTCAGGCCCAGCGCGCAGGGGCGCAACGCAGCGCCGAGTGGCGGCGGGAGGGGGAAGTACGCCGGTCACTCACGACCACCATGGGGCGCGTCCAGCGCCCCACGACGCCGACACCGTCCCGTCGCGCATGCGCGGAGGGACGCCTGGTCCAGAGGTTGCGACGCTAGTGCAGGGACGTTTCAAGAGGGATGGCATGGGGTCGCCCCAGCCCCGCCAGGGCCGAGGGGAAACCCCGGCGGATCAGGAACCGCGCGGCGGGAACGACCGCGGTTCCTCGCCCCAGCACGCCCAGAATCCCGGTGCCTCCGGTGACGGCGCCGACCGCGCGCAGCGTTCCGGCACGACGGGCGCCGCCGGCGCGGAGGCCACGCCGCCGCCCCTGAAGCCGGCCGGTCCCACCACCGCCGGTTCACGGCTGGCACTGCGCAACTGGCGCATCAGCACCCGTCTGGTCTCCCTGCTCGCCCTCCCCGTGGTCGCGGCGACCACGCTGGGCGGACTGCGGATCAACGAGTCCATGAACGACATGGACCAGCTGGAGCACATGCAGCTGCTGACCCAGATGACCAAGAAGGCGACCGCGCTCGCCAACGCGCTCCAGGAGGAGCGCGACAAGTCGGCCGGCCCCCTGTCGAACGGCGTGAAGGCGACCGACTACAAGGTCACCCAGCCCCGGGAGCGCACCGACCGCGCCAAGGCCGCCTTCTTCGAGGCGACCGACGACATCGGCAACACCCCCGGCGACGCGGCCCTGGACAGCATCCACGCGAGCGTCAGCCAGATAGGCACGCAGCTGGGCAACATCACCAGCATCCGTAAGGACGCCTACGCCGGAAACAGCCCGAGTCTCAACACGATCGACCAGTACAGCCAGCTGATCACGTCGCTGCTGAGCCTTTCGCAGGACATGGCGCAGGCCACCAGCAGCCCGGAGATGATCAAGCGGACGCGTGCGCTGGCCGCCTTCTCCTCCTCGAAGGAGTACGCCTCCGTCGAGCGCGCCATCATCGCCGCGGCGCTGCCCGGCGGCGACAGCACCAAGACGCACCTGAACCCCAACGACCAGTCGTTCGGCCGCAACGCGCTGAACAAGGCGGGCACGACCCTCAAGACCTTCGAGACGACGTATTCGTCCACCGGCAGGAGCTCCGCCGAGCTGCTGGCACCGCTGGACAACGGGAATCCCGAGATAACCGCCGCCGACATGTACGCGAAGAAGGTGCTCGACAGCCCCCTCGGCATGGAGGGCGCCGGCAAGACGCGTACGTACATGGACTGGTACGACCAGAGCTCCAACAAGATCCAGGCCATGAAGACCATCGAGGAGACGCTCCTCGGTGAGATGGAGAGCAAGGCCCGCGAGCTCAAGGAGGAGTCGCAGCGCGACGCGATCCTCAACGGTGCGATCATCCTGATCGTCCTCGGTGTGTCGCTGGTCGGCGCCTTCGTCGTGGCGCGGTCCATGATCCGCTCCCTGCGACGGCTGCAGGACACCGCGACCCGGGTCGCCCAGGACCGGCTGCCCGAGCTCGTCCGCCAGCTCTCCGAGACGGACCCGCAGGACGTCGACACCTCCGTCGAGTCGGTCGGTGTGCACTCCCGGGACGAGATCGGCCAGGTGGCCGCGGCCTTCGACGACGTGCACCGCGAGGCGGTCCGGCTGGCCGCCGAGCAGGCGCTGCTGCGAGGCAACGTCAACGCGATGTTCACCAACCTCTCGCGCCGCAGCCAGGGCCTCATCCAGCGTCAGCTCTCGCTCATCTCCGAACTGGAGTCCCGCGAGGCCGACCCGGACCAGCTGTCCTCGCTCTTCAAGCTCGACCACCTCGCGACCCGTATGCGCCGTAACGGCGAGAACCTCCTCGTCCTCGCGGGCGAGGAGCCCGGCCGTCGCTGGACCCGGCCCGTGCCGCTGGTCGACGTGCTCCGTGCCGCCGCCTCCGAGGTGGAGCAGTACGAGCGCATCGAACTGGCCGCGGTGCCCGCCACCGAGGTCGCGGGCCGCGTCGTCAACGACCTCGTGCACCTCCTCGCCGAGCTGCTGGAGAACGCCACGTCGTTCTCCTCGCCGCAGACGAAGGTCCGGGTCACCGGTCACGCGCTGCCCGACGGCCGTGTGCTCGTCGAGATCCACGACACCGGCATCGGCCTCTCCCCCGAGGACCTGGCCGCGATCAACGAGCGGCTCGCCTCGCCGCCCACCGTGGACGTCTCGGTCTCCCGCCGCATGGGTCTCTTCGTGGTCGGCCGGCTGTCCCTGCGTCACGGCATCCGCATCCAGCTCCGCCCCTCCGACTCCGGCGGTACGACCGCACTGGTCATGCTGCCCATGGAGGTCGCGCACGGCGGCAAGCAGCCGTCGAAGCCGGGCCAGCAGGGCAAGGGCCCGCAGGCCGGCGCCCCGGGCGGACTCCTCGCCGGCGGTGGCGCTCCCGCCGCGGGCGGCCAGCGTCCCGGGCTCTCCGGTCCTCCCGCGGCTCCGGCCAAGGGCCTGGGCTCGGCCGCCCCGCGCGGCCAGGTCGGCGCGGGCTCGGCCCCCCGGGCCGCGCTGCCCACGCGTGACGCCGCACTGCCCACGCGTGACGGCGGACAGCGTCCGCCGCAGCAGGGACCCGGCCAGCAGAACCCGGGCCAGCAGGGACCCGGCCTGCCCGGCCAGGGCCGCTCCGACGCCCCGCGCCAGGGCGGCGGCCTCGCCGGCGCCTTCGCCGGCGGTGCCCGCCCCGGCGCACGCCCCCCGCAGGACCCCTCGGCCGGTGCCGACTCTGGCCGGCCCAACCTCTTCGGCCACTCCGGCCAGCAGGGCGGCCAGCCCGGACGCCAGGCCCAGCAGCCGCAGCAGGCCCAGCTCGGCCAGGGCAACCAGCCCGGCCAGGGCGGCCCGCAGCAGCCCGGCGGCCCCGGCCGCCAGCTGCCGCCCTCCGGCGGCCCCCGGGCCGAACTGCCCGGCGGCAACCCGCAGCCGCAGCGCCCGCAGAGCACGAGCTGGGGCGTCGAGGAGCAGGGTTCTCCCCGACGCGCGCAGCCGGACTCGCCGCGCGGTCACGAGGAGCACGAGGCCGGCCGGTTCACCCGGCCGGGCACCTCCGCCCCGGACCAGCCGTTCAGCCCGCCGAACCAGCGTCCGCCGATGAACGACCGTCAGGGCCCCGGCGCCACCGCGGAGTTCGCCCGCCCGGACTTCTCGGCGCCGCAGGCACCGCAGGCACCCCACGCCCCCCAGGGGCAGGACCCGGCCAGCACCGCGCAGTTCGCCCGCCCGGACTTCAACGCCCCGCTGCCGCAGGACCAGGGCTTCGGCAACCGTCCCCAGCAGGACCAGGGCTTCGGTGCCCAGGGTCCGCAGCGCCCGCAGGCCCCGGCACCGCGCCGCTCCGACAACGCCGACTTCGGCGCGCCGCGTCCGCCGGCCCCCTCCACGGGTGAACTGCCGCAGCGCCCGGCCCTGCCGCAGCAGCCCGAGGTGCTGCCGCCGGCCGGCCCTGGTGACGGGCGTACGCCGCTGTACGACACGCTGGAGACGAACTGGTTCCACGGACCGCAGCAGGGTGGCCAGCAGCCGCCCGCCGCGGAGCCGCAGGCACCGGCCGCTCCCCAGCCCGCCGCCGGCCCGCCGCCGACCATGCCGCGGCGTGGTGCGGCCGACACCGGAGCCACCAGTTCATGGCGTGCTTCGCCCAACGACGACCTCGTACGGCAGGCGGAGCGGGTCAAGAAGCCCGCCGCCGGCGGGATCACCACTTCCGGACTGCCGCGCCGTGTCCCACGTGCCAATTTGGTTCCGGGCACTGCTCAACAGCAGAATCATCAGTCCGGACCTCAGGTTTCGCGTGCGCCGGATGACGTACGCGGGCGTCTGACCAATCTCCGCCGGGGCATCCAGCAGGGACGACAGGCCAACACCGGCCCGTCTACCGGCAGTTTCCAACTCGGCCCCACTCACCAGCAGGAGCGTTAGTTGAGCCCCATGAGTCAGGCCGCGCAGAATCTGAACTGGCTGATCACCAATTTCGTGGACAACACCCCAGGGGTGTCCCACACAGTGGTGGTCTCCGCGGATGGCCTGCTGCTGGCGATGTCCGAAGGTTTCCCGCGCGACCGCGCCGACCAGCTGGCGGCTGTCGCCTCCGGTCTGACGTCGCTGACCGCGGGTGCCTCACGGATCTTCGAAGGCGGCGCCGTGAGCCAGACGGTCGTGGAGATGGAGAGAGGTTTCCTCTTCCTCATGTCCATCTCCGACGGCTCGTCACTCGCCGTGCTCGCCCACCCGGACGCGGACATCGGTCTGGTCGGGTACGAGATGGCACTCCTCGTCGACCGTGCGGGGACCGTCCTCACCCCTGATCTCCGTGCCGAACTACAAGGAAGTCTGCTCCACTAGACGGCCATGCGGCAGACACTTGACGCGATCCCCCCAGGTACTACTCAAAACCCTCACCCGTCCGGCCGACACAGCCCCTCACCGGCCACCTTCAGACGGCAAGCCGACACCCTGCTGTCACGCCCGGAGGATTTATGACCCCGCCACCCGCCTCACCCGATCCGTACGGCGCACTGCACCACGCGTCGTACGACGGTGAAGGTGACCAGCCGCTGGTCCGTCCGTACGCCATGACCGGCGGCCGGACCCGGCCTCGCTATCAGCTCGCGATAGAGGCACTGGTCAGCACCACAGCGGACCCCGCCCACCTCGGAACCCTGCTCCCCGAGCACCAGCGGATCTGCCACCTGTGCCGCGAGGTCAAGTCGGTGGCCGAGGTCTCGGCCCTGCTGTCCATGCCCCTCGGTGTGGCACGGATCCTCGTGGCGGACCTGGCGGAAGCCGGCATGGTGGCCATTCACCAGCCGGGCAACGGAGAGACCGGCGGCGCGCCGGATGTGACACTGCTCGAAAGGGTGCTCAGTGGACTTCGCAAGCTCTAGCGGCGGGACGGGGACGGCCCGTGCCACCACCTCGGCGAAGATCGTGGTGGCAGGGGGCTTCGGCGTGGGCAAGACCACGTTCGTCGGTGCCGTTTCGGAGATCAATCCGCTGCGCACCGAAGCCGTGATGACGTCCGCGTCCGCGGGCATCGACGACCTGACCCACACCGGGGACAAGACCACCACCACGGTGGCCATGGACTTCGGACGCATCACCCTGGACCAGGACCTGATCCTCTACCTGTTCGGCACCCCCGGACAGGACCGCTTCTGGTTCATGTGGGACGACCTGGTCCGCGGCGCCATCGGCGCCGTCGTCCTCGTCGACACCCGCCGCCTCGCCGACTGCTTCCCAGCCGTCGACTACTTCGAGAACAGCGGCCTCCCCTTCGTCATCGCCCTCAACGGCTTCGACGGACACCAGCCCTACACACCCGACGAAGTACGCGAAGCACTCCAGATCGGCCCCGACGCCCCGATCATCACGACGGACGCCCGGCACCGCGCGGACGCCAAGAGCGGCCTGATCACCCTGGTCGAACACGCCCTCATGGCCCGGCTGAAGTAGCCGTAAGTCGGCAGCGATCTACGGTACTTGCTGTAGTCAAGCGGGGGCGGCCTGTGTCCTTTGACACGATCCGCCCCCGTGTTCATAACATTTCGACAGAGAATTGGAGCCCGATCAATACCCGACGCGCACGGCCGGTACCACTGCGCTCATACGAGCCTCGCCTTTTGACGGGGCTCGTTCTTTATGCCCGTTTTATCGGCGTCGGGTCACAGGCGGAATTACTCATTCCGACTGTTTGGAACGCGACCGGTCCGCGTGCTGCAATGCCTCGAACTACCCAGTAGTACGGCTCCTGAACGATAATCCGGCACAACGTAGGTGCCGACGCCGAGAGGTTGTTGGTCGAGTGAGGCGAAGCAACGAGGGCTCCGCGGCCCAGCCGGAGCGGGGCAACTTCACGCCGCCGCCGCGCGCCGCGCTGTCCCCGCCCGCGGACACGTCGTCCGAGGCGGAACCGGCAGGCGGCAGCACCAGTCGGCTGTCCCCGCGGAACTGGCGGGTGCCCACCCGGCTGAACGCGATTCTCCTGATCCCGGCACTCGTCGGTCTCGTCATGGGCGGCTTCCAGGTGAAGGGGTCCATAGACACCTGGAACGAGGCCCAGGACGCCGAGAAGACGGCCCTGGTCGTCCGCGCGGCGGCGGCGTACGGGCAGGCGCTGCTGAACGAGCGCGACCTCACCGCCGAACCGCTGCTGTCCAACAAGCGCACCGCCGCAGAGGTGGAGAAGGTCCGCGCCACCACGGACACGGCCGCGTCGAAGTTCGACGCCGCTGTGCAGAACATGCCGGACAAGGAGGGTCTCCACCGCCGTCTGAAGCTGTTCAAGGTGGAGGAGCCGCTCCTTCCCGAGCTGCGCAAGGCCGCCTACGCCGAGGCCATGGACCCGGTGAAGACGGAAGAGGGCTACACCAAGGTCCAGCACTCGCTGATGGAGTTCTCCAACGAGCTCGGCCTGGGCACCGGCAACATCACCAGCTACGGCCGGACCGTGTACGCGATCGAGCTGGCCAAGGCCGCCGAATCGCTCCAGCGCTCGATCGGTATGCACCTGCTGGTGCGTCCGAGCCAGGAGGAGCGCAACTTCAACGGCCAGGTGACGGCTTTCAGCTCGTACAACTACCTGGAGCAGATCGCCCTCGGCGAGTTCGTCTCCGGTGGTACGGAGGCCGACGCCGCCCGGCTCAAGGAGGTCATGGCCGCCAAGGCGGCCGAGGGAGCCAAGCAGCTGAAGGCCGCCCAGGCGCAGGCCAAGGCCGCCGGCAAGCCCTTCGTGGCGCCTCCGAGCATCGACGGCTCGGTCTTCGACGGCATGGCCCAGCAGATCGGGCAGGGCAAGCAGCCCGACGCCCTGAAGGCCAAGGGGATCACCCCCGAGACCTGGATGGCCGCGGCCACGGCGAAGTTCGACGGCTACACGACGGTGGAGAACGAGCTCGTCGACAAGGCCGTGGCCGAGGCGGCCGAGATCTCGACCGACGCCAGGAACGACGCCATCCTCAACGCGGCGATCGTGATCGTCTCGCTGCTGGCCGCCTTCATCATCGCCGGCCTCATGGCCCGCCAGATGAGCCGCTCGATGCGTCAGCTGCGTACCGCCGCCTTCGGCATCGCCGAGCAGCGGCTGCCGATGCTGGTCGACCAGCTGTCGCGGACCGAGCCGGGCCGGGTGGACACCCGGGTGCAGCCGATCCCGATCAACAGCCAGGACGAGATCGGCGAGGTCGCCCGCGCCTTCGACCAGGTGCACCGCGAGGCCGTCCGGCTCGCCGCCGAGCAGGCCATGCTGCGGGGCAACGTCAACGCGATCTTCACCAACCTGTCGCGCCGTAACCAGTCGCTCATCGAGGGCCAGCTGACCCTCATCACCGACCTGGAGAACAACGAGGCCGACCCGGACCAGCTGGAGAGCCTCTTCAAGCTGGACCACCTGGCCACGCGTATGCGCCGTAACGGCGAGAACCTGCTCGTCCTCGCGGGCGAGGAGCCCGGCCGCCGCTGGAACCAGCCGGTGCCGCTCGTCGACGTGCTGCGGGCCGCCTCCTCCGAGGTGGAGTCCTACGAGCGCATCGAGCTCACCGGTGTCCCGGAGAGCGAGATCCACGGCCAGGCCGTGACCGACCTCGTGCACCTGCTGGCCGAGCTGCTGGAGAACGCCACCACGTTCTCCTCGCCGCAGACCAAGGTCCGGGTCACCGCGACCCGGCTGCCCGACGGCCGGGTGATGGTCGAGATCCACGACAAGGGAATCGGTCTCACCGCCGAGGACTTCGCGGACATCAACCACAAGCTGGCCAACCCGCCGACCGTGGACGCCGCGGTGTCCCAGCGGATGGGTCTGTTCGTGGTCGGCCGGCTGGCCGACCGGCACGGCATCCGCGTCCAGCTGCGCCCCTCGGGCGAGCAGGCGGGGACCACGTCGCTGGTCATGCTCCCGGACGCCATCACCCACGGTGGCGGTGGCGAGGGGCTCCCCCAGGACGACTTCACCGTCTCCTCGATCATGTCCGAGCAGCAGCAGTCGTTCGACCCGATGCCGCCGCAGCAGGTCCCGATGCGTACGGCGGCGGAGCTCGGCTTCGACGACTCGCGCTACGAGACCTCGGTGGCCGACTCCCCGCAGCTGGACCCGGTGAACCGTTCACTCATGCGTGAGGAACGGCGGGCGGCGCTGGAGGCACAGACCGGCGGCGAGCGCCCGTCCTTCCAGGACGACGGCACCGGGCAGCAGCAGGAGTACGCCCCTCAGCAGTACGCCCAGGAGCAGTACGCCCCGGAGCAGCAGCAGGGGTACGCGCAGCCCGGTTACGAGGGCGGCTACGACCCGTACGCCGCCGGGAACGGCTACCAGGACCCGCAGCAGAACACCTACGCGGAAGCCTCGTACGCCTCCCCGGACGGCACGCAGGAGCAGTACGCCGACCGGTTCGCGCCGCAGGAGGACCTTCCCCACCAGGGCGGCTGGGCGGACCAGGGTTCCTACCAGGGGGCGTTCGACCCCTTGGCGCAGCCCGGGGCGGCAGCGGTTCCGGGAGCTCCCGCGGAGACACAGGACCGCGTAGGCTTCGACAGCCCGGGGCCCACCCCGAATCCCGGTCAGGACCTGACCGAGGCGGGCCTCCCGCGCCGGGGTGCGGGCCAGCAGCACTGGCAGCCCACCGGCCGCGGAAACGATCAGCCTGCCGCACCCGAGCAGCGGCAGCGGCCGCAGCAGGAACAGCCGCAGGCGCAGCAGACGGAGCATGCCGACGGGGAGAAGCCCGACGACTGGCGTTCGTCGAACGACGAGCGCTGGGAGCGGGCCGAGAAGCTCCGGGATCCGAAGGCGGGCGGAATCACCCCTTCCGGACTCCCCCGGCGCGTGCCCAAGGCCAATCTGGTCGAGGGCACGGCGGAGCAGACCCAGCAGGGCGGCCCACAGGTCTCCCGCGCCCCCGAGGACGTGCGCGGCAGGTTGAGCAACCTGCGGCGTGGTGTCCTGCGGGGACGGACCGCGGGGTCGGACGCAAGTGATACCTACAACCAGGAGCGTTAGTGTGAGCCCGATGAGCCAGGCGGCGCAGAATCTGAACTGGTTGATCACCAACTTCGTGGACAACACCCCTGGGGTGTCGCACACGGTGGTGGTCTCCGCCGACGGACTCCTGCTGGCGATGTCCGAAGGTTTCCCACGGGACCGCGCCGATCAGCTGGCGGCTGTCGCCTCCGGTCTGACGTCGCTGACCGCGGGTGCTTCACGGATCTTCGAAGGCGGTGCCGTGAATCAGACCGTTGTGGAGATGGAGCGAGGATTCCTCTTCATCATGTCCATCTCTGACGGATCTTCACTCGCCGTCCTCGCCCACCCGGATGCCGATATCGGCCTGGTTGGGTATGAAATGGCACTTCTCGTGGATCGTGCAGGAAGTGTTCTTACCCCGGATCTCCGCGCCGAACTCCAGGGAAGTCTTCTTAACTAACAAGACAGACAGTGCGTTTCTCGTCACCGCGCCATAAGGTGCGGTGGCGCGGCACCACTGGGATGGCGAACGGCAGTCGGAGGAGGAAACGTGGCAGCACCCACAGGCGGACACCCGTACGAGGGCGGTCAGCGGGTTCCGGGTGAGCAGGGTGACAATCGTTTCGGCAACCCCTCCATGCCCGGCAGACAGGGTCCGCAAGACCCTTATCAGCCGTATCAGCCCTACCAGCAGCCCCAGCAGGGCAGCTGGCAGCCGCAGCCCCAGCAGCCGGGCTCCGGGTGGCCGCAGCAGCAGCCGCACCACCCCCAGCACGAGCAGCCGCAGCACTACCAGCAGCCGCAGCAGGGTTCGCCGGGTGACGACTGGCCGCAGCAGCCGCAGCGGTACGAGGCTCCGCCCTCGCGCATCCAGCCGGTCCAGCGGCAGGCTCCCCAGCCGTCGAAGCCCGCGGCTCACAACCCGCTGGTCCGTCCGTACGCCATGACCGGCGGCCGGACCCGGCCGCGGTACCAGCTCGCCATCGAGGCGCTGGTCAGCACCACGGCCGATCCCGCCCGGCTGCAAGGGCAGCTGCCCGAGCACCAGCGGATCTGCCGGCTCTGCATCGAGATCAAGTCGGTGGCCGAGGTCTCGGCCCTGCTCTCGATCCCCCTCGGCGTTGCCCGGATCCTCGTCGCCGACCTGGCCGAGGCCGGACTCGTCGCTATCCATCAGCCCGGCGGCGACGAGGCCGCCGGCGGCCAGCCAGATGTGACACTGCTCGAAAGGGTGCTCAGTGGACTTCGCAAGCTCTAGCGGCGGAGCGGCCCGCTCCACTACCTCGGCGAAGATCGTGGTGGCAGGGGGCTTCGGCGTGGGTAAGACCACGTTTGTCGGTGCCGTTTCGGAGATCAATCCGCTGCGCACCGAAGCCGTGATGACGTCCGCGTCCGCGGGCATCGACGACCTGACCCACACCGGGGACAAGACCACCACCACGGTGGCCATGGACTTCGGACGCATCACCCTGGACCAGGACCTGATCCTCTACCTGTTCGGCACCCCCGGACAGGACCGCTTCTGGTTCATGTGGGACGACCTGGTCCGCGGCGCCATCGGCGCCGTCGTCCTCGTCGACACCCGCCGCCTCGCCGACTGCTTCCCAGCCGTCGACTACTTCGAGAACAGCGGCCTCCCCTTCGTCATCGCCCTCAACGGCTTCGACGGACACCAGCCCTACACACCCGACGAAGTACGCGAAGCACTCCAGATCGGCCCGGACACCCCGATCCTCACCACGGACGCCCGGCACCGCGCGGACGCCAAGAGCGCGCTGATCACCCTGGTCGAACACGCCCTCATGGCCCGCCTGCGCTGACCCCGCCGCCGCACACGGCGAAGGCCCCGTACTCCTCGGAAGGAGTACGGGGCCTTCGGCGTGAAGGGGGCCGGTCGGCCCCGGAGCGGCCTCGGCGGCCGCTCCTCAGCCCTGCCAGCTGTGCGGGGCGCGGAAGCCGGGGGTGCGCTCCAGGCGGCGCCATCCGGCGGTGCTGCGGCCGCGGCGGGCGGGCGCGTCGGGCTGTGCGGCCGCGCGGGCGAGCAGGACCGCGGTGATGGCGGCGAGCTCCTCGGGGCCGGCCTGGCCCTTCTCGACGCGCAGGACCGAATCGGCGGGGGTGACGCTCATGGATATCTCCGTCTTCTGGGCAGTGGTCGCGGAACGTGGGCGGGGTCGCCGCCGCGGCCGGCGACTACTGCGGGGGGTTGCCGTGCTTGCGGGACGGCAGGTCCGCGTGCTTGTTGCGGAGCATCGCGAGCGAGGCGATCAGCACCTCGCGCGTCTCGGCGGGGTCGATGACGTCGTCGACCAGGCCGCGCTCGGCCGCGTAGTAGGGGTGCATCAGCTCGGCCTTGTACTCCTTGACCATGCGGGCCCGCATGGCTTCGGGGTCCTCGGCGTCGGCGATCTGCCGACGGAAGATGACGTTGGCGGCGCCCTCGGCGCCCATCACCGCGATCTCGTTGGTCGGCCACGCGTAGGTGAGGTCGGCGCCGATGGACTGGCTGTCCATGACGATGTACGCGCCTCCGTATGCCTTGCGCAGGATCAGCGAGATCCTCGGCACGGTGGCGTTGCAGTACGCGTAGAGCAGCTTCGCGCCGTGCCGAATGATTCCACCGTGCTCCTGATCGACGCCGGGCAGGAAGCCGGGTACGTCCAGCAGAGTGACGATGGGGATGTTGAACGCATCACACATCTGGACGAATCGCGCGGCCTTCTCGGACGCCTCGATGTCCAGGACACCGGCCAGCGCCTGCGGCTGGTTGGCCACGATGCCGACGACCTGGCCGTCGAGCCGGGCCAGCGCGCAGACGATGTTGCGGGCCCAGCGCTCGTGGATCTCCAGGAAGTCGCCGTCGTCGACGAGCTCCTCGATGACCTTGTGCATGTCGTACGGGCGGTTGCCGTCGGCCGGGACCAGGTCCAGGAGGACGTCGCCGCGCCGGTCGGCCGGGTCGTCGCTCGGGACGACGGGCGGGTTCTCCCGGTTGTTGGACGGGAGCATGCCGATCAGGTAGCGGACCTCGGCGATGCAGGTCTCCTCGTCGTCGTACGCGAAGTGCGCGACGCCCGAGGTCTCGGCGTGCACGTCGGCGCCGCCGAGGCCGTTCTGGGTGATCTCCTCGCCGGTGACCGCCTTGACGACGTCCGGTCCGGTGATGAACATCTGCGAGGTCTCGCGGACCATGAAGACGAAGTCGGTCAGCGCCGGGCTGTAGGCCGCGCCGCCCGCGCACGGGCCGAGCATCACGCTGATCTGCGGGATGACACCGGAGGCCCGGGTGTTGCGCTGGAAGATCCCGCCGTAGCCGGCGAGGGCGCTGACGCCCTCCTGGATACGGGCTCCGGCGCCGTCGTTCAGGGAGACCAGCGGGGCACCGGCCGAGATGGCCATGTCCATGATCTTGTGGATCTTCGTGGCGTGGGCCTCGCCCAGCGCCCCGCCGAAGATCCGGAAGTCGTGCGCGTAGACGAAGACCGTCCGGCCGTCGACAGTGCCCCAGCCGGTGATGACACCGTCGGTGTACGGCTTCTTGGCCTCCAGACCGAAGCCGGTCGCCCGGTGCCGGCGCAGCTGCTCGACCTCCTTGAACGATCCCTCGTCCAGCAGCAGCTCGATGCGCTCGCGCGCCGTCAGCTTGCCCTTGGCGTGCTGCGCCTCGGTCGCCCGGTCGCTCGGTCCACGCCGGGCCTGCTCACGCAGTGCCAGCAGTTCGGCCACCCGGCCACGCGTGTCACTCGGCTCGCCCGGGATTTCGTCCACAACGGTCATACGTCGACCCTACGAACCCGACCGCGCAATTCCTGCCGTCCACACCGAACAGTCTCCTGCCCGGTTTCCTGGTGGCACCTGACAGAAGCGGTGCACCATGCATCCCATCTGCCAGCTCACAGGGCTTCCGCGTTGTAGAGCTTCGACAAAGCACCGAATGTGGCCTCGGCCACAAGCCGCTCCGCGCGCCACGCCGCGGAGCCACCGGGGCGGACGACCGGACCCACCGGAATGGCCCCGCCCCGGACCGGGGGCGGCCGCGTTCAGCATCTGTTCACCCGGTGCGTACGGCGATCCACCAAGCGTGGCCAAAACCCGTCCTGAGGCGTCGAGTTGTGAAGAACAGCAACTTCTTGAGAGCGCTCTCAGTCCTAACTCTTGACGCTCACGGGAGCCGTCGCAAGAGTAGTGCGCACCGCAGACGCCCCCCACCGCTCCACCTCCCCGCACCACCCCTGACCCCTGTCTGCGGCCCCCCACACCTCGGGAGTCCTCCGTGATTTCGCGCAGAATGTTCCTGACGGGCGCCGCCGCCTCCGCGACCGCGCTCACCTACCCCCTCTGGGGCAGCGCCCTGAGCCCACGCACGTCGGCCGCGCCCGCGACCTGCGAACTGGCCCTGGAGAACAAGTCGTTGCCGGGCACCGTGCACGCCTATGTCACCGGCCACGAGCAGGGCACCGACCGATGGGTGCTCCTGCGCCCGGACGGCAGCGTCTACCGCCCCGACTCCCCCGGCGCCCCGCAGACCCCGCTGCCGGTCGACTGCGCCATCCCGCTGAAGGCCGCGGGAGCCGGCCCGGTCGTCCTGACCCTGCCCCAGATGTACGGGGCGCGGGTCTACTTCGTACGCGACGACAAGCTGGACTTCTATCTCAACCCGGGCCCGTCCCTGGTCGAGCCGGCTTTCGCGACGCCCACCGACCCGAACTACGGCAGGACCTGGTCGTTCTGCGAGTTCACCTTCAACCCGCAGCAGCTCTACGCGAACATCAGCTACGTCGACCTGGTGACGGCGCTGCCGATCGGGCTGACCCTGGAGGGCGACGCCACGCACTCGGTGGCCCCGCTCCCGGACGGGGCGGTCCAGCGCATCGCCGACGACCTCACGGCCCAGGCGGCCTCCGACGGGCAGCCCTGGGACAAGCTGGTCACCCGGAGCTCGGACGGGCAGGTCCTGCGGGTCGTCTCGCCGCAGAACCTGATGGCGCCGTACTTCGACCGCCCGGCCGAGATGCCGTTCCGCGACCTGTTCACCGCGCAGATCGACGAGGTCTGGGAGAGGTACCGCTCCACCGACCTGCGGATCGACCTTCAGGGCGGCCGGGGCACGCTCGCCGGACGGGTCAGCGGGGACACCCTGACCTTCGAGGGCGGCCACACCTTCGTCAAGCCGACGTCGAAGGACATCTTCACCTGCAACCACGGCCCCTTCACCAACAACCCCGGGGACTCCGACGACAAGAAGGCCCTGCTGGCCAGGATCGCGGCGGGCTTCAACCGCTCGATCATGCTCAGCCACCCCAGCCAGCCGAACGGCACGTCGGTGGCGGACTACTACAAGGGCGCGGTGACCAACCACTGGTCACGCGTGGTCCACGCGAACTCCCCGATCGGCTACGCCTTCCCCTACGACGACGTACGCCCGGACGGCGAGCCGGACGTGTCGGGGGCGGCGCACGACGGCAACCCCCGCCGCTTCACGGTGAGCGTGGGCTCCTGACGCGAGGCGGGCGGCCCCTCGGCGGGGCCGCCCGTCGGCGGCGCAATCGGAGCGCGTAACTCCGCGGTTACGCGGGGCTCTTGACTTGGCAACATCCGGGATGGAGAGTGCCGGGCACTGTACCTGTACATGCCATCGGCCTCGGAGGCGCCCGTGTGTGACCTGCATGACCCCAGCGACCACGACCATGCGGTGCACACGGGCGACGGGCTGAGCCGCCGCCGGATCATGCAGATGCTCGGGGCCGCCGGAATAGCCACCACGGCGGTGGGCGCGACCGCCGATCCGGCGATGGCGGCGGCCTCGGACGAGGCCGCCGGTGCGGCGGTGGACGCCGCCTCGTACACCCCGCCCGAGGGGCTCGCCCAGGACTCGGCGGCCAAGCGGACGGCGCTCGGCTGGATCGAACGGAACGCGTCCCGGATCAACGGGCTGAACGACGAGATCTGGGAGCACGCCGAGCTGAGCCTGCGGGAGTGGAACTCCTCGCTCGCCGAGGCCGACTTCCTGCGCAAGGCCGGCTTCGACGTCGAGTTCGGCACGGCCGGCTTCCCCACCGCCTTCACGGCCACCTTCAAGCGGGGCAAGGGCGGTCCGGTCATCGGTTTCAGCGGTGAGTACGACGCCCTTCCCGGCCTGTCCCAGAACAAGGGCGTGGGCGAGCACGACCCGAAGGAGTACGTCCACGACCCGTTCGCCCCGGGCTACGGGGCCGGGCACGGCTGCGGCCACTGCGCGCTCGGAACCGCTGCGGCGGCCGCCGCCGCAGCCGTCGCGGAGGCGTCCCGGCGCCACAAGCTCGATGTGACGGTGAAGTTCTTCGGGTCCACCGCCGAGGAACAGCTGATCGGCAAGACGTACGCCGTCAGCCAGGGCGTCTACGACGGGCTCGACGCCTTCCTCGACTGGCATCCCTCGACGGGCAACGCCACCGGCTGGGGCACCTCGAACGCGATGACGGCCGTCACCTTCACCTTCCTCGGTGTCGCCGGCCACGGCGGCACCCCGCTCGGCAACAAGAGCGCGCTGGACGCGGCCGTGATGATGGCGACCATGTCGGAGTTCCTCCGCGAGGAGAGCATGGGCCCTTCGGCGCGGCTGCACTGGGTGATCAACAACGGTGGCGACATCCCCAATGTGACGCCGGAGATCGCGGAGATCTCCTACTACGTCCGTGAGGGCAGCGTCGAGCGGGTCGCCTCACTGCTGGACAAGGTCGTCGCCGTCTCGGAAGCGGCCGCGACCGCCAGCCGCACGTCGGTACGGCACCGGATCACCTCGGCCTGCTGGAACCAGCTCCCCTCCAGGGCGTTCGCCGAGCTGATGTACGACAACATGCGGCAGATCGGGCCGCCGGTCTTCTCCGAGGACGCCCAGCGCCTGGCCAAGGAACTCCAGGTCTCGCTCGGGCTGCCGGAGAGCGGCCTGCACGACAGGATCGGTGAGCTGGCGCCGCCCAACCCCGTCTTCATGGGCGGCGGTTCCACCGATGTGGCCGATATCAGCTGGCGGGTGCCGACCGTCTCCATGGGCGCGGCCGTGGCCCCCATCGGGTCGAAGATGCACACCTGGTCGACCGCCTCCTGCGCGGGATCGGCGCCCGCCCACGCGGCGATCAAGGCCGCCGCGTCCTATCTGGCGGCCACGGCGGTCGATCTCCTGGTGAAGCCGGAACTGCTGAGGGGCGTCAGGGAGGAGTTCGAGAGGCGGACCGAGGGTCTGACCTGGAAGACCGCGCTGCCGGAGGGCTACGAGCCGCCGATGTACGAGCCGCCTGCCTGGTTCCTGAAGAGGACGGGCCAGAGCTGGCCGCCGGAGAACATCACCTGGCCGCCGCGCCGGATCGTCAGCAAGGAGAAGTTCGCCTCGCTCGGGCCGGCGCTGGAGCCGCAGGTCTGATCCCGGCCCCCGTACGCACGAGGTGCCCCGTCCGGCCGGACGGGGCACCTCGTGCGTACGGCGTGGGCTCAGCAGCCGCCGCAGTTGTAGTAGGTCACGTCCCAGTGGTTGCCCTCGTCGGCGTAGACGTTGCCGGAGCCGGACCGGTACTGGGGGGCGCCGTCGCCTCGCACACCGATGTAGGTGAAGACGCCCTTCACGTAGTTCGTCAGGCAGGTGCTCTTGCCGAAGTCCAGCTTGTAGCCGTTCCAGTGCGAGTACGTGCCACTGGCGTGTCCGGTCTCGGTGCCCCCGGTGATGTTCAGGGCGCAGCCCGTGGCGCTCTTCAGAGTCTGGGCGCCCTGGGCGCTGGTCAGGTTGAGCTGGTCGAAGGACGTGCAGGTGGAGACGTTCCGGTTGGAACAGCCGCCGGAGGACGACCAGGTGATCCCGGACGAGCTGAAACGGGAGGTCGCCTGCGAGTGGGTCAGCTTGGTGACGGCGTGCGCCTCGGTGGCGCCGCCGCCGAGGACACCGACGCCGGGCGCGAAGAGCGCACCGAGGACGAGTGCGAGAGCGGTGAGGGCGGAGCGGAGTCGGGGACGGGGACGGGTCAGCATGGGGGGAATCCTCCTGCTCATGACAATTTACGGGCAGGGAGATAGTGCCCCAGCTCTACGCGCGTCCGCCAGGGGGCGGGTGTGGCACATACGGTTGCTCCCGCCCCAGCCCTGAGCCACCACGGTCAGGCCCCCGACCGAGGCCGGGCTCCTCAGGCCCAGGGGAGCGTGCGCCAGGGGCTGGCCGGGTCGCTGGTCAGGGCGCGGTGGGTGGCGAGGACAGTCTCGTACCACTCACCGAACTCCTCCTCGTCGAAGTGCAGGCAGCGGCCAAGAACGTAGGCGGCCGAGAAGCTCTCCCACGAGCGGTAGTTGAGCCGGACGAGCCGGCCGGCGCGGACCACTGCCGCCTCCGCCTCCTGCAGGGAGCACAGGCGCGCGGCGAGGCCCCAGCGGGCCATGCCGGAAGCCCGGCCGTAGTCCCAGGCCTCGACGCTCTGGACGAAGCCTCCTTCGGGTAGCAGGCCGTCGGCGCGGAACCGCGCCTCGTAGCGGGCGATGCGGCCGATCAGCCGCTGTACGCCGGTCACTTGGCCCTCCAGCTCCGCGGCGGTGACGGTGTGGCCCTGGGTGACGCCGTCCGCGGTCAGGCGGGGTTCGGCGGCGGCCTCGGTGCGTCGGCGCACCACATTCGCCGCGGCCTGGCGCCAGTGGTCGACGTCGACGGGGCCCGCGAAGTCCAGGGCCATGGAGCGGCGCAGTTGCAGGACGAACTCCCAGACGCCGCTGACCATCCCGGCGCGCAGCAGCTGTTCCTGCGTGTCCTGCCAGTCCTCGCGGGTGGTGACGCCCCACCAGCGTTCCAGCGTGTTCTTCTCGTTGCGGTAGCCGCTGCCGTGGTAGGCCATCGAGTTCCAGTAGCGTCCGTTGCGCACGTTGATGTGCGCGCCGACCGCGAGACCGAAGGCGACGGGACCGCTGCGTGGCCCGCCCACCTCCAGGGTGTGGACGGCGTCCTGGGCCAGTCCCGGCAGTTCGACCGGGGCGGAGTGGCGCTGCCACAGGGCACGGCCCTCCGGCCCGGCCGGCAGGATGCCCTCGCAGGGGCTGCCGGGGTTGACGACGAGGTAGGGCGGGTCGTGCTGGTCCCAGACCCCTGCGAACCAGCCCAGGTCGTAACAGTTGTAGACCGGGTCGGCGACCGGCGGCGGCAGCATGCCGCCGGTATGAACGGCCAGGCACATGCTCTGGGTCTGCGGGTTCCAGTAGGGATGGAAGCGGCTGCTGCCCGGGTTCGCGTCGACGTACGCCCGCGACTGCAACATGTACAGGTCGGCCCGGGCGACGAGGTCGTAGTACGCGGGCCAGTCGCCGCGCGCCTTCGCCTCGTACAGCCCCCGCTCGACCGCGCTCGGTGCCTGCCAGCCCTGCGCCGGAGCCGGCGGACCGGGCAGGACTCCTCCGTCGTGACCTGCTGTCAAACCCATGGGGAAACTTTAAGGGTGGTCCGGCACGGTCGGCGTGCCGGACCCTTCGGGCCGTAGGCCGGCCTGAGCAGGGGCGCGCCGAGGCCCCCGTCAGCCCTTCCGTGGATTCGGATGACCCGACCCTTGATGTTGAACTTTGAACAAGATGGGTCTACAGTCGAAGTCGTTGAAGGTTAAATCAACCTTTCGGCGACCACTCGTCTGAATCCGTCCCCCGAGGAGGAGCCATGGCTCTGTTCAACCGCAAGAACAACGACGCCCCGACCGCCACCGCCACCCTCGCGGTGGACCCCGCGCTGGCCGCGCTGACCGGCACGTACACGATCGACCCGGCCCACAGCAGCATCGGTTTCACCGTGCGTCACGCCATGGTCACCAACGTGCGCGGCTCCTTCGGTGAGCACGAGGGCACCCTGGAGCTGGACGGCTCCGACCCGTCGAATTCCTCCGCCTCCATCGACGTGAAGATCTCCAGCGTCGACACCGGCATCGCCGACCGCGACGGCCACCTGGTCAGCGGCGACTTCTTCGACGCCGAGACGTTCCCCCTGATGACATTCCGCTCCACCGGGGCCGAGCAGCTCGGCGGGGACACGTACCGCGTCACCGGTGACCTCACGATCAAGGACGTCACCCGCCCGCTCTCCATCGACCTGGAGTTCAACGGCTCCGCCACCGACGTCTACGGCAACGAGCGCGTCGGCTTCGAGGGCAGCACGAACATCCTGCGCTCCGACTGGGGCCTGACCTGGAACGCCGCTCTGGAGACCGGCGGAGTGATGGTCAGCGACAAGGTCAAGCTGACGTTCGACATCTCCGCGATCAAGGCCGCCCCGCAGGCCTGATCCTCCCGCACCGAGCGCGCCCGCCGCCCCCCTTCCCGGGGAGGACGGCGGGCGCTCGGCGTCAGCGGCCCGCGTTGCGGCGCACCTTCAGCGCGTTGTCCGTGCGGGTGGTGGGGTTGCCCTCGGGGTCGTTCTGGATCCGCTCGTGCTCCTCGCTGAGGAGCACCTCCCACTCCCCGTCCGGCAGTTCGAGCGAGGCGAGAACCTCGTCCGTCGTCGGCAGCTCCATGTCCGGGTGGTCGTGCTCCCAGGAGGGGAAGCCGGCGTGCCCGACGATCAGGAGCACGCCCCCCGGAGCGACCGCCCTCGCCGCCCTGCGCAGGATCTCCTCGCGGGGCAGGTCGCCCATCGAGTGCAGGAACTGGGCGGAGACCAGGTCGTACTCCCCCTCGGGGAACGAGGCGCCCAGGTCGTGCCACTGCCAGTCGATCCGGTCGGCGACATCGGCCTCGGCCGCGTGGACCGCCGCCCGCTCCAGGGCGACCCGCGAGATGTCCGTGGCGGTGACCCGCCAGCCCCACCGGGCGAGCCAGACCGCGTCCGCGCCCTCGCCGCACCCGAGGTCGAGGGCCCGCCCCGGCGTGAGGCCCTCCACCTCACGGACCAGGGCTGCGTTGGGGTTCCCGCTCCAGATCCGGTCGCTCTCGCGGTACCGGTCGTCCCACATCTCGGCGTCGGTACGGCTGCTGTCGGTGGTCATCGTGAGGTCTCCTGAAGTCCGTGACGGCGGTCGCCGAGCACACGCTCGGTGACCTGGCGCTCGGCCTCGGCCGAGAAGGGTGCGCGGCGGGCGCCGACCGCGCGGCGGGTGTCCTCGGTGACGAGGTCCATGTTGATCATCGAGGCCGCCTTCAGCCCGGCTGCCGCCGCACCGACGACCTGCTCCATGAGGTTGGCGACGTTGCCGGCCACCCAGACCCCGGGCACGTCGGTCGCCCCGGCCGGGTCGGCCGCGATGTACGTGCCGATGACCTGGTCACCCATCGTCATCTCGGTCGGCACCAGCCCGAGGCTCTCCAGGACCGCCGACCGCGCGGTGAAGCGTGGCTGGACCACGAGCGCCTCGCGCGGGATCACCGTGCCTCCGGCCAGCCGCACCCCGGTGAGCCGGCCGTCGGCCACCTCCACCGCGGCCACCTCGCCGTCCACCACCGAGATGCCCCGTGCGGCGAACTGCTCGTACTCCTCGTCGCTGAAGTCGGGCTGCTCGTGCCGGAACAGCGTCACGTCGTCGGTCCACTGCCGCCAGAGCAGTGCGTGGTGCACGGCCATGGGGCTGCTCGCCAGGATGCCGACCGGCCTGTCCCGCACCTCCCACCCGTGGCAGTACGGGCAGTGCAGCACCTCGCTGCCCCAGCGCTCGGCCAGGCCCTCCACGGCCGGCAGCTCGTCGACGATCCCGGTGGTCACGAGCAGACGACGGGCGTGGACAGCGCTGCCGTCCTCCCGCACGACGCGGAAGCCGTCGGACAGCTTCTCCGCCGAGACGACGTTGCCCTGGACGATCTCCGCCCCGTAGTCCGCCGCCTCGGCCCGGCCGATGGCCAGCAGCTCCAGGGGCGGGACTCCCTCCCGGCCCAGGTAGTTGTGCGCGTGGGACGCGGGGGCGTTACGCGGGCTGCCCGCGTCGATCACAAGCACGGAACGCCGCGCCCTGGACAGGGCGAGGGCCCCGCTCAGCCCGGCGGCGCCACCGCCGATCACCACTACGTCGTACCGCTGGTTCGTCTCACTCATGCGGATCACCTCCTGTTACGGACGATGGTGCGCGCACGGCGGCGATTCGACAAACCTGTTTGCCGTACCGGCAAACTCGCACCAGACGGTCTTCCCAGGGTCCCGCTCCCCCACCCCCCACGCATCGGCGAGCGCCCCGACGAGTGCGAGCCCCCGCCCGTACTCGGCGAGGAGCCCGGGGTCCACCGCTTCCCGGACCCGGCCCTCACCACTGTCGTGCACCTCGATCCGGAGCACGCTCCCCCAGGTGAGCTGGACCCGGAAGCCCCTCCCGGGCGGGACGCCGTGGACCAGCGCGTTGGTCGCCAGCTCGCTCACGCAGAGGAGTACGTCGTCGAGGTCCGCCTCGCACGCCCAGTCGACCAGAGTCTCCCGGACGAACTGGCGCACGAGCGGCACCGACCTGCGCTCACGGCGGTAGAACGCCTCACGGAAGGAGGCGAGTTGCGTTGTCTCGTTCACGGGACGACTGTCACAGAACGTCACTACTGTGGGGCACCGCGTCAGGTCGTACGCCGTGTTTGTACGAGCACTGACGGGTCCGGCGGGGCTCGCGTACGGGGAGAGGCACCTCATGCACTCGGCAAAGAAGAAGAGCAAGCGGGTCACGTCCTGGCATGTGATCGGCGCGCAGGTCGCCGCCTTCCGCCGCGCGGCCGGGTACACGCAGGCGTCGCTGGCCGACCGGTGCTGCGTGGGCGAGGACACGATCGCCTCCATCGAACAGGGCCGCCGGCCGCTCCAGGCGGATTTCGCGGTGCTGCTGGACGAACTGCTGGACACGAAGGGGGCGTTGGCGGTCGCGGTGGCGAAGGTGCCACAGAAGGAGCGGTTCCCGGCGTTCGTGCAGGACTTCGTGGAGTACGAGCAGGAGGCGGTGACGCTGCTGTGGTACGAGACGCAAGTCGTGCCCGGGCTGCTCCAGACCGAAAAGTACGCGCGCTTCGTGTTCTCGTGCCTCTTTCCGCCCCTCGAAGAGGAACAGCGGGAGGAGTGGGTGACGGCCCGGCTCGAGCGGCAGAAGCTCCTCGATCGCAGACCACGGCCGATGGTCCACTTCATCCTGGAGGAGGGCATCCTGCGCAGCGAGATCGGAGACGCCTCCATGCGGCGGGAGCAGATCCAGCATCTGCGGCGGTGCATGGAACTCCCCTTCCTTGGGTTGCAGATCATGCCTGCGAAGCTCCCCAAGCATGCAGGTCTGGCGGGCCCGATGGTCCTGCTGGAGACGCCGGATCATGACCATCTGGCCTACGTGGAGGCCCAGCTGACCAGCGTGCTCCATGATGATCCGGACGACGTCAGTGTCCTCCAGCAGAAATATGGGATGCTGCGTTCGCAGGCGCTTTCCGTCGAGAACAGCGCGCGCCTACTGGACGACCTGCTTGGAGAGTCATGACTCGCGCAGCACACGGCACGGATCTCTCGTGGTTCAAGTCCAGCCACAGCAGCGACCAGGGCGGCGCCTGCCTCGAAGTCGCCTACGACTGGCACAAGTCCAGCTACAGCGGCAGCGAGGGCGGCAACTGCGTCGAGGTCGCCGCCCACCCATCCGCCGTCCACATCCGCGACTCGAAGATCGCTGACGGCCCGATCCTGACCGTGCCCCCGGCCGCCTGGGCCGCGTTCGTCACCTCCGCCGTCTGAGGGCGCGCGTGTCCGACCACCTGGCCCGCATCGCCGAGCGCGTGAAGCCGCCCGCCGTGGTGGTCGACGGCCGGGGCGACTGGGCCGAGGCGGAGAGGGCCCTGGGCACCCCGCTGCCGGAGGACTACAAGCAGCTGGTCGCGACGTACGGACGCGGGGACTTCTGGGGCGCGCTGCACCTCCGTACCCCGTTCGGTGACGCCAACCCGCGCCCGCTCACGGCGGACCTCCTGGACGACTTCGGTCCGCTGCGCGACCTCTACCCCGAGGACTACCCCCACCCGCTCTTCCCGGAGCCCGGTGGGCTGCTCGCCTGGGCGGGGACGGAGAGCGCGGCGCACGTCTGCTGGCTGACCGAAGGGCCTCCCGAGTCCTGGCCCGTGGTCATCTGGTCACGGGACGACGACTACGAGCGGTTCGACTGCGGCGCCGGCGCGTTCCTCGACGGCCTGACGAGCCGCAGCATCACCCCCGGTCTTCTGCATCACGCTCCGGAGCTCGCCCCCTGGTTCGACCCCGCCGTCAAGCGCGACCACGTGTACGTCCGGCTGGGCGAAGGCGCCCTTCCGTACACCGAGCGTCTGCGGATCCTGCGCGACGCGCTCGCGCCCACGTCGGACCGTGGCGGCTACGAGCACGACGGCCAGCGGCAGGACCACTTCGCCGTGGAGACCACCGGCTGGCTGATGACGTACGAGTCGGCCTACGGCCATCAGCTCCGGGTCGCCTTCCCGCCCGCCGACAGCGCGGCGGCCCGCCGTGCCGTGCTCGCGGCCGTGGAACTCATGGGGTGCCCCGTGCAGTCGGCCGACACCGTGCACGGCACATCGTCCTGGGCCTGACCGCCACGTCTTCCCAGCTCGCCACCACGGCTTGGCCGTCGCCTCCCGTACCGCTCCTCACCGAAGCCGGTCGGATGTCTGTACGCGCATCCCCACACCGTGTACGGTCTCGGCCCGATGGACCTTGGGAGCGCTCCCACCCCCCACTGTTTCCGCTTCGC
Source organism: Streptomyces sp. NPDC023573 (assembly GCF_055559735.1). Lineage (NCBI taxonomy): Bacteria > Bacillati > Actinomycetota > Actinomycetes > Kitasatosporales > Streptomycetaceae > Streptomyces > Streptomyces sp. NPDC023573. Next base: position 196,579 of record NZ_JBVHKB010000005.1, read on the forward strand.
ACGAGGAGGAACGCTATGAAACGCCTACTCGCCTTACTGGCGACCTGCGCGACAGTCCTGGGCCTCACGGCAGCACTCAACCCCCAGGAGGCGGCTGCCGCCACCGGCTGCAAGGTCGAGTACACCGTCGCCAGCCAGTGGCAGGGCGGCTTCCAGGCCGGAGTGAAGGTCACCAACCTGGGGGCCCCGGCCAACGGCTGGACGCTCGGATTCGCCCTGCCGGACGCCGGCCAGAGGGTCGCCCAGGGCTGGAACGCCACCTGGTCGCAGTCCGGCTCCGCGGTCACCGCCGTCGCTGTGGACTGGAACCGCACGCTGGCCACCGGGGCGACGGCCGACCTGGGATTCTCGGGCACCTTCACGGGCGCCAACCCGAAGCCCACGGCGTTCACGCTCAACGGCGTGGCCTGCACGGGCGCCCTTGAGGAGGAGCCCCCGCCCACCCAGCCGGACGGCACCCCCGTGGACATCAACGGGCCGCTCCACGTCTGCGGCGTGAACCTGTGCAACCAGTACGACCGCCCCGTCCAGCTGCGGGGCATGAGCACGCACGGCATCCAGTGGTTCGACGCCTGCTACAACGCCGCGTCGCTCGACGCGCTGGCGAACGACTGGAAGTCGGACCTGCTGCGCGTCTCCATGTACGTGCAGGAGGACGGTTACGAGACCGACCCGGCGGGCTTCACGGCCCGCGTGAACGAGCTCGTCGACATGGCCGAGGCCCGGGGCATGTACGCCCTGATCGATTTCCACACACTGACGCCGGGTGACCCGAACCACAACCTCGACCGCGCGAAGACCTTCTTCGCGTCCGTCGCCGCCCGCAACGCGGACAAGAAGAACGTGATCTACGAGATCACCAACGAGCCCAACGGCGTGAGCTGGGCGGGCATCAAGAGCTACGCCGAGCAGGTCATCCCGGTGGTCCGGGCGGCCGACCCGGACGCGGTCGTCATCGTCGGCACCCGCGGCTGGTCCTCGCTCGGGGTCTCGGACGGCTCCAACGAGAGCGAGGTCGTCAACAACCCCGTCAACGCGTCCAACATCATGTACGCGTTCCACTTCTACGCCGCGAGCCACAAGGACTCCTACCGCTCCACTCTGAGCCGCGCCGCCTCGCGACTCCCCCTGTTCGTCACCGAGTTCGGTACGGTGAGCGCCACGGGCGGCGGGGCGATGGACCGGGCGAGCACCACGGCCTGGCTGGACCTGCTCGATCAGCTGAAGATCAGCTACGCGAACTGGACCTACTCCGACGCCCCCGAGAGCAGCGCGGCGCTCCGGCCCGGCACCTGCGGCGGCGGTGACTACAGCAGCAGCGGCGTGCTGACCGATTCCGGTGCGCTGCTCAAGAGCCGCATCAGCACCCCGGACAGCTTCCCCACCAGCTGACCAGTGGCGGGGGCGGCGCCCCCGCCACTCCGGCGCATGCCCTCAGGCAGGCGCCTCCACCGGCAGTCCGGCCTCGCGCGCGGCGTCGGCGAGCCGCTTGTCGTACGTGAGGAACGCGGTGAGCCGGGGCCGTGCGCGAAGGGCCGTCGCCAGGTGGATGGCGTCAAGGCTGCGCACGGTCGCCGGCCTCACCGTCTGCGCCAGGATTCTTACGCCGGCGTCGATCTCAACCATGTCGATCAGGTCGAGCACCGAGTGCAGCCGGACAACCGCTGCGGGTGCGTGGCAAGCCAGCGCCCGGACCGTTTCGATCTCGGTCAGGGCAGAACTCGTCCAGGCGGTGTCCACCCGCTCATCGAGCCAGGACCGCAGCGCGTGTGACTCAGATTCGGCATGAACAAGCTTCACGACGGCGGCCGAGTCCAAGTAGATCACCGGCTCTCGCCTTCGCGGTCACGAGAGATCTCGGCCCCCACATCGACGCCGTCGGGCTCCCCCAGCGGCATACGCAGCGCAGCCCGCCGCATCGCGGCTGCGCGCTCCTTGCGCCGGGCTGCTTCCAGGACCGCCTGCCGTATGGCCACCGACCGGGAGTCGCCGTCCGATGTGAGGACCTCAAGGGCGCGTTCGGTCTCGGAGTCGGTGCGGATGGTCACGGTGTCAGCCACGGCCCGAGCGTAAGACGATCCGTCTTACGCCGCAACTGTCGCACATCGGGGCGCCTCCGCCGCGCAGGACGGCTACGCGCTCGCGGAGCCAGGGGAGAGCCCGGCCGGTGAGGTCCGGGGTCGGACTCGTGGTCGCGGTGCTCAGGCGACGGCCCGGCGGTAGACCTGCCGGGAACCGCCTTCCGGGCCGGGGGCGGCGGCCTCGGCCGGTGTGAAGCCGAGGCGTTCGTAGAAGACGCGCGCCCCGCTGTCCACGGCACCCGGGTGGCCGGCCCCGAAGGTGACCACCTCGACGGTGCCCGGACCGCGCACGTATCGGTGGAACGCGTCCGCCATCAGCGCCCGACCGGCACCGGTTCCGCGCGCCTTCTCGGCCACGACGAGCCAGTGCACATGATGGACCGGCGCCTCCGCGCCGAACAGCAGGCCTCCGACGACCTCCGCATCCGGCGAGACGGCGACGAGCGCCTCGGACCGGCGGATGTGTTCCTCCACCGCACGGTGGAAGCCGGGCTCCTCCACCATCGGCCCGAACCACTCCTCGACCTGGGCCGCGAGGGCGATGAAGCCGGCCAGGTCCTGTTCCCGCGCGAGTCTGACGATCACTCGGCAAGTCTGGCAGACGAACTCGTACGGTCATATGGGAATCGGCGGCCCCTGCACCGTCATGGTGGCTAAAGTCCCGCCATGGCCACCACACCCGATGCCCCCGCCCTGCCCTCACTGACCGTACGCAGCCGTGCCGGCTCCTTCTCGCTGGAGAAGCGGTCGATCCTCCTGGAGCAGGGCGGTGTCCGAAGACGCATACCGCTGGAGGCCGTCGAGGAGGTCCGCCTCGAAAGCCGGCGCGGGCCCGGGGTCCAGGTCTCCCTGACCGCCCCCGCCGGAGCGTCGGGCACGGTCTACCGGGTGGGCTGCCGCAACCGGGCGTCCGCCACGGCCTTCGTGGACGCGGTGAGCCGGGCGCTGCCCGTCCGGGACGCGGGCGCACCTCGCGAGGACGGCGCGGCACAGGTCGTCGTGCTTCCCAAGTCCGCGGCAAGGGACAGGAGAACGGCCCGCGACTGGCTGCTGATCGCCGCCGCGCTGTCGCCCGTGGCCCTCTACGTGGCGGGCCTGGTCGTCCTGATCGCGCACGGGGACATCTTCGGGGTGGTGTTCTGGCTCCTCGGTCTGAAGCCTCTCGCCTTCGGCCTGATCCTGTACGGCCTGTCGGCCAAGAACCTGTACGACCGGTGGCTCCTGAGCCGTCGTGGCATCTCGGTGCTGGCGACGTCCGACGGCAACCAGGGCAAGAAGCAGAGATACAGCTTCGTCGACGCGGAGGGCGTGAAGCGGTTCTGCGAGCCCGACACCACCGCGGAGCCCGTCAGCGTCTCGCCCCGGCAGGTCGCCATCGTGTACGACCCCCGGCACGCCGGACGGGTCAAGGCCGTTCTCCCTCTGCGGACCTGGGTGCTCAGGACGATCGGCGTGGCCTTCGGCGGCACGTCACTGCTGGTCCTCGGGTTCTTCCTGGTCCCGTACCAGCTCATCGAGGTGCTGTCCCGCTGAGCCGCGGCCGTCTCCAGCCATGGGACGAGCGGTGCGGGGAACACGGGCAGGCATGGACATCACCGCTTTCACGCACCGATCGCGCTGGGCCGCGCTGCTGGCGGCCGTTCCCCTCCTGGCCGCGTGCGGCGGGGACCCCGGCGCGCGGCTCGACGGAGCGCCGCCCGTCCTGGGCCGGGGATCGCAGCTGGTGATCACGACCGACAACGGCGTGCGTCTGCGGCCGGCCGAGGACGACCGGGCGGTCACCGAGGCCCGGATCGACAGCCGTTGGTCCCACCGTGAGGGCGCCTGGGTCCTTGATCTGTCCTGTCCCGGGCACGGGGGGCACGAGGAGCGGGGGGATCACGAGGACGGGCAGTGCCCCCGCATGCCCACCGTCGGCGTCCCCGCCGGCGTCCCGGTCACGGTCACCGCCAGGAACGCGGGCATCGACGTGGTGGGCGTGGCTGCGGCACTGGACCTGACCACCGTCAACGGGGACGTGACGCTCGCCCGGTCCGGCCATGGTGACGCCACCGTCCGGCTGGCCACCCGCAACGGCTCCGTGCGCGCCGGGACCCTGAGTGCGGCGCGCCTGCACGCGGAGACCGTCAACGGTGACGTGACGCTCGGCAGCACCACATCGCCGTCCCGTCTCGACGCCGCCACGACCAACGGGTCGGTACGGGTGTCGCTGCCGCACGACGCACCCCCGTACGCCGTCGACGCGACGACGCGGAACGGCCGGGCCTCGGTGGCCTTCCCCTCCACCGCGGAGCGCGGCGGGCACGACATGGCGCTGGCCACCGTCAACGGTGACGTCACCGCCACGCGCGGCTGAGCACGGTCAGGGGTGTTCGCCCGGCCCTTCGGCGTGCGGGGCGAGGGGGGTGGGCGAGAGGGCGGTGTCCTCCTCGCCCGGTTCCAGCAGGGTGGCGGCAGAGCCCACGACGAGAGGGTCCGGCTTGCCGACGGCCTCGTCGCTCTTGGCCGTGTAGTCGATGCGGGCGAGCAGGCTGCGCATCGCTTCGAGGCGGGCCCGGCGCTTGTCGTTGCTCTTCACGACGGTCCAGGGCGCGTGCTCGGTGTCGGTGGCGCGGAACATGTCGACCTTCGCCGTGGTGTAGTCGTCCCAGCGGTCCAGGGAGTCGATGTCCGTGGGCGACAGCTTCCACTGGCGGACGGGGTCGACCTGGCGGATGGCGAAGCGTGTGCGCTGCTCGGCGCGGGAGACCGAGAACCAGAACTTGACCACGATGACGCCGTCGTCGACGAGCATCTTCTCGAAGTCCGGGCACTGCCTGAGGAAGAGCTCGTACTCGTGCGGGGTGCAGAAGCCCATGACGCGTTCGACTCCGGCCCGGTTGTACCAGGAGCGGTCGAAGAAGACGAGCTCGCCGGGTGCCGGCAGATGGGCCACGTAACGCTGGAAGTACCACTGGCCGCGCTCGCGGTCCGTGGGCTTGTCCAGGGCCACGATGCGCGCGCCACGCGGGTTGAGGCGCTCGGTGAACCGCTGGATGGTGCCGCCCTTGCCCGCCGCGTCCCGCCCCTCGCAGACCACGACCACCCGCGCCCCGGTGTCCTTGGTCCATCGCTGGAGCTTGAGCATCTCTATCTGCAGGATGCGCTTGATCCGCTCGTACTCGTTACGGCGGATCTTGCGGTCGTACGGGTAGTTCTCGCGCCAGGTCCTGATCGGCCGGCCCGCCTCGTCGAGCAGGATCGGCTGCTCGGGCCGGCTGGTGTCCACGGTCAAGCCGTCCAGCAGCTGCTTCTCCACCCGGTCACGGTTCATCTGATCAAGCCTGTCACCCGTTCGGGCCTCGCGCCACCAGGCGGTGGGCAGTGGCCCGCCCCTACGTAAGGTTGTCCTCACAGTGCCAGGTCAGCGATCCGCTGCTGTGCCCCCGCGAGGTACGGAGAATCCCTTGTCGAACACCGCGCCCGTGGCCGCCACCACCGACGCCCCCTCCCCCGGCGGTGACCCCCTGGCCGGGGCGGTCTTCCTCGAATCGGCCGAGCAACTGCGGGAGATTCTCGGCGCCCCGTGGCCGCTGGTCATCGACAAGGTCCACGACGAGCTCACCGAGGACGACCTGGACCTCCTGGCCCGCGCGCCGTTCTGCGCCGTCTCGACGTCCGACGCCGACGGCAACTGCGACACCTCCCCGCGCGGCGGCGCACCGGGCTTCACCCGGGTCCTGGACGCGCGGACGCTCGCCCTGCCCGACCTGCCGGGCAACCGCCGGGGCGACAGCTTCCAGAACATCCTGACCAACCCGCACGTCGGCCTGCTCTACCTGATACCCGGCGTGATGACCGTCCTGCGGATCAACGGCCGCGCCCGCGTCCTCACGGACGCCCCCTTCTTCGACGCGATGACGGTGAAGGGCCGGCGCCCGGACCTCGCCCTGGTCGTGGAGATCGACGAGATATATCTGCACTGCCCGGCGTCTCTCAAGCGCTCGGGCATGTGGGCTCCGGAGACGTGGGAGGGCGCGGTGGGGCAGGCCGAAGTGCCCGGGGCCTAGAACCCGCCGCCGTCGAAGCCTCCGCCGCCTCCGAAACCCCCGCCGTCACCGAAGCCGCCACCGCCGAAGCCGGACGAGTCGAAGTCGGAGCCGGAGACGTCACCCCCGCCCCAGTCACCGCCCCCGCCGCCTCCACCGAAGTCACCGCCGCCGTACTCGGCCGCGTACGCCGGGGTGGAGAGCATCGAGCCGAGCATGGTGCCGACCAGCAGGCCCGGGAGCAGGCCGCCGCCGAAGTAGCCGCCGGCCCAGGGGCCGTAGGCCGGGCCCGCCTCCCAGTAGGGGCGCCGGCGGCCGTCACCGACGTCGACCGTGCGGCTCATGGGGTCCTCGCCGTCGCGCAGCCGCACCTCGTCGGCGCCGCAGACCGGGACCTCGCGGGCCGCTCCGCCGGACGGCGTCCACAGGACGTCCGCGACCGACGGGCCGTGGCGCGGGTCGAAGAAGCAGGGCGGGCGGCGGGCCGGGAGCGCGCGGCCCTTGCGGCGGGCCTCCAGGACGGCGAGCGAGAAACGGCCGTCCTCCAGGGCCTGGGTCACCCCTCGTACGTCGGAGGGGTGCCGGGCGTTGCCCATGCGGGACTTCGCGTCCTCGTACGAGTCGAGCGCGCGTTCGTAGTCGACGCGCATCGCGTCGTTCGCGCCCTTCTCGGCGGGGTGGAAGTCCAGCCGGTCCAGGGTCTCGCCGTACGCCGTGATGTCCTCGTCCACGACGACACGGAGCTTCTCCAGGGCGGCCCGCTCTTCCTCCTCCTTGCGCTTCCTGTTGCGGCGGACGACCGCGAGCGCGGTGCCTCCGCCCACCAGGACCACGCCTCCGAGGACGATCAGACCGGCCACCGGAGTGCCGTCCTCCGCGCCGTCGCCGCCGGACCAGGAGGCCGGGGCGCTGCCCCTGGCCTCGTCGACGGCACGGTCGACGAAGGCGTTGAGCTGGGTCGCGGCGTCGGTGTCCGTGCCGGGTGCCTCCACGGCTGTGGTGAGGTTGTCGACGGCCCGGACCGGCATCACCTGCGGGTCGGCGCCCGCGTCGAAGCCGTCACCGAGGCGGACCGCGTAGACGCCGGTGACTCCGGTGTCGGTGCGCAGGTTCTGCAGGAGGTTCTCGGGCGGGTACTCGGACGTCGCGGGCAGCACGGCCACGAAGACCGGCTTGTCGGCGTCCTCGATCTTCTTCTCCAGGGCGGCCTCCTGGGACGCCGAGAGCTGGCCGGTCGCCGCCGGCTCGACGTAGACGGGGTCCTCCCGCAAGGCGGTGGCGACGTCGTCGATCGTCGAGGGGGCGGCGGCCTGGGCAGCGGGGATCATCGCCAGCACGGCCGCCGAAACAATCAGCAGCAGGCAGGCCCACAGGGGAGCGAACAGCCTCTTCCGCATACTCCGAAAGTAACCCGAACGGGCGAAAGATGCGTCGCCCGCCCGGGTCGCTTCCATGCTGTTACACGGCGCGGTACGCCGCGCGCAGCTTCGACACCGCCCCGGTGAGGTCTCCGGTGAGCAGCAGGTGATCGGCCTCGGCGAACGGCTTGGACACCGCCGCGGTCAGCTCTCCGCCGGTCTTCCGCTGGACCAGGAGTCTCGCCCGGTCCACGATCTCCTTGCCCACCGCGGTCTTCCCGAGGCCCGCCCGCTCGGCGAGCCCCGCTGCGACGGCGAGGCCGGCGAGGGTGGCCTCACCGCCCTGGGGGGCCTTGCGCAGGGTGGTCAGTCCCCAGCCGTAAGGGAACTGCGGGTCGTACTCCGTGTCGCCGACGTTGACCGGCAGTTGCGACTCGGACTTCGGCCAGGTCACCGGGAGCTGCCCGGTGAAGGCCCGCTTGCCGTAGAGGACGTCGGCCACTCCGTCGCCCTCGGTGCCCGGCAGCCAGGACGCGACCAGGGCGTCGATGCCGCCGAGCCGGTCGCCGATGAGCTGGGGGCGGCCCGAGACGATGAGGACCGCGCACTTCATGGCGGCACAGACCGTGTCGACGGCCTCCTTGTCGGCGTCGGTGAGCTCCAGGTCGTGGCCGTTGCCGACGTCCCCGATGCCTTCGGCGTAGGGCTTCTCGCCGACCACCACGACTCCGACGTCGTATCCCTCGGTCGGGGCGGAGGCGTCCTGGGAGAAGGTGGCCGAGGAGGTGTTCTTCTCGATGCCTTCCAGGATCGTCGTGCCTGTGGTGGTGGCGCCCGAGGCCCCCTGCCAGCTGATGGTCCAGCCTCCGGCCTGGTTGCCGAGATCGTCGGCGTTGGATCCGGCGACGTAGACCTTCTGCGACGTCTTGAGCGGCAGTACCGCTCCGTCGTTCTTCAGGAGCACCTGGGACTTGGCGGCCGCCTCGCGGGCGACCGCGCGGTGTGCCGCCGATCCGACCTCGTCGAGGTTGGAGGTGTCGGCGTACGGCTTCTCGAAGAGGCCGAGGCGGAACTTCTGGGTGAGGATCCGGGACACCGCGTCGTCGATCCTGGCCTGGCTGATCCGGCCGGCGGTGGTCTCGTCCTGGAGTGTCCTGGTGAAGTCCTGGTACGCCGTCGGGACCATGATCATGTCCAGGCCCGCGTTGACCGAGGTGCGCACGTCGCTCGCGTAGTCACCCGGGATCTGGTCGATGGCCTGCCAGTCGCTGATGACGAAGCCCTCGAAGCCCATCCGGTCCTTCAGCACGCCGTTGATCATCTCGGCGTTGGCGTGCATCTTCACCGGGCCGGTGTCGTCGCCGAGGACGTCGAGCGAGGAGTAAGAGGGCATGACCGTGCCGACGCCCCGCTTCACGGACTCGGCGAACGGCGCGAGGTGGACGGCTTCGAGCTCCTGGCGCGTGACCTTCGTGATGCCCTGGTCGATGGTGTACGACCCGGTGGCGGAGGAGCCGAACTCCGTGCCGCCGTCACCGACGAAGTGCTTGGCGCTCGCCAGCACCTTGTCGTTGCGGTCGAGGTCCTTCCCCGACGGGCTGCCCTGCATGCCGGTGATGACCGTCTCCATGGCCTCGACCAGCGCCGGGTCCTCGCCGTACGCCTCGTAGGAACGGCCCCAGCGCTCGTCGCGGGTGACGCAGACGCAGGGGGCGAAGTCCCACGGGACACCGGTGGCGCGGACCTCGTTCGCGGTGACGGCTCCGGTCTTCTCCGCGAGCTTCGGGTCGCGGCCCGCGCCGATGCCGATGTTGTGCGGCATGATCGTCGAGCCGATCACGTTGTTGTGGCCGTGCACCGCGTCCACGCCGTAGATCAGCGGGATCTGGAAGCGGGTGGCCTGCGCGCGCAGCTGGTAGGCGTCGGTCATCTTCGCCCAGGCCTCGGGCGTGTTCGGGGTGGGTACGGAGCCTCCGCCGGAGAGCAGCGACCCGAGGTCGTACGAGGCGATGTCGCCCGGCGCCCTCAGTGCGTTGCGCTCGGCCTGGGTCATCTGGCCGGCCTTCTCGGCCGGGGACATCCGCGACAGCAGGTCGGCGACGCGCTTCTTCACCGGAAGCTTCGCGTTCTGGTACGGCAGCCCGTGGGCGTCGATGACGACCTGGGGGTTCTCCTTGGGCGCCTTGGCCCCGGTGACGGTGAGTTCGAGCGGGATCGTCTCGGCCGACTCGGCGCCCTCGTCGTGGGTGGTGGCCACGGAGACGGTGTGGGTGGTGCCGGAGGCGGTGCCCGCCGGGAAGGTGTGCGTGCCGGTGACGGGTGTGTAGTCCTTGCCGGACCCGGCGCTGCCGCCCTTGGTCGTGTAGGCGACCGTGACGGGTTCCTCGGTGGGGAGGGAACCGGTCGTGGCGACGGAGATCTTGATGTCCGCGGTCGCACCCTCCTCGACCGGGTGCACGGCGGAGTCGACGACGACGCTCGACTTCAGGGCCGGGTCGGCCTTGCCGTACAGCTCCACGGCGTCCATGGCGAAGGAGCCGGGGGCGCCGGTCGGAAGGGTGAGGGCGTATCCCCACATCTCGTTCAGGCCGAGGACCTGATCGATGCCGCCGACGGGCTGGTAGTCGGCCCGGTAGACGAAGTCCGCGAAGGGGATCTCGACCTGGTGCCACCCCTCCCAGTCGTCGGTGAAGGAGGTGGTCCACAGCTCCGAGGCGCCGCCGTTGGCTCCGCCGTCCTTGATCTCGAAGTTGATCCGCTTGCCGGAACCGGGCGGCAGGGGCGCGGTGTTCTGGCCGTACCACCAGAAGCGGATTCCCTTGTGGGCGGTCCAGTCCTCGGGGGGCTGGTCCACGGCGAACTCGTGGCTGAGTCCGCCGTAGGCGCTGATGTCGTAGGTGCCCTGGAGGACCTTGGAGCCCTCGGGCGCGTCGGCGCGCTCCTCGAACGCGAGGGCGGGGTGGTCGTCGGTGTCACCGCCCCAGGTGAAGAGGGAGTCGGCGGGCGGGTTGCCGAGCGGGACCTCGCCCTCGAAGCGGTCGACGAGGACGGGCGCGGGGTCCTCCGCGTCGGCCGCCGCTGAGGGGACGGCCCCGGCGAGCAGTGACGCGAGGACGGTGGCCGCGGCGAGCGCGGCCGTGGCCGGTCTCGCCCGGTGGCGGGCGCGGGCGTGCGGTGGACGGGGCATGTGCGGCTCTCTTCCGTGTGTCGGAGGTGCGTGCACGGGAAGGCACGGGTCAGTCGGTGCGGGTCAGTCGGTGCGGGTCAGTCGGTGCGGGTCAGTCGGTGCGGGTCAGTCGGTGCGGGACAGTCGGTGCGGGCGTTCCGGGTGAGGCGGATCGTGTCGCGGTACCACTTGGCGCTGTCCTTGAGCGTCCGCAGCTGTGTGTCGTAGTCGACGCGGACGATGCCGAACCGCTTGTCGTAGCCGTAGGCCCACTCGAAGTTGTCCATCAGCGACCAGGCGAAATATCCCCGGACGTCGGCGCCCTGCGCACGGGCCTCGGTCACGGCGGCGATGTGGTCGGCGAGATAGGCGGTGCGGTCGGTGTCGGGCACGGAGCCGTCGGCGGCGACGGTGTCGTCGAAGGCCGCCCCGTTCTCGGTGATGACGGTCGGCAGCGCGTAGTCGCGGTGGAGCCGCAGGAGCAGGTCGGTGAGCTCGGTGGGGGTGATCTCCCAGTCCATGGCGGTGCGGGGCAGGTCGCGCTCCACGCCGCGGACGACGGGGAGGCCGTCGGCGTCGGTCGGCGACCCGTCCTCGGTCACTCCGGAGAACAGGGCGCCGCGGTAGAAGTTGACGCCGAGGACGTCGAGGGGGGTCGCGATGGCTGCCAGGTCGCCGTCCTGGACGGGCAGCTCGATGCCCTGGGCCGCGAGGTCGTCGACGACGTCCTGCGGGTAGGCGCCGTGGACGATCGGGTCGAGGTAGAGGCGGGTCCCCATGCCGTCGGCGCGGCGGCAGGCCTCCCGGTCGGCGTCGCTGTCGGTCTCCGGGGTGGCGGTGCCGAGGTTGAGGGTGATGCCGAGCTCCAGCGGGTTGCCGCCCGCCGCCTCGCGCATCTGCCGGGCGGCGAGCCCGTGGCCGAGCAGCAGGTGGTGGACGGCGCTCATGGCGTCGCCCATGTCGGTGCGGCCGGGGGCGTGGGCCCCGTAGGCGTATCCGAGCATCGCCGAGCACCAGGGCTCGTTCAGGGTCGTCCAGTGCTCGACCCGGTCGCCGAGGGCCTCGTACGCGAGCATGGCGTACTCCGCGAAGCGCAGGGCCGTGTCACGGGCCGGCCAGCCGCCGGCGTCCTCCAGCTCCTGCGGCAGGTCCCAGTGGTAGAGGGTGATCCAGGGCGTGACGCCCCGCCCCCGGAGCTCGTCGGCCAGCCGCTTGTAGAAGTCGAGGCCCTTGGCGTTGGCGGGGCCGCGGCCGCCCGGCTGGATGCGCGGCCAGGCCAGCGAGAAGCGGTACGTGTCGACCCCGAGGCCCGCGATCAGTTCGACGTCCTCGGGCATCCGGTGGTAGTGGTCGCAGGCCACGTCGCCGTGCTCCGCGTTGTGCACGGCGCCCGGCACACGGCAGAAGGTGTCCCAGATGGACGGGGTGCGGCCGTCCTCCGAGGCCGCACCCTCGATCTGGTACGAGGAGGTGGCCACGCCCCAGCGGAAGTCGGCAGGGAGTCCCTGGACGGCGGCGGGCTGCAGGCTGCTGCGGGGCGTGACGGGATTCATGGGTCTTCGGACTCCGGTTCTGCTCTGGGTGGTGGGCGTGGTGCGGTCGGTCAGTGGTGCAGCCAGCAGGCGACCTCGCGGTCCTGGCCGGCGTCCGGCGGGGCGAGCGCCGGCACCCGCACGGCGCACGGCTCGAAGGCCTTGCCGCAGCGGGGGTGGAAGGCGCAGCCGGCGGGCATCGCGGAGAGGTGCGGGGGCGATCCCGGGATGCCGGTGAGCTCGCGGCGGGGGCCGTGCAGCGCGGGGAAGGAGTGCAGCAGGCCGTCGCTGTAGGGGTGGCGGGGGTCGCGGTAGATCTCGGCCGCGCCGGCCTGCTCCACGATCCGGCCGCCGTACATGATCGCGATGCGGTCGGAGAACTCGATCAGCAGGGAGATGTCGTGGGTGATGAACACGACGGAGAAGGAGAGGCGCTCCCGCAACTCCACCAGCTTGCGCAGGATCTGCCGTTGCATCACCACGTCGAGCGCGGTGGTGGGCTCGTCCATGATGACGATCTCGGGTTCCAGCGCGAGCGCCATCGCGATCATCACGCGCTGGCGCATGCCGCCGGAGAGCTGGTGCGGATAGGCGGCGAGCCGGTCGGCGGAGATGCCGACGAGGTTCAGCAGCTCCTCGGCCCGCGCGGTCCGCTCGGCGGCCCGCATGCCGGGGCGGTGCGCGGTGAGTACGTCGGTGAGCTGGCTGTGGACGGTGTGCACGGGGTTCAGCGAGTTCATCGCCCCCTGGAACACGATCGACAGCTCCTGCCAGCGGAAGGCGCGCAGCTCGTCCGGGGTGAGGGAGAGGAGGTCGACGGGCTCGCCGCCGCCCGGCCGGTGGTAGTGGACGTCGCCGCCGGTGATCACCCCGGGCGGGGAGAGCAGCCGGGTGACGGCGTAGGCGAGGGTGGACTTGCCCGAGCCGGACTCGCCTGCCAGGCCGAGGACTTCACCTCGGTGCAGGGTGAGATCGATGTCCCGCAGGGCGCGGACGCCGTTCGCGCCGGTGCCGTAGTCGACGTTCAGGCCGCTGATGGTGAGGATCGGCTCGGCGGTCATGCGCTGTGCTCCTTGCTGGGCGTTCCGGGCGACTCAGGCGTACCGGGCGACTCGGGTGCGGCGGACGGCCCGGGAGCGGCGGGCTCGGCGGTGCGGGCCACCGGGGTGAAGCCGGGCGCGGTCCCCTCGGGCGCGGACGTCCGGGCCACGGGGGTGAAGCCGACGCGCATGCGGACCTTCCGGGAGGAGCCCGTCGCGGTGCGCAGGCGCGGGTTGACGAACTCGTCGATGCCGAAGTTGATGAGCGAGAGGGCGGTGCCCAGCAGGGCGATGCACAGCCCGGCGGGGACGAACCACCACCACGCGCCCTGGGCCAGGGCCTGGTTGGACTGGGCCCAGAAGAGCACGGTGCCCCAGTTCCAGTGGGAGATGTCGGCGACGCCGATGAAGGCGAGCGTGATCTCCGAGAGAACGGCGAAGATGACGGTGCCGACGAACCCGGACGCGATGACGGCCGTGAGGTTCGGCATGACCTCGAAGAGGATGATCCGCCAGGTGGACTCGCCGGTGGCCCGCGCCGCCTCCACGTAGTCGCGGCGCCGCAGCGACAGGGTCTGGGCGCGCAGGACGCGCGCGCCCCAGGCCCAGGAGGTGAGGGCGATGACGGAGGCGATGAGCATGTCCCCGGTGTCCTCGACGAAGCTCGCGATGATGATGATCAGCGGCAGGCCGGGGATGACGAGGAAGATGTTGGAGAGCATCGAGAGGATCTCGTCGGCGGCGCCGCCGAGGAAACCCGCGCTGACGCCGATGAGCACGGACAGCACGGTCGCCAGGATGCCGGCGAGGAATCCGACGAGCAGCACGCCGCGGGTGCCGACGAGGATCTGTGAGAGGACGTCCTGCCCGGTCTGCGTCGTGCCGAACCAGTGGTCGGCTGACGGCGGTTGCAGCAACTGGTCGCTCATCGCGTCCGGGTCGTACGGGGCCAGCCAGGGACCCGCCACGGCGAGGACGACGAAGAAGGCGAGGATCAGCAGCCCTGCGCGGGTCTTCCCGCCGCGCAGGAAGCGGAACCTGGCGCGGGAGGCGGCGGGGGCGGCGTCGGTGACGACTACGTCGGTGGTGGTGGTGACGGACATGATCCTCATGCCTCCTTGCGGGTGCGCGGGTCGAGGAGGGCGTAGGCCATGTCGGCCAGCAGGTTCGCCGCGAGGACGGAGAGCGTGATGATCAGGAAGACGCCCTGCATCAGCGGGTAGTCCTTGGCTCCGACGGCCTGGAACAGCTGGTAGCCGATGCCCGGGTAGGAGAAGACCATCTCGACCAGCAGGGTGCCGCCGACGATGAAGCCCAGCGAGAGGGCGAAGCCGGAGATGTTGGGAAGGACGGCGTTGCGCGCGGCGTAGGAGAACATCACGCGCCGCTCGGACAGCCCCTTGGCCTGCGCCACCATGACGTAGTCCTCGGAGGAGACGGTCACCATCATGTTGCGCATCCCGAGGATCCAGCCGGCGATGGCGCTGAGCACGATCGTCACGCCGGGGAGCACCCCGTGGTAGAGCGCGCTGGACACGAACGGCCAGTCGAAGGCCGGGATGAGGGAGTTGTCGTACCCTCCGGCGGCCGGAAAGATCTGCCACTTCACCGCGAACAGCGCGATGGCGATCAGGCCGAGCCAGAAGTACGGGATGGCCGAGATGAAGGTGGTCACGGGCAGCAGCCCGTCCAGCCAGGAGCCCCGCCGCCAGCCGCTGTAGACGCCGATGCCGGTGCCCAGCAGGAAGCTGATCAGGGTGGTGATGCCGACCAGGGCGAGCGTCCAGGGCAGCGACTGGGAGATCACCTCGCCGACCGGCGTCGGGAAGAAGGTGAAGGACAGTCCGAGGTCGCCGTCGAGCAGGTGCGACCAGTAGTCGGTGTACTGCGACCAGATGGACGCGTTCTCGTCTAGTCCGAACAGTGCCTTCAAGGAGGCGATGGCGCTGGTGTCGAGCTGCCCCTGGTAGCGGCTCATCAGAGCCTCGACGGGGTCGCCCGGCATCAGGCGCGGGATCAGGAAGTTGATGGTGATGGCGGCCCACGCGGTGACCGCGTAGAAGGCGATCCGCTGGAGGATGTACTTCACTTCGCTGCTCCCTCGGCGGTCGTGCCGTCGTACAGCCAGCAGGCGGCCCACTGGCCGTCCGCCAGGTCGAAGCGGGGCGGCAGTTCGGTGCGGCAGCGCTCCATGGCCTTCGGGCAGCGGGGGTGGAAGCGGCAGCCGTCGGGCGGGGCGATCAGGGAGGGCGGCTCACCGCTCCCGGTCTCCTCCTGGGCCTCCTCGTCCGCCACCCGGTCGGGGTCGGGCGCGGAGGCGATCAGCAGCTGGGTGTAAGGGTGTGCGGGGTGCTGGGTGACGGTCTCGCTGTCGCCGCCCTCCACGATCCGGCCGGCGTACATCACCAGGGTGGTGTCGGCGAAGTAGCGGGCGGACGCGATGTCGTGGGTGATGTAGAGGATGGCGAGGTGCAGCCGCTCCTTGAGGTCGCGCAGCAGGTTGAGGACGCCGAGCCGGATCGACACGTCGAGCATCGAGACCGGTTCGTCGGCGAGCAGCACCTGAGGGTCGGCGCCGAGCGCGCGCGCTATCGCGACGCGCTGGCGCTGCCCTCCGGACAGCTCGTGCGGGAACTTGTCCAGGAACTGATGAGGAGGAGTCAGCTGGACGCGTTCCAGCAGGGCCGTCAGGTTCGTCTCCAGCTCCGCGTCCCCGCTCCCGGCCCGGCCGTGGATCTTCAGGGCTCGGGTCAGGTGGTAGCGCACGGTGTGCACCGGGTTGAGCGAGGCGAACGGGTCCTGGAAGATCAGCTGGACCTGCTTGACGTATCTGCGGAAGGACCGGCCACGCCCGGCCTTCACCGTCGTGCCGCCCAGCTGGATCTCGCCCGCGGTGAGCGGATACAGCTGGGCGAGCAGCCGTGCGACGGTGGACTTTCCGGAGCCCGACTCCCCCACCAGGGCCGTGACGGTGCCGCGCCGGAGCTTCAGCGAGACGTCGTCGACGGCGTGGACGGTGCGGCGCCTGCGGGCGACGAGGTCGCCGGCGGTGCGCCGTACGGGGAAGTGCTTGGTGACTCCGCGTGCTTCGAGCACCACGTCGGTCGCGGTGCGCACGTCTGCGGACGGTTCGGTGGTCATGGCCGGTTCCCCGTGGTTACTTGGCGGGCTTGAGGTTCAGCACGACTTCCAGCGCGTCGGGCTGGGTGTGCTGCGGGGCTGCGTACGGGTCTTCCTCGGTCGGCCAGCCCACCCAGTTCTTCGTGGAGTACTCGGCACCGATGGGGGCCGCGGCCGTCGGGATGACCGGCGCCTGCTCGACCATGATCTTCTGCAGGGCGTTCATGGCCTTGGTGCGCGTGGCGTCCTCGGTGGCGTTGGCGTACTCCTTCAGGGCCGCGGTGGCCTCGGGGCTCTTGAAGCGGCCGAAGTTGCCCAGCTGGGAGCTCTTGCCGACGGGCTGGAGGATCGCCCCGTCCATGATGTTCTGGTACATGTCGTACGGCGTGGCGCCGCTGTTGGTCCAGTGCAGGGTGGCGTCGAAGTTGCCGGTGGCGACGTCGTTGCCCCAGGCCTCGGCGGTCTGCGTCTTGACCTTGGCCTCGATGCCGATCTGCTTGATGTTGTCCTTGATGATCGAGAGACCGGTGATGTAGTCGTTCCAGCCGGCCGGGTCGGTGAAGGTCAGCTCCACCGGCTTCCCGCTCGGGTCCTTGAGGACACCGCCGCTGAGCTTGAACCCGGCGTCCATGAGGAGCGCCTTGGCGCCGTCCACGTCGGGCTTCGTGGTGGCGCTCTTGTACTCGGGGGCGAGGAAGGGCTCGCCGGCGGGCAGCGGGATGCCGGTCGGGTTGCTGATCTCCGGGTAGAGCGTCGCCTGGGCCTGTACGTGGATGGCCTTGCGGTCGATGACCATGGCCATCGCCTTGCGCAGGGCCGGGTTGTCGAACGGCTTGCGGGCGGTGTTGAACCACAGGCCGTGGATGCCGAGCCCGGAGGGGAACCAGAGCTTGTGGTTCTTCGGGTCCTTGGCGACGTACAACTGCTTGTAGTTCGGCATGAAGACGAACGACCATTCGAGCTTACCGTTGGCCAGGGCCGTGGTCGCGGCGCTGTTGTCGTTGTACGTGCTGTAGCGCAGCTCCTTGACCTTGGTCTCGCCCTTCCAGTAGGCGGGCGTGGCGGTCAGGGTGGTGGTCTGCGGGGTGAAGTTCTTCAGCTTGTACGGGCCGGAGCCGACCGGGGTGCGGTTGGGCCAGGTCTCCGGGTTCTCCACCTTCTCCCAGACGTGCTTGGGCACGACGAACGTCGTGATGATCTTGTTCTGGTTGACGAACTGGGATTCCTTGAAGGTCAGGACGACCTTCTTGCCCTCGACGGTGACGCCGTCGTACGGGATGCCGTTGCCGTTGAGTGCCGGGTGCTTCTTGAGCAGCTCGAAGGTGAAGGCGACGTCCTCGGCGGTCAGCGGCTTGCCGTCGGCCCACTTGGCCCGGTCGTCCAGGGTGAAGGTGACCTTGGTGAAGTTGGCCTCCCAGTCCCAGGCCGTTGCCAGCCACGGGTCCGCCTTGTCGGTGGGGCGGATCTGGTTCGTCATCGCCAGCGGCTCGTAGATCATGAAGCGGTAGCCGAGGGTGGCGCCCGCCGACGTCGCGAGGAACGGGTTGCTGTTGTTCGTCTGCGGTCCGTCCGGCTTGCCGAGGGTCAGGACACCGGTCGCGCCGGCGCCGCCTCCCTTGTTGGCACCCGAGTTGGCGGACGAGCAGCCGGCGGCGAGCGCGACCACGGCAATGGCGGCTGAGAGCGCTCTCAGGGTGTGACGACGGCGTACGGACATGGCGACTCCAGGAGGACTGCGGGTCTGGGAGATCCGGCGGTGGTGGGAACGCTGGACGCGCGGGGTGCGGGTGCGGCTGGTTCGGGGATGCGGACGGGTGACCGGCGGGGCCGGGTCCGTTACGGCGCCGAGTGGCGCACGACCAGTTCGGTGGGCAGCACGACCGGTCCGTCCGGTACGGCGGTGCCGCCGAGGTGGGAGAGCAGCAGGCTCGCCGCCGCCTCGCCCATCTGCCGCGTGGGCTGATGCACGGTGGTCAGCGGTGGTTCGGTGTGTTCGGCCATCGGGATGTCGTCGAAGCCGACCACCGCGATGTCGTCGGGAACGCGGCGGCCGGCTGCCCTCAGGGCACGCAGGACCCCGGCCGCGGAGACGTCGTTGTGGGCGAAGACGGAGTCGAACTCCGTGCCGGCCGCCAGGAGTTCCTCCACGGCGAGACGGCCACGGCGCTCGGTGAAGTCCCCGTCCACGACCAGCTCGGTGGGCAGGACCGAGCGGAAGCCCGCGAGCCGGTCCCGGACGCAGCCGAAGTGGCGCGGGCCGGTGACGACCAGGGGTCTGGTGCGCCCTCCGTCCCGCAGATGGCGGGCGGCGGACGCGCCTCCTTCGTGATTGGTGGTCACGACGGAGGGGAATTCCGGATGGTGGCCCCGGTCGTCGATCAGGACGATCGGCAGACCGGAGCGGTGCAGCGCGGTGAGCTGGTCGAGCGTGTTCTCCGGTTCGACGACGACGAGTCCGTCGAAGGCGCGCGCCGACACCTGGGTGGTGAAGCGCTCGACGGACCGCGCACCCCGGGTGCACGTGAAGAGCAGGAGCCCGTAGTCGGCGGCCTCGACCGTGTCCACGATCCCCTGGAGCACTTCGCCCATCCAGGGCCAGGTGAACGAGGGCACCAGCAGCCCGACCGTACGACTGCGTCCGCGTGCCAGCCCGACGGCGCCGGAGCTGGGTACGTAGCCGAGGTCCGCGATCACCGCACGGACACGGGCGGCGGTCGAACCGTCCACTTCGCCCTTGAGGTTGATGACCCGCGAGACGGTCGTCTTGCTGACGCCGGCCTCACGGGCGACATCGGCGATGGTGACACGCAACGGGGCCTCCAGGGACAAGGCAGGACAGGGGATGGCGCGGGCTTCGGTACCGGTTCCGTAACCGGTACCGGAACCGGTACCGGCGTTGCGGCTGGAGTTAACCGCGCCGGAACAGGGCCGTCAATACTTCACACCGAGATTGGTCCGTACCGATGATCGAAGCAGGTCCGGGAGAGCTTCTGTTCACTAGTTGAACGAATGACCCTATTGACGCGAACACGTAAAAGCAGTTCACTCACGGCTCGTTCGACGGCACTTCCCCACGCCCCTGCCGAGAAAGGCAGCAGCCCATGATTCGGACAAGCAGAGCGGCGAGAGTTCTCGTCGCGACGGCGCTCGCGACCGCCGGACTGGCCGGCCTCTCCTCCGGCACCGCCCAGGCCGCGGGCGAGACCGTGAACATCGTGCTGACCACCACGGACGACTCCGGCGGCCGGCATGTCACCCGGGGCCTCCAGGCGCAGACGCCGACCTCCTTCGGCGCCGGCAACGGCGGCTCCGGCACGAACATCACCGTCGACGAGAACACCCGCTACCAGACGTTCACCGGCGGCGGCGCCTCGTTCACGGACACCGCCGCCTGGCTGATGAAGGGCAGCGGCGCGCTGAGCCAGGCGACCCGCGACGAGACGATGAAGAAGCTCTTCTCCCCCACGGAGGGCATCGGGCTGTCGTTCGTACGCAATCCGATGGGCGGCTCGGACCTGGCGCGGTTCGGCTACACGTACGACGACCTGCCGGCCGGGCAGACCGACCCCGGCCTCACGAAGTTCTCGATCGCACACGATCTCCAGGACGTCCTGCCCCTCACCAAGCAGGCCGAGCAGCTCAACCCGGCCCTGACGACGGTCGCCTCCCCGTGGACGGCCCCGGCGTGGATGAAGGACAGCGGGCAGCTCAACGGCGGCTGGCTGAAGGCGGAGAACTACGGCACGTACGCCGACTACTTCGTGAAGTACCTCCAGGCGTGGAAGGACCAGGGCGTCCCGGTCGACTACGTCACCGCGCAGAACGAGCCCACCTGCTGCTCCGGCTATCCGTCGATGAGCTGGAACGGCTCGGGCCTCGCGTACTTCACCAAGAGCGAGCTGCTGCCGAAGCTCCAGGGCGCCGGGCTCACGACCAAGGTGCTGGCGCACGACTGGAACTGGGACACCTACGACGCGTACGCCGCCCCGACGGTCGACGACGCGGCGGTGCGCAGCCACCCGAACTTCGGCGGGATCGCCTGGCACGGGTACGGCGGTGACATCGCGAAGCAGACCGCGGTGCACGACAAGTACCCCGGGCTGGACGCCTTCCAGACCGAGCACTCGGGCGGTACGTGGATCGCCGACCAGCAGCGCGAGGACATGCTGAACATCATCGACTACACACGCAACTGGGCGAAGTCGGTGACCAAGTGGTCGCTGGCCGTGGACCAGAACCGCGGTCCGCACAACGGCGGTTGCGGCACATGCGACGGGCTGGTCACGGTGCACAACGGGGACAGCAGGCACGGGCAGGTCGACTACACGGTCGAGTACTACACGATGGGCCACCTCACGAAGTACGTCCGACCCGGCGCCTCCCGCATCGCCTCCACCGCCAGCTCCGCCGTGCCCAACGTGGCCTGGCGCAACCCGGACGGCTCGAAGGCCCTGATCGCGTACAACGGTTCGGCGTCGGCTCAGCAGGTCACCGTCAACTGGGGCGGGCAGAAGTTCACCTACTCGCTGCCCGGACGCACCTCGGCCACTTTCACCTGGTCGGGGACCCAGTCGGGCGCCTCCGGCAGCAGCGGTGCCCTCACGGGCGCCGGCGGCAGGTGCCTGGACGCCACGGGCAACACGGGTGCCGACGGGACCCCCGTCCAGATCTGGGACTGCACCGGCGCGGCCAACCAGCGCTGGACGGTCGGCGGCGACGGGAGCATCAAGGTGCTCGGCGCCTGCCTGGACGTCACCTCGGGCTCCACAGCCGACGGAGCAAAGGTCCAGCTGTACACCTGCAACGGCTCGGGTGCCCAACGCTGGAGGTACGACGCGTCCACGGGGGACGTGGTCAACACGGCGGCGGACAAGTGCCTGGACGTGACCGGCCAGTCCACGGCGAACGGCGCCCGCGTCCAGATCTGGACCTGCACGGGTGCCGCGAATCAGAAGTGGCGGCTTCGGTAACAGGCCCCGCTTCAGGCTGATCCGTGCCCCGGACACCCCCGCCCCACGGGGTGTCCGGGTACGTCCCGCCGAGTGGTGCGTCGCGGGCACCACACGATCAGGACGAGCCGGCCCGACGGCTCGCCCGTCAGTCGGTCGGCTCGACGCCCGCGCGCAGCAGGCCGTACGTGTACGCGTCCTCCAGGGCCTGCCAGGACGCGGCGATGACGTTCTCGGCCACGCCGACCGTCGCCCAGTCACCGGTTCCGTCGCCCGTGGTGATCAGCACCCGGGTGGTGGACTCGGTGCCCGTGCGGCCTTCCAGGATGCGGACCTTGTAGTCGATCAGCTCCAACTTGGCGAGCTGCGGGTAGATGCGTTCCAGGCCGACGCGGAGTGCCCGGTCCAGGGCGTTGACCGGGCCGTTGCCCTCGGCGGTGGCGACGATGCGCTCGCCCTTGGCCCAGAGCTTCACGGTCGCCTCGTTGGCGTGGGTGCCGTCGGGGCGGTCCTCGACGATGGCCCGCCAGGACTCGACACGGAAGTAGCGGCGGGGCCTGCCGTCGACCTCCGAACGCAGCAGCAGCTCGAAGGAGGCGTCGGCCGCCTCGTAGGTGTAACCCTTGAGCTCGCGCTCCTTGACCCGCTCGACGACCCGTTGGACGAGGGCGCGGTCGCCTCCCAGGTCGATGCCGAGCTCCTTGCCCTTGAGCTCGATGGAGGCACGGCCCGCCATGTCGGAGACCAGCATCCGCATGGTGTTGCCGACGTGCTCCGGGTCGATGTGCTGGTAGAGGTCGGGGTCGACCTTGATCGCGGAGGCGTGCAGCCCGGCCTTGTGCGCGAAGGCGGAGACACCGACGTACGGCTGGTGGGTGGAGGGCGTGAGGTTGACGACCTCGGCGATGGCGTGGGAGATGCGGGTCATCTCGGCGAGCGCGCCCTCGTGCAGGACGGTCTTGCCGTACTTGAGTTCCAGCGCGGCGACGACGGGGAAGAGGTTGGCGTTGCCGACCCGCTCGCCGTATCCGTTGGCGGTGCACTGCACATGGGTGGCGCCCGCGTCGACGGCGGCCAGTGTGTTGGCGACCGCGCAGCCCGTGTCGTCCTGGGCGTGGATGCCGAGCCGGGCACCGGTGTCGGCGAGGACGGTGGAGACGACGGCCTGCACCTGGGCGGGGAGCATCCCGCCGTTGGTGTCGCAGAGGATGACCACGTCGGCGCCGGCCTCGTGGGCGGTGCGCACGACCGCCTTGGCGTACTCCGGGTTGGCGCGGTAGCCGTCGAAGAAGTGCTCGCAGTCGACGAAGACCCGGCGGCCCTGCTCCCGGAGGTGGCTGACGGTGTCGCGGACCATCTCCAGGTTCTCGTCCAGGGTGGTGCGCAGGGCCAGTTCCACATGGCGGTCATGGGACTTGGCGACCAGCGTGACCACGGGGGCGCCGGAGTCCAGGAGCGCCTGTACCTGCGGGTCCTCGGCGGCCTTGCCGCCGGCCCTGCGGGTGGCGCCGAAGGCGACGAGCTGGGCGTGCTCGAAGTCGATCTCCTGCTGCGCGCGGGCGAAGAACTCGGTGTCGCGGGGGTTGGCGCCGGGCCAGCCGCCCTCGATGAAGCCCACGCCGAAGTCGTCCAGATGCCGGGCAATGGTCAGCTTGTCCGCGACCGTCAGGTTGATGCCTTCACGCTGCGCACCGTCGCGCAGCGTGGTGTCGAAGACATGGAAGGCGTCGTCGGGGGCCGTGGCCTTGGTGGTCATGCTGATCTGACTCCTGTCGGGTGAGCGGATCCGGACGAATCGGCTCCACTTGCCCCCATCATCTCGCGTGCCTCGCCCCGGCCGTGGTGTGGGCCGGAAAACGAAAAAACCCCTCGCGGGTGCGAGAGGTCTGCGCGCGGGTCTGGGGCACGATGTCCGTTCCGTACGTGGTGGTACGGGACGGTCACTGCGGACCGGCGCGCCTGCTGCCGATAATCATGGCGAACGAGGACACGCCCGCAGTCTGGCACAGCGGCGCTCCCCCGTCCCGGCTCGTCTCAGGATGCGGGCGTGACGTCCGTCGCAGGCGCGCCCGGTCCGGGAGGCGTGAGCGTCTCGTCCGCGTATCTGCGCATCTGGTCCAGGACCTGCTCCCGCCCGGTGCCGGGGATGCCGACGGTGACATGGACGCTGAAGCCGTCCAGCAGGGCCCGCAGGCGGGTGGCGGCCCGGTCGGTGTCGACGGCGCGGAACTCGCCGCGCGCGATGCCGTCGGCCAGCAGCTCCGTGAGGTCGCGGTGCCAGGCGTCCTCGATGGCGGCCTGCCGGGCGCGCGCGTCGTCGTCGGCGTCCTGCGAGCGGTTCCAGACCTCCAGCCAGAGCGTCCAGTGCGGGTCGCGGTGGCCGTCGGGGACGTACAGCGCGATGTAGGCGTCGAGCCGCTCGCGTGCGGTGCCGGGACCGGTGAGCAGGGCCCGGCGCTCGGCGCCGAGCCGTGCCTCGCTCCACTCCAGCGTCTGGAGAAGCAGCTCGTCCTTGGTGCGGAAGTAGTAGAGGAGGTGGCCGCTGCTCATCCGCACCTCGCGGCCGAGCCCCGCCATGGTGAGCCCGTCGAGTCCGCGCTCGGCGACGGTGGCCATGACGGCGGCGAGCACGTCCTCCCGGGGCGGGGCGATGTTGCGACTGCGACGGCGCGGGGTAGTGGGCACGGTTTCAGATCCTGGGCTGTTGCTGCGTGATGCAGTGGATGCCTCCACCACCGGCAAAGATCGTACGGGCGTCGACGGGTGTCACCGTACGGCCGGGGAAGAGGTCGCGGAAGACGGCCGCCGCTTCCTCGTCCCTCGGGTCGTCGAACGCGCAGAGGACCACTCCGCCGTTGCAGAGGTAGTGGTTGATGTAGGAGTAGTCGGCCCACGCGCCCTCGTCGTCGGTGAGCGCCGTGGGCGCGAGGACCTCCACGACCTCCAGCCGGCGGCCCCGGGCGTCGGTTGCCGCCCGCAGGATCCGGACGGTCTCCCGGGTGATCGCGTGGTCCGGGTGGGAGGGGTCCGGCTGGACGTGGGCGACGACGACACCGGGGCGGGCGAAGGCGGCGACGATGTCGACATGGCCGAGGGTGCCGTACGTCCCGTAGTCCCCGGCCAGGCCCCGGGGCAGCCAGATCGCCTTCTCGGTGCCGAGGCGGGCGTGGATCTCGTCCTCGACGGCCTGCCGGGTCCAGCCCGGATTGCGTTCCTTGCCGAGCTGGACGGTTTCGGTGAGCAGCACCGTTCCCTCGCCGTCCACGTGGATCGCTCCGCCCTCGTTGACCAGGGACGAGCTGTGCACGGGGACGCCGGCCAGCTCGGCGACCGTCCGCGCGATGTGCCGGTCGTGCTCCCAGCGGGCCCAGCCCTGGGCGCCCCAGCCGTTGAACGTCCAGTCGACGGCGGCGAGTTGCCGGCCGTCGGTGACGAACGTGGGGCCGATGTCGCGCATCCAGGCGTCGTCGAGGGGGCGTACGGCCGTCTCGATGTCCGGGCCGAGGAGCTCCCGGGCGCTGTCCTCCTG
Source organism: Streptomyces sp. NPDC023573 (assembly GCF_055559735.1). Taxonomy (NCBI): domain Bacteria; kingdom Bacillati; phylum Actinomycetota; class Actinomycetes; order Kitasatosporales; family Streptomycetaceae; genus Streptomyces; species Streptomyces sp. NPDC023573. The sequence goes on from NZ_JBVHKB010000005.1 coordinate 221,382, forward strand.
GCCCGGCCCGACGATCACGGTGACGGGTTCGAAGCGGCGTACGGCGCGGGCGACGCCGGCCCAGGCCCGGCGGGCCTCGTCGAGCTCCGCACCGGTGGCGAAGGTGGGGTTGGGGCCCGGCCAGGCCATCCAGGTGCGCTCGTGGGGGGCCCACTCGGGCGGCATGCGGAAGGTCATGGCGGGGTTCCTAGAGGAAGTAGAGACGGTTGAGGGAGACGGAGTCGGCGGGCGGTGAGCGCAGCGGGTCGCCGTCGAGGGTGACCAGGCCGGTCTCGCCGTCGACTCCGACGTGGCCGGTACGGGAGTTGAGGCGCAGGTCCGCGGGGCCGATCCCGCGTGTGCCCCGGACCGCGACCCTGCGTCGGCGGGTGGGCATGAGGTCGGCGCCGAGCTGGGTGGCGGCCTCGGCGACGAAGGCGACGGAGAGGTCGGCGGCCGTGGCCCCGTACGCACCGAACTGCGGCCCGAGGACGAGGGGTTCACAGGTGTCCGTGGCCGCGTTGGGGTCGCCCGTGACTCCGTAGGCGGGGAAGCCGGACTTCAGGACCAGCTGGGGCTTCGCGCCGAAGAACTCGGGGCGCCAGAGGACGATGTCGGCGAGCTTCCCCGGCTCGATGGAGCCGACCTCGTGCGACAGACCGTGGGCGATGGCCGGGTTGACGGTGAGCTTGGCGATGTAGCGCAGCACCCGCGCGTTGTCGTCGCCGGGACCGTCGCCCTCCATCGGGCCGAGCTCCGCCTTCATCTTCGCGGCCATGGCGAAGGTGCGGCGTACGGTCTCGCCGGCCCGGCCCATACCCTGCGCGTCGGAGGACGTGATCCCGATGGCGCCCAGGTCGTGGAGCACGTCCTCGGCGCCCATCGTGCCCGCCCTGATCCGGTCGCGGGCCATCGCCGCGTCGCCGGGGAGGTCGGTCTTGAGGTCGTGGACGGAGACGATCATCCCGTAGTGCTCGGCGACCGCGTCCCGGCCGAAGGGGAGCGTGGGGTTGGTGGAGGACCCGATGACGTTGGGCACCCCGGCCATCTTCAGCACGTTGGGCACGTGCCCGCCGCCGCAGCCTTCGATGTGGAAGGCGTGGATCGTGCGGCCTTCCAGCACGCTCAGGGTGTCCTCGACGGACAGGCATTCGTTCAGCCCGTCGCTGTGCAGGGCGACCTGGACGTCGTACTCCTCCGCGACCCGCAGCGCGGTGTCCAGGGCGCGGGTGTGGGCGCCCATGTCCTCGTGGACCTTGAAGCCGCAGGCGCCTCCCTCGGCGAGCGCCTCGACCAGCGGCGCCCGGTGGGAGGACGACCCCCGGCCCAGGAAGCCGATGTTGACGGGCCAGGCGTCGAAGGCGTTGAAGGCGTGGCGCAGGGCCCACGGGGAGTTGACGCCCACGCCCCAGACCGGGCCGAACTCCTGGCCGATGACCGTGGTGACGCCGGAGGCCAGGGACGCCTCCATGATGCGCGGGGAGAGCAGATGGACATGGGGGTCCACGGCGCCCGCCGTCGCGATCAGGCCCTCGCCGGAGACGATGGTGGTGCCCGTGCCGACGACCACGTCGACCCCGTCCAGGGTGTCCGGGTTGCCGGCCCGTCCGATCGCGGCGATGCGGCCCTCACGGATGCCGACCGAGACCTTCCGGATGCCGAGCACGGCGTCGATGACCAGGACGTTGCTGATGACGACGTCACAGGTCTCGCGGACGGCGGCGGCCTTGAGGTGAAGGCCGTCGCGGGCCGTCTTGCCGAAGCCGGCGAGGAACTCGTCGCCCTGCTTCTGGGCGTCGGACTCCACGCGCACGGTCAGCCCGGAGTCGCCGAGCCTGACCCGGTCCCCGGCGCGCGGCCCGTGCGTGGAGGCGTATGCGTACGGGTCCGTCACCGCCCCTCCCCCGCTCCGAGGTAGCCGCAGGCCGCCGCTCTGCGCAGCGCCTCCGCCTTGGCGCCCGGCGCGTCCAGCGGTCCGTCGACGAGCCCGGCGAAGCCGATCGCGATCCGGTCGCCGCCGATGGGGACGAGCGCGGCCTCGGCGGTCTCGCCCGGGCCGAAGCGGACGGAGGAGCCGGCCGGCACGCCCAGCCGCATCCCGTACGCCGCCGCGCGGTCGAAGTGGAGCCGGGGGTTCGACTCGAAGAAGTGGAAGTGGGACGTCACGCTGACCGGGACGGTCGCGGTGTTGCGGACGGCGATCCGCACGGCGGGCTCCGGCTCGGGGGTCGCGGGGCCGGGGAGAAGCGCGCCGGGGGCGTCGTCGCCGAGCGTTCCGCCGGCGAGGGGTGCGCTGACGACGGCGAGCCGGGAACCGTCGTCGAACACGGCCTCCACCTGCACCTCGGTGACGACGTCGGCCACGCCCGGCAGCACGTCGTCCGGGCCCAGCACGGCGCGGGCGGCCTCGATCGCCTCGGCCAGCCTCCGTCCGTCCCTGGCCGCCTCGCAGACGGTGTCCGCGATCAGGGCGGTCGCTTCGGGGACGTTGAGCCGCAGGCCACGGGCGCGCCGGGCCCTGGCCAGCTCGGCCGCGCCGAAGAGCAGCAGCCGGTCGCGTTCGGTCGGGGTCAGTCGCACGTCACGACACCTCCTGGTTGGAGCAGCACTCTAACCAGGTTTTGAGCGACACTCAAAACTCCGGGGACGACGAAGGCCGCGCCCCGGGAACTGCCGTCGGGACGCGGCCTTCGTGGGTACGGCGGGTGACTAGCCGAGCTTGTGCATCCAGCCGTGGGTGTCCTCGGCGGTGCCGCGCTGGATGTCCAGCAGGCGGTCCCGCAGCTTCATGGTGACCTCGCCGGGGGTGCCGTCGCCCTGGGTCCACTCGCCGCCCGCGGACTTCACGGTGCCGACGGGCGTGATGACGGCGGCGGTGCCGCAGGCGAAGACCTCGGTGAGGGTGCCGTTCTCGGTGTCCGCGCGCCACTGGTCGATGGAGACGCGGGCTTCCTCGGAGGCGTAACCGAGGTCACGGGCGACGGTGAGGAGGGAGTCGCGGGTGATCCCGGCGAGCAGCGAACCGGTGAGGGAGGGGGTGACGATCCGCTTGCCGCCGTCCTCCTGCCCGTAGACGAAGTAGAGGTTCATGCCGCCGAGCTCCTCGACCCACTTGTGCTCGACCGCGTCGAGGTAGGCGACCTGGTCGCAGCCCTGCTCCGCCGCCTCGGCCTGGGCGAGGAGGGAGGCGGCGTAGTTGCCGCCGGTCTTCGCGTCGCCGACGCCGCCGGGAACGGCGCGCACCCGGTCCTGGGAGAGCCAGATCGAGACCGGCTGCACGCCGCCGGGGAAGTAGGCGCCGGCGGGAGAGGCGATGACCACGAAGAGGTACTCGTTGGCCGGGCGGACCCCGAGGCCCACCTCGGCGGCGATCATGAACGGGCGCAGGTAGAGGGACTCCTCGCCGCCGTGCGGCGGGACCCATGCCTGGTCCTGCTGGACCAGGACGTCACAGGCCGCGATGAAGGTCTCGACGGGCAGCTCCGGCATCGCCATGCGGGCGGCGGACCGCTGGAAGCGGGCGGCGTTGGCCTCGGGCCGGAAGGTGGCGACCGAGCCGTCGGGCTGCCGGTAGGCCTTGAGGCCCTCGAAGATCTCCTGCCCGTAGTGCAGGGTCATGTTGGCCGGGTCGAGCGACAGCGGGCCGTACGGCACGAGCTGCGCGTCGTGCCAGCCGCGGCCCTCGGTCCAGCTGATCGTCACCATGTGGTCGGTGAAGTGCCGGCCGAACCCGGGGTTGGCCATGGCCGCCTCGCGCTCCGCGTCGGACAGCGGGTGCGAGGAGGGCTTGAGCTCGATCGTGGGCGTCGTCATGAGTGCGTGTCCTTCACCGGTCTTGTGTGTGATGGACCGCGCTCACGCCCGATCCCGCCCGGCGGCGGCCGGGCAGGTTGTAGGACGTCCGAGCTCTACCGCGTGCCGCGGTCCCGCGTTCGATTATCTCCCGGGGGCGGCTGTGCACGAAATGATGCGATTGCGGTGAAGCTCACGGCGACGCTCACGCGACGCGAAAACGCGGTCCAGGGGTCGATGGTGGCACCCGGAGACCGCGAGAAGAAGCCGCCGGGTGCGGTTGCGACCCGGCGGCTTCGAAGTGGAGACGTCGGGTCAGCTCGCTACGCGTACCGCGAGCGCGTCGCCGATCTCGTCGGTGGTACGTGCGCTCTTCCCGTCACGCTCCGCGAGGTCGGCGGAGACGGCCTCCTCGATGCGCACGGCCTCGGCCTCGTAGCCGAGGTGGCGCAGCAGGAGGGCGACGGAGAGGATCGTGGCCGTCGGGTCGGCCTTGCCCTGACCCGCGATGTCGGGCGCGGTGCCGTGCACCGGCTCGAACATGGACGGGAAGGCGCCCGTCGGGTTGATGTTGCCGGACGCGGCCAGGCCGATGCCGCCGGTCACGGCTGCGGCAAGGTCGGTGAGGATGTCGCCGAAGAGGTTGTCGGTGACGATGACGTCGAAGCGCTCCGGCTGGGTGACGAAGAAGATCGTCGCGGCGTCGACGTGCAGGTAGTCGGTGGTGACCTCGGGGAACTCGGCCGCGACCTTGTCGAAGGTGTTCTTCCACAGGTGACCGGCGTGCACGAGGACGTTGTTCTTGTGGACCAGCGTCAGCTTCTTGCGCGGGCGGGCCGCGGCACGCGCGAAGGCGTCGCGCACGACGCGCTCGACGCCGTGGGCGGTGTTGACGCTGACCTCGGTGGCGATCTCGTGCTCCGTGCCCGTGCGCAGGGAACCGCCGTTGCCCGTGTACGGGCCCTCGGTTCCCTCGCGGACGACGACGAAGTCGATCTCGGGGCGGCCGGCCAGCGGGGTGGCGGTGTTCGGGAAGAGCTTCGACGGCCGCAGGTTGATGAAGTGGTCGAAGGCGAAGCGGAGCTTCAGCAGCAGTCCGCGCTCCAGCACGCCCGACGGCACGGACGGGTCGCCGATGGCACCGAGCAGGATGGCGTCGTGGCCCTTGAGGGCCTCGAGCTCCGCGTCGGGAAGGGTCTCACCGGTGCGGTGCCATCGCTGGGCGCCGAGGTCGTACTCCTTGGTCTCCAGCTTCACATCCTGCGGGAGAACAGCGTTGAGAACCTTGAGGCCCTGGGTGACGACCTCCTGGCCGATACCGTCGCCGGGGATCACTGCGAGATCGATGCTGCGAGACATAAGGGCACCCTAGCTTCCGTCCCACCCCATGACATTCGGTGTCCATGATGCGGACAGCGCGTGTCCCGCGCGGGGGACGGACGTCACGGGGCGGGACCAGGACCTCAGTGGCCGGTCGACCCGCCGTTGTCCCGGCGGTCGAGGGCGCGCTGCAGGGCGGCGGCGGCGTTCTTACGCTCCGACTCGGCGGAGCGGGTGCTGTGACGGACGCGGCGGACAGTGGTCTCGGCCATGAGGGATCGACTCCTTGAGATCGCGTGGATTTCGAGATCAGGACTTCGCGCAACGGATATCGAGATCGGGATTTCGAGGCGCCGGCAGGGCGGGGAGCTGCCGCAGGGATTACCTGCTCGGGGCACACTCACACACGCCGTCGCTGGATCAGCGATTCGTTCGGCTTCTACAAAGTTAGGACAGCGCGGGCCATCTGTCTCTACAGATACTCGGACTTCCTACTATCTGAGACGGCGACGCCGGACGGACCGCGCCGCCGGGCCTCAGAGCGTCACGGTGAGCTGCGCCTCGATGTGCGCGCGCAGGACGCCCGCCATGTCCGCGGTGCAGTCGCTGAGCAGCCACTGCACCTGGAGCCCGTCCATCAGCGCGATCAGCTGCCGGCCCGCCGCGTCCGGGGCGATGCCGGGCCGCAACGCGCCTTCCAGACGCACCTGTCCGTAGGTGAGCTGTGCGCCCGCGACCGAGTTCTCGTAGCGGCGGACGAAGTAGCGGTGGGCGGGGTGGTCGGCAGCCGTCGCCTCGGTGGAGACCACCGAGAAGAGTTCGACGATCCCGCGCCGCCCGGCGTTCCGCTCGGCCAGCTCGGCGAAGCGCCGCAGTCTTTCCACGCCGGTGGTGCCGCCGAGCGAGAGCCATGCGTCATCCACCTCGTCGCGGTGTTCCAGCACGGCGAGCAGCAGCGCCTCCTTGGTCGGGAAGTGATGCAGCAGGCCGGTGTGCGAGATGCCGCTGCGGGTCGCGATCACCCGCAGCGACGCACCCCGGTAACCGGCCTCGCCGAACAGGGCCATGGCCTGATCGAGGATCTCGCGCCGCTTGGCGCGGCCCTTCGCGTAGCCGCGCGGTGCTTCGGCCGGCACTCGCCACTCTCCCGGTCCGCCGGCCGTCGGTCAGGCCGGCACTTCGGTCCATCGGACACCCATGCAACCGATCGGACATCCATTCAACCGCCCGGAGGTCCGGCCCCGGAGATAGGGTCCCGGAGATACTTACCAGGTGGTCGGTATCGACTCTATGGTGAAGGCGAACCATGTCGCGAAAGGACCCCCCGGTGGCCCCCTCCCTGCCCTATCTCGACCCCGCTCTCCCCGTGACCGAGCGGGTCGACGACCTCCTCGGCCGCATGACCCTGGCCGAGAAGACCGGTCAGATGCTCCAGCTGAACGCCAAGGACGGGGTACGTCACCTCATCGAGGACCTGCACGCCGGCTCGATCCTCCACGCCTCCCCCGAGCGTGTCCTCGAAGCCGCGGCGCTGACCGGGCGGACCCGGCTGCGCATCCCTCTGCTCATCGCGGAGGACTGCATCCACGGCCACTCCTTCTGGGAGGGGGCCACGATCTATCCCACGCAACTGGGGCTGGCGGCCACCTGGGACCCGGAGCTCGTGGAGCGCGTCGCGAGGGCGACCGCCGTCGAGGTCGCGGCGACGGGCGTCCACTGGACGTTCTCGCCGGTGCTCTGCATCACGAGGGACCTGCGCTGGGGCCGGGTCAGCGAGACCTTCGGCGAGGACCCCTTCCTGATCGGCGAGCTGGCCTCGGCCATGGTCCGCGGCTATCAGGGCGAGGGGCTGAGCGACCCGACGGCGGTGCTGGCCTGTGCCAAGCACTTCGCGGGGTACTCCGAGACGCAGGGGGGCCGTGACGCCAGCGAGGCCGACATCTCCCGGCGCAAGCTGCGCTCCTGGTTCCTCCCGCCGTTCGAGCGGGTGGCCCGCGAGGGCTGCCGTACGTTCATGCTCGGCTACCAGTCCATGGACGGGGTGCCGATCACCGTCAACGACTGGCTGCTGGGCGAGGTGCTGCGCGGCGAGTGGGGCTACACCGGCACGCTGGTCACCGACTGGGACAACGTCGGCCGCATGGTGTGGGAGCAGAAGATCTACGCCGACCACACCCAGGCCGCCGCGGCGGCGGTCCGGGCGGGCAACGACATGGTGATGACCACCCCCCAGTTCTTCGAGGGCGCGCAGAGCGCGGTCGCCGAAGGAAGCCTGGACGAGGCGGAGATCGACGCGGCGGTGCGGCGTGTCCTGACCCTGAAGTTCGAGCTCGGCCTCTTCGAGAACCCCCGCCACCCCGACGCCGCCCGGCAGGCCGCCGTCATCGGAAGCGCCGGGCACGCCGTGCTGAATCTGGAGGCGGCCCGCCGCTCGCTGGTCCTGCTCACCAACGACGGCACCCTGCCGCTGGCCGGCGGACTCACGGCCGGCCAGGACGGTCGCGCCGTCGCCGGAGCCGGCTCCGCGCCGCGTACGGTCGCCGTGATCGGGCCCAACGCGGACGACGCGCAGACCCAGCTGGGCGACTGGGCGGGCTCCTCCGGCCAGGCGGACTGGCTGCCGGACGGTCACCCCCGCGCCATGATCCGTACGGTCCTCGACGGCTTCCGCGAGCACGTCCCGGACAGCTGGCACGTCACCTACGCCCGGGGGGCCGAGATCCTCTCCGTGGGTCCCGACCCGGAGGGGGCGTTCTTCCCGGACGGGCAGCCCCGCCCGGACGTGGTCGTCCCCGCGGAGCCCTCCGAGGCCCTGATCGCCGAGGCCGTCGCCGCTGCCGAGGCCGCCGACCACGTCGTCGCGGTGGTGGGTGACCGCATCGAGCTGGTCGGCGAGGGGCGCTCGACCGCGACCCTGGAACTCGTCGGCGACCAGGTGGCGCTGCTCGACGCCCTCGCCGCGACCGGCAAGTCGTTGGTCGTCGTGGTCATCAGCTCGAAGCCCCTGGTGCTGCCGCCGTCCGCGCTCGGCGCCGCGGCGATCCTGCACGCCTTCAACCCGGGCATGCAGGGCGGCCGTGCGGTGGCGGAGGTCCTGCTGGGCCTCGTCGAGCCGTCGGGCCGGCTGCCGGTCTCCTTCGCCCGGCACGCGGGGCAGCAGCCGACGTACTACAACCAGATCCGCGGCCAGCACGGCTCCCGGTACGCCGACCTCACTCAGCGTCCGGCCTTCGTGTTCGGCGAGGGCCTGAGCTACACGACCGTCACGTACTCCGGTCTGGAGGTGCTCACCGCGAGCGTCGGGGAGAGCGACACGCTGCGGGCCCGCGTCGTGCTGCGCAACACGGGTGAGCGGCCGGCCCTGGAGACCGTGCAGGCGTACATCAGCGACCTGGTGACGTCCGTGACCTGGGCCGAGAAGGAGCTCAAGGCCTACCGGCAGGTGACGCTGGCCCCGGGCGAGGAGCGCGAGGTGCTGCTGGAGCTGCCCGTCTCCGAGTGCACCCTCGTGGACGCCGCCGGCCGGCGCGTCGTCGAGCCCGGCGCCTTCGAGCTGCTCGTCGGACCGTCCTCGTCCGACGACGCCCTCCTGAGGACGGGTTTCACCGTGAAGGACTGAGGCGGCCCCTGACATGGAAACCGCCTCCCGGCCGGCGGGGGGAGCCGGTCGGGAGGCGGAGTGCGGGGGCGCCCCGGAGGGCGGCCGTCAGCCCTGGTGGGGGTAGGTGTAGTCGGTCGGCGGGACCAGCGTCTCCTTGATGGCGCGGGTCAGCGTCCAGCGCTGCAGGTTCTGCGGGGCGCCCGCCTTGTCGTTGGTGCCCGAGCCACGGCCGCCGCCGAAGGGCTGCTGGCCGACGACGGCACCGGTCGACTTGTCGTTGATGTAGAAGTTGCCCGCGGCGTAGCGGAGCTTGTCCATCGTGTACGCGGCGGCCGCGCGGTCGTTGGAGATGACCGCGCCGGTCAGCGCGTAGTCGGAGACCGACTCCATCTGCTCCAGCATGGCGTCGTACTTCTCGTCCTCGTAGACGTGCACGGCGAGGATCGGACCGAAGTACTCGGTGGTGAAGACCTCGTTGGCCGGGTCGTCGCAGACGATGACGGTCGGACGGACGAAGTAGCCGACGGAGTCGTCGTACGTGCCGCCGGCGACGATCGTGCACGTCGGGTCGGCCGCGGCGCGGTCGATGGCGGCCTTGTTCTTGGCGAAGGACCGCGCGTCGATGACGGCGCCCATGAAGTGCGACAGGTCGGTGACGTCACCCATGGTGATGGAGTCGACCTCGGCCGCGAACTCCTCCTTGAAACCGGAGTTCCAGATGGAGGCCGGGACGTAGGCGCGGGAGGACGCGGAGCACTTCTGGCCCTGGTACTCGAAGGAGCCCCGGGTCAGCGCGGTCTTCAGGACGGCGCGGTCGGCGCTCGGGTGAGCGACGACGAAGTCCTTGCCGCCGGTCTCGCCGACGAGCCGCGGGTAGGTGCGGTAGTTGGCGATGTTGTTGCCGACCGTCTTCCACAGGTGCTGGAAGGTGGGGGTCGAGCCGGTGAAGTGGACACCGGCCAGGTCGCGGTGGTTCAGCGCGACCTCGGAGACGGCGATGCCGTCGCCGGTGACCAGGTTGATGACGCCCTTGGGCAGCCCGGCCTCCTCCAGGAGCTGCATCAGCAGCACGGCGGCGTGGGTCTGCGTCGGGGACGGCTTCCACACCACGACGTTGCCCATGAGGGCGGGCGCGGTGGGCAGGTTGGCGGCGATGGCCGAGAAGTTGAACGGCGTGATCGCGTAGACGAAGCCCTCGAGCGGGCGGTGGTCCATGCGGTTCCACACGCCGGGGGAGTTCGCCGGCGGCTGCTCGGCGAGGATCTGGCGCGCGTAGTGCACGTTGAAGCGCCAGAAGTCGACGAGCTCGCAGGGGCAGTCGATCTCGGCCTGCTGCGCGGTCTTGCCCTGGCCGAGCATCGTGGAGGCGGCCAGCGTCTCGCGCCAGGGGCCGGACAGCAGCTCGGCGGCGCGCAGGATGATGGCCGCGCGGTCGTCGAAGGACATGGCGCGCCAGGCCGGAGCGGCGGCGAGAGCCGCGTCGACGGCGTCCTGGGCGTCCTGCTCGGTGGCACCGGCGAAGGTGCCGATGACGGCCTTGTGGTTGTGCGGCTGCACCACGTCGACACGCTCGCCGCCGCCCATGCGCTTCTCGCCGCCGATGGTCATCGGCAGGTCGATGGGGTTCTGGCTGAGCTCCTTGAGCTTCGCCTCCAGGCGGGCGCGCTCCGGGGTGCCCGGGGCGTAGGAGTGGACCGGCTCGTTGACCGGCGCGGGGACCTGGGTGACAGCGTCCATGAGTGCCTTGTCTCCTTGGTTGAGGTGGGTGGTCGGCCGGGCGGGTCAGCCCTTGGTGACGACGGAGCGGGCGAAGAAGAGCAGGTTGGCCGGCTTCTCCGCGAGGCGGCGCATGAAGTACCCGTACCAGTCGGTGCCGTACGCCGTGTAGACGCGCATCCGGTGGCCCTCGGCCGCGAGCCGGATGTGCTCGTCGCTGCGGATGCCGTACAGCATCTGGAACTCGTACTCGTCCAGTTTGCGCCCGGCCTGGCGTGCGAGCTCCTGGCCGATGGCGATGAGACGGGGATCGTGCGAGCCGATCATCGGGTAGCCCTCGCCCAGCATCAGGGTCTTCAGGATGCGGACGTACGCCTTGTCGATCTCCGGCTTGCTCTGGTACGCGACAAAGGCGGGCTCCTTGTAGGCGCCCTTCACCAGGCGGACCCGGCTGCCCGCGGCGGCGAGGCGCCGGGCGTCGGCCTCGGTGCGGAACAGGTAGGACTGGATCACGCAGCCGGTCTGCGGGAAGTCCTTCCGCAGCTCCTCGTGGATGGCGAACATCGAGTCCAGGGTGGTGTGGTCCTCGGCGTCCAGGGTGACCGTGGTGCCGATCGCTGCGGCGGCCTCGACGACGGGGCGGACGTTGGCGAGAGCCAGCTCGTGGCCCCCCTCCAGCGCCTGCCCGAACATCGAGAGCTTGACGGACATCTCGGCCCGGGTGCCGAGGCCGAGCTCTTCGAGGCGGCCGACGAGCTCCAGGTAGGCGTCGCGCGCGGCGGCGGCCTGCTCGGGGGTGGTGATGTCCTCACCCACGACGTCCAGGGTGACCTCCAGGCCCTTGGCGGCCGCGTCCTGGATGACGGGGACGACCTGGTCGACACCCTCACCGGCGATGAAGCGGTCGACGACCTGCTTGGTGCCGGGCGCGGCCGAGATGAAACGACGCATCTTGTCGCTGCGTGACGCGGCGAGAATCACGGGACCCAGCACTGGGCACCTCCACGGAGTACGAACGAGGCCGGACCGGTGGGCATGGGAACAGACCGGGACGGCACGGAGAACCACTGTGAAATCTAGGGACCCGTGAAGCCGCCTGCCATCGACAGCTGTCACGCATCCGTGTACTGGATCTCAGACATCTGTCTGAAGGGTGCGAGAATGGCGGGGTGAAGGGCGATTACCAGGAGCTGGTCGACGAGATCTCCGCGCTGCTCAGCGCCCCCGCGACGCTGGAGAACCGCGATTTCGGCCTGGTCGCCTTCGGGGCCCACGACAGCGACGACGACACGGCAATGGACCCCGTGCGTACGCGCTCGATCCTCACCCGGCGCTCCACCCCCGCGGTCCGCGCCTGGTTCGAGGGCTTCGGCATCACCCGTGCGACGGGCCCGGTCCGCATCCCGGCCGCCCCGGAGGCCGGGGTGTTCCGGGACCGCATCTGCCTTCCGGTACGCCACAGGGGTGTCGTCCTGGGCTACGTCTGGCTGCTGGACGCCGACCCGGGGCCGACGGACGGGCAGCTGGGAGCGGCGATGGATGTGGCGTCCCGGATCGGGGCCCTGCTCGCCGACGAGGAGCGGGCGGGCGCGGACCTGTCGCGGGAGTTCGGCGCCGTGCTCGTCGCCGGGCGCGGCTGGCAGCGCGACATGGCGGTGGCCGCGCTGCACGACGCCCTGGGAGCCGACGCGGCCGGGCTCCACACGGTGGTCTGCGTGACCCCGTGGCCCGGCGAGACCCCGTCCGTACGTACGGTGCCCTCGGCGGCGGCCCTCGCCACGGCGCCCTGGGCCGGCGGCCAGGCCCTGGCCGCCCTGGTCCGGCTCCGCTCCCCCGAGGCACTCGACCCGGCGACGACGGCCGCCGAACGGCTGCGCACCACCGCCGGGCCCGCCGCGACCGCGGGCCTCGCCGCCGCCCGCAGGGGCCTGGCGGAGCTGGCGGACTCCTGGCACGAGGCCCTGTCCGCCGCCCGCGCCGCCGCGGCGGAATCCCGCTTCGGCCCGGTCACCGACTGGTCGGCCATCGGCCCGTACCGGCTCCTGACCGCGCTGCCCCGCACCCCGGACGACGAACCGGACCGGGCCGTCCGCCCCCTGCTGGCCCCGCCCCACGCGGAGCTGGCGCGCACCGCCGAGGTGTTCCTCGACCTGGCGGGACAGGCGAGCAGGACGGCCACGGAGCTGGGGATCCACCGCCAGACGCTCTACTACCGGCTCGCCCGGGTCCAGCAGCTCACCGGCCTCGATCTGAACGACGGCGAGGACCGGCTCCTGCTGCACATGGCGCTGAAACAGGCCCGGCTGTGAGTCCCGGCCGTGAGAACGACCGCGCCCGGCGGACAGACTTCGCTCTGTCCGCCGGGCGCGGTCGTAGGTGAGAGGACCGGTCAGTCGGTGAGGTTCACCGAGCGGGCCGAGGCCGCGCCGATCTCGTCCGCGATCTCGTTGAGGACCGACTGCGGGATGGTGTCGTCGACGGTGAGGACGACCAGCGCCTCGCCGCCGGCGTCCTGCCGGGAGACCTGCATGCCGGCGATGTTCAGCCCGGCCTCACCGAGGATCTTGCCGACCGCGCCGACGACGCCGGGACGGTCCTCGTACCGCAGGACGACCATGTGGTCGGCGAGGGCCAGGTCGACGTCGTGCTCGCCGATGGCGACGATCTTCTGGAGGTGCTTGGGGCCGGCCAGCGTGCCCGAGACCGCGACCTCCTCGCCGTTCGACAGCGTGCCGCGGACGGTCACCACGTTGCGGTGGTCCGGCGACTCGGAGCTGGTGGTGAGGCGGACCTCGACACCGCGCTCCTGTGCGAAGAGCGGGGCGTTGACGTAGCTGACGGTCTCGTCGACGACGTCCTCGAAGACACCCTTGAGCGCGGAGAGCTCCAGCACCTTCACGTCGTGCTGGGTGATCTCGCCGTAGACCTCGACGTCGAGACGGGCCGCGACCTCGCCCGCGAGCGCGGTGAAGATCCGGCCGAGCTTCTCGGCGAGCGGCAGACCGGGACGCACGTCCTCGGCGATGACGCCGCCCTGGACGTTGACCGCGTCGGGTACGAGCTCACCGGCGAGCGCCAGGCGGACGGACTTGGCGACCGCGATGCCCGCCTTCTCCTGCGCCTCGTCGGTGGAGGCGCCGAGGTGCGGGGTGCAGACGACCTGGTCGAACTGGAAGAGCGGGGAGTCCGTGCAGGGCTCCTTGGTGTACACGTCCAGCCCGGCGCCGGCGACCCGTCCCTCCTTGAGAGCGGAGGCCAGCGCGTCCTCGTCGACGATGCCACCGCGCGCGGCGTTGACGATGCGCACCGAGGGCTTCACCTTGTGCAGCGCGTCGTCGCCGATCAGGCCGAGGGTCTCGGGAGTCTTGGGCAGGTGCACCGTGATGAAGTCGGAGACCTCGAGCAGCTCGTCCAGCGTGAGGAGCTTGACGCCCATCTGCGCGGCGCGCGCGGGCTGCACGTAGGGGTCGTACGCGACGATCTTCATGCCGAAGGCCGACATGCGCTGCGCGACCAGGACGCCGATGCGGCCGAGGCCGACGACGCCGAGGGTCTTCTCGCTGAGCTCGACACCGGTGTACTTGGAGCGCTTCCACTCGCCGTTCTTCAGGGCGGTGTTGGCCTGGGGGATGTTGCGCGCGGTGGCGACGAGCAGACCGCAGGCCAGCTCGGCGGCGGTGACGATGTTGGACGTCGGCGCGTTGACGACCATCACGCCGGCCTTGGTGGCCGAGGAGACGTCGACGTTGTCCAGACCGACGCCCGCGCGGGCGACGACCTTCAGCTGCTTCGCCGCGGCGATGGCCTCGGCGTCGACCTTGGTTGCGGAGCGCACCAGGATCGCGTCGACGTCGACGATCGCGGGGAGGAGTTCGGCGCGGTCCGCGCCGTTGCAGTGCCGGATCTCGAAATCCGGACCCAGGGCGTCGACCGTGGCGGGCGACAGCTCTTCAGCGATGAGTACGACAGGTTTCGAGCTCACGTGTGTCCTCACAAGTCCAGTGCGGACGGCCGTCCCGACGGCCGCAGGCGGTGGAGGGGCTAGCCGCGTGGAAGACGCACGACACTGTGGGCCCTGACGCGTGTATGTGTTGGAGAGTGTAGTCATGCGACCGGGCACGGACTGCGCCCCGGTGGAAGGATCACCCACACGGGGTGGACGGTCTGTACAGACGTACGGTGCCGCCTCCTGCCACCGCCTCTCCCCGCAGTGACACGGGGTGTGAGGCCGGCCTTGTGCCGGAGGGCAGGCCCTTTCGGACCTGCCCTCCGGCGAGAACTCAGGCGTCCTCGTTGTCGACCCAGCTCATGAGCTTGCGGAGCTCCTTGCCGGTGGTCTCCAGCAGGGACTCGCTGTCGGCCTTCTTGTACTCGTTGTACTTGGGCAGACCGTTGTGGTACTCGGCCATCCACGCCTTGGCGAAGGTGCCGTCCTGGATCTCGGCGAGGACCTTCTTCATCTCGGCCTTGGTGGCGTCCGTGATGATGCGCGGGCCGGTGACGTAGTCGCCCCACTCGGCGGTCTCCGAGATGGACCAGCGCATCTTCTCCAGGCCGCCCTCGTACATGAGGTCGACGATGAGCTTCAGCTCGTGGAGGCACTCGAAGTACGCGATCTCCGGCTGGTAGCCGGCCTCGGTCAGCGTCTCGAAACCGGCCTTGACCAGGGCGGCGGTGCCACCGCAGAGGACGGCCTGCTCACCGAACAGGTCGGTCTCGGTCTCCTCGGTGAAGGTCGTCTTGATGACGCCGGCGCGGGTGCCGCCGATGCCCTTCGCGTAGGAGAGGGCGAGCTCCAGGCCCTTGCCCGTGGGGTTCTGCTCGACGGCCACGATGCACGGGACGCCGCGGCCTTCCTCGTACTGGCGGCGGACCAGGTGGCCCGGGCCCTTCGGGGCGACCATGCAGACGTCGACGTTGGCCGGCGGCTTGATGAAGTCGAAGCGGATGTTCAGGCCGTGGCCGAAGAACAGCGCGTCGCCGTCCTTGAGGTTGTCCTTGACGGACTCCTCGTAGACCTGGGCCTGAATGGGGTCCGGGACGAGGATCATGATGACGTCGGCCTCGGCGGCGGCCTCGGACGGGGTCACCACGCGCAGGCCCTGCTCCTCGGCCTTGGCCTTGGACTTCGAACCCTCGTGCAGACCGACACGGACGTCGACACCCGAGTCACGCAGCGACAGCGCGTGGGCGTGCCCCTGGCTGCCGTAACCGAGGACCGCGACCTTACGGCCCTGGATGATGGACAGGTCGGCATCGTCGTCGTAGAACAGCTCGGCCACTGGGTCTTCTCCTTGGTGTGCAGGTGTTGCGTCCCACCGTACGGCGGGGTGCGTCGGATACGTTGCCGGGTCTCGCCATACGAGCGGCGGAGCGACCCGTGCGGGGTCACGCCGTACGGTCGAGTGCGCGCAGAGAACGGTCGGTGATCGAGCGCGCGCCGCGCCCTATGGCGATGGTGCCGGACTGGACGAGCTCCTTGATGCCGAACTGCTCCAGCATCTTGAGCATGGCCTCCAGCTTGTCGGCGCCCCCTGTCGCCTCGATCGTGACCGCCTCCGGGGAGACGTCCACGGTCTTGGCGCGGAACAGCTGGACGATCTCGACGATCTGGGAGCGGGTCTCGTTGTCGGCGCGAACCTTCACCAGGACGAGCTCCCGCTGGATCGCTGCGGAGGGCTCGAGTTCGACGATCTTCAGGACGTTGACCAGCTTGTTGAGCTGCTTGGTCACCTGCTCCAGGGGCAGGCCCTCGACGTTCACGACAATGGTGATGCGTGAGATGTCGGGATGTTCGGTGGTACCGACCGCGAGCGAGTCGATGTTGAAGCCGCGCCGGGAGAACAGGGCCGTGATCCGGGCGAGGACACCCGGCTTGTTCTCGACCAGGACGGAGAGCGTGTGCTTGGTGGACATGGAGTCGGTCTCTCTCTGTCTCTCAGTCGTCTTCGTTGTCGCCGAAGTCGGGGCGGACGCCGCGCGCGGCCATGACCTCGTCGTTGGAGGTGCCGGCGGCGACCATCGGCCACACCATGGCGTCCTCGTGGACGATGAAGTCGATGACGACCGGGCGGTCGTTGATCGCGTTGGCCTCGGCGATGACCTTGTCGAGGTCGGCCGGGTCCTCGCAGCGGATCGCGTAGCAGCCCATGGCCTCGGACAGCTTGACGAAGTCCGGGACGCGGGTGCCCTTGGCGGCGTTGCCGTCCGCGTCCGGGCCCGAGTGCAGCACGGTGTTGGAGTAGCGCTGGTTGTAGAACAGGGTCTGCCACTGGCGGACCATCCCGAGCGCGCCGTTGTTGATGATGGCGACCTTGATCGGGATGTTGTTGAGCGCGCAGGTGGTGAGTTCCTGATTGGTCATCTGGAAGCAGCCGTCGCCGTCGATCGCCCAGACCACGCGCTCGGGCATGCCGGCCTTGGCGCCCATGGCGGCCGGGACGGCGTATCCCATGGTCCCGGCGCCGCCGGAGTTGAGCCAGGTGGCGGGCTGCTCGTACTGGATGAAGTGCGAGGCCCACATCTGGTGCTGGCCGACGCCCGCCGCGAAGATCGTGCCCTCGGGGGCGAGTTCGCCGATGCGCTCGATGACCTGCTGCGGTGAGAGGCTGCCGTCCTCCGGCAGGTCGTAGCCGACCGGGTAGGTCTCGCGCCAGCGGTTGAGGTCCTTCCACCAGGCGGCGTAGTCGCCGGTGTTGCCCTCGGTGTGTTCCGCCTGGACCGCCTGGACGAGGTCGGCGATGACCTCGCGGGCGTCACCGACGATCGGGACGTCGGCGGCGCGGTTCTTGCCGATCTCGGCGGGGTCGATGTCCGCGTGGACGATCTTGGCGTACGGGGCGAAGCTGTCCAGCTTGCCGGTGACCCGGTCGTCGAACCTGGCCCCGAGCGCGACGATCAGGTCGGCCTTCTGCAGCGCGGTGACGGCGGTGACCGAACCGTGCATGCCGGGCATTCCCACGTGCAGCGGGTGGCTGTCGGGGAAGGAGCCGAGCGCCATCAGGGTGGTCGTGACGGGCGCTCCGGTGAGCTCAGCCAGGACCTTCAGCTCCGCGGTGGCGCCGGCCTTCATGACGCCGCCGCCGACGTAGAGCACCGGGCGCTTGGCCTGGGTGATGAGCTTGGCGGCCTCGCGGATCTGCTTGGCGTGCGGCTTGGTGACCGGGCGGTAGCCCGGCAGGTCCATCGTCGGCGGCCAGCTGAAGGTGGTCTTCGACTGCAGCGCGTCCTTGGCGATGTCGACGAGGACCGGGCCCGGACGGCCGGTGGAGGCGATGTGGAAGGCCTCGGCGATCGTGTGGGCGATGTCCTCGGCGCGGGTGACCAGGAAGTTGTGCTTCGTGATCGGCATGGTGATGCCGCAGATGTCGGCTTCCTGGAAGGCGTCCGTGCCGATGGCAGCGGAGGCCACCTGGCCGGTGATCGCGACCATGGGCACCGAGTCCATGGCCGCGTCGGCGATCGGGGTGACCAGGTTGGTCGCACCGGGACCCGAGGTGACGATGCAGACACCGACCCTGCCGGTGGCCTGTGCGTAACCGGTGGCCGCGTGACCGGCACCCTGCTCGTGCCGGACCAGGATGTGGCGGACCCGGGTGGAGTCCATCAGCGGGTCGTACGCCGGGAGGATACAGCCGCCGGGGAGGCCGAATACGGTGTCGGCGCCGACTTCCTCGAGAGAACGGATGAGGGACTGCGCGCCCGTGAGGTGCTCAACGGTGGCGGAGGACGGTCCGCCGTTACGGGCCCGCGGCTGCGGGTGCTGGGCCCCGGTGGCCTGCTCGGTCATCGGCATTCTCTTCTCGAAGCTGAGGGTTTATGCGGTGTTTTTGTGGAGTTTCGAAAGGTCCCGGTGCAACAAAAAACCCCTCGTGCCGTGAGGCAAGCGAGGGGAGCGCGCCGGTGCGGTCTGCAAGGTTTCCATGAGTGACCCTGCTTCAGCCGACGCGCTTTCCAAGTACGAGAATTCGGGTGCGCATGGCATTGACCCTCTCTCCGGCACGCACACGGTGTCAAGTGGGTGGGACGGGAGTCTCATCATGTGAGCGCCCCTGGAGCGGGATCGCGCCACCCGCCAGCACCGGCTGAGCTGCCGGGCCGATGCCCGGGACGGGGTACTTCCCCCGGGTCAGCGTGCGCCGCAGCCGGTACTCGTCCAGCGGGCCGGCGAAGGCCATTCCCTGGCCGTGCGTGCACCCCATGGCCCGCAGGGCGCGCACCTGTTCGGGGACGTCCACCCCGTCGGCCACGGACTGCATCCCGAGATCTCCGGCGATGCGCAGCAGTCCGCTGGTGATCTTGTGCAGCCTCGCCGACTCGACGACGCCCTCCACCAGGCACCGGTCCAGTTTCAGCACGTCGACGGGGAGCCGGCGCAGAGCGTTGACCGCGGCATAGCCGCTGCCGAAGCCGTCGAGCGCGATCCGGACGCCCAGACGGCGCAGCGCGACCAGCCGTCGCTCCAGCTCGTCGATGGAGATCCGCGGATCGCTGTCGGCCACTTCGATCATCAGGGCGCCGGAGGGCAGCCCGTGCCGGGTCAGGAGCGCCTCCACGGTCCCCAGGGGCAGGGCGCGGTCCAGGAGCCGGGCGGCCGACACGCGCACCGACACGGAGACCGGGTGCCCGGCCCTGGACCGCTCGGCGGCCTGCTCGACGGCTTCCTCCAGCAGCCAGGTGCCGAGCTCGGCGGCTCGGTCGCTGTCCTCGGAGACCCGGAGGAATTCGGCGGGGGTGAACAGGATGCCCTGGGCCGAGCGCCAGCGGGCCTGGGCGGCCACGGCCGCGACCGTGCCGCTGGCCAGGTGGACGACGGGCTGGTGGAGCAGCGCGAACTCGCCGTCGCGCAGGGCCGTGCGGAGCCGTGAGGCGAGCTCCGAGCGGCGGACGACGTCCGCCTGCATCTGGGGGGCGTACAGCTCGACCCGGTCCTTGCCGCTCGCCTTCGCCCGGTACATGGCGAGGTCGGCGTTGCGCATGAGGTCCTTGGGCGTGATGGAGGGCTCGGCGAAGGCGACCCCGATGGAGGCGGCCACCCGCACCTCGCCGGTGCCGATCCGGTACGGCTGGGAGAGCCTGAGGCGCAGCCGGTCGGCGATCTCGTGGACCTGGTACTCCCTGGCGGCCTGATCGCGGGTGCCGTCACCGACGATGAGCGCGGCGAACTCGTCGCCCCCGAGGCGGGCCGCGGTGTCCGAGGTGCGTACGGACTCCTGGAGACGGCGTGCGGCCTGGACGAGGAGCTCGTCGCCCGCCTGGTGGCCGATGGAGTCGTTGACCGCCTTGAAGCCGTCGAGGTCGATGAAGAGCACGGCGGTGCCCGGGTCCCCGGCCCGGCGCCCGCCGAGCGCCTGTCCGACGCGGGTGGTGAAGAGGGCGCGGTTGGGGAGGTCGGTGAGCGGGTCGTGTTCGGCGTTGTGCTGCAGCTGCGCCTGCAGTCTGACCCGCTCGGTCACGTCGCGGCTGTTCAGGAGCAGGCCGCCCTGGTGGCGGTTGACGGTGGACTCGACGTGGAGCCAGTCCCCCGTGCCCGATCTGAAGCGGCACTCGATCCGGGTGGTGGGCTCCTCCCGGGACGGCACGGCGAGGAAGCGCCGCAGCTCGTGGACCACTCCCCCGAGGTCGTCGGGGTGGATGATCGACGACAGCTCGGCGCCGACGAGGTCCTCGGCGTCGCGGAGGTAGACGCCGGCCGCCGCGGGACTGACGTAGCGGAGCCTGCCACTGGGTTCGGCGATCATGATGACGTCGCTGGAGCCCTGCACCAGGGAGCGGAAGTGGTTCTCCTTCTGGGCGAGTTCCTGGGTGAGCGCGATGTTGTCGAGGAGCATGATGGCCTGCCGGAGGACCAGCGCGAGCACGACCGTGCACCCGGTGAGGACCACGACCCGGTCGACCCTGCGGCCCTCCACCACGTTGTACAGGATGCCGAGGGTGCAGACCGCAGCGGCCAGATAGGGCGTGAGGGCGGCGAGGGACCCCGCGATCGGACGGCTCACGGCCCGCGGCTCCAGGGAGGGGGCCTCGACAGCGTTGTCCTGGCCACGGCGGACGCCCCAGGGGGCGTAGGCCAGGAGCAGGGAGCCGGCGAACCAGCCCGCGTCCAGCAGCTGGCCCGACTGGTAGGCCGAGCGCAGCAGCGGGGCCGTGAACAGGGCGTCGCACAGCACTGTCAGGGCGAGGCCGGCGATGGCGGTGTTCACCGCGGAGCGGTTCATGTTGACCCGCCGGAAGTGGAGCGCGAGGACCATGGAGACCAGCACGATGTCGAGCAGCGGATAGGCGAGCGAGAGCGCCGCCCTGGCCGTACTCTCGCCGGCGGCGTTGGCGACATGGGCGGTGTGGGCCAGTGCGAGGCTCCAGGAGAGCGTCAGCAGGGACCCTCCGATCAGCCAGGCGTCCAGCACCAGGCAGACCCAGCCGGCCCGTGTGACGGGCCGCTTGGCCAGGACGAGCAGCCCGACGATGGCGGGCGGCGCGAAGCAGAGGAAGAACAGGTCCGCGAGGGAGGGGGCGGGCACGGGTCGTCTCAGCACCACCTCGTACCACCCCCAGACCGCGTTGCCCCCGGCGGCCATGGCCGAGGAGAGCGAGAAGAGGAGCCAGGCGGGCCGGAACCGGCTGCCGCCGGAGCGGGCGTAGAGGAAGCAGGACACCGCGGCGATCAGAGCGGCGACGCAGAGTCCGAAGTCACCCATGAAGAGGGCGACTCCGGGCGATCCCCAGCCGAGGGCGGCCCCCACCGCGTATCCGGCGCAGACGGCGCCGAGGGCGAGCTGGGATCGGAGCCCCACGGCCCGTCCCGAGGCCGGCCGCCTGGAGAGCAGGGCCGCGAGGGCGCTCACCGGGAAGCTCCACGGTCGGCCCCCGGGGCCCTCGCCGCCGCCCGCCTCGCCTGCCCGCCACGCCGCGTCGGATCGTCTCTCCGCTGGCCGAACATGCCCGTCGCCCCCTCGCGTTCCGCTTCCCCCGGCACCGTCCCTTCCACGGTGCGGCCTCCTTGTGGACGATACACCAGAGTCGTCACTCAGGGACATACCTTCTCTACTCTCCGTTACCACCTGCGGCGTTGTCGGGACGGAGAGCGCCGGAACCGCTGCGGAGCGTGGTCAGCCGGTGGTGAGTACGAGGTTGGCGACCGGCTCTCCCGCGGCGAACCGGGTGAGCTGTCCGGCCAGCAGGCGCTTGGCCCGGGGCAGGAACGCGGAGGTGCTGCCGCCCACATGGGGGGTGATCAGTGTGTGGGGAGCATGCCAGAGAGGATGGCCGGCGGGCAGCGGTTCGGGGTCGGTCACGTCGAGCGCGGCGCGCAGTCGCCCCGACTCGAGCTCGGCCAGCAGGGCCGTGGTGTCGACGACGGCGCCACGCGCGACGTTCACGAGCAGCGCGCCGTCGCGCATCGCGGCGAGGAAGCCGGGGCCCACCAGCCCCTGCGTGGAAGGGTTCAGCGGGGTGGACAGGATGACGATGTCGGCCTCGGGGAGAAGGGCGGGCAGCTCGTCGAGCGCGTGCACGGGGCCGCGCGCGGTTGTCCGTTCGGAGCGCGCGACGCGCACCACCCGCGCGCACTCGAAGGGTTCGAGCCGGTCCTCGATGGCCGCGCCGATCGATCCGTATCCCACCACGAGAACGGACTTGTCGGCGAGCGCCGGATAGAAGCCGGACCGCCACTCCTCCTTGTCCTGGCCGTGCACGAAGCCGGGGAACCCCCGGAGCGAGGCGAGGATCAGGGCGAGTGCCAGCTCGGCCGTCGAAGCCTCGTGCACGCCCTTGGCGTTGCACAGCCGCACCCCGGCGGGCAGCAGGCCGAGCCCCGGCTCCACGTGGTCGATGCCCGCGGAGAGGGTCTGGACGACCTGGACGGCCTTCATCCCGTCGAGCGGGCGGACCGCGACCTCGGAACCCTTCATGTAGGGAACGACGTAGAAGGCGCAGTCGGCGGGGTCCGCGGGGTAGTCCCGGCCGCCGTCCCAGAAGCGGTAGTCGAGACCCTCGGGAAGGCCGTCGATCTCATCGGCGGGAAACGGCAGCCATACGTCGGAAGCAGATGTAGAAGTCATGGTCAGGAGGCTATGCGAAGGGCGCGGAGCCGCAGAGGTTACTTTGGGGTGCTGGTGGCCCGTGATCATGGGCCGAGGGAGGGTTCGGGGAGTTGGAGCGCAGGACTATCGGTGCGGCGGCACTCGCCGTGGGTGCGGTCGGGCTGGGCTGTATGCCGATGAGCTGGGCGTACAGCACGTCGCAG
Organism: Streptomyces sp. NPDC023573; assembly: GCF_055559735.1. NCBI lineage: Bacteria > Bacillati > Actinomycetota > Actinomycetes > Kitasatosporales > Streptomycetaceae > Streptomyces > Streptomyces sp. NPDC023573. Next base: position 244,034 of record NZ_JBVHKB010000005.1, read on the forward strand.
CAGCGCGGTGACCGCTCGGTGCGGACCGTGCACGCCGCGCTGGACGCGGGCGTCCAACTGCTCGACACCGCCGACATGTACGGGCCCTTCACCAATGAACTCCTGGTGGGCCGGGCGCTCAAGGGCCGCCGCTCCGAAGCCTTCCTCTCCACCAAGTGCGGTCTGCTGGTGGGGGATCAGCACATCGTGGCCAACGGGCGTCCGGGCTATGTGCGCCGTGCCTGTGATGCCTCCCTGCGACGGCTCCAGACCGATGTGATCGATCTCTACCAGCTGCACCGGGCGGACCCCGAGGTGCCCGTCGAGGAGACCTGGGGCGCGATGGCGGACCTGGTGACGGCGGGCAAGGTGCGGGCGCTCGGACTGTGCGCGGTGGGGGCCAGGGCCGGGCGCGGGCCTGGGGCTCGGATGCACGACGGGACCATCCGGCAGCTGGAGCGGATGCAGCAGGTCTTTCCCGTCAGCGCGGTCCAGGCGGAGCTCTCCGTGTGGTCGCCCCAGGCACTGGAGGATCTGCTGCCGTGGTGCTCGGCCCGGGGTGTGGGGGTCCTCGCGGCGATGCCGCTGGGCAGCGGTTATCTCACGGGCACGCTCAAGCCCGGCCAGGGTTTCGAGCCGGACGACCCGCGGGCCAGGCACCCCCGCTTCACGGGCGAGATGATGGCGGCCAACCAGCCGGTGGTGGCGGGGCTGCGCAGGATCGCGGAGCGGCACGGCGCCACTCCGGCACAGGTGGCCCTGGCCTGGGTCCTGCGGCAGGGCCGCCATGTGGTGCCCGTGCCGGGCACCAAGCGGGAGCAGTGGGCCGTGGAGAACGCGGGGGCGGCGGGACTGGCGCTCACGGACCGGGACCTGGCCGAGATAGCCGGGCTGCCGCGTGCCCGCGGGTCGTGGGACTGAGACGGCCGGCCCGGCAGGACGGCCCGGCTCCGGGGCGGGAGAATTGGCGGAGACCGGGATCCCGGGGCGGAGCGGCGGTGTAAGAACATAGTCGTGCGACCCTCGAAAGGATCGGTGCTGTGCAAACTCCCGTGCTGCGCAAGGGGGTGGTGGCCCTGCTCGCCTCGGCCTCACTACTCCTGCTGACCGCCTGTTCGTCCGACGACGGCCCCGCGGCCGGTGAGGGCGCCTCCTCGCCCGCGGCGAGCGCCACGTCCGCTCCCCCGGCCTCGGCGAGCCCGTCGGCGGACCTGCCGCCGGCCAAGGGCTCGGTCGAGGTGGTGAAGACGCTCACGGACGGCCTCGCGTCACCCTGGGGCCTGGCGGCACTGCCCGGGGGCGACCTGCTGGTCTCCTCGCGTGACGAGGCGACGGTCACCAGGGTCGACGGGGAGAGCGGCAGGAAGACCCTGCTGGGCTCGGTGCCGGGGGTCGCGCCCGCGGGTGAGGGCGGCCTGCTGGGCCTCGCCGTCGCACCGACCTACGGCGCGGACCACCTGGTCTACGCGTACCTCACCACCGAGTCGGACAACCGCGTCGTCCGGCTCCAGTACGACGAGAGGAAGCCCGCGGGACAGCAGCTGGGGGCGCCGGACACCATCCTGCGGGGCATCCCGAAGGGCACCGTCCACAACGGCGGCCGGATCGCGTTCGGCCCCGACCGCATGCTGTACGTGGGTACGGGCGAGACGGGCGACACCGGCCTCGCCCAGGACAAGGCGTCCCTCTCGGGCAAGATCCTCCGGATGACGCCCGACGGCGAGCCGCTGCACGGCAACCCCGAGGCCGACTCGCTGGTCTATTCGTACGGGCACCGCAATGTGCAGGGCCTGGCCTGGGACAGCGGGAAGCGGCTCTGGGCATCGGAATTCGGCCAGGACACCTGGGACGAGCTGAATCTGATCGAGCCGGGCAAGAACTACGGCTGGCCCGAGGCCGAGGGCGAGCAGGGGAAGGCGGGGTTCGTCGACCCGGCGGCCCAGTGGAAGACCTCCGAGGCCTCGCCGAGCGGTATCGCGTACGCCGAGGGTTCGGTCTGGATGGCCGGCCTGCGGGGTGAGCGGCTCTGGCGGATCCCGCTGTCGGGCAAGGCGGACGGTGAACCTCTCGCCGCTCCCCAGGCGTTCCTGGAGGGGAAGTACGGCCGTCTGCGCACGGTGCTCGCCGCCGGCGGCGACAAGCTGTGGCTGGTCACGAGCAACACGGACGGCCGTGGCTCCGCGAAGCCGGGCGACGACAGGATCCTGCTCCTCAAGGTGCGGTAGCGGGGGCTCCGGGCCCGGCCGGTCTCACCCCGCCGCGTACAGCCGGAAGCGGTGCGCCAGGGCTGCCGCCTCGCCACGGCTGGACACGCTGAGTTTGGCCAGGATGTTGGACACGTGCACGCTGGCGGTCTTCGGCGAGATGTACAGCTCCTCCGCGATCCGGCGGTTGGTGTAGCCCGCCGCGACCAGCCGGTGCACCTCCTGTTCCCGCGAGGTCAGCCCGAACGACTCGATGGCGCCCACCGCAGGGGCGGGCCCGGTCGGCGGGTCTTCGCCCTCGGCGGCGGCGTCAGGCCCGGTGAGCGCGATACGGGCCCGGCCGGCCAGCAGCTCGACGCTCTCCGTGAGCGGCCGTGCCCCGAGGCGTACGGCGACCGCGTGGGCCTCCCGCAGGAGTCCCGCCGCGGGTGTCCGGTCACCGGAGGCGGTGAGGATCGCCTCGGCCCAGTGATGGCGGATCCGGGCCAGCTCGTAGGGGCGCTGGAGCGGGGCGAAGGCGGTGGCGGCCCGGCACCAGTGGTCCGGGGTGTCCGCCCCTTCCGCCCGTGCCAGTTCGGCCTCGATCAGCACGCCGTACGCCGCCCAGACGGGCACCAGCATCGGCAGCCGCTTGAGGTGGCCCCGGATCCGCTCCAGGATCGCCGGCCGTCCGGGGTCCGTGGCGGGCAGCCCGCGGGCGTCGGCCTCGATCGCGGCGGCTGTGGCGAGCAGTGACAGGGAGTACCGCTGGGTTCCCGGCGGGAGTCCTGTGTCGGACTGCGCCTCGAACGCGGCCCGTGCCTCGGGGAGCATGCCCTTCCTGGCGGCGATGACCATGGAGTGCCGTACCGGGGAGATCAGGTGCTGCGGCTGCGTCTCGTGCCCGAGGTGACGTCGGTTCAGGGCCAGTTGCTCCTCTGCCTCCTCGAAGTCCCCGGTGGCCAGAGCCAGGTCGGTACGGCGGGCGGCCACCAGGGCGTTCGACTTGCGGGACCGGGCCAGCGGGGCCGCGGCCTCCGCGGCGGCCCGGCTCTCCTTCCAGTGCCCCAGCGAGTAGTACGACTGCGCCTGGTTGGCCCGTGCCCAGGCCTCGGACTCGGGGACCCCGTGGCTGTGGCAGATCCGTATGCCGTGGTCGGCGGCCGCCACCGCCTCCAGGGAGCGGCCGCAGGATTCGAGCGAGGAGGGCAGGTTGACGGCGGCGCGGCTCATGACGCCCACGAGATGCAGCTCCTCGGCCCGGTCGCGGACGGCGTACATCTCTGCGATGCCCTCCTCGACGTCGCCCGCGTCGATCGTGAGCCAGCCGCGGGTGAGCCTGGCGTGCAGTTCGATGGACTCCTCGCCGACGAGCCGGGCGTACTCCACGGCCCGGTCGGCCGCGACGAGCGTCTCGGGTCCGGGCCGGTGCAGGGCGCCCCAGCCGGCGACCGAGGCGAGGACGTCGGCGTGCACGGCGGACGGCCGCAGGCCCCGCACCAGGTCCTCGGCGGTGGCCAGTTCCTGTCGGCCGTCCCCCCGGGAGAGGCTCTGCATCAGGAGGGAACGCTGCACCCAGAACCACGCGGCGCGCAGCGGGTCCCGGTCCCGGTCCAGGATGCGCAGTGCCTTCTTCGCGAGGGCCAGGGCCCGTTCGCGGTCGCCGCCGAAGCGGGCGGACACCGTGGCCTCGGCCATCAGGTCGAGGTAGCCCAGCGGGTCCGCCGGATCGCAGCCGCACCCCGGGTAGGCCTCGGCGTGGTCGAGGGGGCGCAGGGTGGCGCGCACCTCGTCGGGCACGTCGTCCCAGAGCTCCATGGCTCGTTCCAGCAGGCGGAGTTGCTCGCTGTACGCATAGCGGCGCCGGGCCGCCACCGCCGCCTGGAGCACGGCGGGCAGCGCTCTGACCGCGTCGTGCGCGGCGTACCAGTAGCTGGCGAGGCGTGCGGCGCGCTCGTCGGCGCGTACGAGGGACGGGTCGGCCTCCAGTGCTTCGGCGTAGCGGCGGTTGAGGCGCGTGCGTTCGCCGGGCAGGAGGTCGTCGCTGACGGCCTCGCGGACCAGGGAGTGGCGGAAGCGGTATCCGTCGGTGTCGGGGGCGGGCAGCAGCAGGTTGGCGCCGACCGCCGCCCGCAGTGCCTCGTCGAGGTCGTCCTCGGCGAGGCCGGCGACGGCGGCGAGGAGCGGGTGCTCGACCGTGGAGCCGCCCTCGGCGATGATCCGGGCGATCCGCTGCGCGTCGTCGGGCAGCGCCTCGACGCGGACCAGGAGGAGGTCACGGAGCGAGTCGGAGAGCCCGGAGCTGTCGCCGCAGCACTCCACGCTGCGGGCGAGTTCCTCGACGAAGAAGGCGTTGCCGTCGGAGCGTTCGAAGATGTCGTCGACCAGCGCGGCGTCGGGGACCATCGCGAGGATGCCGGTGAGCTGCCGGCCGACCTCGGCGCGGCTGAAGCGGTCGAGTTCGATCCGGCGGACCGTGCGGAGCCGGTCGAGCTCGGCGAGGAGCGGGCGCAGGGGGTGGCGGCGGTGGACGTCGTCGGCACGGTACGTCCCGATCACGACGAGGCGGCCGCTGCGCAGGGTGCGGAAGAGGTAGGCGAGCAGATGGCGCGTGGAGGCGTCCGCCCAGTGCAGGTCCTCCAGGACGAGGACGACCGTGCGGGTGGCGGAGACGCGCTCCAGCAGCCGGGCGGCTAGCTCGAACAGCCGGGCGGTGCCGTGCTCGTCGTCCGGCGCCCGGTCGGCCTCGCCGAGCTCGGGCAGCAGCCGGGCGAGCTCGCCCTCCTGCCCGGCCAGGGCCTCGGTCAGCTCCTCCGGGAGTGACCGGCGCAGGGCGCGGAGCGCCGTGGCGAACGGAGCGTAGGGCAGGCCGTCGGCCCCGATCTCCACGCACCCGCCGACGGCCACGACGGCGTCCCGGCGGCAGGCCGCCCTGATGAACTCCTCGACCAGCCGGGTCTTGCCGACGCCCGCCTCGCCGCCGACGAGCAGCGCCTGCGGTTCCCCGGCGGCGGTGCGGGCGAGCGACTCGGTGAGCGCGGCGAGTTCACCGGCTCGGCCGACGAAGACGGGGCTGACGGTGTTGGTCTCCACGCCGCCGAGCATCGCATACGCGTACGACACCCCGGCGACCGTTTTTCGGGGTCCCATCGCTACGCGGCACGGACGAACCAGTTCCGGTTCTTTCCCACCCGCCCTTCGGTGTCGTGCCGTCCGGAACGGCGGGCGGCGCGGCGGGCGAGCACCGCCTGACGGACGGTCCGCTGCTCCTCGGCCCTGCGGATCAGCTCGGCGACGGCGAGCTGGTGGATCTCGTACTCGTACATGGTGTTCTCCCTGGTGGTACGGAAAGGGGGGCACGGCTTCCTGCCGTGCCCCCACTCTCGTCCGTCAGGGGTCGCCGCCACATCGGGCGAGTGCCGCATCTCAGCGGGTGGGGGGCCTTAGGCCCGGGTGGCGGATGCCTTAGACCGGCCGTCACCGGCGGTCCGACGCAGCGGCCAGGTACTCAGCCGGCCGCGGACGGCAGGGCGACGAAGAGGTCGAGGTACATGCCCACGGAGATCAGCAGGCCGAGGACGCCAAGGGCGATGCCCGCCATGGCGACGGAGCGGACCCAGCCCGCCTGCGGCACGAGGGTGGGGGTGCCGAAGGAGGGCCGGACCAGGACGAAGACGCCGACGAGCAGCGCGAGCAGCGCGAAGACCCCGTTGACGAGGGCGGTGCTGTGCCACGCGTCGCCGTAGATCTCGGAGATCTGCTGGGCGGCGCTGCCGGTGCCGCCGGAGGTCTTGATCTGGCCGACCAGGGTCTCGCGCTCGGCGGCGACACGGCCGGTCCAGGCGCCCGAGAGCGAGATGACGCCCAGCCCGGCGGCCACGACGGCCGCGGCTCCGGTTCCGGCCCCGGACGCCGCTGCCGCTTCGGCCTCGGCGTAGGGGTCGGGCTCCAGGTCGGTCTCGAGGCCGTCCTCCGCGGCCGCGTCCGTCGCCGCCACGTCCATGGCGGTCACGTCCGACTCGGTCGCACCCGGTGCGGCTGCGTCCGGTGCGGCGTCTTCCGCCGGCCCGGCCTGCTTCGTCACGCCCGGCGTGGTGGCGGTTTTTTCGGCCGCCTTCTTCTCCTCGGTGTCGTCTGTGGTCGGAGTGGTGGGGGAGGTGTTCATGCGCCGCACGCTAGGGGTCCCGGATGAGAACCTCCTTAAGAGCGGCGCCTCAGCTCCGCGCGTTCCGCCATTCGGGCGCCAGAACGGCCCAGATCTCGTGGTCATGACGTTTGCCGCGGTACGGATACGCCTCGCGGAGCACTCCCTCACGGGTCATGCCGAGCCGTTCGGCGACGGCGACACTGCGCCTGTTGGCCGAGGACGCGACCCACTCCACGCGGTGCATGCCCCGTACGTCGAAGGCCCAGTCGATCAGCTTCCGTGAAGCCCGGGTGACGAGGCCGCGGCCCTCGGCGGCCGCCTCCAGCCAGCAGCCGATCTCGCAGTTGCCGGTGTTCGCCTCGAATATCCGGAACAGGACGCCGCCTACCAGCGTGCCGTCCAGCCAGATGCCGTAGAGCCGGCCGGTGTCGGCCGCCTGCTTGTCCGCGTACCGCTGGAGCAGGGCCTGTGCGGACGTGAGGTCCGTGGCGGCCGCGGCGAACGGGATCCAGGGGTCGACCAGGCCGCGCGCCCGGCCCATGTGGGCCAGGAACTCCTCGGCCTGCCATGGCTCGATCGGGCGGAGCTCCGCTCCGTCGTCTCCCAGTGGCACCGTGAACACAGTGGATCTCCTCGGTCTTCGTGCCGTCTCAGTGAACGCGCTGCGGGCCCGGCCGGGCCTCGTCTCCCGCGCGCTCCCCCGGGATCCTCGCATGTGGTGCCGTGCGGTCGGGCGGCTCGATGCCGACATGCGGGAGCAGCCGGTCCAGCCGGGCGGGGAGCCACCAGTTCGCGCCGCCGAGCATGTACATCAGCGCGGGCACGAGCAGGGTGCGCAGGAGGAAGGCGTCGAGGGCGACGGCCGCGGCGAGCGCGATGCCGAACATCGCGATGACGCGGTCGCCGCTGAGGACGAAGGCGAGGAAGACGGAGATCATGATCACCGCGGCCGAGTTGATGACCCGGCCGGTCTCGGCCAGGCCGACGCGTACGGACCGTCGGTTGTCACCGGTCTCCAGCCACTCCTCGTACATCCGTCCGACGAGGAAGACCTGGTAGTCCATCGACAGCCCGAAGAGCACCGAGACCATGATCACCGGGAGGAAGGGCTCGATGGGGCCCGCGCTGCCGAGTCCCAGCAGCTCGCTCCCCCATCCCCACTGGAAGACCGCGACGACGACGCCGAAGGAAGCGGCCACGGCGGCCACGTTCATCACGGCGGCCTTGAGGGGAACGGCGAGGGAGCGGAACGCCAGCAGCAGGAGCAGGCAGCCGAGCCCGATGACGACCCCGACGAAGAGCGGCAGCTTGCCGACGATGACCGCGGCGAAGTCGTCGTACGAGGCCGTCACCCCGCCCACGTGCGTCCGGAGCGAGGTGGTGTCCCCGGCCGCCGGCAGGACGTCGTGGCGAAGCCGGTCGACGAGTTCGCTGGTCCGCTGCGACTGCGGGGCGGAGTCGGGGACGACGGTCAGGAAGGCGGTGTCGCCGCTGCCGTTGTAGGTCACCGGGCTCACCTCGGCGACACCTTCGGTGTCCCGCAGCACCGCGGGCAGGCCGTCCAGGGCGAGCCGGTCGTCGGCTCCGTCGAGGTGGGCTGCCACGGTCAGCGACCCGTTGACGCCCGGTCCGAACCCGTCTGCCAGGAGGTCGTACGCCTGGCGGGTGGTGGCCGTGGCGGGGTCGTTGCCCTGGTCGGAGGTGCCCAGGTGCAGGGAGAGGGTGGGCAGCGCGAGCACCGCCATGACGGCGGCGGCCGCCGCTCCCAGCAGTCGGGGGCGCCGCTCCACGAAGGCCGACCAGCGGACGGCGAAGCCGGCGGCGCGTTCGCGCTGCGGCCCCATTTCGGTCAGCCGGGCGCGCTCACGGCGGCTCAGGGCCCGCATGCCGATGAAGGAGAGCAGGGCGGGCAGCAGGGTCACGGAGGCGGCGACGGTCAGCACCACGGTGAGGGAGGCGGCGATCGCGACCCCGTTGAGGAAGCCCAGCCGCAGGACCAGCATGCCCAGCAGGGCGACGCAGACGGTGGCTCCGGCGAAGACGACGGCGCGCCCCGTCGTCGCGACGGCGTTCCGCGCCGCTTCGGGCACGGGCAGGCCGTGCCGGAGGCCCCGCCGGTGCCGGGTGACGATGAAGAGGGCGTAGTCGATGCCCACGCCGAGCCCGATGAGCATCCCGAGCATCGGCGCGAAGTCGGCGACGGTCATGACATGGCCGAGCAGCACGATGCCCGCGTACGCGGTGCCGACGGAGACGAGTGCGGTGGCGATGGGCAGCAGGCTCGCGGCGAGCGAGCCGAAGGCGAGGAAGAGGACGACCGCGGCGACGGCCACCCCGACGGCCTCGCTCAGATGGAGTGCGGGCGCCTCGGTCGACGCCACGGCGGCGCCGCCGAGTTCGATCCGGAGCCCTTCGCCAGCTGCCCGCTGCGCGGTGTCGACGACGGCCTGCGCCTGTTCCGGCGGGGTCTCCCCCGCCCGGTGGTCGAAGGTGACCGTCGCGTAGGCGGTGTGCCCGTCCGCGCTGATCCGCCCGTGGTCCGTGGCCCCGTAGGGGCCGGCGACGTCACCGACGCCGGGCAGGGCGCCGATCTCGCGCAGTGTCCCGGTCATCGTCCGCTCGACGCCGGCGTCGCGGACGCTGGAGCCGGAGGTGTGCCAGACGACGGTGCCGGTCTCGCCGCCGAGGTCGTCGAAACCCCTCTGCAGGAGCTCGCCGGCACGGCCGGACTCGGTGCCCGGCACCTCGTAGTCGACGGAGTACGCGGACCCCGCGAGCCCGGCCACGGTCGCCACGCCCCCGAGGACGGACAGCCAGACGAGGACGGTGGCGAGGCGGTGCCTGAGACACCAGCGTGCGATGGCGGCCGGCAAAGGCGCTCCTGGGGTTCGTGGACCGTAGGGGGATATAACGGGAACATCCCACGACGTCGCATGACCTGGGAGCCACACTCTTTCAGCCATTCCTCACCATTCGCCGCTTTCGTGGCCATGGTCACATGGCTTGACTTCGCCCCTTTCGTCGTACGGCGGCCGCCACCGCCCTCTTCCTGCCCGTCAGCCGGTGACGCTCGCCCGGCCGTTCTCGATGTGGCCCATCAGCCGGCGGCGGAAGGAGCCCGCCTCGTCTGCCGTCACCTCGATGTCGTACCAGCCGTGGGCGTCGGCCGCCGAGTGCACGACCGTACGGCTGCGCCCGGGCTTGACCTGGACCGTCCGGGTCCAGTTCCGCAGGTCGTCCTCGTCGACGTATCCGAGGGGCCGCACGGTGTAGGTCAGCGTCCGCCTGCCGTTGTTGCGCAGCGTGAGGTACAGGTCCCGCTCGTGGGCGTCGATGCGGGAGGCGAGTTCCGCGCCACCGTCGGACGCGCCCTCGAACTCCCGCCGGAAGCCGTTCGGACCGGTGACCGTGAAGCGGTACGCCTCACCGGTCACCGGCACCGCCCACCGTGCCGTGCCCCTGACGTCCCGGTGCTGCGGGGCGGGGAACTCACCCGCGTACGGGTAGAGCGTGAAGTGCGCGGAGGACCTGCCGGTGTTGCCGAGGTCCAGCCGCAGTCCGCCGGTCACGCGCCTGGCCTGTGCGTCGGGCTGGTAGGGCAGGGGCCTGGCCGGACGGGTGCCGGCCTCCTGGACGGGCATGTGCTGGACGGCCGGCGGCTTCGGCTGCCAGCGTCCGCCGAACGGGGGAATCGCGGCGGGGGGCTCCGTCTCGGGCTTCCGCCGCGCACGGGTGAAGTCGAAGGCCGAGGTGAGGTCCCCGGTGACCCGGCGCCGCCAGTCGCCGATATTGGGTTCCTCCACCCCCGTCCAGCGCTCCAGGAGGCGGATCACGGAGGTGTGGTCGAAGACCTCGGAGCAGACGTATCCGCCGACGGACCACGGGGAGACGACCAGCAGCGGCACCCGCACGCCGAGCCCGGTGGGCTTGCCCTCCCAGTGCTCCTCCGTCACCTCCGCGGGCGCGACCGGCGGCGGCACGTGGTCGAAGAACCCGTCGTTCTCGTCGTAGTTGATGAGGACGACGGTGCGCCGCCACACATCGGGGTGCTTGCCGAGCGCGTCCAGGATCTTGTACACGACGGTCGCGCTGTGCACCGGCGAGGAGACGCTCGGGTGCTCGGAATCGACCGCCGACGGGACCAGGTAGGAGACCTCGGGCAGTGTCCCCGCCGCAACGTCCTTGGCGAACTCGTCGGCGAGCGTGCCCGTCTCGACCCGGCGCAGCCCCCGCTCGAACAGGCTGCGCTCGGCTGCCGTCAGGGCGGCGACGCCCTCGTCCAGCAGGCCCAGCAGCCGCTCCCGCTCGGCGGCCCCGTCCGCGTCGCGCACGGTGGCGTAGAAGGACTCCATGTAGGTGTGGCCGCCGGTCTTCGCCAGGGCCTTGCGGGCGATGGCCTTGAAGGTGGCGAAGAACTCGATCTGGTTGTCGGTGAAGTTCTCCCACTCGGTGTACGTCTTCCAGCTCCGCCCGGCCTTCTCCAGCCGCTCGGCGTAGGTGCCCCAGTCGTATCCGGGGTGGGTGCCCTCGTCGTACGCGTCGTTGCCGACGGCCCGCCTGCCGTCCGGCTCGTCGCCCGTCCTGCCGCTCCACAGGTGGTTGCGGTTCGGGCTGGTGGAGGTGTGGATCGAGGAGTGGTAGGCGTCGCAGACGGTGAAGGTGTCGGCGAGTTCGTAGTGCAGCGGGATGTCGCCGCGGTCGTAGTACGCCATGGTGGCGGCGGTCTTCGCGGTGACCCAGCCGTTCATCCAGCCGTCGGCCCACGCCTTGGAGCCGCCGCTCCACGAGTGGTCCAGGGCGCCGATGTACTGCAGGTCCTTCTTCTGCGCCTCCGCGGCCTCGCGCACGGGGAACGGCAGCACGGTCGCGCCCGCCGGCCCCGGCTGTTCGAAGACGGGCCGGCCGGAGGGGAGCTCGATCGCGTTGCGGTCACCGAAGCCGCGCACTCCGCGCAGCGTGCCGAAGTAGTGATCGAAGGAACGATTCTCCTGCATCAGGATCACCACGTGCTCGATGGCGTCCAGCCCCGCACCGCCGGAGCGCACGTCCGCGGGCTGCGCGGCGATCGCCGCCTGGAGCGACGGGGGCAGGAACGATCCCGCCGCGGCGGCGCCGAGCGCACCGCCCCCGAGCGCGAAGAGCCGCCGGCGTGACATGTCCGTGGTCAAGTGAGCCTCCCGATTCCGTGTCTACGGTCGGAAGCTAGTCATGCCGGGTGGCTACGGGAAGACCGCCGTACGGCCTGGTGGTGAACGTCCCGCAGGCCGGCCCGGGGCAGCGCGAAGGGGGCGGCACACCCGGTGAACGGGTGCGCCGCCCCCAGGGGCGTGCCGGGGTCAGCCCTCGACGCCGAGCTTCTCCAGGATCAGCTCACGCACACGCGCCGCGTCGGCCTGGCCACGGGTGGCCTTCATGACCGCGCCCACCAGAGCGCCGGCCGCGGCGACCTTGCCGCCGCGGATCTTGTCGGCGATGGCGGCGTTGCCCGCGATGGCCTCGTCGACGGCGGTGGACAGCGCACCCTCGTCGGAGACGACCTTCAGGCCGCGCTTCTCGACGACGGTGTCCGGGTCGCCCTCGCCCGCGAGGACACCCTCCAGGACCTGGCGCGCCAGCTTGTCGTTGAGGTCACCGGCGGCGACGAGCTCCGCCACCCGGGCGACCTGCGCCGGGGTGACCGGCAGCTCGTCCAGGCTGCGGCCGGTCTCGTTGGCGTTACGGGCGAGCTCGCCCATCCACCACTTGCGTGCCTGGTCGGACGGGGCGCCCGCCTCCGTCGTCGCGACGATCAGGTCGACCGCCCCGGCGTTGAGGATGGACTGCATGTCGTGCTCGTTGACACCCCACTCCTCCTTCAGCCGCTTGCGGCGCAGCCGGGGCAGCTCGGGAAGCTCCTTGCGGAGCGCCTCGACCCAGTCGCGGGCAGGGGCGACCGGCACCAGGTCCGGCTCGGGGAAGTAGCGGTAGTCCTCGGCGTTGTCCTTGATGCGGCCGGCCGTGGTGGAGCCGTCCTCCTCATGGAAGTGCCGGGTCTCCTGCACGATCGTCCCGCCGGAGTTCAGCACCGCCGCGTGACGCTGGATCTCGAAGCGGGCGGCACGCTCGACGGAACGCAGCGAGTTCACGTTCTTCGTCTCGGAGCGCGTGCCGAACGTCTCGCGGCCGTGCGGGCGCAGCGACAGGTTCACGTCGCAGCGCATCTGGCCCATCTCCATCCGGGCCTCCGAGACGCCGAGCGCCTTGATGAGCTCGCGGAGCTCGGCGACGTACGCCTTGGCGACCTCGGGGGCGCGTGCGCCCGCTCCCTCGATCGGCTTGGTGACGATCTCGATGAGGGGGATGCCCGCACGGTTGTAGTCGAGCAGCGAGTGGGAGGCGCCGTGGATGCGGCCGGTGGCACCGCCGACGTGAGTCGACTTGCCGGTGTCCTCCTCCATGTGCGCCCGCTCGATCTGCACGCGGAAGATCTCGCCGTCCTCCAGCTGGACGTCCAGATAGCCGTCGAAGGCGATCGGCTCGTCGTACTGGGAGGTCTGGAAGTTCTTCGGCATGTCCGGATAGAAGTAGTTCTTCCGGGCGAAGCGGCACCACTCGGCGATCTCGCAGTTCAGCGCGAGCCCGATCTTGACGGCGGACTCGACGCCGATCTCGTTGACGACCGGCAGCGCGCCCGGCAGTCCGAGGCAGACCGGGCAGGTCTGCGAGTTCGCGTCCTGCTTGAGCTCGGTGGAGCACCCGCAGAACATCTTGGTCTTGGTGCCGAGCTCCACATGGACCTCGAGGCCCATGACGGGGTCGTACGTCGCGAGGGCATCCTCGTACGACTCCAGGTCGATGACAGTCACGATGAAACTTTCCCTCTCAGCCCAGCAGGACGTCGTCGTCGCCGAGACGCTTGAGCTCGCGGTAGAGGATCGCGAGTCCGGTCACGATCGCGGCGGCGGATACGGCGGCGTCGACCAGCCGCAGCGTGTCGTTGTCCTGGCGGGCCATCCTCGCCTGCTTGACGACGCTGAGTGCGCCGAAGGCGGTGGTGCCCAGGGACACGTACACACCGGACTTGGACTTCTTGAAGTTCTGGGCCTTCTTAGCCATTGCGCTCACAGTGACGGAGCCTCCTCAAGCAGCGGGTGCCCCCACTTTTCCACGAAAGCGGCCTCGACGGCTGCTCCGACCTTGTACAGCCGGTCGTCCTTCATGGCGGGGGCGATGATCTGCAGCCCGACCGGCAGGCCGTCCTCCGGTGCCAGACCGCAGGGCAGCGACATGGCGGAGTTGCCGGCGAGGTTGGTCGGAATGGTGCACAGGTCCGCGAGATACATCGCCATCGGGTCGTCGGCGCGCTCGCCGATGGGGAAGGCGGTGGTGGGCGTCGTCGGCGAGACGACGACGTCCACCTGCTCGAACGCCTTCTCGAAGTCCTGGGTGATGAGGGTGCGGACCTTCTGGGCCGAGCCGTAGTACGCGTCGTAGTAGCCGGAGCTGAGTGCGTACGTGCCCAGGATGATGCGGCGCTTGACCTCGTCGCCGAAGCCGGCCTCACGGGTGAGGGCGGTGACGTCCTCGGCGGACCGTGTGCCGTCGTCGCCGACCCGCAGGCCGTAGCGCATGGCGTCGAAGCGGGCCAGGTTCGAGGAGCACTCGGACGGCGCGATCAGGTAGTACGCCGACAGAGCGAGGTCGAAGGACGGGCAGTCCAGCTCGACGACGGTGGCGCCGAGCGACTTCAGCAGCTCGACGGACTCGTTGAACCGCTGGACGACGCCGGCCTGGTAGCCCTCGCCGGCGAACTGCTTGACCACGCCGACGCGCATGCCCTGTACGGAGCCGTTGCGCGCGGCCTCGACGACCGGCGGGACCGGGGCGTCGATGGACGTCGAGTCCAGCGGGTCGTGGCCGCCGATGACCTCGTGGAGCAGCGCCGCGTCCAGGACCGTACGGGCACAGGGGCCGCCCTGGTCGAGGGAGGAGGAGAAGGCGACCATGCCGTAGCGGGAGACGCCGCCGTAGGTGGGCTTGACGCCGACGGTGCCGGTGACGGCCGCGGGCTGGCGGATGGAGCCGCCGGTGTCCGTGCCGATGGCGAGCGGCGCCTCGAAGGAGGCCAGCGCGGCGGACGAGCCGCCGCCGGAACCGCCCGGGATGCGGGTGAGGTCCCAGGGGTTGCCGGTGGGGCCGTAGGCGCTGTTCTCGGTGGAGGACCCCATGGCGAACTCGTCCATGTTGGTCTTGCCGAGGATGACGACGTCGGCGGCCTTCAGCTTCTTCGTGAGGGTCGCGTCGTACGGCGGGACCCAGCCCTCGAGGATCTTCGAGCCGACGGTGGTCGGCATGTCCTGGGTGGTGAAGATGTCCTTGAGTGCGAGCGGGACGCCGGCCAGCGGGCCGAGCTTCTCCCCCGCCTCACGCTTGGCGTCGACGGCGCGGGCCTGCGCGAGCGCACCCTCGCGGTCGATGTGCAGGAAGGCGTGGACCTTCTCGTCGATGGCGTCGATCCGGGCCAGGTGGGCCTCGGTGACCTCGACGGCCGTCAGCTCGCCGGAGGCGATCTTCGCGGCGATCTGGGCCGCGGTGAGCTTGATGATGGTGCTGATGTCCGTCATGGCTGTTAGTCCTCCCCCAGGATCTGCGGCACCTTGAAACGCTGCTGCTCCTGGGCCGGGGCGCCGGAGAGCGCCTGCTCGGGGGTGAGCGACGGACGGACCTCGTCCGCCCGCATGACGTTCGTCAGCGGCAGGGGGTGGGAGGTCGGCGGTACGTCTTGGTCGGCGACCTCGGAGACGCGGGCGACCGCGCCGATGATGTCGTCGAGCTGACCGGCGAAGTGTTCGAGCTCTTCGCCCTTCAGCTCCAGACGCGCCAGCCGGGCGAGGTGGGCGACCTCCTCGCGCGTGATGCCAGGCATGCAGCGATCCTCAGGGGTTGGTGTGTGGTTTTGGCCCAATCCTATGGGGTCGCCGGACACGCCGACGGACACACCGGCTCCCAGGCCCCGGCGTACGGCGTCAGGCAGTGGCTGTGCCGGGGTTCAGCGCACGTCCCGCGGACCTGGGCGCCGGCTCGGGCGCCACCGGCTGCGCCGCCGCGGCCTCCCGGTCGGCGGGACGCCGCCACCCGTGCTCGCCGCGCGCCCGCAGCCACGCCGTCGTCTCCTGCGGCGGCATCGCGGCGGCGACGAGCCACCCCTGCACCGCGTCGCAGCGCAGGTCCCGCAGCCGCTCCCAGGTCTCGTCGTCCTCGACGCCCTCGGCGACGACGATCAGGCCGAGCGAGTGGGCCAGGTCGATGGTGCAGCGGACGATCTCGGCGTCCTCGTTGTCCACGGCCAGCCGTGCGACGAACGACCGGTCGATCTTGAGCTCGCTGACCGGCAGCTTCCGCAGATGGACCAGGGAGGAGTAACCGGTGCCGAAGTCGTCGAGGGACATCTTCACGCCGTGCGCGGTCAGCCCGGCCAGGGTGTCCGCGGCCCGCTGAGGGTCCTCCAGCAGGACGTGCTCGGTTATCTCCAGCTGCAGCGCGCCGGCGGGGACTCCGTGCCGGGCGAGCCGTGCGGCGACGCTGCCCGCGAAGCCGGGGGTGTGGACGTCGCGCGGCGAGACGTTGACCGCGACGGGGACGAACAGCCCCTGGGCCCGCCACCGCGCCACCTGGGCCAGCGCGGTCTCCAGGACGTACTCGGTGAGGTGGGGCATCAGCCCGGAGGATTCCGCGATGGCGATGAACTCGTCCGGGGGGACCCGTCCGCGCTCCGGATGCACCCAGCGCACGAGCGCTTCGAGGCCCGCCACCTGGCCGTCGAAGCGGACCTTGGGCTGGTAGTGGAGCTCCACCTCCCGGGCGTCCAGGGCCCGGCGCAGATCGCCCAGCAGGCCGAGCCGGTCCGGGGTGTTGCTGTCGCGCTTGGACTCGTAGACCTCCACGCCCGTGCGGTCCCGCTTGGCCTGGTACATGGCCACGTCCGCCCGTCTGAGGAGCCCTTCGGCGTCCAGCGCGTGGTCCGGGTGGACGGCGACCCCCGCGCTCGCCTCCAGCACGAGCGTGAGCCCGTCGAGGTCGAGGGGGGAGGAGAGCTCGGCGACCAGATGGCGGGCGATCCGCTGGGCGCTGGTGGCCGAGTCCGCGGTCGGCAGCAGTACGGCGAACTCGTCGCCGCCGAGCCGTGCGGCCTCCGCGCCGCGCGGCAGGGCGAGCCGGAGCCGCTCCGCTATCTGGAGCAGCAACCGGTCACCGGCAAGGTGCCCGAGGGTGTCGTTGACGGCCCGGAAGCGGTCGAGGTCGATGAGGACGAGGGCCGTTCTGCTGCCGGTGCCGGCAGCCTCCTCCAATGCCGTCCACGTCCTCTCCAGGAGCCACTGGCGGTTGGGCAGGCCGGTGAGCGGATCCCTCAGCTGCTCCTCGGCCCGTGCCCGGGCGATCCACAGCGTGGAGTCCAGGGCGATCAGCGGGACGGCGAAGAGCGGCAGCAGCACCGGCTTGGCCGAGGCCACCACGCAGATCAGCGGGGCGATGCCCAGCAGGGCGACCGCGACGAGCCCCTGGCGCAGCAGGGCGGTGCGGGCGATCGTCGGCAGCCCGCCGCTCTGGGACGCCCTGGCGTACCAGAGCAGGAAACGGGTGACGAGGAGATACGTGCCGGCGACGAGCAGCACTTCCGGTACGGCGTCGATCCCCCAGTGGAGTGGACGCCAGGGGGTTTCGACGGTCGGCACCTCGCCGAAGGCGGACAGGACCAGCGCGGCCGCCCCTATGCCGAGTATGTCCACCGCCCCGTGCAGCAGCCCCTGCCACCACCGGTGCCGCCTGGCCGTACCCACGAGCACCACGACGACGAGGCTGACCAGGCCCGCGGCCACCCAGCCGTAGAGCAGCAGGACGGCGAGGGTGAGGGCGGCGCCGGATCCGGTCCCGCCCCACCAGCGGTCGCGTCCGAGTGCGACCAGATGGCCCACGATGATTCCGGTGAGCAGGGCGAGCGACCAGCCGGCGGTGCCCGCGGGAAAGAGCGCGTGTCCGTCGTGGACCGTCCGGTAGAACCCGGTCACCAGCTGCACGGCGGCGACCGCCACGACGACGGCGCCCACCTTGGACGTGAGGCCCACGAAACCTTGCAGACGCGACACCGGTGCGGCGCTCTCGGTCGGTTTCATTCCGTCCCTCTCACAGCCGGCGGTGCCGATGTCCCATGGTGGCCCCCGCTCCCATGCCACCACGACCCAAATCCCACCACGCGGCCGGGCACGGCAGGTGCTCGTTCAACAGTAGGCCGACGAGGGGCCCCACGGGCAGCGCTCTGCAGCTCTTGCCCGAATGCGGTCCTTCACCGTTCACCTTCTGATAAGCGCCGAACGGGTGATGCGGGCCGGCCGCGTCACCTCGTCGGCATACTTCCCCCGTCGCTCACGGCCACGCGTCGCCGGCATCTCGATCGCGCCTCGATCAGGTCTCCTCGGCGCCCTCGGCGGGAACCGCGGCCTCCCGGGCGGCGTCAGGCCCTTGCTCCAGGAGCACGGCGAAGCCGTCCTCGTCGAGGACGGGCACCTTCAGCTGCATCGCCTTGTCGTACTTGGAACCCGGGTTGTCGCCCACCACCACGAAGGAGGTCTTCTTCGAGACGGATCCGGTGACCTTCGCCCCGAGGCTCTGGAGCGCCTCCTTGGCTCCGTCCCGGGTGTGCGCGGTCAGGGTGCCGGTGACGACGACGGTGAGCCCCTCCAGCGGCCGCGGGCCCTCGTCCTCCCCCGCGCCCTCGTCCTCCATCCGGACCCCGGCCTCCCGCCACTTGCGCAGGATCTCGCGGTGCCAGTCCTCGGCGAACCACTGCTTGACCGAGGCGGCGATGATGGGGCCCACCCCGTCCGCCGCGGCCAGCTCCTCCTCGGACGCCGCGTCGATCCGGTCGACGGACCGGAACTGCCGGGCCAGTTCGACGGCGGCCACCGGACCCACGTGCCGGATCGAGAGGCCGGTGAGGATCCGGGCGAGCGGGGCCTGCCTGGCCTCCGCGATGCCTTCCAGCATGCCGAGGGCGTTCTTCTTCGGCTCACCCTGCTGGTTGGCGAAGACCGTGGCGATCTTCTCCTCACCCGTTTTCGGGTCACGCTTGGGCAGCCCGCTGTCGGCGTCCAGGACGTACGCCCGGATCGGCAGCAGCTGCTCCACCGTCAGGCCGAAGAGATCGCCCTCGTCCAGCAGGGGCGGTTCGGCGGGCTCCAGGGGCTTGGTCAGGGCCGCGGCGGCCACATAGCCGAAGTGGTCGATGTCCAGGCACTTGCGGCCCGCCAGATAGGCGAGGCGCTCCCGCAACTGGGCGGGGCAGGAGCGGGCGTTGGGGCAGCGGAGGTCGATGTCGGCCTCCTTCATGGGCCGCAGCGCCGTCCCGCACTCCGGGCACTCGGAGGGCATGACGAACTCCCGCTCGCTGCCGTCCCGCAGATCGACGACGGGGCCGAGGATCTCCGGGATGACGTCGCCCGCCTTGCGGAGCACCACCGTGTCGCCGATGAGGACGCCCTTGGCCTTCACCACGTTCTGGTTGTGCAGGGTGGCGAACTCCACCTCCGAACCGGCCACCTCGACGGGCTCGACCTGGGCGTACGGCGTGACGCGACCGGTGCGTCCGACGCCGACCCGGATGTTGACCAGCTTGGTGTTGACCTCCTGGGGGGCGTACTTCCATGCGATCGCCCAGCGGGGCGCGCGCGAGGTGGAGCCCAGCCTGCCCTGGAGCGGGATCTCGTCGAGCTTGACGACGACGCCGTCGATCTCGTGCTCGACGGACTGCCGGTTCTCGCCGAACCAGGCGATGAACTCCCGGACCTCGTCGAGGGATTCGACCACCTTGTTGTGCTTGGCGGTGGGCAGGCCCCACTCCCTCAGCAGGTCGTAGGCCTGGGAGAGCCGGTCGATGTCGAAGCCCTCACGGGCTCCGATGCCGTGCACCACCATGTGGAGGGGGCGGGTGGCGGTGACCTTCGGGTCCTTCTGCCGCAGCGAACCGGCCGCCGCGTTGCGCGGGTTGGAGAAGGGCTTGTCACCGGCCTCGACCAGCCGGGCGTTGAGCCCTTCGAAGGCCTCCATGGGGAAGAAGACCTCGCCCCGGATCTCGACGAGCTCGGGAACGCGGTCGCCCTTCAGACGGAGCGGGATGTCGGCGATCGTACGGACGTTGGGGGTGACGTCCTCCCCCGTACGCCCGTCTCCCCGGGTCGCCGCGCGGGTCAGCCTGCCGTGCTCGTACGTGAGGTTGACGGCGAGACCGTCCACCTTGAGCTCGCACAGGAAGTGGTACCCGCCCCTGCCGACGTCCTTCGCCACCCGGTCGGCCCAGGCCGAGAGCTCCGCGTCGTCGAACGCGTTGTCGAGGGAGAGCAGGCGCTCACGGTGCTCGACGGACGTGAACTCCGTGGTGTAGGGGCCGGCGACCTTCTGGGTCGGCGAGTCCGGGGTGCGCAGCTCGGGGTGCTCGTCCTCGATGGCCTCCAGCGCCCGCATCTGCCGGTCGAACTCGGCGTCGTCGATGACGGGCTGGTCCTTCACGTAATACCGGAAGCGGTGCTCCTCGATCTGCTCGGCGAGGAGTGCGTGCTGTTCCCGCACCTCCGCCGGCACCCCGGTCAGCTGCTGCGCCTGCTCTTCGACGGCCATCGACTGTTCCTCCGTTGCCCCGTTGAGACCTCTTACGACGACCCGTCACTCAGGGTTGTCCGCGAGCGACCTCGCGGCCCGGGCGCAGTGGGCGAGCGCGGCGCGCGCGTACGCGGGCGACGCTCCCGCCAGCCCGCAGGACGGGGTGACCACGACGGACTCGCTGAGAGTCCCCGGATTCAGCCCCAGCCTGCTCCACAACGTCCTGACCCCCATGACGCTACCGCCCGGGTCCGACAATGCGGTCGAGGCGGCGTCGATACCGGGAACCACGCCGAGGAAGAGCTGGGTACCGCCTTCGACGGCTTCCCCGATCGCCTCCTCCTCACGCTCGGTGAGCAGGGAGAAGTCGAAGGAGATCCCGCCCGCACCGGCGCGCCGCAGCAGCGCGAACGGCACCTCCGGGGCGCACGAGTGGACGACCGTGGGCCCGTCGTCGTTCACCGCGAGCAGCTCGCGCAGTGTTCCCTCGACGACCTGGCGGTCCACCGCACGGTAGGTGCGGTAGCCGCTCGCCGACCTGACCCGGCCCTGCAGTACGGCGGTCAGGGACGGTTCGTCGAGCTGGAGCACGACCTCGGCGCCGGGGATCCTGCGCCGCACCTGGGCGAGGTGGGAGCGCAGCCCCTCGGCCAGCGAGCCGGCCAGGTCGCGGCAGGCGCCCGGGTCGCCCAGCATGGCCTCGCCGCCCCGCAGTTCCAGCGAGGCGGCCAGGGTCCAGGGGCCGACGGCCTGGACCTTCAGCAGCCCCTCGTAGCCCTGGGTGAACTCCTCCAGCGCGTCGAGGTCCTCGCCGAGCCAGGAGCGGGCACGGCGGGTGTCGCGGCCGGGGCGGTCGCTGATCCGCCAGCCGCTGGGTTCGACATGGCCGTACATCTCGGTGAGCAGCCCGATGGTGCGCCCGGTCATGTCCGCGCCGGGGCCCCGCGCGGGCAGCTCCGCCAGATACGGCATGCCCTGGCCGTCGGCGAAGGACCCGGTGACGGTTTTCGCCGCCTCCCGGGCGTCTCCCCCCGGCATGGAACCGATCCCGGTGGCTGCACTCGCGCTGAACCCGCTCTTCTCGCTCACGCGGAAAGCCTACGGGCCCCGGGGCGCGGGCTCTCAGCGGCCGGGGCGGACCGTCAGGTCGTTGATCTCGGCGTCCCTCGGCAGATCGAGCGCGAGCAGGATCGTGGTGGCCACCGACTCCGGATCGATCCAGCGCGAGGCGTCGTACTCCTTGCCCTCCTGCTGGTGGACCTTGGCCTGCATGGGGCTGGCGGTGCGGCCCGGGTAGACGGAGGTGACCCTGACCCCGTTGCCGTGCTCCTCGTGACGCAGCGAGTCGGCGAGGGCCTTGAGCCCGTGCTTGCTCGCCGCGTACGCGCCCCATCCGGCGTGCGCGGCGAGCCCGGCGCCGGAGTTCACGAAGACGACGTGTCCCTGGGTGACGCGCAGCTGCGGCAGCAGCAGCCGTGTCAGCTCGGCCGGGGAGACCAGGTTGGCGTTGAGCTGGAAGTGCCAGGCCTTGGGGGTGAGGTCGCCGACCGTGCCGAGCTCGACGACGCCCGCGATGTGCAGCAGCGAGTCGAGGCGTTCGGGCATGGGCTGCTGCCCGAACGCCCAGGAGAGCCGGTCGGGGTTGCCGAGGTCGCCGACGAGGGTGCGGGCCCCGGGGTGGAGCGCGGCCAGTTCCCTGGCACGTCCCGCGTCCCGGGCCAGCAGCACGAGTTCGTCGCCGCGCTCCAGGAGACGGCGGGCGACGGCCGCTCCGATGCCGGAGCCGGCGCCGGTGATGAGATGAGTAGGCATGTGCTCATGCTCGCATCACTGCAGGCCGGCCGACTCCTCCAGGTGGGCCAGCGCCCCGACGCCGTCCTCCGCGAAGAGGACCAGCTCGGTCAGCGGGACCGGCAGGAAGCCCTCGTCCTCCATACGACGGAACTGCTGGTGCAGACCGTCGTAGAACCCTGCGGTGTTCAGCAGGACGACGGGCTTGGTGTGCTTGCCGTGCTTCTTCAGCTCCAGGATCTCCGTCGCCTCGTCGAGCGTTCCCGTCCCGCCGACCATGATCACGATCGCGTCGGACTTCTCCAGGAGCAGCGCCTTGCGCTCGGCCAGGTCCTTGGCTATCACCATCTCGTCGGCGTTCGTCCGCGCCTTGGCCGCCAGGAAGTCCACGGACACCCCGACCAGCCGTCCGCCGGACTCCTGGACCCCGTCGGCGACGACCTTCATCAGCCCGCTCTCCGAGCCGCCCCAGACCAGGGTGTGTCCGCCCCGGCCCAGCAGCTCGGCGAATTCACGGGCGGGCCGGGTGTAGCGGTCGTCGAGGTCGGCGGCGGAGAGAAAGACACAGATGTTCATGCGGATACCGTACGGCGGGTCCCGGACACGGGAAGAAAGCGGCCCGCACCACGGCTGAACCCTGTATGACCTCTCTCACAGGACACACGATCACCGTCGAACCGGCCGCCGTGCACGTGCGCGCGGTGCACGACGGGCAGGTGCTCGCCGAGAGCCGCCGCCCCCTGGTGCTGCGCGAGACGGGCTGCCCCGACCGCTACTACCTGCCGCCCGAGGACGTCCGTACGGAGCTGCTGACGCCCTCGGACACCCGTACGCACTGCCCGTTCAAGGGTGACGCCTCCTACTGGTCGCTGCCGGAGGCGGCGGACCTCGTCTGGGCCTACCCGGAGCCCAAGGAGCAGGTCGCGGCGATCAAGGGGCACTTCTGCTTCTACGCCACGGACGTGGTCACCGGCTGACGCGCCGACCGGCCGTCAGAAACATGTCTCCGTCGCGGCGATGAGTTCCGCGGGGCACGGCAGTCCACCCTCACATGGACAAGACTCTCTCCCGTGACGGGACGCCGATCGCGTATCGCCGCCACGGTGACGGGCCGCCGGTGATCCTGGTCGGCGGTGCCCTGAGCACCGCGGCCGACGAGGCACCGCTGGCCGCTCTGCTGTCCCCGCGCTTCACGGTCCTCACGTACGACCGCCGGGGCCGCGGCGCGAGCGGCGACGGCGGGCCGTACGCACCCCGCCGGGAGATCGAGGACCTGGCCGCGGTCGCGGCGACGGCGGGTGAGCGCGTCTCGGTGTTCGGCATGCTGTCGGGCGGGGCGCTGGCCCTGGAGGCACAGGCCGCGGGGCTGCCCGTGGACCTCCTGGCGGTCTACGAGCCGCCGTACACCCCGGGCCCGGCCGGCCTCCTGTACAAGTCCCGCTGCACGGCGCTGCTGCACCGGTTGCTGGAGAAGGGCGACCGGGGCGGCGCGGTGGAGCTGTATCTGTCCCGGACGGGGGTCCCGGAGGCGACGATCGCCCGCATGCGCCGGGCACCTCTCTGGCCCGGCCTCGAAGCGGTGGCCCACACCCTTGCGTACGACGACGCCTTGCTGGGCGACGGCTCGGTCCCGGCCGGGCGGCTGGCCTCCGTCACGGCGCGCACCCTGGTGGTGACCGGCGGTTTCAGCACGGAACAGGCGCACCGGACGACGCTGGCCCTCGCGTCCGCGATCCCCCGGGCGAAGCACCGCACCCTGACCGGCCAGACCCGCGAACTGGCCCCGCACGCGATCGCGCCGGTGCTGACGGAGTTCTTCGCCCGGGACGTGTTCGCGGGCCGGGCGTCCTGAGCCGCTCGCCGCCGCGTCCGTACAGGGGTCGGACGCGCGGCGGGGCGTATGCCGTGTCCAGGGTCAGCGCCGGTCGACCGCTCGCGAGAGTTCGACAAGCCATCCGACGGTGCTCAGCGGGGCGGGCGGCTCGACCTCCAGCCCGAGTTCGGCCAGCCCGGTGACGCCGTGCGCATGCGCACGGTCCGGACGGCGCATCTGCCCGGCCTCCACTCGGAAGACCACGCACGTGCCATTTTCGAACTCTTCGTCCCGGCGCTGCCCCGCGGTGCGGATGGACTCACCGACCGGGGCGGTGTTCATCGACTCGCCCACGCAACTGGCCAGCTTCCGAACCAGGCTGGACTTGGTCGAGGTCCGACCTGTACTGGGTGAAGTCGTCGTTCTCCGACGCCGGCGGCAACCACTGCGTCGAGGTCGCCGCGTCGGCTGACGGCCCGGGCATCGCGCTACGCGAGAGTGAGAGCCCTGGTACCACCCTGGTCGCCGGCCGGAGCGCGCTCAGGGCTCTGCTGGTCGCCATCAAGACCGGAGACGGATAGCGGCCCCGGCCGTCCCGCGCCCGCCCCTCAGCCCGTGGCCGACGCCTTCTCCCGGCGCACCGTCGTCGCGATCGTGGCGGACCCGACGACCCGCGTCCCGTCGTAGAGCACCACCGCCTGGCCCGGGGCCACGCCCCGCACCGGCTCGGTGAACGCGACGTGGAGCGTCCCGTCGCGCAGTTCCGCGCTGACCTCGGTCTCGCCGCCGTGGGCGCGGAGCTGGGCCGTGTACGTCCCGGGGCCCTCCGGGGCCGTGCCGCACCAGCGGGGCTTGATCGCGGTCAGCGCCGTGACGTCCAGGGCCTCCACCGGGCCGACCGTCACCGTGTTGTTCACCGGGGAGATGTCCAGGACGTAGCGCGGCTTGCCGTCGGGGGCCGGGTGGCCGATGCGCAGGCCCTTGCGCTGGCCGATGGTGAAGCCGAACGCGCCCTCGTGGGTGCCGACCTTCGCGCCCGACTCGTCGAGGATGTCACCCTCCGCCGGACCGCCGAGGCGGCCGGCGAGGAAGCCCTGGGTGTCGCCGTCGGCGATGAAGCAGATGTCGTGGCTGTCGGGCTTCTTGGCGACCGCCAGGCCCCGGCGCTCGGCCTCGGCGCGGATCTCGTCCTTCGTGGTCAGGGTGTCACCCAGCGGGAACATGGCGTGGGCGAGCTGCTTCTCGTCCAGGACCCCGAGGACGTAGCTCTGGTCCTTGGCCATGTCCGAGGCGCGGTGCATCTCACGGGTGCCGTCGTCCTTCAGCACGACCGTGGCGTAGTGGCCCGTACACACGGCGTCGAAGCCGAGGGCCAGTGCCTTGTCGAGGAGCGCGGCGAACTTGATCTTCTCGTTGCAGCGCAGGCAGGGGTTGGGGGTGCGCCCGGCCTCGTACTCCGCGACGAAGTCGTCCACGACGTCCTCGCGGAAGCGTTCCGCCAGGTCCCAGACGTAGAACGGGATGCCGATGACGTCCGCCGCGCGGCGGGCGTCCCGGGAGTCCTCGATGGTGCAACAGCCGCGCGCGCCCGTTCGGAAGGACTGCGGGTTCGCGGAGAGGGCGAGGTGTACACCGGTCACGTCGTGGCCCGCCTCGGCGGCTCGGGCGGCTGCCACGGCGGAGTCGACTCCGCCCGACATGGCGGCGAGCACACGGAGGGGGCGCTGGGAGGTCTGAGTCATAGCTTCTCCAGAGTACGGGGCCCCGGGAACCGAATGCTCGCGGATATGCGTTGGGGATCATATGGGGAACAACGGGAGTGCCGGGTCGCCGGGAAAGGGGCCTGGTCACGGCATCAGCAGGCGCTCGCTGCTGATCGGCGGCGGAGCAGCGGCGGCGGCCACGGCCGCTGTGGCCGCCGACGAGATCCGGCAGGTGTGGTGGCGGCTGCCCGGCGTGGGCAAGCCCCGTGAGGACGGCGAGCGGGACTACGCACCGGCGAGCTGGGTCGCGGCGTCCGAGGCGAACTGGCGGCGGGCCGACCGACCCTCCGACTACGGCGTGGACCGAGTGATCATCCATGTCACCCAGGGCAGCTTCGAGAGCGCCGTGAACGTCTTCCAGGACCCGGCGCACAAGGCGGCATCGCACTACATCGTCGGCCAGGACGGCCGGGTGACGCAGATGATCCGTGAGCTCGACGTGGCCTACCACGCGGGCAACCGCTCGTTCAACGAACGCAGCGTCGGTATCGAGCACGCGGGCTTCGTCGACCGCCCGCAGGACTTCACCACGAAGATGTACGAGTCCTCCGCCCGGCTGGCGGCCGCGATATGCAAGCGGTACGCGATCCCGGTGGACCGGGAGCACATCATCGGTCACGTCGAGGTGCCCGGCACGGACCACACCGACCCCGGGCCGCACTGGGACTGGCCCCGGTACATGAAGCTGGTGCGCGCCGCGTCCACGGGGGGAACCGAGAAGGCCACGGTCAGCTGAGGCCCGCCGTCCTGGCCCGCTCGACGGCAGGACCGATCGCCCGCGCGAGTTCCTCCACGTCCTGTCCGGTCGTGGTGTGGCCGAGGGAGAAGCGGAGTGTGCCGCGTGCCAGCGCGGGGTCGGTGCCGGTGGCCAGCAGCACATGGCTCGGCTGGGCGATGCCCGCGGTGCACGCCGAGCCCGTGGAGCATTCGATGCCCTGGGCGTCGAGCAGCAGCAGGAGGGAGTCGCCCTCGCAGCCGGGGAAGGTGAAGTGGGCGTTGGCGGGCAGTCGCCCGCCGGGGGCCGGGTCGCCGCCGAGGAGGGCGTCGGGCACGGCCTTCAGTACGGCCCCGGCCAGCTCGTCACGGAGTGCGCCGATCTCCCGGGCGAAGCTCTCCCGTCCGTCGGCTGCGTGCCGCCCGGCCACGGCGAAGGCGGCCACGGCGGGTACGTCGAGGGTGCCGGAGCGCACATGCCGCTCCTGACCGCCGCCGTGCAGGACGGGCACGGGGGTCTGGTCGCGGCCGAGCAGCAGCGCCCCGATGCCGAAGGGGCCGCCGATCTTGTGTGCGCTGACCGTCATGGCGGCCAGCCCGGACGCGGCGAAGTCGACCTCCAGCTGCCCGAACGCCTGCACCGCGTCGGAGTGCATGGGGACATCGAACTCGCGGGCGACCTCGGCGAGTTCGCGTATCGGCATGATGGTGCCGATCTCATTGTTGGCCCACATCACGGTGACCAGGGCGACGTCGTGGGGGTCACGTACGAGCGCCTCGCGCAGGGCGTCCGGGTGGACACGTCCGTAGGCGTCGACCGGGAGGTACTCGACGGTGGCGCCCTCGTGCTCGGCGAGCCAGTCCACCGCGTCGAGGACGGCGTGGTGCTCCACGGGGCTGGCGAGGACCCGGGTGCGCCGGGGGTCCGCGTCGCGGCGGGCCCAGTAGAGGCCCTTCACCGCGAGGTTGTCGGCCTCGGTGCCGCCGGAGGTCAGGACGACCTCGCTGGGGCGTGCCCCGAGGGCGTCGGCGAGGGTTTCTCTGGACTCCTCGACGGTACGGCGGGCCCGGCGCCCGGCAGCGTGCAAGGAGGACGCGTTGCCGGTGACGGCGAGCTGCGCGGACATCGCCGCGATCGCCTCCGGGAGCATCGGCGTGGTCGCGGCGTGGTCGAGGTAAGCCATGGTGCTGACGATTCTACGAGCCTGCGGCACGGCGCGTGCCGAGGGCGGCGCCCGGCGCAGCGGGCCCCCGCCCGCGGCGGCCCGAAGGAGCCGCGAGTGAGGGCCCGGCGGTGCTCAGACGGCCGTCCAGCGCTGGGAGGCCGATCCCGAGCAGGCGCTCGCCAGGAGGCCGCCGCCGTTCCCCGCTCCGAGGCAGCCCCCTGTCTCGACGCTCACGAAGGTGCCTCCCGACCCCGCTCGCCACTGGCGTGAGGCGGCCTCGTTGCACGAGAGCAGCAGGACCCCTCCCGCGCCGGCGCTGAGGCACGTCCTGCCCGACTCGTGCACGAGCTGGAAGGATCCGCCGGACACGCTCCTGACGCTCCAGACGGTGCCCGAGCCGTCGCAGTTGCCGGTGCTCGGGTAGCCGTTGAACGGGGCGGCGAGACACTTGCCGTTCCCGCCGTTGCGGTAGCGGTGGTTTCCGGAGGGCGCGGTCCCACCGGAGCTGGACCCCCCGGTAGCACTGGACCCACCGGAGCTGGACCCCCCGGTGGCACTGGAACCCCCGGAACCGCTGGAGCCGTCGGAGGAGCCGGACCCACCGGAACCGCCCGACGCGCCGGAGGCGTCCCCGGTGCCGCCCCCGGCACCCCCGGCTTCCGGCGCCGGCTCGGACGCGTCGTCGGGCGTCTTGCCCCCGCCCTTGCCCGGCTCGTCCTTCTCCTTGTCCGCCGGCGGCTTCCCCGTCGGTGACTTTCCCGTCGGCGACTTCCCCGGTGACGCCGAGCCGGAGGGGCTCACGCCCGAAGAGGATGCGCCGGGCACGGCCGTGACCGTGGAGGAGGCGAGCGGTCCTGCGGCCGCGTGATCACCCGGCCCGAAGGTGTAGGGCAGGAGCTGGACGGCGAGTGTCGCCGCGCCCGCCGTCACGGCGACGGGAACCACGGCGAGGAGGACGCGGGTCCGACGGGGACGCTCACGGAACTTCGGGCGGGTCTTCCGCCCGAGATTCATCGTCTCCAAGGACACCGGCTCCGGCAGCTCGATCTCCTGGACGTCCGCCGCGAAGGCAGCCTTGTCCGCGAGGTTCCCGCTGACGGAGTCCGGCCAGAGAGGAGCCGCGAACGGCCCGTGCTCCTCCGCCTGCCGCACCAGCTCGGCCGCCGTGGGCCGGGCCTCGGGGTCCTTGGCGAGACAGGACACGACGATGTCGGCGAGCCCGGGATCCAGCTCCCGCAGCACCTCCAGGTCGGGCTCCTCGTGCACGATGCGGTACAGCACCGCGGGCCCGGACTCCTCGCCGAAGGGCGGGCGGCCGCTGGCCGCGTACGCGATGACCGACCCCAGCGCGAACACATCGGCCGCTCCGGTCAGATCCCGCCTCGTCGTGGCCTGTTCGGGAGCCATGTACGCCGGGGTGCCCACGACCATGCCGCTTCTGGTCAGCTGGCTCTGCTCGGTGGCGCGGGCCACGCCGAAGTCGATGACCGTGGCGCCGTCGACCGTCAGCATGACGTTGGACGGCTTGAGGTCCCGGTGCACCATGCCCAGCCCGTGCACGGGGACCAGTCCGGCGGCCGCCTCGCGCAGCAGGAGCCACAGGGTGCCGGCGGGCAGCGGGCCCTTGTGCAGCCTGAGGGCGTCGCTCAGGGTGAGCCCGGGGACGTACGCGGTCGCCAGCCACGGGGGCCGGGCGTCGCGGTCGCTGGCGATCAGGGGCGCGGTGGCCTCCGCGGGCAGCTCGGCGAGGTTGTCCAGCTCGTGCCCGAAGCGGCGGACGAAGTCCTCGTCCTCACCGGCGATCGAGGGCAGCACCTGCTTGACGGCGACGTACCGCCCCTCGTGGACACCGAGGAAGACGCGCCCCATTCCGCCGGAGCCGAGCCGGCCCGCGAGCGGAATCCCGCCGATCTGCACGGGATCATCCGCTTCCAGCGGTCTGGCCCCGCTGCCCGTCAGGTCCAACACGCCCACACTGTCCCCCTGCGACACGCCATTTCGGTACAGGGGGAAGTCTCGCCAGCGGACCACGGGGAGCGGAAGCGGTTTCGAGAGACTTACTCCAGAAATTCACGTGAGGAGAGCCCTCTCACGGACCTCAGGCCCCGAGGCTCCAGGAGACGGTGCCGTTGGCCGTGACCAGGACGGCCAGGACGGCCAGGTCGGCGATGCCGAGGGCCAGTCCGAGCAGCGCGCGGCCCCGGCGGGCGGTGGAGCGCGCGAGAGCGACGAGCGCCATGACGATGGCGACGGGCCCGAGCAGGATGTTCATCACGAGGAGGCCGAGCAGCCCGAGCACGAACGAGGCGACGGCGAGCCCGTCGCCCTCCCGGGTGCCGGATCGCACCTCCGCGGAACGGGCTTCGCGCGGAGCGCTGCGTGCGGTGATGAGCGTCATGGTGCGGCTCCTTCGTCAGCGGGTGCGGCGGGCGAGGCGTTCACGGACGGCGAAGACCGCCAGCCAGAGGCCGATCACGGCGGCGGCGGCCAGGGCCACGGGGA
Source organism: Streptomyces sp. NPDC023573 (assembly GCF_055559735.1). Classification (NCBI taxonomy): domain Bacteria; kingdom Bacillati; phylum Actinomycetota; class Actinomycetes; order Kitasatosporales; family Streptomycetaceae; genus Streptomyces; species Streptomyces sp. NPDC023573. Next base: position 273,721 of record NZ_JBVHKB010000005.1, read on the forward strand.
GCGGGAGGTGCGCGACCGCTCCGAGGACAACCCCCAGCAGGAGCAGGGCGGCGACGAGGACGAACATGTCCGGAGCCTTTCTGCGAGCGTTGAGAGTACGACTGTGCACTGACTTACTAGTCTAGACCCTGCGTCACTTCCGAAACTCGGAGAACGGTTGTTTACTGAATGGCATGAGTCACACCGTCGGCATCCGCCAGGCCCAGAAGCTGAAGACCCGCCAGGCGTTGCTCGACGCGGCACTCGGACTGCTGGAGCACCAGAGCCTGAGCAGCCTGGGCCTGCGTGAGGTGACGAGGGCCGTGGGCGTGACCCCGACCGCCTTCTACCGCCACTTCGACGGCATGGCGGCGCTCGGCGTCGCCCTCGTCCGGGAGGCGCTGGACAGCCTGCACGGCATGATCGGCGCGATCCTGGCCGACACCGGCGACAGCGAGGAGCGGCTCGACCGCAGCGTCGAGCTGATAGCGCGTCATGTCACGGAGCAGCCCGCCCACTTCCGTTTCATCTCCCGCGAACAGCACGGCGGCGTGGCGGAGGTGCGCGGGGCCATCGCCGCCCAGCTGCGCGGCTTCGCCGAGGAGGTCGCCCAAGTCCTCGGCGAGGAGCCGGAATCGGCCGGATGGGAGCGGGAGGACCTCCTGATGCTGGGTGGACTCTACGTCGACCACATGGTGCTGACCGCGTCGGCGCTGCTGGACGCCGGTCCGGAGGGTGAGGAGGAGGTCGTCCGGGCAGCCCGGCGCCGGCTGCGCCTGGTCACGCTGGGCCGGGCCCACTGGCTGGACAGGCCGTAAGGTCGGGGCCATGAACGACTGGACACTGGACCGGGCCTTCGTCAGTTCCGCGGGCGAGGTGCGCTGGGCGGCGCTGGGGCCCGAGCAGGCTCCGCCCGTCGTCCTGGTGCACGGCACACCCTTCTCCTCGTACGTCTGGCGGGGCGTCGCCCGGGGGCTGGCGCAGGACCACCGTGTGTACGTGTGGGACCTGCCGGGTTACGGCGCCTCCGCGCAGTACGACGGGCAGGACGTGTCGCTCCGCTCCCAGGCCTGGGTGCTCACCGAGCTCATCGAGCACTGGGGGCTCGGCGAACCGGCCGTGGCCGCCCATGACTTCGGGGGCTGCGTCGCCCTGCGGGCCCATCTCCTGCACGGCGCCCGCTACCGGCGCCTGGCCCTCGTCGACCCTGTGGCGCTGGCCCCGTGGGGCTCGCCCGCCTACCGCCTGCTCGGGGGCCGCTCCGAGGTCTTCGGCGAGCTGCCGCCGGACCTTCATCGGGCCCTGGTGACGGAGTACGTCGGATCGGCCAGCCACCGGGGGCTGCATCCGGCGGTGCTGGAGAGCCTCGTCGCCCCCTGGTGCACCGAGGCCGGACGGCCCGCGTTCTACCGGCAGATCACCCAGAACGACCAGCGGTTCACCGACGAGATCCAGCACCGTTACGGCGAGCTGGAGCTTCCGGTGCTGGTGTGCTGGGGCACCGAGGACACCTGGATCCCGGTCGCCCGCGGCCATGAGCTGGCCGGGATGATCCCGGGCGCCGAACTGCGGCTGATCGAGGGGGCCGGACATCTGGTCCAGGAGGACGCTCCCGCCGAGCTCACGGCGGCCCTCACCCGTTTCCTGCGTACAGCTCCGTGACAGCGGCCGCGTCCTCGGCGAGCAGGCGGCGCGCCTGAGGAGGCGACAGCACTTCGAGGTCCGGTCCGAAGGTGAGCAGGGAGCGCGCCCAGCCGAGTTCGGGCACCGCGAGCTCGGCCGACAGCCACTCTCCCGCCGCCTGCTCCGGCTCCGGCGGGCCGGTCAGCACCCCCGCGCACAGGCGTACGAAGAGATCCAGCCGGGAGCGGTGCACGCGTACACGGAGCCGTAGGTCCCCCGGCCGCTCCTCGACCCGGCGGCGCAGCTCCTCCCAGACGTCGGCGGGCTCGACACCCTTCCTGCGTACCACGGGCACCTCGGTGAGGACCGCCCGCTTCACCCGGTCCGCGCGGAAGAGCCGGGGCGCGCCGTCCAGGTCGGCGGTCAGATACCAGACGCCCGCCTTCACCACGAGGCCGTACGGGTCGACGGTGTGGACGCGGGGCGTGTCCGTGCCGCTGTGCCGGTAGTGGAGCAGGAGCCTCCGGTCGGCGAAGACCGCGTCGTGCAGCTCCCCCACGTCGACGGCGGCCTGCGGACCGCTCATCCAGCGGACCGGGTCCACCAGGATGCGGCGGCTGGTCTGTTCGGCGGCGGGCCGGTGCGGGGCCGGGAGCGCGGCCATCACCTTGCGCAGCGCGGAGCCGAGCGCGGCGTCGAGCCCGAGCGCGGTGTGGGCGCCCTGCGCGGCGAGGACGAACAGGGCGCGCGCCTCGTCGGCGGTGAGCCCGGTGACATCGGTCCGGAAACCGGGCAGCAGCGCGATGCCCCCGTTGCGCCCCCGCTCCGCGTACACGGGCACGCCGGAGGCCGAGAGCGCCTCGACGTCCCGGTAGACGGTGCGTACGGAGACTTCGAGGCGCTCGGCCAGCTCACCGGCGGGGACCAGGTCCCGGGTCTGGAGGAGCAGCAGGATGGAGAGCAGCCGGTCGGACTTCACGGCACCATCATGGCGGGGCTCAGCCGCGGGGCGCGCGGGCCAGCTGACGGGACTGGGCGACGAGACGGCCGGCGCTGTCCCAGACGTCCGCGTCCTCCTCCAGGAAGCCGCCCGCGAGGTTACGGGTGGTGATGGAGACGCGCAGCGGCCCGGGGGCCGGGCGACAGCGGATGTGGGTGGTGAGCTCGATGGTGGGCGTCCAGCCCTTGAGCCCCAGCTCGAACGAGGTCGGCGGCAGCGCGTCCACGGTGAGCAGCAGCGAGAGCGGGTCCGCGTCGCGGCCGTCCGCGAGCGCGAACCAGCCGCGCATCTCGCCCTTGCCCGACGGCGCGCCGACGGCCCAGCCGACCGTCGCGGGGTCGAGCTTGATGTCCAGCCGTTCGGTGATGGCGGAGCTGCCGGGGATCGGTGCCGTGCCGTCGCCCGTGCCGAAGCACTGGTCGAGGGGTGCGATGGCCGGCGGCTCGGCCGATGTGCGGACCTCGTCGGTCAGGCCGTCCAGGTCGCCGTAGGTGGCCAGCACCCGGATGCGCTCGATCTCCGTGCCGTCCTCCGCGAACTGGAAGAGCGAGGCCTCGCCGGTGGAGAGCGTGCGGCCGGTGCGGACGACCTGGGTGCGGATCACGGCGGGGCCGGGGACGGAGGCCGTGAGGTAGTGCGCGGAGACCGAGAAGGGGTCGGAGTGCGGGAGCGCCTCGCCGAGCGCGCGGCCGAGCATGGCGAGCAGGTAGCCGCCGTTGACCGCGTGGATGATCGTCCAGCCCGCGGAGAGCTCCGCGTCGTAGACGCCTTCCTCCCGGAACCTGACCGCGGTGTCGCGGTCGAACTCGCTGTCACCGATGGTCGCCTGTACCGCGCGCGACTCCTGCGCTGCTGCCTGTGCCATGGCATGCACGGTACACCGATTGCATTACTGAGCGGTAGCTTTCTGTTTGCCGTCACATGACGGCGGGCTTCTCCTCCGCCGTGGCCGAGCGCCGGTTGTAGGCGCGCGGTGCCCGCCAGTGGAAGCGCAGGGCGAGGAGCCGCAGGAGGAACGCGGTGATCGCGGCGGCGGCGCTGGTGTAACCGTTGAGGGCGTCGAAGCGGATGCAGAGGACCACCATGACGGCGCCCACGATGGCGGGCACGGCGTACAGGTCCCTGTCCCAGCGCAGCAGCGACGGCACCTCGTTGGCCAGGACGTCGCGCAGCACTCCGCCGCCGACCGCGGTGGCCAGCCCGAGGGCGGCGGACGAGGTGAGACCGAGACCGTACTCGTACGCCTTGACCGTGCCGGCCACGCAGAAGAGCCCCAGCCCTGCGGCGTCGAAGACGTTGACGCCGACCTGGATCCGCTCCACGTGCGGGTGCAGGAAGAAGACCAGGGCGGCAGCGAGCAGCGGGGTCACGAAGTAGCCGAGATCGGTGAAGGCCGCCGGGGGGACCGCACCGATGATCACGTCACGGAAGATCCCTCCGCCCAGCGCTGTCACCTCGGCGAGGACCGCGATGCCGAAGACATCGAAGTTCTTGCGTACGGCGAGCAGTGCGCCCGAGATCGCGAAGACGAAGATTCCGACGATGTCGAGCGAATGCTGGACGGAGGGGGTGAAGAGTTCGTTGAGCACCGGGCAATTGTGCCGGTCCTACTCCTTGGTCTTGCCCTCCGCGTCCGGGGACGGTGCGGAGGGGGACTCCTCGCCGTCACCGCCGGGGGCGGGCTCGGCGGACTTCCCCGGCTCCTCCGGGGCTGCGGACCCGGGAGCGTCATCCGGCTCGTCCGACGCCTCGGACGCGGACGCCGCCTCGGACGCGGCCGCCGCCTTGGACACGGACGCCTGCTCGGGCACGGACGCCGCCCCGGGGGCGGTCGCCTCCTCCGTCGCGGCGGCCGGCTCCGCGGCTCCCGCCGACTTCACCGTGATGACGTCCGCGACGAGCGGCGCGTCCCCCGGGACCTGGTCCTCGCCGTTCTCCGGGTGGTGGCACGCCACCTGGTGCCCGGTCTTCAGCTGGAGCAGCGGCGGCTCCGTGGTCCCGCAGACCTGCGTCGCCTTCCAGCACCGGGTGTGGAAGCGGCAGCCGGTCGGCGGCGAGATCGGCGAGGGCACGTCGCCCTTGAGCAGGATGCGGTCGCTCTTGGCGCCGCGCCTGCGCGGGTCCGGCACCGGCACCGCGGACATCAGCGCCTTGGTGTACGGGTGCATCGGCGCCTCGTACAGCGATTTGCGGTCCGCGAGCTCGACGATCTTGCCGAGGTACATGACCGCGATGCGGTCCGAGACATGGCGGATGACCGACAGGTCGTGCGCGATGATCATGTAGGTGAGCCCGAGCTCCTCCTGGAGGTCGTCCAGCAGGTTCACCACCTGAGCCTGGATCGACACGTCCAGCGCCGAGACCGGCTCGTCGGCGACGACCAGCTTCGGGTTCAGCGCGAGCGCCCGGGCGATGCCGATGCGCTGACGCTGACCGCCGGAGAACTCGTGCGGGTAGCGGTTGTAGTGCTCGGGGTTGAGCCCCACCAGCTCCAGAAGCCGCTGGACCTCGGCCTTCACGCCGCCCTCGGGGTTGACGCCCTGGAGCCGGAAGGGGGTGCCGATGATCCCGCCGACCGTGTGGCGCGGGTTCAGCGAGCCGTACGGGTCCTGGAAGATCATCTGGATGTCACGGCGCATCGGCCGGAGCCGCCCCGCCGACATGTGGGTGATGTCGCGGCCCTGGAACTCGACCTTGCCGCCGGTCGGTTCCAGCAGACGGGTCACCAGCCGGCCCATCGTCGACTTCCCGCAGCCCGACTCACCGACCACGCCCAGGGTCTCCCCGGGACGCACGTCGAAGGTGAGCCCGTCCACGGCCTGGACCGCGCCGACCTTGCGCTTCAGCACGCCCTTGGTGATCGGGAAGTGCTTGACCAGGCCCTCGACCTTGAGGAGCGGCTCGGACCCGTCCGACCCGGCCGCGGGAGACGCGGGAGTCTTCTTGTCTCGATCAGTCACAGCTTCGGCGCAATCTCTTCGGTCCAGATCCGGTCGCGCTGCTCACGCGACATGTGGCACGCGGAGTAGTGCCCGTCGCTGACCTGCTGCAGCTCCGGACGCTCGGTGCGGGTGATGTTGTCCGGGGGGACGTCGGCGTACGGGCAGCGCGGGTGGAAGGCGCAGCCCGACGGGACGTTGATGAGACTGGGCGGCGAGCCCTTGACCGGGATGAGCCGGTCGGTCTGCTCCCGGTCGATGCGCGGCATGGAACCGAGCAGACCCCAGGTGTAGGGGTGCTGGGGCTCGTAGAACACCTTCTCGGCGGTGCCGCGCTCGATGCAGCGTCCCGCGTACATCACGAGCAGGTTGTCCGCGATCTCGGCGACGACACCGAGGTCATGGGTGATCATGACCACCGCGGAGCCGAACTCCTTCTGCAGATCGCGGATGAGGTCGAGGATCTGCGCCTGGACGGTGACGTCCAGGGCGGTCGTCGGCTCGTCGGCGATGAGCAGCTGCGGGTTGTTCACCAGAGCCATCGCGATCATCGCGCGCTGGCGCATACCGCCCGAGAACTGGTGCGGATAGTCCTCGTAGCGTCGGTGCGGCTCGGGGATGCCGACACGGTCGAGCATCTCGACCGCGCGCTTCTTCGCGGTCTTCTTGTCGACCTTGTGGTGGACCCGGTGGGCCTCCACGATCTGCGCGCCGATGCTGTAGTACGGGTGCAGGGCGGACAGCGGGTCCTGGAAGATCATGGCCATCTTCTGGCCGCGCAGCTTCCGTACGCGCTCGGGGCCGGCGCCGATGAGCTCCTCGCCGTCCAGCCAGATCTCACCCTTGATCCGGGCCCGCTCCGAGGTGTGCAGCCCCATGATCCCCAGCGAGGTCACGGACTTGCCGGAGCCGGACTCGCCGACGATGCCGAGGGTCTGGCCGGCCTTCAGGTCGAAGCTGACGCCGTCGACGGACTTGACCAGGCCGTCGTCGGTGTCGAAGTGGACACTGAGGTTGCGTACGGACAGGAACTGCTTGTCGTCGCCGGACCGCGGGGCGGGAACGGTGTCCGCCGCCGGGGAGTCCTTCTTGATTGCGTCGCTCATGAGAGCCTCACCCGGGGGTCGATCGCGGCGTACACGAGGTCCACCAGCAGGTTGCAGATGACGATGAAGAAGGCGGCGACCAGGGTCACGCCCATCACCTTGGGCAGGTCGGCGGTGGTCACGCCCTGGATGGCGAAGGCACCCAGCCCCTGGAAGGAGAAGACCCGTTCGGTGATGACCGCGCCCCCGAGCAGCAGCGCGAAGTCCATGCCGAAGATCGTGACGAGCGGGGTCAGCGCGGAGCGCAGCCCGTGCTTGATGACCACCTTGCGTTCCTGGAGTCCCTTGGCCCGCGCGGTTCTGATGTAGTCCTCGCTCATCGTCTCCAGCATCCCGGCCCGGGTGAGCCGGGCGTAGAGGGCGGAGTAGAGCAGGGCGAGCGTGCACCAGGGCAGGACCAGACTGCCCGCCCACGCGAGTGGATCGTCGGCGAACGGTACGTACTCCCCGTTGCCGAACAGCGCCAGCACGACGAGGCCGGTGAAGAACATCGGCAGCGAGACACCGGCGAGGGCGACGCCCATGGAGAGGCGGTCGAAGAACGAACCCCGCTTGAGCGCGGAGAGGACACCGATGGCGACACCGGAGACGACCCAGATGACCGCGGCACCGACGGCCAGCGACAGCGTGACCGGGACACGGTCGACGAGCTGCGGCCAGATCTCGGTGTGGGTCTTGAAGGAGTAGCCGAAGCACGGGGCGTTGCAGGTGACCGGGTCGGGGCCGAACTGGTAGTCGGCGCCGACGACGATGCCCTTGACGAAGTTCCAGTACTGGAGGTACAGGGGCTGATCGAGCCCCAGGTTCTTCTTGACCGCGGCGATGACGTCGGGGTCAGGACTCTTCCCGACGTACTGGGCGGCCATCGAGTCGAGGGTCTGCCCGCCGAGGCGGGGCACCAGGAAGAAGATCGCGAACGTGACTGCGCTGACCACCAGCAGCAGCAACACCGCGGCGAATACGCGTCGGATGATGTACGCAGCCACAGCCGTGCGGCGCCGGGCGGGCGGACGGGGTACGCCCGCCGGCCCGGCGCCTTCACCTGCCTTTCAAGGGATGCTGTCGATGAACAGGTGTTACTTGGTGGACGTCATCAGCACGTAGTCGTACATGCCGAGGTAGGCGTCCGTGACCGTGACGTTCGCCGCGGAGTCCGGGCGGTAGAGCAGGTTCTTGCGGTAGACGAGGGGAACGACCGAGGCGTTCTCCATGACCTTCTGGTCGACCTCGCCCCACGTGGCGTTGCGCGCCGTGGTGTCGACGGTGCCGATGCCCTTGACGAGGAGGTCGTTGATGCCCTTGTCGTCGAGCTCCATCAGGTTCGTGCCGCCGGACGGCTTGATGGCCGATCCGTTCACGATCTGGTCCAGGAAACCGAAGCCGGTCGGCCAGTCGGCGCCCCACTGCATCATCATCATGCCCGCGTTGTTCTTGTGGACCCACTCGGGGACGCCCGCGAAGTCCGTGAAGTACTTGTCCGCCGGGAACTGCTTGATCTCGGCGGTGATGCCGATCGCCTTCAGGCTGCCCTGGAGCTGCGTGGCGGCGGTGATCTCGTCAGGACGGTCGGAGCGCGCCGTCAGCGTGGTCTTGAAGCCCTTGGGCTGACCGCACTTGGTCAGGTGCTCCTTGGCCTTCGCCATGTCGCCCTTGTTGCCCTCGGTCGGGTACAGGTCGAACTTCTTGTAACCGGCGACGGTGGGCGGGATGACCGTGGTGGCCGGGTCACCCTTGACCGAACCACCGATCGAGTCGATCAGGCCCTGCTTGTCGACCGCGTACTGAACGGCCTTGCGGCACTCGACGTTGTCGAACGGCTTCACGTTGACGTTCAGCGCCATGTACTGCAGGGCACCGGCGTACGGGTTGTCCGTCTTCGCCTTCTCGGCGGCCTTGGCCAGGACCTTGGGCTGCGTCTTGGACTGCAGACCCGTGCCCGCGATGTCCGCGGTGGAGACGTCGTTGAGCAGGTGGTCGTCGACCGTGGTGGCGTTGACGTTGAACTTGAGCTCGATCTTGTCCGGCAGCGCCTTGCGGATCGGGTCCGTCTTCGGGTCCCACTCCGTGTTGCGGACCAGCGTCGCGCCCTTGCTCTCGTCGTACGCCGAGAACTTGTACGGACCCGAGGAGACCATCTTCTGGACGTAGCTGGCGCCCGTGTCGGCCTTCTGCTGGATCGGGGCGGTCTGCGAGAACGCCGCGAGGTAGTCCATGTCCGCGAACGGCTTGTTCAGCTTGAAGACGATCGTGTGGTCGTCCGGCGTCTCGATGGACTTGAGGCCTTCGGCCGACTTGTCCTTGTACGGGCCCTTGTACTTGTCGCCGCCCTCGAGGTAGGCCTTGAAGTACGTCGGACCGTTGGACAGTGCCTCCGGCGCGAAGTTGGAGCGCTCGACGGCGTACTTGACGTCCTTCGAGGTGATCTCGGTGCCGTCCTCGAACTTCACGCCCTTGCGGAGCGTGTACGTCCAGGTCTTGGCGTCGTCGCTGGCCTTGCCGAGGCCGGTGGCGAGGTCGGGAACGACCTCCAGGCTCTCCTTGCCGGCGGCCGGCTTGAAGGTCACCAGCGAACGGGCGTACAGGCGGGAGAAGTTCTGCACCCAGCCGTAGTACGTGTTGCCCGGGTCCAGGGAGTCCGGGCCACTGGAGTGCTCGTACGTGACCGTCCCCCCCTTCTTGTCGGTCGCGTTGACGATGCTCGACAGACCGGCGTCGGCCTTGGCGTTGCCCCCACCGCCGTTGCTGTCACCGCCCGAATCGCTGCCGCTGCAGGCCGATGCGCCGAGCGACACCGCTACGGCCACGGCTATGGCCGCTGCTGTCTTTCTGTTCTGCATGCTGAGGAAAGCCCCCTCGCTAGTCCGGTGCGGCACTGCCGCGATTACTTGCCACGAGGGTCGAGTGCGTCGCGCAGCCCGTCCCCCAGCAGATTGAAGGCCAGCACGGTGATGAAGATCGCCATACCGGGGATGACCATGAACATCGGGTCCACCTCGTAGAGGTCGACGGCCTGCGTGAGCATCCCGCCCCAGGACGCCTGCGGCGGCGCGATACCCACACCGAGGAAGGACAGGGACGCCTCGAAGAGGATGTTCGTGGGGATCAGCAGCGTCGCGTACACGAGGATCGGCGCGATCAGGTTCGGCAGCAGCTCGCGGAAGAGGATGAACGGGCCGCGTGCGCCCAGCGACCTGGCAGCCTCGACGAACTCCCGCTCGCGCAGCGACATGGTCTGCGCACGGACGATACGGCCGATGTAGGGCCAGCTGAAGAACCCGATCACGAAGATCAGGACCGCGATCCGCAGCGTGAGCCCTTCCATCCCGAAGGCGTTGCCCTGCAGGGAGGCGGAGATGGAGATCGCGAAGAGGAGCAGCGGGAAGGCGAGGAAGGTGTCCATCAGCCGGCTGATGAAGCTGTCCACCCAGCCGCCGTAGAACCCGGCCACGACGCCCATGACGACGCCGATGACGACCGAGAGCAGCGTGGAGCCGACGGCGACCACGAGGGAGACCCAGGAGCCTTCGAGGATGCGCGCCAGGATGTCGCGTCCGGTCTGCGGCTCGACTCCGAGGGGGTGGTCCCAGCTGATCCCGCCCAGGGAGCCCTTGGGCGCCAGCATGACGGGGTCGACCAGGCTCTGGTTGAAGGCGTTGGGGTCGAGCCCGAGGAGCGACTGGAGCGGCTTGGACAGGACCGCGGTGAGGATCAGCAGCACGACGACGATGCCGCCGGCCATCGCGCCCTTGTCCCGCTTGAAGCGCGTCCAGGCGATCCGGCCGAGCGAGCGGCCCTCGATCTCCTTGCGCCCGGCGCCTTCCAGCACCGTTTCGGGCCGCGCGTCCGCCCCGGTGGTCTCGATCGGTGCCGTCATTGCGCTGGAGACCCCTCTCGGCCGACGGTGGCCGGCCTGTGACCGCCGCTGTAGCGGCTCTAACAAAACATGACAGATGCGATCACACATGCCGAACTCACCCTGTTTGAAAGAGGGTTTCGTCGGGCATGGAGCACCTGCTGTGTGGAGTCTTCAACCACTTTGCGATCACCCGCCAGACCTGACGGGGAATGTTTGCTCAAACGTGATGCTGCCAAGAGGCTTCCGTTATGCGGACAGCTGTGCTTGTTGAGCGGGTCCGCGGGGAACCAATCCGTCACTAACGGACATGCCACCCAACTGCGTGGTTCAGGTGACGATTTGGCCGCGACACCGCGCCGGCGGCCGGCGCCCTCTCAGTACGCGTGCGGTACCGGACCTGTGGCGGGCGGGTAGCCGTAACCCGGGGCAGCGGGTGCCGGGGCGTGCGCCTCGCGGTCGTAGAACGGGCGGGAGTTGGCGTTCAGCCACATCGCGACGGGGTCGTACTCGTCGGACAGCGAGACCGTGGAGACGGGCAGTCCGTCGGGGACCACGCCGATCGACTGCTGCATCATCGCGCGGACCGCGTCGACGGACGGCCGGCCCGTGTCGTAGAGGTCGAGCCCGATCGCGAGGTACGGGGCGCCGAGCGCGGGCTGCACCCAGGCGCGGCGCAGCGCGCGGACGGCGGAGGTGCGGTGGGCGTTCTGCGACAGCAGGGCGTAGAACTGCGGGAGTTCGATGGAGGGCTCGGTCAGCCGCAGCGGCCCCGCGGGCATCCGGTCGAGGCCGGTGGCGATGCGGCGCAGGTCCAGCCAGGGGATGCCGACGCCGCCGCCGGGGGCGTGCGGATTGAGCCAGATGCCCCAGCGGTCGGGGAAGAGGGAGCGGGCGATGTCGCGGCCCGTGATCACCTCGTGGGCCCTGTTCCAGCCGCTGGCCGAGAGCTCCTGGGCGGAGGTCACGCAGGGGGCGTAACCCTGCCCTTCGACCTCCATGTTGCCGTACTGGGCGTCGGGGGAGCCCGCCGTGCCGTGCCAGAGGAGCATCCAGACCTGGCCGTCCGCGAGGGACCGCAACAGCGACTCGTACGCGTCGAGGCGCCCCGGGGTCACTTGGCGCAGCATGTGCTCGACCTGACCGGCCGCCGCGGTACCTGACGCACTCACCCTGGGTCCCGCCCCTCTTCGTTCCGCTGTTCCCGCATGCCGCACTGTGCTGTGGTGCCACTCCCGGGCACACGGGGCGGCCTCGTCATCCAACCAGCTTATGCGCCGCCCCTGACACCGTCTTGACGCCACGTGGCATCGGCGGGTCCGTCTCTCAGTACGCGTCGCGCCGGTAGAACGGACGCACCTTCTCCAGCATCCAGTCCCCGACCGGGTCCTGGGCCATGTCCAGCAGCAGGAGATTGACCGGCCAGGGCACCTGGACCCGGCCGAGCGCGCGCCCCAGGGCGTCCAGCGGGGCGCTCTGCCCGGCGGCGTCCCAGACGTCGGACTCGACGCCGACGAAGAGGACGGGGCTCTCGCCCTCGATGCTGGCCAGCGCCCGGCGCGCGGTCTTCACCCCGGTGGTCCCCTGGAATTCGGCGGACACCGCGGCGAGGAAGTCGACGGGGTCCTCCTTCCAGTCCGGCTCGTACAGCCGCACCCGGCCGCCGCTCGCGGGGCCGTCCAGCGGGGTGCGCCCGGCCCGGCAGAGCTCGGCGACGGCGCCGGGCGGCAGGGGCACGCCGACGGCGCCGCCGGGGTTGACCGCTATCCCGAGCTGCGGCGGCAGTCCGCGGGCGAACTCGCGTGCGGGTGCGACGGTGAAGGAGAGATGGGTGCCGACGCACTGGAGGAACTGCGCCTCGGAGCTGAACACGGGGACGTACGCGCCGCCGTCGATGTCGACCGTCGGCAGATCGAGGTCGGTGCTGTCGCGCCCCCCGCCGTTCGGCAGGGGGACCCAGACCTGGCTGCGGCCGAGCACCTCGACGAGTCGTCCGCCCGCCCCGGGCACGCCGAGCGAGGCGCTGAGCACTTCCTCGAACTCGTTGGCCGGCCATCCCTGCGACGGGTGCGACGGGGCCTGGGCCTGAGCCGGAATGTCCACGGTGTCTGTGTCCCTCTCTCGCCATGCGGTGCGGCTGAAACTCTAGACCGGGTCGCGGCAGGAGGGCAGAGCCCCGCGGAGGCGGCGCCCCCGTCCACCGCACCGTCCAGATTCCGGACAGCGTGCCGGAGGCCCGCGAACTGTGCGTATGCGAACGGTGACGCCACCGAGTCCTCTACTCCTGCGGGAGCCGCGCCTCCGGGAACGAGATCCGGTCGATGCCCGCGGCGGCCTCACGGTCGAGCAGGACCGCCGAGGCGCACCCCGGCGGCAGCAGTCCGGTCTCCGTGTCGCGCAGCAGCCGGCCCACCGCGCGCCGGTGCCGGGCGAAGGCGTATCCGGAGACCCCGCGCCCACGCTCCCGCTGCCCCTGCCTGGCCACCCGGGGGGTGACGTCGAGCAGGACGAGGTGGAGGCCGCTGCCCCGGCGCCGGGCCTCGCGCGCCAGCCAGCTGCGCACCCACGCCTGCGTGCCGCAGTCGTGGACGACGACCGGTCCGCCCGACCGCAGCGCCCGCCACAGCCCGGCGTAGTGCGCGGCACGCACCAGGGGGCGGTAGAGGGCGTACGGGAGTAAGGCGGGCAGGGCGGCCGCCCAGCGGTCCCTGGTGTCCTGGGAGTCGACCGCGTACTCCTTCACCGCCCGCCGGATCAGCGTCGACTTCCCGCTGCCGGGCAGCCCCGAGACCACGACCACGTCACCCGCCGCGAAGTCCAGGCCACTCGGGCCCCGGCCGCCCCCGCCCCGCAGATCACGCACCACCTGAGCGGGCCCGCCCGTCAGCTCCCGGGCGGGCACGCCCGGCTGCTGGGGCATCGCACCGCGTGCCGCCCCCGCGGTTGTCGCGTAGCGCTGCAACGTCATCGCCTTCCCCCTGCCGAGTCACCCACTGACCTGCCCAAGAAGTGTAAAGAAAAGGTAATGCGGCACAACCGTTTCCGCCCGTACGTGTCGGGTCCGGCACCCGTCCGGGCCTGGACGCCCCACTCTCCCGCAATGCGTGCGATGATGACCCCGCCAACTGCATACCGGCCGTTTGAATCCGCGCGGGAGAGTCCCGGTCACCGTGTGCGCCGGGCGCCGAAGGAGCAAGTTCCTCCCTTGAATCTCTCAGGCCCCGTACCGCGTGGATGAGGCAGATCTGAAAAGCGGGCCGCTCTGCGGCTCCACCCAAGGTGCAAGCCGACGCTGACGGGGCCGACCCCGTCGGGACCCTTTCAGGGGCTGTCGGCGAACCTCTCAGGTTCCGATGACAGATGGGGAGGGAACCACCCCCTGTCGTCATGCCCTGGAGCCATGTCCATGAGCACTGCCCCGAGCGCCGCCCCCCGTCTCACCGCCCTCGATGCCCTGCATCGGTCCCTGGGCGCGACCATGACCGACTTCGCCGGCTGGGACATGCCGCTGCGGTACGCCAGCGAGCGCGACGAGCACAACGCCGTACGCGAACGGGCCGGCCTGTTCGACCTGTCGCACATGGGTGAGATCACCGTCACCGGTCCGCAGGCGGCGGCCTTCCTGAGCTACGCGCTGGTCGGCAACATCGCCACCGTGGGCGTGGGCCGGGCCCGCTACACGATGATCGTCGCGGAGGACGGCGGGATCCTGGACGACCTGATCGTCTACCGCCTGGGCGAGACCGAGTACATGGTGGTGGCCAACGCCGGCAACGCCCAGCTCGTCCTGGACACCCTCACCGGGCGCGCCGGGGACTTCGACACCGAGGTGCGGGACGACCGCGACGCCTACGCGCTGCTCGCCGTCCAGGGCCCTGACTCCCCCGCCGTACTGAAGTCGGTCACGGACGCCGACCTGGACGGACTGAAGTACTACGCCGGACTCCCCGGAACGGTCGCCGGCGTCCCCGCGCTCATCGCCCGCACCGGCTACACCGGCGAGGACGGCTTCGAGCTCTTCGTGGCCCCCGCCCACGCCGAGCAGCTCTGGAAGGCGCTGACCGAGGCGGGCGCGCCGTACGGTCTGATCCCCTGCGGGCTCTCCTGCCGCGACACGCTCCGTCTGGAGGCGGGCATGCCGCTGTACGGGCACGAGCTGACCACCGCGCTGACCCCCTTCGACGCGGGCCTGGGCAGGGTCGTGAAGTTCGAGAAGGAGGGCGACTTCGTCGGCCGCGAGGCGCTCACCGCCGCGGCGGCCCGTGCCGAGTCCGCCCCGCCCCGCAAGCTCGTCGGCCTGGTCGCCGAGGGCCGCCGGGTGCCGCGCGCGGGTTACCCCGTCGTGGCCGGCGGGCAGGTCGTGGGCGAGGTCACCTCCGGTGCGCCGTCGCCCACTCTGGGCAAGCCGATCGCCATGGCCTACGTGGACGCGGCGCACGCCGCGCCCGGCACCGAGGGTGTCGGGGTCGACATCCGGGGCAAGCACGAGCCGTACGAGGTCGTGGCGCTGCCGTTCTACAAGCGCCGTAAGTGACGCGGCGCGGCGCGCCTGTCACACACCGCGCCGCCCACGTGACGCAGTCGTGTCTCACACCGTAAGACCATCGTTCATCAGCACTCCCCCGCGTACAGGAGAATTCAGGTCATGAGCAACCCCCAGCAGCTGCGGTACAGCAAGGAGCACGAGTGGCTGTCGGCCCTCGAGGACGGCGTGGCCACGGTCGGCATCACCGAGTTCGCGGCCAACGCGCTCGGTGACGTCGTCTACGCCCAGCTCCCGGAGGTCGGCGACACGGTGACCGCGGGCGAGACCTGCGGTGAGCTGGAGTCGACCAAGTCGGTCAGCGACCTGTACTCGCCGGTGACCGGCGAGGTGACCGCGGCCAACCAGGACGTCGTGGACGACCCGTCGCTGGTGAACTCCGCTCCCTTCGAGGGCGGCTGGCTGTTCAAGGTGCGCGTCGCGGAGGAGCCGGAAGACCTTCTCTCCGCCGACGAGTACACCGCGTTCTCCGGCAACTGAGACCTTAGGGACTTAACTGATGTCGCTTCTCAACTCCTCCCTCCACGAGCTGGACCCGGACGTCGCCGCCGCCGTCGATGCCGAGCTCCACCGTCAGCAGTCCACCCTCGAGATGATCGCCTCGGAGAACTTCGCTCCGGTCGCGGTCATGGAGGCGCAGGGCTCCGTCCTCACCAACAAGTACGCCGAGGGCTACCCCGGCCGCCGCTACTACGGTGGCTGCGAGCACGTCGACGTGGTCGAGCAGATCGCGATCGACCGCATCAAGGCGCTCTTCGGTGCCGAGGCCGCGAACGTCCAGCCGCACTCCGGCGCGCAGGCCAACGCCGCCGCGATGTTCGCGCTGCTGAAGCCGGGCGACACGATCATGGGTCTCAACCTGGCCCACGGCGGTCACCTGACCCACGGCATGAAGATCAACTTCTCCGGCAAGCTCTACAACGTGGTCCCGTACCACGTCGACGACACCGGTGTCGTGGACATGGCCGAGGTCGAGCGCCTCGCCAAGGAGTCGAAGCCGAAGCTGATCGTGGCCGGCTGGTCCGCCTACCCGCGTCAGCTGGACTTCGCCGCCTTCCGCCGCATCGCGGACGAGGTCGGCGCGTACCTGATGGTCGACATGGCGCACTTCGCGGGCCTGGTCGCCGCGGGGCTGCACCCCAACCCGGTGCCGCACGCCCACGTCGTCACGACCACCACGCACAAGACCCTCGGTGGTCCGCGCGGTGGCGTCATCCTGTCGACCCAGGAGCTCGCCAAGAAGATCAACTCGGCGGTCTTCCCCGGTCAGCAGGGCGGCCCGCTGGAGCACGTGATCGCGGCCAAGGCGGTCTCCTTCAAGGTCGCGGCGACCGAGGAGTTCAAGGAGCGCCAGCAGCGCACCCTGGACGGCGCCCGCATCCTCGCCGAGCGCCTGGTACAGCCGGACGTCACCGAGGTGGGCGTCTCCGTCCTCTCCGGCGGCACGGACGTGCACCTGGTCCTGGTCGACCTGCGCAACTCCGAGCTGGACGGCCAGCAGGCCGAGGACCGGCTCCACGAGGTCGGCATCACGGTCAACCGGAACGCCGTCCCGAACGACCCGCGGCCCCCGATGGTCACCTCGGGCCTGCGGATCGGCACGCCCGCCCTGGCCACCCGTGGCTTCCAGACCGAGGACTTCACCGAGGTCGCGGAGATCATCGCGTCAGCGCTGAAGCCCGCGTACGACGCCGACGACCTCAAGGCCCGCGTGATCGCGCTGGCCGAGAAGTTCCCGCTGTACCCCGGCATCAAGTAGTCACCCGCAATTTGCACGCAGGGTGGGGGCACCGCGCACACTGAACACAGTGAGCCCGGTGCCCCCACCCCTTTGCCCCGCGCTCCCGGGCCCACCGGCCCGTCCCCGCACCACCCGGCGGACAACGACGTCCACCAACGCCTTAGGAGTACTCCCGTGGCCCTCTCGGTCTTCGACCTCTTCTCGGTCGGTATCGGCCCGTCCAGCTCCCACACGGTCGGCCCGATGCGCGCGGCCCGCATGTTCGCCCGCCGCCTCAAGAACGAGGGCCTGCTGGCCCACACCGCCTCGATACGGGCCGAGCTGTACGGCTCGCTCGGCGCGACCGGTCACGGGCACGGCACCCCGAAGGCCGTCCTGCTGGGGCTGGAGGGCGAGTCGCCCCGCACCGTCGACGTCGAGGGCGCCGACGCCCGCGTCGAGGAGATCCGCGCCTCGGGGCGCATCAATCTGCTCGGCATGCACGACATCCCCTTCGACGCCGACGAGCAGCTGGTCCTGCACCGGCGCAAGGCCCTGCCGTACCACGCCAACGGGATGACGGTCCTCGCGTACGACCGCGACGGCGCCCCGCTCCTGGAGAAGACGTACTACTCGGTGGGCGGCGGCTTCGTCGTCGACGAGGACGCGGTGGCCGGCGAGAACCCGATCGTCCCGGACGACACCGTCCTGAAGCACCCCTTCCGCACGGGCGACGAGCTGCTGAGGCTCGCCCGGGAGACCGGCCTGTCCATCTCCTCCCTGATGCTGGAGAACGAGAAGGCCTGGCGGACCGAGGACGAGATCCGCGCGGGGCTGCTGGAGATCTGGCGCGTCATGCAGGCCTGCATCGCCCGCGGCATGTCCCGCGAGGGCATCCTGCCCGGCGGCCTGAAGGTCCGCCGCCGCGCCGCGAACTCGGCCAGGCAGCTGCGGGCCGAGGGCGACCCCCAGACGCACGCGATGGAGTGGATCACCCTCTACGCGATGGCCGTCAACGAGGAGAACGCCGCCGGGGGCCGTGTGGTGACCGCCCCGACCAACGGCGCGGCGGGCATCATTCCCGCCGTACTGCACTACTGGATGAACTTCGCGGCGGGCGGCTGCACCGAGGCCGAGAAGGACGACAGCGTCGTCCGCTTCCTGCTGGCCGCCGGCGCGATCGGCATGCTCTTCAAGGAGAACGCGTCCATCTCCGGCGCCGAGGTCGGCTGCCAGGGCGAGGTCGGCTCCGCCTGCTCCATGGCCGCCGGCGCCCTCGCCGAGGTCCTGGGCGGCTCCCCCGAGCAGGTGGAGAACGCCGCCGAGATCGGCATGGAGCACAACCTGGGCCTGACCTGCGACCCGGTCGGCGGCCTCGTCCAGATCCCCTGCATCGAGCGCAACGGCATGGCGGCGGTCAAGGCGGTCACGGCGGCCAAGATGGCGCTGCGCGGCGACGGCAGCCACAAGGTCTCCCTGGACAAGGTCATCAAGACGATGAAGGAGACGGGCGCGGACATGAGCGTCAAGTACAAGGAGACGGCGCGCGGCGGGCTCGCGGTGAACATCATCGAGTGCTAGGCGGTCGGAGCTTGTCCGCGAAGACCCACCGGTTGCCCGCCAGGGCGTCGTTCTCCTCGGGCAACGGGCCGCGTCCGTGCCGGCGGGTGAAGTCGAAGGGGGTGTGGACCTCCGTGGACCAGCCCCTGCTCTCGAGATCACCGGCTGAGTCCGGCCGCGGCTCCCTGTCGAAGAGGGTGAGCAGGTCGATGCCGATCTGCTGTGCCGTCGCCGTGTAGAGCGGGCTGTCACGGTATTCCAGCAGGTCCTTCTCGAGCTTGACCTCGTACGCCAGGGCGCTCCCTTCCGGGCTCATCCGGTCCACCATGTCGATGAGGTACGTCTCGGCGGCGGCGGGCAGGTAGAACAGCAAGCCCTCGGCCAGCCACACGCTCGGTGCGGCCGTGTCGAAGCCGGCGCCGGTGAGCGCCTCGACCCAGTCGGCGCGCAGATCGACCGGGACGGGAACGCGCGCCGCCCGAGGGGTGGCCGACAGCCCGTCGAGCACCCCGTGCTTGAACTCCAGCACGCCTCCCCTGTCGATCTCGTAGACCACGCAGCCGTCAGGCCAGTCGAGCCGGTACGCCCGCGCGTCGAGCCCCGCACCGAACAGCACCACCTGGCGGGCTTCCCCGGTGTGCACCGACCGGAGGAGAAAGTCGTCGAGGACTCTCGTCCGCAGACCGAAGTAGCGCGCGAATCGCCCCCACAGCGGGTTCGCGTCCCCGTCCTGGACCTCTTCCATCCGGACCGGCCAGCCGTCGGATGCCGGTGCGGCGCGCACGAAGTGTTCCGCGTAGACGTCCTGTGCCAGGGCGTCGTGGCGGTGGGTCTCGATCGCCCGTGCCGCGGCGACCAGGAGAGCGGTCACACCCACCCCTCCGTCCACACCGGTGCTGCGACGCGTCGCGCCGTTCACGTTTCCTCCATCGGTGAGTCGGGCCACGGGGTGGTGAGGGACGGTGGATGCCTCACTCATCGGCTTCTTCCTCCTGGGATCAGTACGGGTTTGACCACGCGCCCCGCTTCGCAGTCGCGTTCGGCCTCGTTGATGTCGGCGAGCGGGTACGTACGGATCAGCTCGTCGAAGGGGAACCGCCCGGCCTGCCACAGCCCGGTCAGCCGCGGGACGAGCAGTCCCGGCACCGCGTCGCCCTCGCAGATGTGGGTGATCGTCCTGCCCTGGTCAAGCGCTCCCGGTTCGAGTGGCAGCCTGGTGCGGAGCCGTGCCACCAGGCCGAGACGCCCCGTCGGGCGCAGGGCCCGGAGCGCGTCGTTGATCAGCTGGGCGGAGGCTGTGGTGTCCAGTGCGTAGTGCGCGCCGCCGTCGGTCAGCTGACGGATACGGCCTGGGAGATCGGGCGAGGCGGCGTTCAGCGGGATCGCGCCGAAGCGTTCGGCGAGGGCCAGCCGTTCGGGGTACCGGTCTACTGCCACCGTCACCGCTCCGGAGGCGGCGGCCGCCATCACCGCGGCCAGGCCCACCGCGCCCGCGCCGAAGACCGCGAGGGTGTCGCCGGGCGCGACGCCGAAGGAGTTGAGGACCGCTCCGGCGCCCGTGAGGAACCCGCAGCCGAGCGGTCCGAGCAGTTCGACGGGCAGCGAGGGGTCGACCCGCACGGCATTGCGCGCCGGGACCATCGCGTACTCGGCGAACGAGGACTGACCGAACCACCGGGGGGCCAACTCGCCCCCGGCCGCGTCGGTGAAGCGCGCCGCGTTCTCCTTGCGCCCTCCGAAGAGGTTGAGCGAGGCGAACGAGTCGCAGTAGGCGGAGGCAGCGGCCAGGCAGTTCCGGCAGTGGCCGCAGGAGTCGAAGCTCAGCACCACATGGTCGCCGTTGTCCAGGCCGGTGTGCGGGCCGCCCGTCTCCACCACCACCCCTGCGCCTTCGTGCCCGAGCACCGCCGGCAGCGGTGAGCGGCCCGCGGAACGCCTGACCGCGAGATCGGTCCGGCACATTCCGCAGCCCGCGATCTCGACCAGGACCTCGCCGGCGGCCGGCCCACCTGCCAGGAGCACCTCCTCGATGGCGAAACGGCTCTCGTACGAACGCAGCACCGCTGCGCCGAACCTCATCCTCACGCCTCCTGCGGACGGTGCACGACGAACGGCGCGAGGTTGCCGTACAGCCCCCATGGGCCGCCCGCGACGCCGACACCGCTCTCCTTGGATCCCGCGAAGGGCTGGTCGAGGGAGAGTTCGGCGTGGTGGTTGATCCACGCCGTTCCGCACTCCAGCCGGCCGGCCACCTCCTCGGCCCGGTCGAGGTCGGTCCCCCATACCGAGCCGCCCAGCCCGTAGCCGGTGTCGTTGGCCGCCTCGACGGCCTCGTCGGTGCTCCCGTACGGCAGCACCGGCAGAACGGGCCCGAACTGCTCCTCCGTCACCACGGCGCTGGTCGCCGGGACATCGGCCAGGATCGTCGGGGCGAAGAAATAGCCCGGCCGGTCCAGCCGGTGCCCCCCGGCCACGGCCCGGGCGCCGTCCGCCAGTGCCCGCGCCGTGTAGTCCTCGACCCGGGCCAGCTGAGGGGCGTTGTTGACCGGGCCCAGCTGCGTCGCCGGATCGAGGCCGGCTCCGAGTACGACGCTCTTCGCGCGCTCCGCAAGGGCCTCCACCACCTGGTCGTAGAGCCGGGCGGGGGCGTAGACGCGCTTCACCGCCATGCAGACCTGCCCGCAGTTGCGGAACGCCGCCCAGAACAGCCGGTCCGCGATCCGCTCCACCTCCACGTCGTCCAGCAGGACGGCCGCGTCGTTGCCTCCCAGCTCCAGGGTGACGCGGGCGAGTGAGGCCGCCGCGTCCCGCGCGACAGCCCGTCCGGTGGGAACCGACCCGGTGAAGGTCACGTGGCGGATGCCCGGGTGGGCCGCGAGGCGGGCGCCGAGGGGTTCGTGACCGGTGACGATCGTCAGTACGTCCTCGGGGAGGGCGGTGGAGACGACGGATCCCAGCAGGCGGGTGGCGAGAGGTGTGAAGGGCGAGGGCTTGAGCACCATCGTGTTGCCCGCGGCGAGTGCGGGCGCGAACTTCGCGGCTGCCAGTTGCAGGGGGAAGTTCCACGGGGTGATCGCGGCGACCGGCCCGAGCGGCCGCCAGCGGATCTCGCTCCGCATCGGACGGCCGTCCGTGAGGAGCCGGGGGCGAGGGGCCGTCCGCTCGGCGAAGTAGCGCAGGCGCGCCGCCGTGCGGGCGATCTCCGCGTAGGACTCGGCCAGGGGCTTCCCCTGTTCGCGGGTGAGCAAGGGGGCGAGGTCCGTCCCGGCCGCCTCCACGGCGTCAGCTGCCGCGAGCAGTGCGGCCGAGCGGGCGGCGGGGTCGGACCGCCACCCGCGCCAGGCCTCGTGGGCCCTGCCTACGACGGCGTCCAGTTCGCCCGGCTGCTGTTGTGGGGCCTCGTCGAATGCCTCGCCGGTCGCCGGATCGAGGACGTCGAAGCGCTCGCCGGGAGTCGCGGGCCCGTGCCGGCGCTGACGCGCGGCCATCCCGGCGGTCAACTCGCCGCGCTGACGGCAGCCGTGTGCTCCCGGGCGTGCCGGTCCATCTCCGCCCGGAAGGCGGCCACCAACTCCGGCTTGATCCTTCCGGTGTTGCGGTCGCCGCCCTCGCAGACCGCCCCGCGTACCCCCACGATGTCCGTACCGATGCGGTGCAGTACGCCGAGGTCTCCCACCTTCACGCTGCCCGCGAGGGCAGCGAGCAGACCGGCTTCGTGGGCCAGTCGCACGAACTCCGCGCAGACGTCGGGCGGCAGGTGGTCGAACAGCCGTGTCCCGTCCTTCACCGCGGTGTCGAGCATGGCCGCGTCGGAGCCCGAGCGCAGGGCGATGTCGGGCAGTGCGAGCGGGTTGACGCAGCCGATCCGGTGGGCGTCGGCGTAGCCGGAGGCGACGACGAAGGCATCCGGCCGGTAGTCCTTCACCGCCCGGACGACCCCTCGCATGACGTCGACCGCCTGCTCGGGCGTCGTGCATCCGTAGAGGCCGACCTTGATGTAGGTGGCTCCGGAGACGGCCGCACCAAGTGCCGCCTGCGCCACCGTGCCGGGCTTGTACGGCACGTCTCCCACGGTGGCGGACACCGGCTTGTCCGCCGGGACGGCCTCTCTGATCTCCCTGATGACCCACGGGAAGTTCGCGCCGAGCGAGCCCTCGTCGGGCTTCTTCACATCGACGATGTCGAGATGCTCTGCCGCCTTCGCACAGTCGAGGGCCTCCTCGACGCCGTCCGGGGAGATGAGAAGCAACAAAGTGGGCTCCTTCCACCGCGTGTCCACCTGCCCGGGAAGCAGGTGTGCGGAGTCGCTCGGATTTCTTGCGGTCGGCTCATCTTCAGCGCGCCCCCTGACCGCCGGTAGGGCGCGGGGAGAGCGAACGGGGCACCGCCGTATCCAGTGCGCCGTGCACGCCGGTTCTCACCTGATCCGCCGGAACCGCACGGTCCGGTGGCCCGGTGGGCGTCATGGGACACGGTGCCCGCAGGCGGCGAAGCGGGCGGTGTATGCGTGGCAGCCGGCAGGTTCATTCTTTCTGCTGAACGACCGTTCCTCCCCGGGGATCCGGGTGCCGCAGCCCACATAGTGACAGCGCGACGGCCGTGCGACCGGCCGGCCCGTCTCCCGGTCCGACGAAAGGCGAGCACTTATGCGGAACGAAGCCATCAACCGAGTCAAACTCGTGTTCACCCTGTTCGACGCCGACGGCAACGGGGTCCTGGAGTCCGACGACTTCGAGCTGATGAGCAGCCGGGTCGCCGCAGCCGTACCCGGAGCCGACGAGGCACGGAAGCAAGCCATGCGGGCCGGGTTCACGCGGTACTGGAACACGCTGGCCGGTGAGCTCGACACCGATCACGACGGCCGGATCACCTACGACGAGTACCAGGCGTGCGTCCTCTCGCCCGAGCGCTTCGGCACGGCGGTCGACCAGTTCGCGGCCGGCTTCGCCCGCCTCGGTGACCTGGACGGCAGCGGCACTGTCATCCGGCCGGTGTTCATCGGCATGATGAGGGGGGTGGGCTTCGACCTGCCCAACATCCACGCGCTCTTCGACGCCTTCGAGCCCGATGAGGACGACCGGGTCCGGGTGGACGCCTGGGAGACCGAGATCAAGAACTTCTACGCCCCCGACAAGGGCGGCATCCCCGCGGACCTGCTGGCAGCGGCTCCGGCGGCCTGATCCGGCCGGCCCCGGCCGCGCTCCGACCGCGACGACGCCCCGGGGGACCGCTGTCGCGTGAGGTGACCCGGCTCCGGTGCTCGTGCCGGCTGACCGGCACGAGCACCGCCTGTCAGACGGGCGCCGGCACCTCCCGGCGGAGCGCGACGACGTCGATCTCCACCAGGATGTCCATGAGGTCGGAGCCCACGGTGGTGCGCACCGGGTGTGGCGCCGGGAAGAACGCGCGGTACTCGGCGTCGTATGCGGCGAAGTCGCGGCGCAGATGCTGGAGGTGGGCCGTCACCTTGACGACGTCCTGGGGCCCGAGCCCTTCGGCCTCCAGTACGGCGCCGACGTTCCGCAGCACCTGGGCGGTCTGCTCCCCGACGGTGTCCGCGACGGCGCCGGTGTCCGGGTCCTGGGGGCCGAAGCCCGAGGTGAACAGGTAGGGGCCCGCGACGATTCCCTGACTGTAGGCGCCTGCGGGCGCGGGCGCCCGGTCGGTGCGGACGGCGCGCCGGGCGGGGGTGGATCCGGTCATCGGGTCAGGTCTCCTTCGCGGGCGTTGACCTCCGCGTAGTGGCGGAGCTTCTCCTCGTCGACGGTGACGCCGAGGCCGGGTCCGGTCGGGACGTGAAGGCTGCCGTTCTCCAGCGGGATCGGCTCGATGATGTCGTCGGCGTGCAGGTAGTACATGGAGTCGATGGCACGGGAGAGGACGGGAGTGCTGGCGACCACCGCGAGATGCGCGGCCGTCGCGATGCCGAGCTCGCCGCCGCTGTGCAGGTTCATGCCGAGCCCGAAGGTCTCGCAGTGCGCCGCGAGGGCCTTGGTCTGCGCGATGCCGCCCCACTTGTAGACGTCTCCGTGGATGACGTCCACGGCGCCCAGGCGTACGGCCGGCGCGAAGTCCTCGAAGCGTACGACGCACATGTTGGTGCACAACGGTATGCGGATCTTGGCACGGACCTGGCTCATGCCCTCGATGCCGACACAGGGGTCCTCCAGGTATTCGAGGTCCAGCTCCTCCAGGGCGATGCCGGCCCGGACCGAGTCGGGGACGGACCAGGCGGCGTTGGGATCGACGCGCAGGCTGACCTCGGGCAGGGCGGAGCGCACGGCGCGCAGGATCGCGACGTCGCCCTGGACGTCCTTGGTGCCCTTGAGCTTGACGGCCTGGAAGCCTCCCTCGGCCACGACGCGAGAGGTGTGCTCGGCAAGGGCCGCGGGCAGGTCCGCGGGCCGCACTCCGGGGGCGTCGGCCCGGGTGACCAGTGCGGTGAGCGGGACCTCCTCGCGTACGGGGCCGCCGAGGAGGTCGGTGAGGGACTGGCCGGTGGCCTTGCCCATGGCGTCCCAGCAGGCGACGTCGAGAGCGGCGATCGCGGCGTAGCCGAGGTAGCCGTAGAAGAACGGCACCATGTGCTGCTTACGGTGGAACGCCTCCAGAGCGAAGGGGCTGGTGCCGATGAGGTCCTCGGCGAGGATCTTGACGATCGCGGCGACGGGCCGGCCCCACATGGTCTCGCCCCAGCCCTCGACGCCGCTGTCGGTGCGGATGCGTACGACGGTGCGGGTCTCACCGGTCTTCGTCTCGAACGAGCTGGTGAACGGGTTGAGCAGGGGCAGGTTCACGACCTGGACGTCGACATCGGTGATCTTCATGCTGTTCCTCGTTCGGTTCGGGTGATGCGGTTGAGGCGTCGGTGCGGTTCACGGGCCCGTGCGGGTGGCGGTGTCGAATGCCAGGAGGGCGCGCGCGAGACCGCGCGCACGGTCGTCCAGGAGCCTGTGGCCGTGCGTGGCGTCGGCGCCCGACGCGTCGTCGGTGGAGCCGCCGACCCGTTCCCATTCGCCGTGCCGCTCGACGGTGAGCCCCGGGTAGGGCGGCCGGTCGAAGAGCGGCGGCGGATCCACGGGGGCCCGCCCCCGCACAGGGGTGCGCACCAGGGCGGGGTGCGCGGCGAGCATGAGGGAGGTCTCGAACCAGCCCGCGTGGCCGGGTGTGACGTCCGGGCGTCCGCCGTCGTCCTCGCCGCTGGTCACGGTCCAGTACGAGCAGGCGGCGGCGGTGACCTCCGCACGCAGGGCGAAGCGTTTGACCGCGAGCTTCATGATCTCGTCGTTGCCGCCGTGCCCGTTGACGACGAGGATGCGGCGGTGGCCGGATGCGGCCAGAGAGTCGAGGATCTCGCCGAGGACGGCGCCGAGGGTGGGCGCGGAAAGGGTCAGCGCCGCGGCGAACAGATGGTGCGGGCTGTGGCCGTAGGGCAGCGTGGGCAGCCGGACGAGGGCGGGTGTCTCTGTCGGGGCCTCCTCGTCGAGAAGGGTGAGGGCCCGGTCGAGCACGGCCTCGACGAGGAGGGTGTCGGTGCCCATCGGCAGGTGCTCGGCATGCTGTTCCTGGGAGCCGATGGGAAGCACCGCGATGGCGTCGGGCGCCGACGCCCTGGTCTCCCGCCAGGTGGTTTCGGTCAGGTTCCGGTAACTCATGCGGCTGTCTCCCCGGAACACCGACGTGGCAGAGTCGGCGTATGGCGCATGAACGTTCTCCCTTGCGGTTGGTGCCGGACCCCGTGGCGGGTCCGGAGGTGCGGGCCGTCCCCGGCGCGCTGGGGGCTGTGGAGCTGCTGCCCGGGCGGGTCCGTGCGGCGCTGCTCGACCGCTCGGGGGCCGTGCTCGACCGGGCCGAGGCGGAGTTCGACGCGGCGTCCACGTCCCCCGCCGGAGTCGACGCGGCGCTCGCGCGGGTCGCGGCGGTGTTCGAGGGGCGCCGTCCGTCCGGGATCGGGGTCGCGGCGGCCGGGGTGATCGATCCGGCGGGCGGCCGGGTGATCGAGGTCAACGAGGCACCGGCGCTGCGCGGCTACCGGGTGGCCGAGCGCCTGGAGGAGCTGACCGGGGCGCCCGTACGGGTCGAGCACCGGGCGCGGGTCCAGGTCCTCGGGGACCGGTGGTTCGGCCCCGGCAGGGGGCGGCGTTCCTTCGCCTCGGTGTCCACGGGCGAGGTGCTGGGGGTGGGCATCCTGTACGGGGGTGAGGTGCTGGCCCCCGAGGGCGGCCGCAGCGGCGCGCACATGACGGTGTCGGCCAGTGGTGAGCTGTGTACGTGCGGGCGTCGCGGCTGCTGGAAGACGGTGGCCACCACGCGCTGGCTGCGGCGGCGGGCCGAGGCGCTCGGCCTCGGAGCGGCTGGTATCTCGCTGGGTGAGCTGGTCGCGTCGCGGGACGAGGCGGCGCGGGCCCTGGTGGCGGAGTACGCGGAGAATCTCGTGCTGGGTCTCGCGACGGTCCAGCAGCTCTTCGCCTGCGGGCTCTTCGTCATGCACGGGGAGGCCCGTGAGGGCGGGGAACCGTTCCGTGCCCTGGTCGAGTCCCTGCTGCGCTCGGACGCCCTGGGCGGCGGAGAGCTTCCCCGGGTGGTGGTGAGCGAGGCGGCGGTGGACGATGTCGCGCTGCTCGGCGGGGCGGGTCTCGTGCTGTCGGGCAGGTAGACGCGCGGCGGCGATCATGCGGGACCTGCGGTGGAGGCGGACGCTCCGGACGTCTTCCCGTCGCCGGGGGTCGATCGCCGGGACCTGCGGGCCTTCGTGGGGTCCGGTATCGGCACGGCGTCGAGGAGCTGCCTGGTGTACGGATGCGCGGGAGCGCTGAATACTTGTTCGGCCGTCCCCACTTCGACCAGCCGGCCCCGGCGCATCACCGCGACCCGGTCGGCCACCTGCCGGACGACGGCGAGGTTGTGGCTCACGAAGACGTAGGTGAGGCCGAGGCGTTGCTGCAGCTCGGCGAGCAGGTCGAGGACCCGGGCCTGGACGGACACGTCGAGGGCGCTGGTGGGTTCGTCGAGGACCACTAGGCGTGGTTCGAGCCCGATCGCGCGCGCTATGGAGATGCGCTGGCGCTGGCCTCCGGAGAACTCGTGGGGGTAGCGGTCGAGGATCGTGTCGTCGAGACCCACGGCTTCGAGGAGTTCGCCGACGCGCTGCCGCGTGTAGGCCCGGCCTCGCCTCCCCCGGGCCCGTGGGTCGTGGGTGACGAGCGGTTCGGCGACGATGTCGACGATCCGCAGCCGTGGGTTCATGCTGGAGTAGGGGTCCTGGAGGACGACCTGCATCTCACGTCGGACCTTGCGCAACGCGGCCGCGTCGAGACCGAAAAGGTCGGTGCCGGCGAAGCGCACGGTGCCCGAGGTCGGTTCCAGCAGGCGCAGGAGCAGCCGGGTCAGCGTGGTCTTGCCACAGCCTGACTCCCCCACCAGGGCGAGGGTTTCTCCCTCGCGGACGGTGAGGCTCACGTCGTCCACCGCGATGCTGCCGGGCCGGCCGCCGAACTCCTTCCGCAGGGCTTCGAGTTCCAGCAGAGGCGGTGCTGTGGCTGTCATCCGGCGGTCTCCAGTCGGGGCGTCGCGTCGAGCAGCTGGCGGGTGTAAGGGTCCTCGGGCCGGGCGAAGACGTCGTGGACGTCGCCGCTCTCGACGGCCTCGCCGCGGTGCATGACCACCACGCGGTCGGCGGTTTCCGCTACGACGCCGAGGTCATGGGTGATGAGGACGACGGCCATGCCGTGCCGCTGCTGGAGCCGTACGAGGAGGTCGAGGATCTGGCGCTGGACGGTGACGTCGAGCGCCGTGGTCGGTTCGTCGGCGATGAGCACGCGGGGACGCGCGACGAGCGCGGCGGCGATCATGACGCGTTGGCGCAGTCCGCCGGAGAGCTCGTGGGGGTACTGGCGGTAGCGGCGCTCGGGGTCCGGGATGCCTACCTCGTCGAGGGCGGACAGCGCGGCGGCCCTGGCCTCCGACCGGCTGTGGGCGCCGTGGTGGCGGAGTACCTCGGCGACCTGGCTACCGACGCGCTGCAGCGGGTCGAGGCTGGTCATCGGGTCCTGGAAGATCATGGACAGTTCCGCGCCCCGGATGCGGCCGAGCTCGCGTTCGCCACGGGTGAGGAGGTCCTTCCCGTCGAGGAGGATGTGGCCGCCGGCGTAGACGCAGGGCGGTTCGGGGTTGAGACGGAGTGCGGACAGCGCGGTCGCGGACTTGCCGCTGCCGGATTCGCCCACGACGGCGAGGGTCTCCCCCGGCGCGACGGCGAAGCTCACTCCGCGTACGGCGTGGACGGTCGTGGTGGCGAGGCGGAAGTCGACGCGCAGGTCGTGGATCTCGAGGACGGGCGCTGCGGAGGTGGTGGAGGTCATCGGCGGTATGCCTTCGGGTCCGCGACGTCGCGCAGGGCGTCGCCGGTGATGTTGACGGCGAGGGAGGTGAGCATGAGGGCGACGCCGGGGAAGACGGCGACCCACCAGGAGGTGCCGAGGTAGAGCTGTCCGTCGGCAAGCATGGAGCCCCAGGTCACGGTCTCCTTGGGGACGCCGAGGCCGAGGTAGCTGAGCGAGGCCTCGGCGACGACGGCGGCGGCGACATGGAGGGTGCCGATGGTGGCCAGCGGCGCCATCACGTTGGGCAGCAGATGACGGCGCATGATCGTGGTGTCGGTGACGCCGATGGCGCGGGCCTCGGTGATGAAGTCCCGGGAGCGCAGGGACAGCACCTCGGAGCGGACGACGCGGGCGTACGACACCCATCCGGTCACACCGAGGACGAGGATGACGTACCAGAGGCCGGAGCCGAGGAATCCGACGACGGCGAGCGCGAGCAGAATCGCGGGGAACGCGAGCTGGACATCGGCGACGCGCATGAGGACGCGGTCGGGCCATCCTCCGAAGTAGCCGGAGGCGAGGCCGACGACGGTGCCGATGACCCCGGCGAGGAGGGCCGCGCCCGCGCCGACGAGCAGCGAGACGCGGGTGCCGTAGATGACGCGGGAGAGCAGGTCGCGGCCGAGCTGGTCGGTGCCGAGGAGGTGGGCGCCGCTGCCGCCGTGCTGCCAGGCGGGCGGCTGGAGCCGGTCCAGCAGGTTCTGCGCGTTGGGGTCGGCGGGCGCGACGAGCGGGGCGAACAGCGCGCAGACCACGACGAGAGCGAGGAAGGCGAGGGCAGCCACGGCGAGCCGGTTGCGCAGCAGCGTGCGCAGGGCCACGGCCCGCTGCGCGGGCGCGGCGGGGGTGCGGTCACCGGCGAGCGCCGGGTTCGGGGAGACGGTCGTCATCGGGAGGTCCTCACCCTCGGGTCGAGGAGGCTGTAGGAGAGGTCGACGAGCAGGTTCACCACGACGAAGGTCGCGGCGAAGAGCAGCACGGTGGCCTGGACGAGGGGGAAGTCGCGGTTGGAGATGGCTTCGATCGTCAGCTGTCCGACTCCCGGCCAGGAGAAGACCTGTTCGGTGAGGATGGCGCCGCCGAGGAGACCGCCGACCTCCAGGCCGACGACGGTGACGACGGGCAGGGAGGCGTTGCGCAGCCCGTGGGTGAGGACGACCTTGACGGGGCCGAATCCCTTGGCGCGTGCGGTGCGGATGTGGTCGGCGCCCAGTACGTCGATGAGGGAGGAGCGCAGGAGCCTGGCGACGACGGCGACCGAGTACACCGCCAGCGTCACGGCGGGCAGGACGAGGTGGGCGAAGGTCCCGTAACCCGAGGCGGGCAGGGCGTGCAGGCCCACCGCGAAGACCAGGATGAGCAGGATGCCGACCCAGAACGGCGGGGTGGACTGGCCGAGCAGGACACCGGTCATGACGGTCCGGTCGGTGGCCCGTCCGCGGCGCATCGCGGCGACCGTCCCGGCGGGCAGAGCGACGACCAGGGTGACGACGAGCGCTCCGGCGGCCAGCAGAAGGGTCGCCGGGATGCGGTCGGCGAGGACCGCGCGCACCGGCTGGTTGTAGAAGAGGGAATCGCCGAAGTCGAGGCGCGGTATTCCCCACAGGTAGTCGAGGTACTGGGTGATCAGGGGGCGGTCGAGCCCGAGGCTGTGGCGCAGGACGCCTTCCTGGTGCGCGGTCGCGTCCGGCGGCAGCAGGACCTTGACGGGGTCTCCGGAGAGCCTCACGAGGAAGAACGCCACGGTGGCGGTGCACAGCAGGACGAGCAGCGCCGTTCCCACGCGGGCCGCGGTCATGCGCAGCATGTGGAGTGGATCGCGGCGTGGTGCGGCCGGCCGTTCGGTGTACTCGCCGGAGGCGGGGAGGGTCACGAGGTCGCTCATCGGGAGACCTCCGCGCTCGCCATGTCGAGGACGCCGGCGAAGCCCGGTGTCCAGTGCGGCCGGTCGTTGCGGGCGTAGATGTTGTCGACCTGGTAGAGGGGGACGAAGGGCGCCTCGGTCTTGATGAGCCGCTGGAGGCCGGAGAAGGCGCGCTGCCGGGTCTCCGGGTCGACCGAGAGCTCCTCGATGTCGACGAGCCGGTCGGCCTCCTCGTGGTGCCAGCGGCTCTGCCGCCGGTCACTGCGCACGTTGGACTGGATCATGCTCTCGCCGTCGAGGGTCCATACGGTGGAGGCGGCCAGATACATCGGGCCCAGCGCGCCGTGGTTGTCGGAGGTGAGGCGCTGCGCGTAGGTGCCGGGGTCGAGGAGGTCGACCGTGGTGCGCACCCCGGCGCGGTCGAGCAGACCGGCGACCGCCTCGGCGACGTTGGCGTCCACGTTGGACGCGGTGAGGGTCGTGCTGATGCCGTCCGGATGCCCGGCCTCGGCGAGCAGGGCACGGGCCTTGGCGACGGAACGGGTGAAGGGCTTGACGGCGACGTCGAATCCGTAGGCGCCGCGCGGGATCATCGCGGGGACCTCGGCCGCCTTCCCGCCGAGGACCGCCTTGATGAGAAGGGGGACGTCGATCGCGTGGTTGAGCGCCTGGCGCACGCGGCGGTCCTGGAGCGGGCCCGCGCTGAGCGTGTCGAGGGAGAGGTACGAGGTGCGGATCCCGGTGTGGCTGTCGAGGCTCACACCGGTGTAGCCGTCGAGCTGCTGGGCCGCGTCGGGGGTCAGTCCGGCGACGAGGTCGACACCGCCGCTCTGGAGGGCGGCGAGCGCGGAGGAGGCGTTCGGGGCGGGGGTGAAGACGAGTTCGTCGATCGTCGGCCTGCGCTCCCAGTGGTGTTCGTAGGCCAGCATCCGCAGTTCGTGGTCGCGCCGCCAGCTCTTGAAAGCGAAGGGTCCCGTGCCGACGGGGCGGGCGGCGAAGCCCTCGTCGCCGACCCGGGCGAGGTAGCGCGGAGGTACCACGACGCCGCCGAAGAGGGACACCTTG
This sequence comes from Streptomyces sp. NPDC023573, assembly GCF_055559735.1. Taxonomy (NCBI): domain Bacteria; kingdom Bacillati; phylum Actinomycetota; class Actinomycetes; order Kitasatosporales; family Streptomycetaceae; genus Streptomyces; species Streptomyces sp. NPDC023573. The sequence goes on from NZ_JBVHKB010000005.1 coordinate 305,355, forward strand.
TCGGGCAGGATCGGATCGTGGACGGTGGTGTGGAGGTCCACGGTGAGCCGGTCGACCACGGTGACACCGTCGACGTAACGCAGCTCGACGATGGGCGACTTGGTCGCCGGGTCGAGAAGGCGTTCGATGCTGAACTTCACGGCGGCGGCGTCACAGACCTCGCCGTTGTGGAAAGTGACGCCGGGCCTCAGCCGGAAGCGCCAGACGCGGGGCGAGACGGCCTTCCAGGACAGGGCGAGCCGGGGCCTCAGGGTGTTGTCCCGGCCCCGCGCCGTGAGTGTGTCGAACATGTTGATCAGGGCGTTCATCGAGATCATGTCGCCCTGCTTCTGCGGGTCCATGGTCTTGGGGTCACCCGTCTGGGAGACCCGCAGGACGTTGCCGGCGCCGGCCGCGGGGTCGGTGCCGCAGCCGGTGAGCAGTGCCGGCGCGGCGATCGCGGGGAGCAGTGCACTGCCGTACCGCAGGAGTGTGCGGCGGGAGGGGTGGCTGCGGTCCCCGATCCACCCTTCACGTATTCGTTCCATTGAACAAGACATCCGTTCCGGCAGATGGAATGCAGTGGGGGTAAGCTAAGCGACATGGGGAAACCGGTCAATAGCCGTTCGAAGGAACAGCCGCCTGCGGGCCGGGCTGTCGAACACTCCGTCATGGGCCCGGTGGACAAGGCCATGGAGGTCCTGTCCGCGCTGGTCGAGGCCGGTGCGCCGCACCGCTTGGCCGACCTGGCCCGCCGCACGGAGCTCACCAAACCCACCGTGCACCGGCTGCTGCGCGGTCTCGCGGACTCCGGCTTCGTCGAGCCCTCGACAGGGGGGAGCTACCGGGCTGGGCCCCGGCTGCTCGGTCTCGCCGCGGCGGCACTCGACAGCGGGCCGGGGCTGCGCACGATCAGGCCGGTCCTGGCCGATCTGCGCACCCGTACCGGGCTGCTCGCGCACTACGCCGTACGCGACGGTGACTTCGCGGTCTGCCTGGAGGTGTCGGAGCCCGCCCGGGAGTACGCCCTGGAGCTGCGCCCCGGCTCACGCGCACCGCTGCCGCTCTCCGCACCGGGCCTCGCCATACTCGCCGCTCTTCCCACCACGGAGGCCGAACTGGCCCTCACCGCAGGGGAGTCGGCCGGGCATCCGCTGCCGGTGCCCGTCGCGGAGCTGCGCGACGAGATCACCGCGGCGGCGGAGCGCGGCTACGCGCTCGACGACCAGTACGAGCAGGAGGACCGCCGCGCAGTCGCCGCGGCCGTACGGGACGACGAGGGGCGGGTCGTGGGGGCCGTCGCACTCACCGGCCTCGTCTTCACGCTCGACCGTGCGGCCGTCGAGCTGTACGGCCCGATGGTGAGGGCCGCCGCGCGCGCCGTCTCCGCGGCGCCGGGCTCCGACGGGCGGGCCAGGCTCACGGTCGCCCGCGACACGGCACGGTCCGACACCCGCGGCGCGGCCCTGTGAGCGCCGGAGGGAAGCCGGATCACGGCCGGCGTGCCGCCGTGCTGACCGAAGGCCGGGCGCGGCGCCTGTATTCCGGGGCCGCGTGGTCGGTGGGCTTCTCACGGGGCCCCGTGGACCGGGGATGGCTGGGAACCAGGAGCTGGGACGGCGCGGAGTTGGACGGCACGGACCTGTGGGATCTCGCCTCCGTCACCAAACCCGTGGTGGGTCTGGTCGTCATGGCGCTGGCCGAGCGCGGCGCGCTGCCCCTCGGAGGCACGGTGGGAGAACTCCTCCCCCGCTACCGGAACACCGACAAGGCGCGGCTGACCGTGACCGAACTCCTCGCCCACACCTCGGGCCTTCCCGGGCGGGTCCCGATGTACCGCGACCACGCAAACCGGGAGTCACTGCTCACCGCCCTCGGCACCCTGCCCCTGCGGTCCCGGCCGGGCGTACGGGTGGAGTACTCCTCGCAGGGCTTCATGCTGCTCGGCCTGATCGCCGAGCACGCATGCGGACAGGGACTGGACACCTTGGTGGACGAGCTCGTGTGCGCCCCGCTGGGACTGAAGGACACCGGCTTCAACCCGGGCCCGGGTGACCGGGAGCGCGCCGTGGCCACCGAGCGGTGTCCCTGGCGCGGCAGGACGGTCGCAGGAGAGGTGCACGACGAGAACGCGGCGGTCCTCGGCGGGGTCGCCGGCCACGCGGGGCTCTTCGCGACCCTCGCCGACACGGAGCGGCTGGCCGTCTGCCTGGCGGGCGGCGCTGGTGAACTCCTGCGCCCGGAGACGTTCTCCCTGATGACCGCCCCGTACACCGATGGGCTGAACCTGCGCCGCGCTCTCGCCTGGCAGGGCCAGGACCCGGCCGGCTCCCCCGTAGGCCCGTCCTTCGGCCCGTCCTCGTACGGCCACACCGGGTTCACAGGGACGAGCTTGTGGGTCGAGCCCGGCACAGGCCGTTACGCGGTGCTGCTCACCAACCGGGTCCATCCCACGCGGGAGGGCGACGGGATCGCCGAGCTCCGGCGGGAGTTCCACTCCGTGGCGGTGGACTGAGCCCGCAAGGTACGGGGTGCCGGCAGGTCAGAGGCCCTTCGTCGACGCGAAGGGCCGGACCGTCACCTGCCGGGCGGGTCAGGCCTTGTTCTGCGAGGCCCAGAACTCGTCGAACGTGAGCTCGCCGTCGCCGTTGCCGTCGTGGGCGTTGATCACGGCCTGGGCGACCGTCTCGGTGACATAGGGGTCGCCGAGCTGCGCCATGGCGCTCTTGTACTCGGCGGCCGTTATGCGGCCGTCGCTGTTCTGGTCGAAGCGCTCGAATGCCACTCGTGCCGACTCGATGTCCGCCACTGTTCCGCCCCTTCGTTAAGCGTCGTTGACGGAGGTCAGATTATCCGGCGTCCCGGACGGCGGATCCGGCGGGCGACCTCGCCCGCCCCCGGCCCGTGGGCTCCTCGGCGGACGGGAGGATTCAGCTCAGCAGCTCCGTGGCGGTCACCGCACGCAGCCGGCGGCGGTCGATCTCGGTGAGGAGGAGGGGCAGCGCGGCGATGGTGTCCCGGTAGCCGAAGTGCAGGCTCACCACGGAGCCGTTGCGGAGTTCGCCGGCGACCTTGCGCGTGACGGCCGCGACCCCTGGCGAGGTGAAGTCGAGGGACTCCACGTCGTAGGAGAGGACGTGCGGGTAACCGGCCCGGCGCGCGAGGTCCTGGACGAGCGGGGTGGCGTACCGGGCGCGCGACGGCCTGAACCAGGTGCCGATCGAGCCGGTGAGCCGGCGCAGGCGCCGTGCGCAGCCGGTGATCTCCTCGTACGCCCGCGTCTCGTCCATCGCGTTGATGTCGAGATGGCTCTGGGTGTGGTTGCCGAGGTCATGGCCCCCGTCGAGGATCCGGCGGGCCATGCCGGGGTGCCGGTCGAGCCAGCTGCCGACGGCCAGGACGGTGAGCCGGGCGCCGGCCCGTTCCGCTGCGGCGAGGACGGCCTGGGCCAGCGCGGGGTCTCCCTGGCCGTGGAAGGTGAGGGCGACCCGGGCGCGGCCGCGGGGGCCGTGCTCGATCTGCACCGGCTGCCCGGGGAAGCGCCGCGGGGTGGCGGTCGGGCGGGCCGCGCTCCGGGGGCTCTCGCCGTTCCGCGCGGCCGCCGGGACCGGGGGCCGCACTGCGGCGTCCTGTGCGCAGCCCGTCGCGGAGGTGCCCGCCAGGAGCGCTCCGGCCGCCGTGCGCAGCGCGCCGCGCCGGGGCACCGGTGTCCTGAGACCGCTCATGGGCGTCCACCTCGCGGGTCGGTTCGGGTGCGATTTCGCCGGGACCCGAGACACAGTAAGGCGGAACTCGAGGAGATTCCGGGGCGGCCAGGTGTGGTCGCCTCCAGGAGGTGATCAATGAATCACCGAGAGAAGCGGATCGATACGGTGAGAATGCCAGGCGAGTGACCCATCACACCTGCGATTCACAAACCAAATAGATACCTTCATTGCGGAATGCCCGCTTTGAGGCTTTGGCTCCGAGGTCGCCCATCTGCCATAGTCGGGGACGCGACCTCCTCCGACCCGAGCCAGGTCCCCTGTGCGGCCGTGGACACACCCCCCATTCCACGGTCCCCCCAGAAGCCCCCGACACGCCACCACCCAGGCGGACCGGGGGCTTCTGCGTGTCCAGCGGCCGACGCGTCAGCGATCGACGGTGCGCATCTCGAACCAGGTAGTCTTCCCGCGCGGTAAGAGATCCACACCCCACCGGTCGGAAAGCTTGTCGACCAGGAAGAGTCCCCGCCCGCTGACATCCATCTCACGGACGGGCATCAGACACGGCAGCCCGCGCGAGGGGTCGCGCACCTCGATCCGCACCCAGCCGCGGCGGCGCAGCATCCGCAGGCCGAAAACCCGCGCCCCGGTATGCCGTACCGCGTTGCCCACGAGCTCGGAGACCAGTAGCACACCGTGTTCGGCGGCCTGCGGAGGAAGCTGCCACTGACGCAGCATCACGCACGAAGTGATGCGCCGGGCGGTGGCGGCGGACTCCGGACGGGAGGGCAGACGGACTTCACCCTCCGTCGGATTTCCGAACAACTCCAGTGCTTTGAACGCCTGTTCGTCTTCGACGGCAGTCGTCCATCGCGCCGCTGTCGCACCGCCGCGCTGTCGCGACTGCTCCACACCCTCCAGGCCCGCCATGCCACCCATCATGGACGCACAGAACGCTCTCCGTGACCGTTCCGGCAGAATCCCTCTACCGGAACCAGTCACTCCGCGCCGGTTCTCCGGCATATGCCAGCGGCAGAACGGCCCCCTGTCCAGCCATGCCCACCTGGGGCGGGAGCGGAAGGCCGGGTAATTGCACAAGCCGAGTGGGCGTCCCGCCTTAAGGTTCTCTTAAGGTCCAGCTAATCCGCCCGCACGGATGAACGTGCGCGCCCCTGTACGCAACTCACGCTGGGTCAGAGGAACTCGGCCTTGCCCGGGCCCTCCTCCACGAAGCTGCGCATGCCGCGCTCGCGGTCCTCGGTGGCGAACAGCCCTGCGAACCAGGTCCGCTCGATCGTGAGCCCGGTGTCGATGTCCGTCTCCAGCCCGGCGTCCACGGACTCCTTGGCGGCCCGCAGCGCCAGCGCGGGCCCCTTGGCGAGCCGTGCCGCCCAGGCGCGCGCCTGCTCGTACACCTCGGCCGCGGGCACCACGCGGTCCACGAGGCCGATCGCCAAGGCCTCCTCGGCCTTCACCTGACGGCCCGTGAAGATCAGGTCCTTGGCCTTGGACGGCCCCACCAGCCGGGCCAGGCGCTGGGTGCCGCCGGCGCCGGGGATCAGCCCCAGCAGGATCTCCGGCTGGCCGAGCTTCGCGTTCTCCGCGGCGATCCTGAAGTCGGCGCAGAGCGCGAGCTCGCAGCCCCCGCCCAGGGCGTAGCCGGTGACGGCGGCGACCACGGGCTTGGGGATGCGCGCCACGGCGGTGAAGGACTCCTGGAGGGCCCGGGAGCGTACGACCATCGCCGCATGGTCCATCGCCTGCATCTCCTTGATGTCCGCGCCCGCCGCGAACACCTTCTCGCCGCCGTAGAGGATCACCGCCCGCACGTCGTCACGCCGGCCCGCCTCCTCGGCGAGCTCGCGCAGCCGGTCCTGGACGGCGACGTCCAGAGCGTTCATCGGCGGCCGGTCCAGGCGGATCGTGCCGACGTTGTCCTGTACTTCGAGGGTTACGGTCATGGGAGGCAGGTTAACCGCCGCTAACGCGGAGGGGCCCGGTGCCGTTGGTCACAGCACCGGGCCCGCGCACGGAACGGATCTACTTGATCCACTCCGACCAGTCCATGTTCCAGCCGTTGAGGCCGTTGTCCGGCTGGATCACCTTGTCGTGGGAGTTCTTCACGATGACGACGTCCCCGATCAGGGAGTTGTCGAAGAGCCACGCGGCGGGCGTCTTGCTGTCCCAGGCGCCGCGCACGTCACGCAGACCGACACAGCCGTGACTGGTGTTGGTCGAGCCGAAGATGCTGGACGCGCCCCAGTAGTTGCCGTGGATGAAGGTGCCCGACGTCGACAGGCGCATCGCGTGCGGCACGTCCTTGATGTCGTACTCGCCGCCGAAGCCGACGGTGTCGCCGTTCATCCGGGTCACCTTGAGCTTCTCGCTGATGACCATCTGACCGTTGTACGTGGTCGTGGCAGGGGCACCCGCCGAGATCGGGATGTCCTTGATCTGCTTGCCGTCACGGACCACCTTCATGCGGTGGGAGCTCGCGTCGACCGTGGAGACCTGGCTGCGGCCGATGGTGAACTTCACGGTCTTGGCCTGCTTGCCGTAGACCCCCGGCCGCCCCTCGACACCGTCGAGGTCGAGTCGCACGGTCACCTTCGTGCCCGCCGCCCAGTACTTCTCGGGGCGGAAGTCGAGGCGGTCGTTGCCGAACCAGTGGGGCTCGACCCGCACGGCGGGCTCCGCCTTCACGCTGATCGCCTTCTCCACGGCCGCCGGGTCCGTGATCCCCCGGGTGAAGTGGATCGACACCGGCATGCCCACGCCGACGGTCGAACCGTCCTCGGGCGTGTACTGGCCGATGAAGGTGTTCTGCGGGACCAGCGTCGTGAAGCTGGTGTCCTTCGCCGACTGACGGCCCTTGTCGTCCTTGGCGACCGCGTGCACGGTGTACTTGGTGGCGGCGGCCAGGTGGCGGTCAGGCACCCAGCTGAGACCGTCCGCGGCGATCTTGCCCTCGACCGCCTTGCCCTTCGGGTCCGCGACCTTCACCGTGCTCAGCTTGCCCTCGGCCGCCGAGACCTTCAGCGCCCCGCTGGTCGCCACGTCGTCGGCGCCGTCCTTGGGCGCGATCGTCACCACCGCCTGCGAGGCGCTGGTGTCGTCGACCTTCCCGCCCGCCTTACCGCCGTCCTTGTCCGCGGCGTTCCCGTCGCCGCCGCACGCGGTCACCAGCAACAGCAGCGCACCCAGTCCCAGCGCGAGGACGCCCCGGGTCCCGCGCCCGCGCCGCCCCCCGCCCGCGTCGGTCCATGCCCCCGATATCGGCTGCCCGTTCAATGTGGTCGTCTCCCCTCGCACGGCCTGGCCCCGCCATGGCCCGCACCCCCACGCGCTGTACATGCACGCTCGGCGCTAGATAATCACACCGCGCGTAAGGAGGAGTTCCCCGGAATGTCACTGTTCGGTCCCAAGTCGCGCCGCACTGCCCGAGGGTGGTCCCGGAGGGCTCGCCTCCGGGACCTTCCCTGGTCGGGCGGGGGTCAGCGCAGGGCGGAGCCCGCCTTCCACCGGGGCCAGTCGATGTTCCAGCCGCCGAGGCCGTTGTCCGCGGCGACGGTCTTGTCGGGGGAGTTGACCACCTCGACCACATCGCCCACGAGAGTGCGCTCGAAGAACCAGCCGGCCGGGGTGTCCGAGCTGCCGCCCTTCACGTCGCGCAGTCCGATGCAGCCGTGGCTGGTGTTCTCGGAGCCGAAGATGTCCGGGGACTCCCAGTAGTTGCCGTGCAGGAAGGTCCCCGACTTCGTCAGCCGGATGGCGTGGGGCACGTCCTTGATGTCGTACTCACCGCCGAAGCCCACGGTGCTGCCGTCCATGCGGGTCACGTCGTGCAGCTCGGAGACCACCATCTTCCCGTTGTACGTGGTCGTCTTCGCGGCGCCCGCGGTAATCGGCACCGTGCTGACGACCTCGCCGTCGCGGCGTACCTCCATGGTGTGCGCACGGGCGTCCACCACGGACGTCTGGGAGCGGCCCACCCGGAAGGCCACCTTCTTCTTCTGGCTGCCGTACACCCCCGGCGCGCCCTCCACATCGCGCAGGCCCACATCGACGGTGACCTCGGTGCCCGGCTCCCAGTAGCGGGCCGGGCGGAAGTCGAGCCGGTCCTCGCCGAACCAGTGACCGACCACCTCGACGCGGGGTTCAGTGGTGATCCTGATGGCCTTCTCCACCGCGGCCCGGTTCTTGACGGGCCGGTTGAAGTCGAAGGAGACGATCATCCCGGTGCCCACGGTGGACCGGTTCTCCGGCTTGAAATAGCCGATGAACCGGTCCTTGGGGACCAGAGTGGTGAACGTGGTGCTGCGGGCCGAGCGATGGCCGTCCTCGTCGACGGCGACGGCCTCCACGCTGTACTTCCCGGCCAGCCCGAGCCGGTATCCGTCGTCCCGGGGGGCCCACGAACGGCCGTCCTCCGAGATCCGGCCCGGCACCTCCTGGTGTTCCGCGTCCTCCATCCGGGTCACCTTCACCCGCTCGATCCGTCCGTCGGGGACGGTCACTCCGAGCCGGCTGTCGGCGCCGACGTTCTCGGCGCCGTCCTTCGGGACGATCCGGATGGCGTCGCCGGGTGACCGGCCGTCCCCGAAGAGCGACGTCGCCTCGGTGCAGCCCGTCAGTACGGCCCACACGGTGAACAGTCCTGCCCATGTCAGCACGGCGGCCGAACCCGCCCGTGCTCTCTTCGCTACGTGGTTCACGCTCCCCCAACGACGTGGCCGCCCGGGGGAAACGTGAGTGCGGGCCCGCCGATGGGCAGAACAGAGGGGAGGACACCGCTCGGAAGACCGCGGCCGGGACGCCGCGCACTCCTACGGCGGGTGGCCGCTCCTACGAGCCGCAGGAGGCTAGAGGTGTCGAGCACAGCCGAGCAGGAGGAAACACCGCGTACGACGGGGAGGGTGGTGGACACCCGGTCGGCCGTGAAGGACGAAGGAGACGAACCACCCGTATGGCCGGGTGCCCCGATGCCGCTGGGAGCACGCTTCCGGGTCGGTCCGGACGGTGTGGCGGGCACCAACTTCGCCCTCTGGGCGGGTGGGGCCGAAGCCGTCGAGCTCTGCCTCTTCGACGAGCGGGGCGCCGAGACCCGTCTCCCGCTGACCGAGCTGACGCATGAGATCTGGCACGGCTTCGTTCCCGGCGTCGGCGCGGGCCGGCGCTACGGCTACCGGGTGCACGGCCGCTGGGACCCCTGGACCGGCGCCCGCTGGAACGCGGCGAAGCTGCTCCTCGATCCGTACGCCCGTGCGGTGGACGGCTCGTTCACCCTGCCGCCCGAGGTGTACGGCCATGTGAGGGACTGGCCCGAGCAGCACGTCGCCGACACCGTGCGGGACGACCGGGACTCCGCGCCGTACGTCCCCAAGGCCGTCGTCGTGCATGACGACGACGACTGGGCGGAGGACCGCAGGCCCAAGACCCCGTGGGCGGACACGGTCATCTACGAACTGCACGTACGCGGCTTCACCCGGCTCCACCCGGACATCCCGCCCGAGCTGCGCGGCACCTACGCCGGGCTCGCCCACCCCGCCGCGATCGGCCACCTCCGCCGCCTCGGTGTGACCGCCGTCGAACTCCTCCCGGTCCACCAGTTCGCCCACGAGGACCACCTGCTGCGGCGCGGACTGCACAACTACTGGGGCTACAACTCGATCGGCTACTTCGCCCCGCACGCGGACTACGCGGCGAGTGGCACGACGGGACAGCAGGTCGGCGAGTTCAAGCAGATGGTGCGCGCCCTGCACGACGCCGGGATCGAGGTGATCCTCGACGTCGTCTACAACCACACGGCGGAGGCGGGCGAGCTCGGCCCGATGCTGTCCCTGCGCGGCATCGACAACCGCGGCTACTACCGCCTCCAGCAGGACGCCCGCCGTTACGCGGACTACACCGGCTGCGGGAACACCCTGCACGTGGTGCAGCCGCAGGTCCTCCGGCTGATCACGGACTCGCTCCGCTACTGGGTGACGGAGATGGGTGTCGACGGCTTCCGCTTCGACCTGGCGGCGGCGCTCGCCCGCTCGATGCACGACGTCGACATGCTCTCCCCGTTCCTCGCGGTGATCGCCCAGGACCCGGTGCTGCGCCGGGTGAAGCTGATCGCCGAACCCTGGGACGTCGGCAACGGCGGCTACCAGGTGGGCGCGTTCCCTCCGCTGTGGACGGAGTGGAACGACCGCTACCGCGACGCCGTACGCGACTTCTGGCGCGGCGCCCTGCCCGACGTACGCGACATCGGCTACCGGCTCACCGGGTCGAGCGACCTGTACGCCTGGGGCGGCAGGCGGCCGTACGCCTCGGTCAACTTCGTCACCGCGCACGACGGTTTCACCCTGCGCGACCTGGTCAGCTACGAGAACAAGCACAACGAGGCCAACGGCGAGGGCAACCGCGACGGCACGAACGACAACCGCTCCTGGAACTGCGGCGCCGAGGGCGAGAGCGGCGGTCCGGAGGTCGACGCCCTGCGCCTGAGGCAGCTGCGCAACCTCCTGACGACGCTGCTCCTGTCGACCGGGGTGCCGATGCTGGTGGCGGGCGACGAGATGGGACGGACCCAGGGCGGGAACAACAACGCCTACTGCCAGGACAACGAGGTCAGCTGGCTGGACTGGTCGCTCCTGGAGGAGCCCCGCTGGCGGGAGCTGACCGAGCTGACCGCCCGGGTCCTGGCCCTGCGCCACCGCCATCCGGTGCTGCGCCGCCGTGCCTTCTTCGCGGGCACGCCGCAGGCCCCGGACGGCCTGCGGGACCTGGCGTGGTTCACCGCGCAGGGCGCGGAGATGACGGAGGGCGACTGGTACGCACCGGCCGCGACGCTCGGGCTCTACCTCTCCGGGCGCGACATCCCGGGCCGGGACGCCCGGGGCGAGCAGATCACCGACGACAGCTTCCTGGCGGTCCTGCACGCGGACCACCGGCCCTACGCGTTCCGGCTGCCCGGCCCGCCCTGGGCCCAGGCCTACGAACTGGTGCTGGACACCTCGCGCGAGGAGCAGGCCACGGGCCCCGGCACGCTCCACCGGGGCGGCACGGAGCTCATGGTGGCGGGAAGGTCGGTACTGCTGCTGCGGGTGGCGGAGTGAGGGGCCGGGCAGGTCTCAGCCGAGGATGCCGCGCTCGTAGGCCACGGCGACGGCCGCCGCGCGGTCCTTCGCGCCCAGCTTGGCGAAGACATGGGTGAGGTGGGTCTTCACGGTCGCCTCGCTGATGAACAGCTCGGCGGCGATCTCCCGGTTCGAGGTGCCCTTGGCGACGAGCCGCAGCACCTCGCGCTCACGCGTGGAGAGCGACTCCTGACCGGGTGCGCCCGGGGCGCGCACCCGTGAGACGAGCCGGGAGGCGACGGCCGGCGACAGCACGGTGCGGCCGTCGGCGGCGGCGCGTACGGCGGTGAACAGCTCGTCGCGGGGCGCGTCCTTGAGGAGGTAGCCGGTCGCGCCCGCCTCGATGGCGGGCAGGGTGTCGGAGTCGGTGTCGTACGTGGTGAGGACGAGCACCTTGGAGCGGGCGCCGAGCCGGGCGAGCTCGGCGATGGCGGCCACACCCCCGCCGCCCGGCATCCGCAGGTCCATCAGGACGACGTCGGGGTCCAGGCGGGTGGCCAGCTCGACGGCGGCCACTCCGTCGGCGGCCTCGCCGAGCACCTCGAAGCCGGGGGCCGGGGCGAACATGCCGCGCAGGCCGTCCCGTACGACGGGGTGGTCGTCGACGAGGAGAAGTGTGATGACGCGCTCGGTTCTCGGGGCATCGGTCATATCGGCCCCAGGTTACGCGGCGTCAGGTGCGCCGGACCAGCGGCACCCGGGCGGAGACGGCCGTGCCCCGGCCGGGTTCCGTCTCGATCTCCACCGTGCCCGCGATCCGTTCGGCGCGGGCCCGCATCCCGCCGAGGCCGAAACCGCCCGTGCCGCTGTGCGGGGGCAGGGCGAGCGGGTCGAAGCCGCAGCCGTCGTCGCGTATGTCCAGGGTGATCTCGTCACCCATGTACGAGAGGGTGACTCCGGCCCGGGTCGCCCCGGCGTGCCGGGCGGCGTTGGCCAGGGCCTCCTCGGCGATGCGGAGCAGGGTGGCGCCGACCTCGTCGTGGAGCGGTTCGACCGTGCCGGTGACCGTGAACCCGGCGCGCACCGCGGTGCGTTCCGCCCATCCGGCCACCGTCTTCTTCAGCGCACCGGGCAGGTCGTCCTCCTCCAGCGCGGCGGGTACCAGGTTGTGCACGGAGCGGCGCGCCTCGCCGAGACTGTGCCGGGCGAGGGCCGCCGCACGGTCGAGGTGTTCCCGGGCCACCGCGGGGTCGGGGGCGGAGGCGCCGGCCTGGAGCTGGGCGATGATCCCCGTCAGGCCCTGCGCGAGGGTGTCGTGGATCTCGGCGGCGAGCCGGCGCCGCTCATCGGCGACCCCTGCCTCCCGCGCCTGGAGCAGGAGTTGGGCGTGCAGGGTCGCGTTCTCGGCGAGGGCCTGTTCCAGCCGGGTGTTGGCGAGCTCCAGTTCGGTGATGGTCTGCTTCTGCCGCCGGGCCTTCTCCTCCTCCCGGTCCCCGAGGTTGCCGAAGAAGATGGCGAGGACGGAGTGGAGGGCGAAGAGCGCTCCGAAGGCGATCCAGTTGGTGAGGGAGGCCGGCGGTAGTCCGCTGCCGGACTGCGCTCCTGCCATGGTGACGGCGGTGCACATGAGCCCGGGCCGGACGAAGCGCCGCGGGACCAGCGTGGCGACGTCGAAGTAGCCGACGATGGCGTAGATGGAGAAGAAGGGGTTGCACCAGCAGAGGGCGAAGCCGAGCACGGTCCGCAGCACGTAGTAGACCTGGCCGGCCCGTTCGTGCGCGGGCAGTTGCCGGGTCCGGCCCCACCACATCTGAAGGACGAGGGCCGCGGAGGCCAGGACCGCCGCGGCGTACAGGTCCGTCGCGGTCATGCCGACGACCCCGGCGGACAGTGCGGCCATCAGGACGGCGACTCCCAGGAGGGCGTACGGACCGTACCGGTGGAACCGTTCCGCCAGCGTCCCGATGTTCATGCGTGCCTCCGTCGCCTCGTCCGGGGCCACAGTCTCACCCCGTGTCATGTCCCGGGTCACTCCCAGCGGAAGAGCCGGGTCGCCGCCCTTCCCAGTACGGCCGTCCACAGGACCATCACCAGCAGGTGTGTTCCGCCCGGCCAGTTCCCCGAGGCCGCCTGGTCCATGGCCTGGGAGGCGGCGCCGAAGGGGGTGAACTCGACGATCGCGCGGAGCAGGTCCGGCATGGTCTGGACGGGCACCCAGACCCCGGCGGTGAACATCATCAGCAGGTAGGCCACCGAACCGACGGCGGTCGCGACCTTGGACGTCCGGGACAGAGCGCAGATGGTCGCGCCCAGGGCGAGGACGCAGGCGACGGCGAGGAGGAGCGCCAGCAGGTAGCCGAACGCCTGCCCCGGCAGCCGGACGCCGAAGGCGATCCGCCCCACGGCCATGACCAGTACCGCCGAGCCCAGTGAGGCCGCGCCGTGCAGGACGATCTGCGCGGCCAGCAGGGCCGAGGGCCGCACGGGGGTGGCCGACATCCGGCGCAGGATGCCGCGTTCGCGGTAACCGGTGAGGACCGGCGGCATGGCCTGCAGGCCGGCCATGATCATGGCGAGCAGTGTGGCCACCGGCACGTACAGGTCGATGACGCTGCGGCCGCCGAGGGCGGGATCGTCCTGCCGGAAGGACGGGATGAGGCCGAGGATCGCCAGGATGGCCGTCGGGAACACCAGGATCCAGAACAGACTGCCCGGCTCGCGCAGGAAGAGCCGGGTCTCCGTCCTGAGAACGGCGGCGAGCGGGGTGGGGCGGCGGGCTCCGGCGGTCGTGGTCATGGTCATGAGGTGTGTTCCGATTCCGTGAGGTCGAGGAAGACGTCGTCCAGGCCGGCCTCGGCGATGCGCAGCTGACGCGCGGTGATGTTCAGGCGGGCCAGGAGCGTGATCACGGCGTTGGCCGTGTCGTCCGTACCGTGGATGACGACCTGGCCCCCGGAACCGGAGACGTCGACGGAGACGACACCCGGCAGCGTCTTGAGTCCGGCGTGTGCGACCGGCTCCGAGGGGGTGAAGGAGATGGTGGTCGAGCCCGCCGCTCCGCCGGTCAGCCCGCCGGGGGTGTCGAGCGCCACGACGCGGCCCTTGTCGATCACCGCGACCCGGTCGCAGAGCCGCTGGGCCTCCTCCATGAAGTGGGTGACGAGGAGCACGGTCACCCCGCTGTCCCGGATCTCCTCGATGAGCCGCCAGGTGTCCCGTCGGGCCCGGGGGTCGAGGCCGGTGGTCAGTTCGTCCAGCACGACCACGCGCGGGTTCCCGACGAGGGCCAGCGCGATGAACAGGCGCTGCTTCTGGCCACCGGACAGCTTGGCGAACCGGCGGTCGAGGTGGTCGCCGAGGCCGAGCCGTTCGGCGAGCGCCTGCCGGTCGGCGGGGCGCGGATAGAAGGCGCTGTAGAGCTCGAGCGCCTCGCGCACGGTCAGCTTGGGCTGGAGCTCGCTCTCCTGGAGCTGCGCGCCCAGCAGTCGGGTGAGGGCTTCGCGGTCCACGGCGGGATCGAGGCCGGCGACGCGGACGGTGCCCGAGTCGGGGACCCGCAGTCCCTCGACGCATTCGACGGTGGTGGTCTTGCCGGCTCCGTTGGGGCCGAGGATCCCGAAGATCTCCCCCTCGTCCACGGTGAAACTCACCCCGTCGACCGCGGGGCGGCCACCGTACGCCTTGTGCACCCCGTGCACTTCGATGATTGCCATGCCCGTAAGGATTCCGGCGGGCGGCAGGCGCCGGTATCCGCCGTCACGCTCGACAGCGCATCAGCCGATCGGTTGACCGGTCACTCCGACCAGCGGCGTGTGACCGGAAAACCACGTGAGCGATGTCAGTGGTGAACCATAGGCTCGGTCCTGATGCCCGAGAAGCCTGCAGAGCCCACGGACCGGTCCGCCGTGCGCTCCCTCCTGCGCCTGTGGCCCTATGTCAGACCGGTGCGTGTGCGCTGGATCAGCGCGGCGCTCGTCGCGGTTCTCGCGTCCTGTCTCGCGCTGGTGATCCCGCTGGTCCTGAAGTGGATGGTGGACGGTCCCGTCGCGGACCGCGACCCCGGCGGCGTATGGCTGGGGGCGCTCTGGCTGCTGCTGCTGGGAATCGTCGAGGCCGGGCTCTTCGGGCTCCGCCGGTGGCTCGTGGCCCGGCCGCTTGCCGGTGTCGAGGCGTCCATGCGTGCCGACCTCTACCGCCACCTCCAGCGGCTGCCGGTGGCGTTCCACGACCGGTGGCCCTCGGGGCAGCTGCTCTCGCGCGGGACGACGGATCTGATGCTGCTGCGGATGTTCCTGGCCTTTCCGCTGACGTTCCTGCTGGTCAACGCCACGACGATTCTGGTCGGTTTCGTCATCCTGTTCGCCCAGGAGTGGTCACTGGGGCTGGTACTGCTCGCGCCGGCCGTTCCGCTGATGGTCCTGTGCTCGCTCTTCGAGACGAAGTACGCCCTGGTGGCGCGCAAGGCCCAGGACCAGGTCGGCGATCTGACGACGGTCGTCGAGGAGAGCGTGCTGGGCATCCGGATCGTCAAGGGCTTCGGCCGCAACCGCAGCCAGGCGCTGGCCTTCCGCGCGCTCGCGCGGCGGCTGCGCACCACCGAGCTGGGCAAGGCGCGGCTGCTCGCCGGGATCTGGGCGCTCATCACGGCCATCCCGGAGCTGGCGATCGGCGCGGCGCTGGTGCTCGGCACGATCGAGGTCGCGGACGGCAGTCTGTCCGCGGGCACCCTCGTCGCGTTCCTGTCGACGGCCCTGGCGCTGCGCTGGCCGGTCGAGTCGATCGGCTTCCTGCTGGCGATGAGCCAGGAGTCGGCGACGGCCGCCGACCGCTACTTCGAGGTCATGGACGTCGCGGAGGAGCCGGAGTCCGGGGCCCCGGGCAAGGCGTCCGAGAGGGCCGGTGAGGGCATGGTCTTCGAAGGGGTGGAGTTCCGCTACCCCGACGCCGAGCCCGGTTCACCGCCGGTCCTGGCCCGCGTCGACCTCCGGATCCGGCCCGGCGAGACGATGGCCCTGGTGGGCGCCACGGGCTCCGGGAAGACGACACTGACCGCCCTCGTCCCCCGGCTGCACGAGGTCACCGCCGGCCGCATCCTGCTGGACGGCGAGGACATCGCGGCCATCGAACGGCCCCGGCTGCGTGAGCTGGTGTCGGTGGCCTTCGAGGAACCCACCCTCTTCTCGGCGACCGTCGGGGAGAACGTGCTGATGGGCGCGGAGGGCGCCGGCGAACAGGAGCTGCGCCGGGCCCTGTCGGTCGCGCAGGCCGACTTCGTGCACGAACTGCCGCAGGGCGTCGACACCCAGGTCGGCGAGCAGGGGCTGAGCCTCTCCGGGGGACAGCGTCAGCGCCTCGCCCTGGCCCGCGCCGTGGTCGGCCGGCCACGCTTCCTGGTGCTCGACGACCCGCTCTCCGCCCTGGACGTGCATACGGAGACGCTGGTGGAGGCCGCGCTGCGGCGGGTGCTGGAGGAGACGACGGCCGTGGTCGTCGCCCACCGGCCGTCCACGGTGATGCTGGCGGACCGGGTGGCCCTGCTGTCCGGGGGCCGGATCAGTGCCGTGGGCACCCATCAGGAACTCCTGCGCACCAACGCCGAGTACGCCTGGCTGATGTCCGGCGACCGGAACACCGGTGTTCTCGTCTCCGAGGAGGGCAGCACCCGATGACCAGTACGACTGCCGACGGCCCCGCCCTCGCCGACGAGGACGTCCCGGGGAGGGAGCCCGGTGCGGCCGGGGGCGACGGGGACGCGTTCGACGCCGACGCCCTGCCCGCTCCCCCGGGCGCCACCCGGGCGCTGCTGACCTCCCTGCTCGCACCGCTGCGGGCCAGGGTGCTCGTGGCCTCCCTCCTGCTGCTCGTCCAGCAGGTCGCCGTACAGGCGGGGCCACTGCTCGTCGCGTACGCCATCGACAGCGGTGTGCCCGCGTTCCGTGACCACGACTACGGCCCGCTGGCCGCCGTGGGCATCGGGTACGCGGTGTGCTCCGTCGGTGCGGGACTGCTCCAGTACGCCTTCATCCGGGCAGCCGCCCGGATCAACCAGGACGTGCTGCTCGATCTGCGCGGCCGGATCTTCCGGCACGCGCAGGCGCTGAGTGTGGACTTCCACGAGCGCTACACCTCGGGCCGGCTGATCTCCCGATCGACCACGGACGTGGAATCCCTGCGGGAGCTGCTGAGCGAGGGGCTGCAGGAACTCATCGGCGTGGTCCTGTCGTTCGTCTCGATCTCCCTGATGCTGCTCTGGCTCGACGTCGGCATCGGCGCCATCGCCGTGGCGTCCTTCGCCCCGCTGTACCTGCTGGTGCGGACCTACCGGCGCCGGGCGGCCAAGGCGTACTCGGCGCGTTCGTCGGCGATCGCCGCGGTCATCGTGAAGTTCGCCGAGACGATGAACGGGATCCGGCCGGTGCAGGCGTTCCGCAGGGAGCGCGCCAACGACGAGGACTTCGCGGTGTTCAACCGCCGTCACGAGCGGCGGAACGGCGACGCGCTGCTGGAGATGGCCCGTTACGTCGTGGGCTCCCGGCTCGTCGCCAACACGGCGGTGGCGGCGATGGTGCTCTGGGGCGCCTACCGGGTGGCGTCGGACACGCTGGCACTCGGTGTGCTGGCCGCCGCGGTGCTCTACCTGCGGCGGCTGTACGACCCGATCGACCGGCTCGCGATGTTCCTCAACTCCTACCAGTCGGCGGCGGCTTCGCTGGAGAAGATCGCGGGTCTGCTGGCGCAGACGCCCTCGGTGCCCGAGCCCGTGGCCCCGAAGGCGCTGCCGCCCCTCGCCGGTGAGCATCCGGGCCGGGAGGTCGTCTTCGAGGGGGTGCGGTTCGCCTATCGCACGGGCGGCGAGGTCCTGCCGCGCTTCGATCTGACCCTGCCGGCGGGCCAGACCGTGGCCGTGGTCGGTTCGACCGGTGCGGGCAAGTCGACGCTGGCCAAGCTGCTGGCCCGCTTCTACGACCCGACGGAGGGCCGGGTCCTCCTGGACGGCGCCGATCTGCGCGAGCTGGCGACGGCCGAGCTGCGGCGGGGCGTGGTGATGGTGACCCAGGAGGCGTTCCTGTTCTCCGGGACCATCGCGGAGAACATCGCGATCGGCCGCCCGGAAGCGACGCCGGAGGAGATCGAGCACGCGGCCAAGGCCATCGGGGCGCACGACTTCATCAGCTCCCTGCCCGACGGTTACGACACGGACGTCCGTAAGCGGGGAGGCCGGATCTCCGCAGGCCAGCGCCAGCTGGTGGCCTTCGCGCGGGCGCTGCTCGCGGACCCGGCCGTGCTGATCCTCGACGAGGCCACGAGTTCGCTGGACATCCCCGGCGAGCGGGCGGTGCAGCGGGCGATGGACAC
Organism: Streptomyces sp. NPDC023573; assembly: GCF_055559735.1. Classification (NCBI taxonomy): domain Bacteria; kingdom Bacillati; phylum Actinomycetota; class Actinomycetes; order Kitasatosporales; family Streptomycetaceae; genus Streptomyces; species Streptomyces sp. NPDC023573. The sequence goes on from NZ_JBVHKB010000005.1 coordinate 323,458, forward strand.
GGTGCTGCACGGCCGCACGGCGGTCGTGATCGCGCACCGCCTGTCCACCGTGGAGATCGCGGACCGGGTTCTGGTGATGGAGCACGGCCGGATCGTGGAGGACGGCTCACCGGCCGAACTCATCGGCGGCACGGGCCGGTTCGCGGGCCTGCACCGCGCGTGGCGGGAGAGCCTGGCCTGAGGACACCGGCGGCGCCGCCCCGGGTCCGGCCGCACCCCGCCGGCCCCGGGGATCGCCTGGTGCGCAACCCGGCTGACCACGTCCCGACCTCCTGGTCTACGCTCCTGGGCGCACCGGTCGGCCCGTCGCCTGTGCCCCGCACAGAGCGATGAGGTGGCTCATGCCGCGTTTCTCCCGGTCGGCCCCGGCCCTGCTCCCCGCCGTGCTCGGCCTCACCGTGACCGCTTGCGGGGTGGTGAGTCTCGTACCGGTCCCCGCCGGCGAGCCGGTCGTCCTGAGTGCGTCCGGGACAGCCGTCGTATGGACCGACTCCCGCGGCGGCACGCTGGAGCTGAGGCCGGACGGAACGATCGCCGCCGATGACGTATGCCACGACTTCGACACGGACATCCATGAGAGCGTGACCGTGTCGGGGCCGGGCACCTGGGAGTCCTCGGAGCGGGAGGGCCTGACCACCGTCTCGGTGTCGTTCGACAACGGCGCTGCCATCAACGACTACGAGGCCCGGCGGTACGGCAAGGCGCTGAAGCTCTGGACCTACATCGGCGATCCCGACAACGGGGATTTCTGCGTCCTGACCGCCCCTACGAGGTAAGGCGTCGCGGCGCACGAGCCCGTTGCGTCACCTGAGGTCTGACGGCGCACGACGGGCACCCGGCCCGGAACCGGCCATACCTCACACCGTCTCAGCCCGTGGTCCCGTCCGCTTCCGCCCGCGCGCCCAGGGGCCGGAGGCTACCGACGGAAACCCCTCTCTGCCCTGCGGTGTACGGCGGATGACGATCCCAGCAACCTCTCGCGCCACACAGACGACACACGGCGAAACGTCCGCTTAACGAACATGACCATTCCGGCAACGGACGACTTCCGGCCAATGTGTTGACGCGGTCCTGACATACCCCTGTTCCGGCTGTCACTCTTCCCCCGTTCCACGCACCGCCTGCTCTGCCCGGCCGGCTCACCCAGTCGGCCGGCTCCCCCTCGCAGAAGGAGTCCGCGTGAGACCCACGCCCAGCCGCCGTGCCACCGCGACCGGCGCTCTGATCGCAGCAGCAGCCCTCCTCGCCGTCGGAATGCAGGGCGGTGCCGCAACGGCCGCCCCCGAAGCCGCGAGCGCTGCCCCCGCGGCCGCGGTGAAGGGCGCCGACCCCGGCGCGCTCCCCGCGAAGCTCTCCCCCGCCCAGCGCGCCGAACTGCTCCGCGAGGCCAACGCCACCAAGGCGGCCACCGCCGAGGAGCTCGGTCTCGGCGCCACGGAGAAGCTCGTCGTACGCGATGTCGTCAAGGACGTCGACGGCACCACGCACACCCGCTACGAGCGCACGCTCGACGGTCTCCCCGTCCTCGGCGGCGACCTGGTCGTGGCCGAGTCGAAGTCCGGCACGACCGAGGACGTCACCAAGGCGTCCAGGGCGACCGGCGCGCAGCTGAAGGCGGCCGGCACCACCGCGGACGTCGCACCGGCCACCGCCGAGAAGCAGGCGCTCACCGCGGCCCGGGCCGACGGCTCGAAGAGCACCGAGGCGAGCAAGGCCCCGCGCAAGGTCGTGTGGGCGGCGAGCGGGACCCCGCAGCTCGCGTACGAGACCGTGGTCGGCGGCCTCCAGCACGACGGCACCCCGAACGAGCTGCACGTCATCACCGACGCCTCCTCCGGCGCTAAGCTCTTCGAGTGGCAGGCCATCGAGAACGGCACCGGCAACACGCAGTACAACGGCACGGTCACGCTGGGCACTTCGGGCTCCGGCAGCTCGTACAACCTCACCGACTCCGCGCGCGGGAACCACAAGACGTACAACCTCAACCGCGGGACGTCCGGCACCGGGACCCTGTTCTCCGGCTCCGACGACGTCTGGGGCAACGGGAGCCCGTCCAACGCCGAGACGGCAGCCGCCGACGCGCACTACGGCGCCGCGGAGACCTGGGACTTCTACAAGAACGTCATGGGCCGCAGCGGCATCAAGGGCGACGGCGTGGGCGCGTACTCGCGCGTCCACTACGGCAACAACTACGTCAACGCCTTCTGGTCGGACAGCTGCTTCTGCATGACCTACGGCGACGGCAGCGGCAACTCCAAGCCCCTGACCTCGCTCGACGTGGCCGCCCACGAGATGACGCACGGCGTCACCTCCAACACCGCCGGGCTGAACTACAGCGGTGAGTCGGGCGGTCTCAACGAAGCCACCTCGGACATCTTCGCGGCCGGTGTGGAGTTCTACTCCGACACCGCCGCGGACCCGGGCGACTACATGGTCGGCGAGAAGATCGACATCAACGGCGACGGCACGCCCCTGCGTTACATGGACAAGCCGAGCAAGGACGGCGCCTCCAAGGACTCCTGGTACTCCGGCCTCGGCGGGATCGACGTCCATTACTCCTCGGGCCCGGCCAACCACTTCTTCTACCTGCTCTCCGAGGGCAGCGGCGCCAAGACCGTCAACGGGGTGGCCTACGACTCCCCGACGTCCGACGGGCTCCCGGTGACGGGCATCGGCCGGGACAAGGCGCTGCAGATCTGGTTCAAGGCGCTCACCACGAAGTTCACCTCCACCACGAACTACGCCGCGGCCCGCACCGGCACCCTCGCCGTGGCCGGTGAGCTGTACGGCACCACGAGCGCCGAGTACACCGCGGTCGCCAACGCCTGGGCCGGCATAGCCGTCGGCTCCCGCCCCGGCGGCGGCACCGACCCCGACCCGGGCGGCACGGTCTTCCAGAACACGACCGTCAAGGCCATCGCCGACCGCAGCACCACCAACCTGCCCGTCGTCGTCAGCGGCGTCTCCGGCAAGGCGCCCAGCGACCTGTCGGTGGCGGTGAACATCAGCCACACCTACCGCGGTGACCTCGTCCTCGACCTGGTCGCCCCGGACGGCACGGCGTACCGTCTGAAGAACTCCTCGTCGAGCGACTCCGCGGACAACGTGGTGGCGACCTACACGGTCAACGCGTCGTCCGAGACGGCCAACGGCACGTGGAACCTGAGGGTCCAGGACGTCTACTCGGGCGACACGGGCACCTTCAACAGCGTCAAGCTCACCTTCTGAGCCCCGTACGGGGACGCTGACCAGGGCGTCGCCAGGGAACGCGCGCGGTAGCAGTGGAACAGCCCCGGGGAGTGCCTCCCCGGGGCTGTTCCACGTCTCAGTGCGGGGAGTTCGCGTCCCGGCCGGGGATGTTCTGTTCGGCCCAGACGATCTTGCCGGTCGCCGTGCGGCACGAACCCCAGCTGCGGCACAGCAAGTTGATGAGCTGGAGCCCCCGGCCGCCCTCGTCGCTGAGGTCGGCGTGCTGGATCTGCGGCAGGTCGGGCCCGGTGTCGGCCAGCTCCACCTGGAGCCGCTCGTCACAGAGCAGCCTGAGCCGGCCGGGTCCGCCGCCGTAGCGCAGGGCGTTGCCGACCAGTTCGCTGACCACCAGCTCGGTCACATCGGCGAGTTCGTCCAGGTCCCAGCGCGCGAGCTGCTCGGTGACCAGCTTGCGGGCGGTGGAGGCCGGGTTGCCCTCCGTCGGCAGGTCCCACTCCCGCAACCGCACGTCAGGGGTGAGCTCGTGGCCCCCCGCGACCAGCAGGACCGCCTCGTCGAACCGCCCGTCGTCCTGCCGCGGCGAGGTGAGCGGGCCGCCGGCGTCGAGCTTCTCGGGCGCCATCGCCGCCACCGAGGCCCGCAGGCCCTCCAGTTGTACGTCCACGTCGTCGGTGCGGGTCTTGATCAGCCCGTCGGTGTAGAACACGAGCCGGCCGCCGGCCGGGCCGCGCAGCCTCAGCGGGTCGTACGGGATGACTCCGGCGCCCAGCGGCGCTCCGACCGGCACGTCGGGATAGCGGGCGGTCCCGTCCGCTTCCACGAGCAGCGGCGGCGGATGCCCGGCGCTCGCGATCGTGTAGCTGGAGTCCGCCGGGTCGTAGACCGCGCACAGGCACGTGGCGACCTGGTCGTCCTCCAGGTCGCGGGTGGCCAGGTCCAGCCGGGCGAGCAGCCGGTCGGGGGCGATGTCCAGCATCATGAGCGTACGGGCGACGGTCCGCAGCCGGCCCATCGTGGCGGCGGCGGGCAGACCGTGTCCGGTGACGTCGCCGACGACCAGCGCCGTGCGCCCGCTGGGGAGCGCGACCACGTCGTACCAGTCACCGCCCACCCCGTGCGCGTCGACGGCCGGGGCGTAGTGGGCGTGCACCCGCAGCCCCGGGGTGTGGGGTGTGGCGCGCGGGAGCAGGGAGCGCTGGAGCGAGACGACGTGCTGGCGCTCGCGTCCGTAGAGCCGGGCGTTGTCTATGAAAACCGCTGCCATGGAAGCGAGTTGGCGCGCGAGTTCCAGATCCGCCCGGTTGAAGGGCGGGCTGTCACCGGCGCGTACGAAGTCGGCGGAGCCCAGCAGGACCCCGCGGGCGGTCAGCGGCACGGCCATGTAGCTGTGGACACGCTGCCGGCGCATCGCCTCCGCCGCGCTGGCCGTCGGCGCGACGCGCTCGTAGTCCTGCGGGGTCATCCGGCCGACCAGCACGGGCCGGCCGTTGCGCAGGCACTCGGTGGTCAGCAGCGTCTCGCGGCGTTCCCGGCGGTCGACGACCTCGCCCACCGGGGCGGGTTCGAGTTCGTCCAGCGCCTCGATGGCGCGCACGGCCATCGCGCGGGTGACGGGCACCGCCGCGCCGGTGACGCGCTCGCCCTCCTCGCCGCGCAGCACGGACTCCAGCAGGTCGACGGCGGCGGCGTCGGCCAGCCGCGGCACGCTGTACGCGGCCAGCTCACCGGCCGTCCGCTCCAGGTCGAGCGTCGTGCCGATCCGGGTGCTCGCCTCGTTGAGCCAGCGCATCCGGGCGGCGGTGGTGAAGCGGTCGCCCTTCGGCGGCCCTGCGGGTTCGGGCCGGCGGAGGTGCAACTGCCGTGATGTGCCGTTCTGCACGGCCAGCCGACGGGTCAGGCGTCTCGCTCGGCCTCCGCCGCCGTTCACCGTGCTGACCTCCACTCGCGCCCGGGGGGACGCCTCGCTGTCGTGTCGGTGACCTCGGGGCCACACCGGCAGGGCTGTCATGTTAGCGAGATCACGCCGAATGCACCCGTGCCGGTACCGGATGGACCGCGGGACACGCGGGTGGGCCCGGCGCGCGAACACGCCGGGCCCACCGTGAGCGGGGCCGGTCAGCGCAGGAGCACCCCGCCGCCGTCGCCCGTGGAGGCGTTCGGCACCGCGACCAGACCCAGCTCCGCCCCCGAGGCGAGCAGCCGGTGCGAGGGCAGGACGCGCACGGTGTAGCCGTAGGGGCCCGTACGGTCGAGGGCGAGCGGGCCCTCGTACAGCCAGCGGTCCTCCAGGTCGTGGCCGCCCGCCGGCTTCAGCGGATACGTCTGGGCCTCCGCGATCGCGTCCCCGGAGTCGACCCGGCCCGCGACCACCTGGACCTCCACGTCCTCCGGGTCGAGGCCGCCCAGAGCGATCCGGACCCGGAGCGCCAGGGTGGAGCCGAGCTCGGCGGAGCCGCCGACGACCGTGTCGGCCGAGGCTTCCACATGGTCGACCGCCACCTGCGGCCAGGCCGCGCGGACCTTGGCCTTCCAGGCGGCGAGCTCACGGGCGGCCGCCGGTTCCAGCACCCGGCGGGACTGCGCCGCGGGGGCGTAGAGCCTCTCGACGTACTCCCGCACCATGCGCCCCGCGAGGACCTTGGGCCCCAGGGTGACCAGGGTGCGGCGGACCATCTCGATCCACCGCTGCGGCAGGTCGTCGGCGTCGCGGTCGTAGAAGCGGGGGGCGACCCGGTCCTCGATCAGCGCGTAGAGGGCGCCCGCCTCCAGCTCGTCGCGCCGCTCCTCGTCGGTCGCGGAGCCGTCGGCGGTGGGGATCGCCCAGCCGAAGTCGGGTTCGAACCACTCGTCCCACCAGCCGTCGCGCACCGAGAGGTTGAGGCAGCCGTTGAGCGCCGCCTTCATGCCGCTGGTACCGCATGCCTCCAGGGGGCGCAGCGGGTTGTTGAGCCAGACGTCACAGCCCGGGTAGAGCTTCTGGGCCATCCCCATGCCGTAGTCGGGCAGGAAGACGATGCGGTGGCGCACCCGTGGGTCGTCCGAGAAGCGCACCAGCTCCTGGACGAGCCGCTTGCCGCCGTCGTCGGCGGGGTGTGCCTTGCCGGCGACGACGATCTGGATCGGGTGCGTCGGGTGGAGCAGCAGCTCACGGAGCCGGTCGCGGTCGTGCAGCATCAGCGTCAGCCGCTTGTACGAGGGCACCCGGCGGGCGAAGCCGATGGTCAGCACGTCCGGGTCGAGGACACCGTCGATCCAGCCCAGTTCGGCGGTGCCGGCGCCGCGGCGGCGCCAGGAGGCGTAGAGACGCTTGCGCACCTCGGTGACGAGCTGCTCGCGCAGCCCTCTGCGGAGGTCCCAGATCTCGCGGTCCGGGACCGCGGTCACGGCGTCCCAGCGCCTGGGGGTGCCCGCCGCCCCGCTGTCACCGCCGGCCTCGGTGCCGACCTCCGCCCCGGCGAGGGCGCTCTCCGCGCGCTCCGCGCCGAATGCGCCGGCGCCGAGCCGGAGGACCTCGGGCGCGACCCAGGTCGGGGCGTGCACCCCGTTGGTCACCGAGGTGATCGGCACCTCGGAGGGGTCGAATCCCGGCCACAGCCCGGAGAACATCTCCCGGCTGACGGCTCCGTGCAGGGTGGAGACCCCGTTGGCGCGCTGGGCGAGCCGCAGCCCCATCACCGCCATGTTGAAGAGGTCGGGCTCCCCTCCGGGGTAGGTCTCCATCCCGAGGCGCAGGATCCGCTCCACGGCGACCCCGGGCAGCTCGCCGTCGTCACCGAAGTGACGGGCCACGAGCTGCCGCTCGAAGCGGTCTATCCCGGCGGGTACCGGGGTGTGCGTGGTGAAGACCGTGCCGGCTCGCACGACCTCCAGGGCGGCGTCGAAGTCCAGACCGGTCTCGGAGAGTTCCCGGATCCGCTCCAGGCCGAGGAATCCGGCGTGCCCCTCGTTGGTGTGGAACACCTCGGGGGCCGCGTGCCCGGTCAGCCGGCAGTAGGTGCGCACGGCGCGCACCCCGCCGATGCCGAGCAGTATCTCCTGCAGCAGCCGGTGGTCGCTGCCGCCGCCGTAGAGCCGGTCGGTGACGTCACGCTCGCCCGGTGCGTTCTCCTCGACGTCGGAGTCGAGGAGCAGCAGGGGGACGCGCCCGACCTGGGCCTGCCAGACCGCGGCGTACAGGGACCGGCCGCCCGGCAGGGCGAGCACCACCTTGCTGGGGGTGCCGTCGGCCTCCCGCAGGAGGGTGAGCGGCAGCTCGTTGGGGTCCAGGACGGGGTAGTGCTCCTGCTGCCAGCCGTCGCGGGACAGGCTCTGGCGGAAGTAGCCGTGCCGGTAGAGCAGGCCGACCCCGATGAGCGGTACGCCGAGGTCGCTGGCGGCCTTGAGATGGTCGCCGGCCAGGATGCCGAGCCCGCCCGAGTACTGGGGCAGAGCGGCGGTGACGCCGAATTCGGGTGAGAAGTAGGCGATGGCCGCGGGGAGCTCCGCGCCCTGGGAAAGCTGGTTCTGATACCACCTCGGGCCGCCGAGGTACTCCCGGAGGCCCTCGGACACCTCGGTGAGCCGGCGCATGAAGTGCTGGTCCCCGGCCAGCTCGGCGAGGCGGGCCGCGGAGACGGCGCCGAGCAGACGGACGGGGTCGGCGTCCGCGGGGCGCCAGCCCTCCGGGTCGGCCGCCTGGAAGAGCTGTTGGGTCTCGGTGTGCCAGGACCAGCGCAGGTTGCGGGCGAGGTCGCTGAGCGGTCGCAGGGGTTCGGGGAGGACGGGACGCACGGTGAATCGACGAATGGCCTTCACGTATCCCACCTTTACAGGGGACGTACGGATCCGAGGGGACGCACGACGGTGGGCGCCCTCTCCGTCACCCTCGACGGTAGCGGTGTGCCGCCGTAGGCGACCACGGCGCGCGACCGGCTCAGTGGGTACGGCACGGGGCGGCCCACCCGCTCCGGTCCCCCGCGCCGCACCGCGTGCGCCCTCCCTCCGGCGGCTCCTGGATGTCCCCTGTCGCGGGGGCCCCTCCACCCTCTCGGACCCCTCCCGCCCCATGGGCCAGATGCGCCAGTTACGTACCCTTCTGTCACGGGCGATATGGCTGATTTCCTCACCTCACGCGGACTTGTGGCACCCCGCACCTCAGGGAAGGCTTCGGAGGTGCCCGCTCGTCGGCCGGGGGACCGGCGCGCGGCCCACAGCGCGTACTCCGGTTGCACCCAGGAGTTAACACACCGCCGGGTTGGCCGCCCGAAAACGGTGGGAAGGCTCCCCCGGTGACACCCCCGCGCTGCACAACCAGGTGCCCCGGTCGGAGCACGAATCCCCCGCGCGCCTGCCATTCGAGTGCCATTCGAGTGAACGCGGACAGGAGCGGCCATGCCCACAGCCCGCCAGCCGACGACCGAGCAGCTACAAAGGACGCAACCCCACCATCGCGGCGCGCGCGGTCAGCCCTTCACGCCCACGTCGCACGCCGTGCATGCCGAGCTCCGACCCCCAGGTGATTCCATGATCGGTCGCATTCCCGTCCTGGACGTCCGTCCGCTCGTCGACTGCGGCAGACGGCCCGCCAAAGCCGTCGCGGGCGAGACCTTCGAGGTCAGCGCCACCGTGTTCCGCGAGGGTCACGACGCCGTGGCCGCCAATGTCGTCCTGTGCGACCCGGCCGGACGGCCCGGCCCCTGGACGCCGATGCGCGAGCTCGCCCCGGGCACGGACCGGTGGGGCGCCGATGTCACCCCGGGGTCGGAGGGGCACTGGACGTACACCGTCGAGGCGTGGAGCGACCCGGTCACCACCTGGCGTTCGCACGCGCGGATCAAGATCCCGGCGGGCATCGACACCGCGCTGGTCCTGGAGGAGGGGGCCGAGCTGTATGCCCGCGCCGCCGAGGGCGTGCCCAAGAAGGACGGCCGCGAGGCGGTGCTGGCCGCGGTCGACGCGCTGCGCGACACGCAGCGCCCGGCGGCCTCCCGGCTCGCCGCCGCGCTGACCGCCGAGGTGGACGAGGCGCTCGGCCGCCACCCTCTGCGCGAACTGGTCACCGCGTCCCGGCCGCTGCCGCTGACCGTCGAGCGCCGGCGTGCCCTGTACGGCTCCTGGTACGAGATGTTCCCGCGCTCCGAGGGTGCCCGGCCGGAGCCGGTGGAGCCCCCGAAGCCCGCCCGCAAGCCACGGGCCACGAAGACGGCGAAGACGGCCGCGGCCCGCAGGAAGGCCCCGGCGGCTGTCACCGAGCAGCTCCCGGTGCCGGCCCCCCGGATGCTCAGCGGCACGTTCAGGACCGCCGCCGAGCGGCTTCCGGCCGTCGCCGCGATGGGGTTCGACGTCGTCTATCTGCCGCCGATCCACCCCATCGGCACCACCCACCGCAAGGGCCCCAACAACAGTCTCTCCCCCGGGGCCGGTGACCCGGGCGTGCCCTGGGCGATCGGATCGGCCGAGGGCGGGCACGACGCCGTCCATCCGGATCTCGGCACGATCGAGGACTTCGACCACTTCGTCGCGACGGCCCGCACGCTGCGGATGGAGATCGCGCTGGACTTCGCCCTCCAGTGCTCCCCGGACCATCCGTGGGTGACGGAGCGTCCGGAGTGGTTCCACCACCGCGCCGACGGGTCCATCGCCTACGCCGAGAACCCGCCCAAGAAGTACCAGGACATCTATCCGATCGCGTTCGACAAGGACCTGCCCGGGATCGTCGCGGAGACCGTGCGCATCCTGCGGTACTGGATGGAGCACGGCGTACGGATCTTCCGCGTCGACAACCCGCACACCAAGCCGGTGGTCTTCTGGGAGAAGGTGATCGCCGACATCAACCGCACCGACCCGGACGTGATCTTCCTGGCGGAGGCGTTCACCCGGCCCGCGATGATGCGCACGCTGGCCTCGGTCGGCTTCCAGCAGTCCTACACGTACTTCACCTGGCGTAACACGAAGCAGGAACTCACCGAGTACGTCATGGAGCTTTCGCGCGAGAGTTCCTCGTACATGCGGCCCAACTTCTTCGTGAACACGCCCGACATCCTTCCCGGATACCTGCAGGACGGCGGCCGTCCCGCCTTCGGTGCCCGGGCCGTGCTGGCCGCGACCCTCTCCCCCTCCTGGGGCGTGTACGCGGGCTTCGAGCTGTACGAGAACACCCCGGTGCATCCCGGGAGCGAGGAGTACCAGGACTCCGAGAAGTACCAACTCAGGCCCAGGGACTGGGAGTCGGCGGAACGTGAGGGCCGCTCGCTCGCTCCCCTGATCACCTCCCTCAACAGGATCCGGCGTCGCCATCCGGCGCTCCAGCAACTGCGCGACGTCCACTTCCACTCGGTCGACAACGAAGCGCTGATCGCATACAGCAAGCGCTCGGGTTCGGACATCGTTCTGGTGGTCGTCAACCTCGATCCTCACCACACCCAGGAGGCCACGGTCTCGTTGGACATGCCGCGTCTCGGCCTCGACCGGCACGAGAGCGTGCCGGTGCGCGACGAGCTCACCGGCGACACCTATCACTGGGGCAGGGCCTTCTATGTGCGTCTGGATCCGGGTGTCACACCCGCGCACATCGCGGTCCTGCGACCGTCCCCGCCGACCGGAGGGTCACCCACACCATGATCGTCAATGAGCCTGTCCACGACCTGTTCGAGGACACTCCCGCCAAGGACCGCGATCCCGACTGGTTCAAGCGCGCCGTCTTCTACGAGGTACTCGTACGGTCCTTCCAGGACTCGAACGGGGACGGCGTCGGTGACCTCAAAGGCCTCACCGCCAAGCTGGACTACCTGCAGTGGCTGGGCGTCGACTGCCTGTGGCTGCCGCCGTTCTTCAAGTCACCGCTGCGCGACGGTGGTTACGACGTATCCGACTACACGGCCGTGCTGCCCGAATTCGGCGACCTGGCCGACTTCGTGGAGTTCGTCGACGCCGCGCACCAGCGCGGCATGCGCGTGATCATCGACTTCGTCATGAACCACACGAGCGACCAGCACGACTGGTTCCAGCAGTCCCGCACCGACCCGGACGGGCCGTACGGCGACTACTACGTCTGGGCCGACGACGACAAGCAGTTCCCGGACGCACGGATCATCTTCGTCGACACGGAGACGTCCAACTGGACCTTCGACCCGGTCCGCAAGCAGTACTACTGGCACCGGTTCTTCTCGCACCAGCCCGATCTCAACTACGAGAACCCGGCGGTGCAGGAGGAGATCATCTCCGCCCTGCGCTTCTGGCTGGACCTCGGAATCGACGGCTTCCGCGTCGACGCCGTGCCCTACCTCTACCAGCGCGAGGGCACGAACTGCGAGAACCTCCCGGAGACCCACGGCTTCCTCAAGCGGGTCCGCAAGGAGATCGACGCCAACTACCCGGACACCGTGCTGCTGGCCGAGGCCAACCAGTGGCCGGAGGACGTCGTCGACTACTTCGGCGACTACACGGCCGGCGGCGACGAGTGCCACATGGCGTTCCACTTCCCGGTGATGCCCCGCATCTTCATGGCCGTACGGCGTGAGAGCCGCTACCCGGTCTCGGAAATCCTGGCGAAGACCCCGGCGATCCCGTCGGGCTGCCAGTGGGGCATCTTCCTGCGCAACCACGACGAGCTCACGCTCGAGATGGTCACGGACGAAGAGCGCGACTACATGTACGCGGAGTACGCCAAGGATCCGCGGATGCGGGCCAACATCGGCATCCGCCGGCGTCTCGCGCCGCTCCTGGACAACGACCGCAACCAGATCGAGCTGTTCACGGCGCTGCTGCTGTCGTTGCCCGGCTCCCCGATCCTCTACTACGGGGACGAGATCGGGATGGGCGACAACATCTGGCTGGGCGACCGTGACGCGGTGCGCACCCCGATGCAGTGGACGCCCGACCGCAACGCCGGTTTCTCCTCCAGCGACCCGGGGCGGCTCTACCTCCCCACGATCATGGACCCGGTCTACGGCTACCAGGTCACCAACGTCGAGGCGTCGATGGCCTCGCCGTCGTCGCTGCTGCACTGGACGCGGCGGATGATCGAGATCCGCAAGCAGAATCCCGCCTTCGGCCTCGGTTCGTACAGCGAACTGCCGTCGTCGAACCCCGCGGTGATCGCGTTCACCCGTGAGTACAAGGACGATCTCGTGCTGTGCGTCCACAACTTCTCGCGGTTCGCGCAGCCGACGGAGCTCGATCTGCGGGCCTTCGACGGGCGTCATCCGGTGGAGCTGATCGGCGGGGTGCGCTTCCCCGCCGTGGGCCAGTGGCCCTACCTGCTGACTCTGGCGGGGCACGGTTTCTACTGGTTCCGGCTGCGGAAGGACGCTCCGGTCGCCTGACCGGAGACGGTGGACGGCTGACGGCGCCTCACTTCCGGGGCGCCACCCGCGGGGCGGTTTCCGCCGCCCCGCACGGGGCACTCTCCCCGATATCGAGCACTTCCTGGCTCTTCCGGGCACTTGTGGCCCATTGATCGAGCATTGATCGAGTCCATACGGACTTTTCCTCACCCGACACGTCCCGCACAGCCGGACAGCCATTGCCGCAATCCGGGACACTCTTCGCATCCTGTGGTGTGCCCGGGGAAAGGACGCGATGCCATGTCGGAGGCTGCATCCACTCGAGTCGCCCTGGCGAAGAGCACAACATCAAGAAAGACGACAAGACGACATTCGACGAGTGACACGGGCACCACCGCCCTGCTGCCGTCGCTCGTCCCGCTGCTCAAGGAGTGGGTGCCCCGGCAGCGCTGGTTCGCGGGCAAGGGGCAGCCCGTCACCGGCTTCTCCCTCGTCGCGGCCACCGAGATACTGCCTCTGGACACCACGGGCGCGGGCCCCGGGCTGCTGCATCTGCTCGTCCGGGTCCACCAGCCGGGCGGCCGCCCGGCACCCGCCCAGGGCGACTGCTACCAACTGCTGCTCGGCGTGCGCACCACGCTGCCCCCGCGCCTGGCCGGAGCCCGCATCGGGCAGGTCACGGACGGCCCGCTGGCCGGCCGCACCCTGTACGAGGGACTGCACGACCCGCGCGTCGCCGACCTCCTGCTGGAACGATTCCGTAACCCCGGGTCACTCGGCCCCCTCCGCTTCGACCGGGCGGAGCCGATCCCGCCGGGCCTCACCCCGCGCGTCCTGGACGCCGAGCAGTCCAACTCCTCTCTCGTCTTCGGGGACGCCTTCATCCTGAAGATCTTCCGCAGGGTCTTCCCCGGCACCAACCCCGATCTCGAACTTCCGCTCGCGCTCGGCCGCGAGGGCTGCGGCCGGGTCCCCGCACCGGTGGCCTGGTTCGAGGCGACGACGAGCCCGGAGCCGCTCACGCTCGGAGTCCTGCAGCCCTTCCTGCGCGGTGCACAGGACGGCTGGCAGCTGGCGCTCGCCGCGCTGGCAGCCGGACGGGACTTCGTACCGGAGGCGCACGCGCTCGGCCGGGCCACCGCCGAGGTGCACACCGCCCTCGCCGCCGCACTGCCGACGCCGCCCCTGGCCCACGACCGGGCCAGGGACCTGGTGGCCGGGATGGTGAAGCGGCTGGAGGCCGCCGCCCAGGCGGTCCCCGCCCTCGTCCCGTACGTGCCGGGGCTGCGCACCGCCTTCGACGCGGTCGCGGCGCTCGGTGACGCGGAGTGCGGCTGGGCGGCACAGCGGATCCACGGGGACCTGCACCTCGGCCAGACCCTGCGGGGGGACGACGGCTTCTGGTCGCTGATCGACTTCGAGGGCGAGCCGGCCAGGCCGCTGCCCGAACGGCGCGCCCCACAGCCGACGGTGCGCGACGTCGCGGGAATGCTCAGGTCGTTCGACTACGCGGCCCGCTCGCACCACCCGTGGAACCCCGAGTGGGCGGCCCGCTGCCGCGCCGCGTACTGCGAGGGCTACGCCCGCGCGGCGGGTTCCGACCCACGCGCCGAGCCGGAGCTGCTGCGCGCCCACGAGACCGACAAGGCGGTGTACGAGGTGCTGTACGAGGCCCGCCACCGTCCCGACTGGCTGCCGGTCCCGATGGCGGCCATCCAGCGCCTGGCCGGCACGACCGTGTGACCTCCGCTCCCACCACCCACCCCCCGAGCCTTTCGAGGAGGCAGTCTCTGTGACCGCCCGCAAGCCGTCCCGCAAGCCGTCCGATCCCATCGAGGTCCCTCCCACGGCCAAGCCGGTGACCACCGAGGTCACCGCCCCCGCGGCGGCGCCCGCCGCGGCTCCCGTACCCGCCGAAGCACCCGCGGACGCGCCCCCGCCACCCCCGCCGCCCCCGGTGAAGCGCGCCCGGGCCAGGAAGACGACGGCAGCTGCCACCGGCACCCCGCCCCGCCCCCGGCGCGGCGGGGGCAGCAAGAACGTGCTGCCCGCCACCACCCTGGACGACGCGGACCGGGGCCGGCTCCTCGCCGGTGAGCACCACGATCCGCACGGGCTCCTCGGCGCGCACCCGACCTCGGGCGGAGTGCTCTTCCGGGCGCTCCGCCCCTTCGCCCGCTCGGTGACGGTGCTGGCCGGAGGCAAGCGGGCCGAGCTGCAGAGCGACGGCGACGGCTTCTTCTCGGGGATCCTGCCGCTGCCCGCCGTGCCGGACGGCTACCGCCTCCAGGTCGCGTACGACGACAACACGATCGAGGTGGACGACCCGTACCGCTTCCTGCCCGCCATCGGCGAACTCGATCTGCACCTCATCGGCGAGGGCCGGCACGAGGAGCTGTGGAAGGCGCTCGGCTCACAGCCGATGGAGCACCAGGGGGTGTCCGGCACCCGGTTCACCGTGTGGGCGCCGAACGCGCGGGGGGTCCGCGTCACGGGCGACTTCAACTACTGGGACGGTACGGCGTTCCCCATGCGCTCGCTCGGCTCCACCGGTGTCTGGGAGGTCTTCCTCCCGGGTGTCGGTGAGGGCGCCGTCTACAAGTACGACATCTGCCGGCCCGACGGCTCGCACACCCAGCGGGCCGACCCGATGGCCCGGCACACGGAGGTTCCCCCCGCCACCGCCTCGGTGGTCACGGCCTCGCGCCACGAGTGGCAGGACGCGGACTGGATGGCCCACCGGGGCGACCGGCCGGTCCACGAGTCCCCCTTCTCCGTCTACGAGATCCACCTCCCCTCCTGGCGGCCGGGCCTCAGCTACCGCCAGCTGGCCTCCCAGCTCCCCGCCTACGTACGAGAACTCGGTTTCACGCATGTGGAGTTGATGCCGGTCTCGGAGCACCCCTTCGGCGGCTCCTGGGGCTACCAGGTCACCGGTTTCTACGCGCCGACGTCCCGCATGGGCACCCCGGACGACTTCCGCTTCCTGGTCGACGCGCTGCACGCGGCGGGCATCGGCGTCCTCATGGACTGGGTGCCGGCGCACTTCCCGCGCGACGACTGGGCGCTCGCCGAATTCGACGGCCGCCCGCTGTACGAGCACTCCGACCCGAACCGGGCCGCGCACCCGGACTGGGGGACCCTGGAGTTCGACTACGGCCGCAAGGAGGTCCGTAACTTCCTGGTCTCCAACGCCACTTACTGGTGCGAGGAGTTCCACATCGACGGGCTGCGGGTCGACGCCGTCGCCTCCATGCTCTACCTCGACTACTCCCGCGAGGACGGCCAGTGGTCGCCGAACGAGTTCGGGGGCCGGGAGAACCTGGACGCGGTCGCCTTCCTCCAGGAGATGAACGCGACGGTCTACCGGCGCAACCCGGGCGTCGTCACGATGGCGGAGGAGTCGACCGCCTGGGACGGGGTCACCCGCGCCACGGACCACGGCGGCCTGGGCTTCGGCCTGAAGTGGAACATGGGCTGGATGCACGACTCCCTCGTGTACATGTCCAAGGAGCCCATCCACCGCAAGTACCACCACAACGAGATGACCTTCTCGATGGTGTACGCCTACAGCGAGAACTACGTGCTGCCGATCTCGCACGACGAGGTGGTGCACGGCAAGCAGGCGCTGGTCACCAAGATGCCCGGCGACTGGTGGCAGCGGCGGGCGAACCACCGCGCCTACCTCGGCTACATGTGGGCCCACCCGGGCAAGCAACTTCTCTTCATGGGACAGGAGTTCGCGCAGGGCGCGGAGTGGTCCGAGGGCCACGGCCCGGACTGGTGGCTGCTCGACGAGACGTACGAGGCATCCGGCGACCACCGGGGCGTACGCTCCCTGGTCACGGACCTCAACGCGGTCTACAACGCGCTGCCCGCGCTCTGGCAGCGGGACACCTCCCCGGAGGGCTTCAGCTGGATCGACGGCGGCGCCGCGGAGGACAACGCGTTCGCGTTCGTCCGCTACGACGCGGACGGATCCCCGCTGATCGCCGTCTCGCACTTCTCCCCGGTGGTGCGGCAGGACTACCGGATCGGCGTGCCGGACGGCCCGGAGACCTGGGTCGAGGTGCTGAACACGGACGCGGCCCGCTACGGCGGCAGCGACGTACGCAACGAGGAGCCGCTGAAGCCGGAGGCCGTACCGGCGCACGGCAGGGACACCAGCATCACGCTGACGCTCCCGCCGCTGGCGACGGTCTGGCTGCGTCCGGCCTGACCTCACGGTGACCGCTCCGGGGGCCCGCATCACGACCGCGCGGTGCGGGCCCCCGGGCACGGCGAGGCAGGATCACCGGGGTGCCCCGCGCCCACGGCGGATCACCTACTTGAGCTTGTACGAGCAGGGCTTGCCCGTCTTGCCGCCCTCGTTCTCGACGACCGTCTTACCGTCCACCGTGATCGAGCACCCTGCCGCGACCAGCATGCCGTCGGCCCCGGTCGTGTTGCCGGGCGTGACGATCACCAGTCGGCCGACCTCGCGCTCCGCGCCCCGCGGGGCGATGGTGGCCGTCTTCGTCCACGGCAGCTCCACCTCCGCGAAGTCCGAGTCGTCGAGGGTGTACATGACGTTGCTCTTGCCCGTCCCCTCGACCTTGATCGTCACCTCGTGCGAGGCGGCTTCCTCCACCCCACCTCCGCCGGCCTCCTCCGTCTTCGCCGACTCCTGAGCGGCGGGACTGCTGCCCTTGCCCGCCTCGGCCGGCTTCTCATCGCCGCCACCGCAGCCCGTCAGCAGTGCGGCCGCCAGAACGAAGGCTGTCGCGGTGAGTGTCTTGCGCATTACTTCCCCCATGATCATTTCCCTCGGGGTGGTCGACACCACCGCCGGGCCTGGATGAGCCTAGCCAGCCGGCGTCAGGGCGTCCGCATCAGGTTGCGCATGCTGCCCACCAGCGCGTGAACGTCGCGCTCGGCGGGCGGTTCGGCCGGTGTGGCACCAGACGTCCCGCCTCCCTCCTGGCCGCTGGCGCGGCAGGGGCGGCAGAGGCCGTCCGGGAGCGCGTCGGCCGGGCCGGGACGGCCGCAATCGGCACACTCGACCAGGAGCGGGCGGCGTACGGCCGACGCGTCCGGAGCAGTAGCGGGGGTGGCGGGCAGCCGAGGGGGGATCTTGTCGGTGAGGCGGCGGCGCACGAAGCCGACGGGCGAGCCGACAAGGTCCGGGAGCCCTGCGATGAGGGCATGGGTGAGGTAGTCGGCGTCCACCCCACGGGCGAACCGCTCGGCAGCAAGCCGCTCCAGTGCGGCGCAGTCCCCGGCGGAGAGGGCGAGCCGGGGTTCGGTGCGGCCGAGCCGGGCCAGAGCGAGATACGCGGCCGAGGGCGCGGTGCTGTCAGGGGCCGGGTCGGCCGGTGTCCTCTGCTGCGGCACGGCGGGGACGGCAGGCGTCTCCTGCGGCGTGGGCGTCGGCGGCACGACAGAGGCGTCCAGAGCCCCGGGCGCCTCCCCGGCCAGGTGGGAGGCCCACCACTCGTTGTCGCGGGCGGTACGGGACCAGTACGTGCGAGTCACCCACCGGCTCTGGCCGAGCGTTTCGACGCGGCAGCGTACGTGGCGGAGGTGACCGGCGACCGCGAGGGTGCGCAGAGCGGTGCCGATGGCCATCTGACCGTACAGCGGGAGGTCCTTGGCGAGGGACTTGATGTCCATGGCCGCACCGTCGGGGAGGTGGTCGACGTACCCGGCGACGTACCGCTCGCGCTCGGGGAGGAGGGCGAAGTCGGACGCCTGGGGCTGCGTTCGACCCGGCACGGAGCGCTTGCCGTAGCCGGTGCGGGCCTGGCGGTACGAGCGCGAGGGTGCGGGGGCGCACAGGGCGGAGCTAGGCTGCTGGATAGCCACGGGATCGCTCGATTCGATCTTGGGGTGAGACCCCGGCTGGTGCTTCCAACACCGTGCCGGGGTCGTTTCGTTGGGGGCACCGTAAGCACCCGCTACTCTGCGCCGCAAGCTGGTCACCATTAGTCATACTTGCTGGCCGTGACGGGTTCGGGCGGGTAGGGAGGTTTCCCCAAACCCCCTTCCTTACCCGCCGGATGAACAACATCGCTCGAATCCCGGCCCCCGGACTCCGACCCCCGAAGCCCGAAGCTCAAGCGCCGGGCCGGGAGCTTCGCGCGTACCCTCGAAAGAATGACCTGACCCCGTCCGACGCTCGAACCCCGACTCTCGGAACCCGAGCCCCGGAACCCGAGCCCCGGAACCCGAGCCCCGGGACTTGAGCTTCGGGGTGGATTACGGCCTGCCACCCCCACGCAGCGATGAGAGCACCAGTCCCCCTCGTACGTCGCCGCGACATCCACCGCCCAGCAGCGCAGGGAGACGTCACGGCCTGGCACGCCAGGTCACGCGGGCGCCGCGTAGCAGTGCACGGTCACAGTCTCGGCCGGCTCCCACTGCTGTTCCACGGTGGCCAGCAAGCTCCAGCCCAGACGTTCGTAGAGGGCCACTGCCGCGGTGTCGGACGCCACGACGTCCAGGACCGGATGCAGTCCGCGCTCCCGCGCTTCCCGCACAGCCCGTGCGACCAGCAGTGCGCCGATCCCGCCGCCCCTGGCCGCCGGAGCGACGAACAGGCGGCTGACCACCGCCGTCATCTCGGCGCCCAGCCCCGCACGCGTGCTCCACAGGTCGGGGGCCGCGTCCCCTGCCTCACCACGACACAGACCGATGTGTCCCATGATCTGCCCATCCGATTCCGCCACCCAGGCAGCGAGCAACGACGGCTCGGACAACCACCCGACAGGGTCGTCCGGCCAGTTCGTCGGGTAGCCGTCGGATGCGTGGACATCGGCGAGCACCAAGACGCACTCGGGAAGGTCCGGTTGATGACGACGCCGGATCTGAGGGCCCGGGGGCCAGTCGGACTCAAGGACACTCTTTCGATACACGGCAGCAGGAAAGCACGGTGGGGCAGCGCTTGTCCGCTCCGATGACTCCACTTCATTCGTTCTGCGCGCGAGATCCGGAAGCCGTTGGAGGCCGCGTACGGTCCGTGACCGCCCTTCGGTTCGCGCTGCTCGCCGGTGCGCGGGCCCCACCGGACCGGCCCGGGTGTGGCCCGTGGCGGGGGCGGGGCGGTTTACTCGCCGCATGAGTGACACGCATGGAATGCTGGCCGGCAGGATCGTCATGATCACAGGCGCGTCGAGCGGTATCGGAGAAGCCGCCGCTCGCCTCTTCGCCGCAGAGGGGGCCGCGGTTCTCCTGATGGCCCGTCGCGAGGACGTACTGCGACAACTGGCCCTGGAGATAACCGACTCGGGCGGCCGGGCGGCGATCAGTCCGGGCGATGTCTCGGTCGCCCAGGACGTACAGCGCGCCGTGGACGCCGCCTGCGAGCACTTCGGCTCCCTGGACGCGGCGTTCAACAACGCGGGCTTCGTCGGCGACGACCTGTCTCCGATGCATGAGCTCGACCAGGCGGTCTTCGACCGCTCGATGGCCGTCAACGTCAACGGCACCTGGAACTGCCTGCGTTCCCAGATCCCGGTGATGCTCGAAGCGGGGAGGGGCTCGATCGTCAACACCTCCAGCACGGCGGCCATGGGGGCGACCGGGGCCCCCGTGCCCTATGTCGCCGCGAAGCACGCGGTGCTCGGCATGACCAGGGCCGCGGCCGCCGAGTACGGGGAACACGGCATTCGCATCAACACGCTCGTCGTGGGCACCACCCGGACGGACATGATCGACCAGGCGGTCGCGGCCTACCCTGAGCTGGGGAAGGCCTTCGTCGCCCGCCAGATGCAGAAGCGGATGGCGGACCCCGTCGAGATCGCCCAGGCGGCCCTCTGGCTGTGCAGCGACCGCGCCTCCTTCGCCACGGGCTCGGCGCTGGCCGTGGACGGAGGATGGACGGCCGCCTGACGGCCGCCCCCGGGGCGGCCGAAGACCGCACGAGGGCCCGCACGAATCGCGCGGGCCCTCGCTGGTCAGCTGCCGCAGGTCGTGAACTCCGGCGCGGTCTTGGCGAGGTAGACACTCGCGTGGCCCTGGTCGTCGCCGGTCAGCGGCACCGTGACGGTGTCGTGCGCCTTCCAGGGGTAGCCGTTCGCGTCGAAGGTCCACTCACCGGTCACCTTCGTCGCCAGCTCCGACAGCGCCACCCAGCCGTAGTGCTGCGGCGGCACCGCGATCTCCAGGCTGTTGCCGAGCGTCTCGCTGAGGCTGTAGGTGACCTTGCCCGAGGTGGTGAGAGCGATCTTCGTCTGGACGGGGCTCGGGGCGCCCACGGTGACGCTCGACTCGAAGGAGACGCTGATCTCGCTCGACCAGCCGTGCGTGGTGGTCAGCGAGAACGTCCACGGCACCGATGCGGCGGTGCCGTTGTACCAGACCGGTGAGACGCACTGCGTGGGCAGCGGCTCGGCCGGGGCCTGGGAACCCTTCGTCCACGAGCAGGTCGCCGCGTCCTTCTGGCAGCGCTTCGACGCGTAGTCCACGGCGGCCTGGAACGCGTCAGCGGTGGCCGAGGCGGGGATGGACCACTGCTGGGCCCTGCTGCCGTTGCAGGCGTAGGTCTGGGTCCACGCGTCCTCGTTCTGGGACGCCAGGACGACGTCGACGCACTTGTTGTCACCGGCGTTGCGGATCATGAACGTGTCGTCGACACCGGTGACGGGCTGGAAGTACCAGCGCTGCGCCGCCGCCCCGTTGCACGACTGCTGCTTGAGCGGCAGGCCGGCCTGCACGCACTTGCCGGTGTCGGCGTTGGAGAGGGTGAACGACCCGTCGGCCTGCTGGTTGGTGTTCCACTCCTGGTGGTAGCCCGGAGCCGCGTTGGTGACGAGGAAGACCCCGTCCCCGGTGTTGCCGTTCTGTACGTCGAGGTTCCGGCCGCTGTTGACGGAGGTGAACGTCAGACCGGTCGGACCGGACGCGGACACCTCGTCGGCCCTGGCCGTGCCGGCCTGCGCGGTCAGACCGAGGATGACGGCCAGTGCGGCGGCCACGAGGACCGTGAACGCTCCGGGTAAGACACCGAGTGCGCGCGACTGCATACCAATTCCCCCTACGTGATCGGTGTGCTGCTTCTGCGATGGCGCTCATCACGCTAGTACCACCCGCCCGGCCGACACAGGGCACTGCCACGGCTTTGGCCGACAAACGAAGGTGCGTGGCCGGGGCGGACCGGGGCACCCGGAGGCCGGTCGACGGGAAGTCACGGACAGCCGGGCACGCCTGCAGCCCCTCGAAGTGTCCGTGACCGCCCGGCCGTCAGACCGCCGCCGGGAGCACGTCCTCCAGCTCCTGGAGCAGGCGGCGCTTCGGGCGGGCTCCCACCATCGACTTCACCGGTTCGCCGCCTTGGAAGACCATCAGGGTCGGCGTCGACAGCACCGCGTAGCGGGCGGTGACGTCCGGGTTGTGGTCCACGTCGATCTGGACGATCTTCACGCGGCCGGCCTCCTCCCGGGCGACCGCGCCGAGCACCGGGGCGAGCTGGCGGCAGGGGCCGCACCAGTCGGCGGTGAATTCGACCAGGACCGGCAGGCCCGCCTCCAGGACCTCCCTGTCGAATGTGGTGTCGGTGACCTCGGTTACGCCTTCTGCGTGGATCATCGGTTCCCGTCCTCCCAGTTCAGTTCGCATCGTGGTTCGGGGCCGCCCGGCAGCTCCGCGGACGCCTCCATTTCGGCGCGGGCCAGCTGTACGCCCACCTCCGTGCGGACCGACCGGAGCTGGCCGATGAGCGCGTCCAGCTCAGCGAGCTTGCGCCGGTAGACGGCCAGCGAGGCCGGGCAGGCGTCGCCCGCCGGATGGCCGGCGCGCAGACACTCGACGAAGGGACGGGTCTCCTCCAGGTCGAACCCGAAGTCCTGAAGGGTCCGGATCTGGCGGATCAGCCGCAGGTCGCTCTCGTCGTACGTGCGGTAGCCGTTCTCCGCGCGGCGTGCGTGCAGCAGGCCCCGTGACTCGTAGTACCGCAGCGTCCGTGTCGTCGTTCCGGCGCGTTCGGCCAGCTCCCCGATTCGCATACCGCGACGGTATTCCTTGACGTCGGCGTCAAGGCAAGCACCGAGGCGGGCGCAGGCCGGTCGCCGCCGTCGGGAACGGCGCGAGCGCCGTGGGCGTCGGCAACCAGTCGGTCATCCGCATGCGGACCGGCCGACGCTCACCGGGCGACGGTGAGGAAACAGGTGTAGGAACCCTTCACCTGTGTCTCCGTCCCGCTGCCGGCCTGCCCGTCCATGGTGACCGACACACTGACCTCAGACTTCCCCCGCATGCGGAACCCGTCCTCGTAACGGCCGCCGCGCCGCCAGTCCTTCGGCGCGTCCGCATCGACGCGCCCGCACTCCACCGTCCCGTAGCGGTCGCCGTTCCCGACGTCCCGATTACCCGGGAAGGTCCGGTCCACCTCCACCTGGCCCAGCACCCGGATGTCGTGCCGGTCCGCGCAGTCCACGGGCCGGACGATCTCCTCGGTCCCCAGTCCCGTGCCGCCGGTGGCCGCGCACCGGCCGGCCTTCAGCGTGGCGACGGACGCCAGCACCTCTCCGGCGTCCTCGACCGACGCCCCGCCGGAGGGCCCCCTGTCCTTCACCGGCTCGCCGAAGTCGGTGAGTTCGTACGCCGCCCGCAGCCGCTTCACGTCGGGGAGCATCCCCTGGTCGTGCAACGCGGCCAGCACGGGCGTGAGGTCGGCGGCGGCCGAGGCCAGCCTGCCGTCGGCGTCCAGCTTCACCGTCAGCTCGACGGACTCCGTTCCCCAGCCGTCACTGACGCCCCGCAGGTGCCGCGGGAGCAGTTCGCCCGCGATCTCGGGGAGCAGGGTCACCCGGTAGACCCGGCTGCCGTCCTCGCGGCGCTCGGGGGCCTCCCGGGGGATCGCGCGCGGAACCAGGTCCGCGAGGGTCCCGCTGTACGGCGCCGCGTCCCCGGCCGCGCGCCCGGCGACGTCAGCCGTGGCCTCGCCGAACCTGCTGACGGCTTCGGGGGTGTACTTCAGCCAGGCGGAGCCGCCGTTGCGGACGTAGACGTCGTCGTCCGCGGTGGCCAGCGCCTGCTTGCCCTCCGGAGCCGCTCCTCTCAGGAGCTCCAACGTGTCCTTCGGGAACGTGCCGGGGGCGTCGAGGCCGGTGTCCGCGCGTGACGTCCCCCGCTCGTAGTCCTGGCTCCCCCGCGCGCGCTGCACGGCGTCACCCCCCGCCGTGCCGTACGTCAGCGTCGAGACGAACGCGGCGGTGCCCGCGCCCCGGGTGGCCTCCGTCGCCGCCTGGAACTGCTCGGCGAGCGGCTGCCCGTAGACCGCCTCCCCCGCCGGGGCCTTCTCGCCGGCGCCGCATCCGGCCGTGCCGACGAGGGCCGGCAGCAGCAGTGCGACTGCCGCTCTCCAGTGTCGTGCGGTCTTCAACGTCCCCACCCCTTGTGCCTGGTCAGGACGCTCCCTGCGCCTGGACAGAAGAGTGATACTGCTCGGACCCGCCGCACCGCACCAGCACGGAATGATCACACTGTCCGCACATCCCGGCCCGGGCATACGGAAGCGGCCGGTACGGGAGGTCCCGTACCGGCCGCTCGGCGGTCCTTACGCCTTCACGAGCGAGGGCTGCTCCTCGCCGCCGTCCCTGGCGTCCGGGACGTGCGGGTCGCCGCCGTGGGCGTCGTCCGTCATCGTCTGCTCGTCGAACGGGAGGGCGCCGGAGAGGACCTCGTCCACCCGGGCCCGGTCGATCTCCTTGGTCCAGGTGCCGACCAGCACCGTGGCCACCGCGTTGCCCGCGAAGTTGGTCAGGGCGCGGGCCTCGCTCATGAAGCGGTCGATGCCGACGATCAGTCCGACACCGTCGACCAGTTCGGGGCGGTGCGACTGGAGACCGCCCGCGAGTGTGGCCAGGCCGGCGCCGGTGACGCCCGCCGCGCCCTTCGAGGCGATCACCATGAAGACCAGCAGCGAGATCTGCTCGCCGATGGTCAGCGGGTCGCCCGTCGCGTTGGCGATGAAGAGCGAGGCCATCGTGAGGTAGATCGCGGTGCCGTCGAGGTTGAAGGAGTAACCGGTCGGCACGGTGATGCCGACGACGGGCTTGCTGATGCCCATGTGCTCCATCTTCGCGATCAGCCTCGGCAGGGCCGACTCGGACGAGGAGGTGGAGAGGATCAGCAGGAACTCACGGCCCAGGTACTTCAGCAGGGAGAAGATGTTGACCCCGGCGACCAGGCGCAGGATGGCGCCCAGGATCAGGAAGACGAAGAGCGCGCAGGTGACGTAGAAGCCGACCATGATGATCGCGAGGGACTTCAGGGCGTCGACGCCGGTCTCGCCGACCACCGCCGCCATCGCACCGAACGCGCCGACCGGCGCCGCCCACATGATCATGGCGAGGATGCGGAAGACGAGGCGCTGGATGTGGCCGATGCCCCGCAGGACGGGTTCGCCGGCCGAGCCCATGGCCTGCAGCGCGAAGCCCGCGAGCAGGGCGATGAGCAGGGTCTGCAGGACCTCGCCCTCGGTGAATGCGGACACCATGGTGGTGGGGATGATGCCGAGCAGGAAGTCCACGGTGGACTCGCTGTCACCCGCCTGTGCCTCACCGGCGGCGCGCGTGGCCTCGGTGATGTGGAGGCTGGAGCCGGGCTCCAGGAGGTTGCCGACGACCAGGCCGATGGCCAGGGCGACGGTCGACATCACCAGGAAGTATCCGAGGGCCAGACCACCGACGGCGCCGACCTTGGCGGCCTTCCGTACGGAGCCGACCCCGAGCACGATGGTGCAGAAGATGATCGGCGAGATCATCATCTTGATGAGGTTGACGAATCCTGTGCCGATCGGCTTGAGCTCCACGGCGAAGTCGGGAACCACCAGGCCCACCGTGATGCCCAGCACCACGGCGGCGATCACTGCCAGGTAGAGATAGTGGGTGCGGTCCCGTCGTGCGGCTTTCTCTGCCACGGGGGTCTCCTCGGTGTGCGGCGGCTCCCCCGTCCCTGGGGGCCCCGGTGACTATTCACTTCCCTGTGACGGCCGTCACCCTTGCGTTCATATCGTTCACGGACGTTTTCGAGCCACCTTGGGCCCGTGACCCCCGCCAGGCAGACTGTGAGGCATGCGCCTGCCCCGTACCCTTCCCCGCAGCCTGGCCGGCCAGCTCTTCGCGATGCAGGCCCTGCTCGTGGCCGCGGTCGTGGCCGGGTGCGCGTTCTTCGCGTACGCCTCGGGCCGCGCGCAGGCCGAGGAGACCGCGGCCCGCCAGGTGCGGGCGGCCGCCCTCGCCATGGCCGAATCGCCGTCGGTACGAGAGGCGATCCGTACCCCCGATCCGTCCGCCGTACTCCAGCCCTACGCGGAGCGGGTCCGCGCGGACACCGGGATCGCGTTCGTCACGATCATGAATCCGGAGGGGGTCCGCTGGACCCACCCCGACCCTTCCCAGATCGGCAGGAGCTTCATCGGGCACACCGAGCGCGCGCTGCTCGGCGAGACGTTCGAGGAGACCTACGCCGGCACGCTGGGGCCCTCGATACGGGTCGTCACGCCCGTCCGGGACGGCGACAGGATCGTCGGCCTGGTCAGCGCGGGCATCACCGTCGAGCGGGTCTCCACCCAGGTGCGGGAACAGCTCGGGGCCCTGGGGACGGCCGCGGGCGCCGCCCTGGCGCTGGGCGCGCTGGGGACGTACGTGATCAACGCCCGGCTGCGGCGGCACACCCACGGGATGAACGCCGGGGAGCTGAGCCGGATGCACACGTATCACGAGGCCACGCTGCACGCGGTGCGCGAGGGGCTGCTCATGCTGGACGGGCAGCGCCGGGTCGCGCTGATCAACGACGCGGGCCGTGAGCTGCTGGGGCTGGCACCGGGCTCGGTCGGGCGCGGGGTGGACGAGCTGGCGCTGCCGGCCCCGCTGACCGGCGCGCTCCTGGCGTCCGAGCCACGGGTGGACGAGGTCCACCTGACGGCGGAGCGGGTGATCGTCGTCAACACCAGCCCGGTGGTCGGCGGCGAGCGGCGCGGGACGGTCGTGACGCTGCGGGACCACACGGAGCTGCAGGCGCTGTCGGGCGAGCTCGACTCGGAGCGCGGCTTCACCCAGGCGCTGCGCTCCCAGGCCCACGAGGCGGCGAACCGGCTGCACACCGTGGTGTCGCTGATCGAGCTGGGCCGGGTCGACGAGGCGGTGGACTTCGCGACGGCGGAGCTGGAGCTGGCGCAGGTCCTCACCGACCGGGTCGTGGGCGCGGTCGCCGAGCCGGTGCTCGCCGCCCTGCTGCTCGGCAAGGCGGCGCAGGCCAACGAGCGCGGTGTGGAGCTGGTGCTCGCCGAGGACAGCCTGATCGACGACGGGGCCCTGCCGCCCTCACTGGCGCCGCGGGATCTGGTGACGGTCCTCGGCAATCTGATCGACAACGCGGTGGACGCCGCGTCGGAGGCGGCGACGGGCGGGGCCGGCGCCCCCGTCCCCGCGCAGCGCACCGCGACGCGGGCCCTGGTCACCGTGACCGCGCGGACGGACTCCGGCGAGCTGCTGCTGCGCGTGGCGGACACGGGCGCGGGAATCGGCCCGGACGAGGCGGACGAGGTGTTCCGGCGTGGCTGGACGACTCACGGCACGGGCCGGGGCCTGGGCCTGGCGCTCGTGAGGCAGGCGGTGCACCGCAACGGCGGGACGGTGGCGCTGGACCGGGCGGAGGGCGGCGGCGCGGAGTTCACGGTGCGGCTGCCGCTCGCCGGCCGTACGGCGACGACGGAGGTGGTGGCGCCGTGATCCGGGTGCTGGTCGTGGAGGACGATCCGGTGGCCGCCGACGCCCATCAGCTGTACGTGGGGCGGGTGCCGGGCTTCGAGGTCGCCGCCGTCGCCCACTCCCGGGCGGAGGCCGTACGGGCGCTGGACCGGACGGAGGTGGACCTGCTGCTGCTCGACCTGTACCTGCCCGACGGGCACGGTCTGCAGCTGCTGCGGTCACTGCGGGCGGCGGGGCACGGCGCGGATGTCATCGCGGTGACGTCGGCGCGCGATCTGGCGGTGGTGCGGGAAGGCGTGTCGCTCGGCGTCGTGCAGTACGTGCTCAAGCCGTTCACGTATCCCACGCTCCGGGACCGGCTCGTCCGGTACGCCGAGTTCCGTGCGGCGGCCGGTGAGGCGAGCGGCCAGGAGGAGGTGGACCGGGCTCTGGGGGCGCTGCGGGTCTCGGATCCGGCCACGCTGCCCAAGGGGCTGAGCGGCCCGACGCTGGAGGCGGTGACGCGGGCCCTGCGGGAGGCGCCGCAGGGGGTGACCGCGGCGGCCGCCGGGGAGGAACTGGGGATCTCCCGGATCACCGCCCGCCGGTATCTGGAGCATCTGGTGACGGTGGGCCGCGCCGTGCGGCGGCCGAGCTACGGTCAGGTCGGCCGGCCCGAGCTGCACTACCACTGGGTGGCTGAAACCCGCTGATGGTCCTGCTCGCCCCCGAGGCGGTGCACTAGGAGGATCATACGAAGGGTGAACTGATAGGAACAGCCTGTAGCCAGGCTGTTCCCGGCTGTCTACGGTGGGGCCGTGCACCCCACCCCGCCCTTCAACGCCCCCGCCGCGCGCCGCCTGCGCGAGGCTCTGGGAATGGCTCCCGGACATGTTGCGTACGGGCTCGGCGCCCAGTACGGACTTCGGATCACCGCCGAGACCGTGATGGCCTGGGAACGCGGCACGGCGCTGCCCGGCGAACGCGAACTGATGGCGCTGGCCGGTGTGCTGTGGTGCGCGCCCGGCGAACTGCTGGCCGCCGCGAGCACCTTGCGCGAGCACCGGATCGCCCGGGACGTCTCGGTGGACGATCTGGCGCGGACCCTCGGGATGACGGCCGCCGCCTACCAGCGGACCGAGGAGTCGGGCCGCTGGCGCGGCAACGAGCGCCAGGCCCTGGCACTCTGCGTCGCGCTGGACATGTCGGCCGCGCAGTTCCTGACGGCGACCGGCCGGAACGGGGAGCTGGCGGACCTGCTGACCAGGGCGGTCACGACGCGCTGGCAGGCGTACGTACGCCCGGTGGACAAGCTCGTACCGCTGGACCGGATCCTGGTCCAGAACGTGCTGGAGCAGTTGCACACCGACTACCAGTCGCTGATGGTGTCGACGCTGAGCTGGAACACCACGGTCCGGGACCGGGCGGGGACGGCGGGCGAGGAGGGGCGGGAGTTCCTGGACCGGGTCGTCGAGGAGTTCTGGCGGACGGCCGGCATCTGAGAGCGTCCGGACGTACGCGGCAAGGGCCCCGGCCGTCCGGGGAGAACCGGCCGGGGCGGGCGGAGCGTCAGAAGACCGACTCGGCCTCGTACATCCGGTCGCTGGGGACGGTCTTCAGCCGGGTCACGGCGTCCGCCAGCGGGGCCATCACGATCTCGGTCCCGCGCAGCGCCGTCATCCGGCCGAAGTCGCCGCGGTGCACGGCCTCCACGGCGTTCCACCCGAAGCGGGTCGCGAGCACGCGGTCGTACGCGGTCGGGGTGCCGCCGCGCTGCACATGGCCGAGGATGACCGGCCGCGCCTCCTTGCCGAGCCGCCGTTCGAGCTCGGCCGCGAGCCGGTTGCCGATGCCCTGGAAGCGCTCGTGACCGAACTGGTCGATCTCCCCCTTGGCGTAGGTCATGGAGCCCTCGGCGGGGTGCGCCCCCTCGGCGACGCAGATGACGGCGAACTTCTTGCCGCGTGCGAAGCGTTCCTCGACCATCTTGACCAGGTCGTCGACCTGGAAGGGCCGCTCCGGCAGGCAGATGCCGTGGGCACCGCCGGCCATGCCGGACTCCAGCGCGATCCAGCCCGCGTGGCGGCCCATGACCTCGACGACCATGACCCGCTGGTGCGACTCGGCGGTGGTCTTGAGCCGGTCTATGGCCTCGGTGGCGACGCCGACGGCGGTGTCGAAGCCGAAGGTCCGGTCGGTGGCGGAGATGTCGTTGTCGATGGTCTTCGGGACGCCGACGACGGGCATCCCGGCGTCGGACAGCATGCGGGCCGCGGTGAGCGTGCCCTCGCCGCCGATCGGGATGAGCGCGTCGATGCCGTAACGGAGGGAGAGCTCCGCGCAGTTCTCGGCGGCCTCGCGCAGCCGGTCGCGCTCCAGCCGCGCCGAGCCGAGAATCGTGCCGCCGCGGGCCAGGATGCCGCTGACGGCGTTCAGGTCGAGGGGCCGGAAGTGGCCGTCGAGCAGCCCCTTGAAGCCGTCCTCGAAGCCGATGACCTCATCGCCGTGGCCCACCACGGCGCGGTGCACGACCGACCGGATCACAGCGTTCAGGCCTGGGCAGTCGCCGCCTGCGGTGAGAATTCCGATGCGCATCCTGCTCTGTCTCCTGCTCGCTAGTGCCATGCATTCCGGGGACCGTCGTGAAACCCCCGTACCGTGAGCCACGACGATTGTCCCACGCCGAGCCGGGCCCCCGCGCTCCCGACCGTGTCGCAAGGACCGTACGGGCCCGGCGCCGGCCCGCGCCGGGCACCCTGCCCGGCGGGCGGCTCACCTGCCCCGGTAGGTATCGTCAAAGGGACAATGCCAGCCAAACAGGACGGGAGACCACGCGTGGCGCGCAGTGTGTACGTGACCGGGATCGACCGGGGAGACGGCCGTCAGGTCGTCGATCTGGGAGTCATGGAGCTACTGACGCGTCAGGTCGACCGGGTCGGTGTCTTCCGGCCGCTCGTCCACGACGGACCCGACCGGCTGTTCGAGCTGCTGCGGGCCCGCTACCGGCTCTCGCAGAGCGCGGAGACGGTCTTCGGTCTCGACTACCAGGAGGCCTCCGCCGTCCAGGCCGAGAAGGGGACGGACGAGCTGGTCTCGCTGCTCGTCGAGCGCTTCCACCGGGTGGCCCGCGACTACGAGGTGGTGCTGGTCCTCGGCAGCGACTTCGCCGCCACCCAGCTCCCCGACGAGCTGGCACTGAACGCGAGGCTCGCCAACGAGTTCGGCGCGTCGGTGATCGCGGTGGTCGGCGGCAAGGACCAGGACGCCGAGTCCGTGCGGGCCGAGACGCGCAACGCCTACCGGGCGTACGCCGGTCTCGGCTGCGACGTCCTGGCGATGGTCGTGAACAGGGTGGCGTCCGAGGACCGTACGGACATCGCCGAGCGGCTGAAGGCGCAGCTCCCGGTCCCCTGCTCCGTACTGCCGGACGATCCCGCGCTCTCCGCGCCCACCGTCGCCCAGATCACCACCGCCCTGGGCGGAACGGTTCTGCTCGGCGACGACTCGGGCCTGGCCCGGGACGCGCTGGACTTCGTGTTCGGCGGCGCCATGCTGCCGAACCTCCTCAAGGCCCTGACCCCCGGCTGCATGGTCGTCACCCCCGGCGACCGCGCGGACCTGGTCATCGGCTCGCTCGCCGCGCACAGCGCCGGCACACCGCCCATCGCGGGCGTCCTGCTGACCCTGAACGAGCGCCCCGGCGAGGAGATACTCCGGCTGGCGGCACGCCTCGCGCCGGGCACCCCGGTCGTCGCGGTGACCGGCGGATCCTTTCCCACGGCGGGTGAACTCTTCGCCCTGGAGGGGAAGTTGAACGCTGCCACGCCCCGCAAGGCGGAGACCGCCCTGGGCCTCTT
The DNA here is from genome assembly GCF_055559735.1 of Streptomyces sp. NPDC023573. Taxonomy (NCBI): domain Bacteria; kingdom Bacillati; phylum Actinomycetota; class Actinomycetes; order Kitasatosporales; family Streptomycetaceae; genus Streptomyces; species Streptomyces sp. NPDC023573. The sequence continues at coordinate 354,457 of NZ_JBVHKB010000005.1, forward strand.
CGAGCGCCACGTGGACACCGGCGCCCTCCTGGAGCGGATCTCGGTGGCCCGCAGCGGCCGGGTCACCCCGATGATGTTCGAGCACGAGCTGCTGGAGCAGGCGCGTTCGGACCGGCGCCGGGTCGTCCTGCCCGAGGGCACCGAGGAGCGCGTCCTGCGCGCCGCGGACGTGCTGCTGCGCCGCGACGTCTGCGACCTGACCCTCCTCGGGGACACCGACGTCATCCGCAAGAAGGCCGCCGACCTGGGCATCGACCTCGCGGAGACACAGCTCGTCGATCCGCAGACCTCCGAGCTGCGCCAGAGCTTCGCCGAGCGGTACGCCGTGCTGCGCGCGCACCGCGGGGTGACGGTCGAGCTGGCGTACGACGTCGTATCGGACGTCAACTACTTCGGCACCCTGATGGTCCAGGAGGGCCTCGCCGACGGCATGGTCTCCGGCTCGGTGCACTCCACGGCCGCCACGATCCGGCCGGCGTTCGAGATCATCAAGACGAAGCCCGAGGCCTCGATCGTCTCCTCGGTCTTCTTCATGTGCCTCGCCGACAAGGTCCTGGTCTACGGCGACTGCGCGGTCAACCCCGATCCGGACGCGGAGCAGCTCGCGGACATCGCGGTGCAGTCGGCGGTCACCGCCGCCCGCTTCGGCGTGGACCCCAGGATCGCGATGCTCTCGTACTCGACGGGCACCTCGGGCACGGGCGCCGACGTCGACAAGGTGCGGGAGGCCACGGAGCGGGTACGCGCCTCACGGCCGGACCTGAGGATCGAGGGCCCGATCCAGTACGACGCGGCGGTCGAGCCGACCGTCGCCGCGACCAAGCTGCCGGCGTCGGAGGTGGCGGGCCGCGCGACCGTGCTGATCTTCCCGGACCTCAACACCGGCAACAACACCTACAAGGCGGTCCAGCGTTCGGCGGGCGCGGTCGCGGTCGGCCCGGTCCTCCAGGGGCTGCGCAAGCCGGTCAACGACCTCTCCCGCGGCGCGCTGGTCCAGGACATCGTCAACACGGTGGCCATCACCGCGATCCAGGCCCAGGGCGAGGAATGACGCGATGACCACCCACCCGACCAGCGAAGGTTCCCGCTCCATGAATGACGCGCACCGCGTACTCGTGCTGAATTCCGGCTCCTCGTCGGTGAAGTACCAGCTGCTGGACATGCGCGACCGCTCACGGCTGGCCACCGGCCTCGTCGAGCGGATCGGCGAGTCGTCCTCCCGGCTGGTGCACACACCGCAGAAGGGCGGGGAGCCCCGCGAGCGCACCGGCAGGATCGCCGGCCACGACGAGGCCCTGAAGGCGGCGGCCGACGAGCTGGCGGCCGACGGGCTGGGCCTGGACTCCCCCGAACTCGCGGCGATCGGCCACCGGGTGGTGCACGGCGGACTGAAGTTCAGCGAGCCCACCGTGATCACCGACGAGGTGCTGAAGGAGATCGAACGGCTCGTCCCCGTCGCCCCGCTGCACAACCCCGCGAACATCACCGGTATCCGTACGGCGCGGGCGCTGCGCCCGGACCTGCCGCAGGTCGCGGTCTTCGACACGGCGTTCCACACGACGATCCCGGAGCACGCGGCGCGGTACGCGATCGATGTCGAGACCGCCGACGCGCACCGGATCCGCCGCTACGGCTTCCACGGGACCTCGCACGCGTACGTCTCGCGCAGGACGGCCGAGCTGCTGGGGCGGCCGGTGGCCGACGTGAACGTGATCGTGCTCCACCTGGGGAACGGCGCCTCGGCCTCCGCGGTGGTGGGCGGCCGGTGCGTGGAGACGTCGATGGGACTGACCCCCTTGGAGGGGCTGGTCATGGGTACGCGTTCCGGGGACATCGATCCTGCCGTCACCTTCCACCTGAAGCGGGTGGCCGGGATGTCGGCGGACGAGATCGACGTCCTGCTGAACAAGAAGAGCGGCCTGGTCGGTCTCTGCGGCGACAACGACATGCGGGAGATCCGGCGCCGGGTGGACGAGGGCGACGAGCGGGCCGCGCTCGCGTTCGACGTCTACGTCCACCGGCTGAAGAAGTACGTCGGCGCCTATTCGGCGGTCCTCGGCCGGGTGGACGCCGTGGTGTTCACGGCGGGGGTCGGGGAGAACTCGGCCCCGGTGCGGGAGGCTGCCCTCGCGGGACTGGAGGGTTTCGGCCTGGCCGTGGACGCCGGCCGCAACGCCGTACGGTCCGGCGAACCGCGGCTGATCTCGCCCGAGGGCGCCCGGGTGGCGGTCGCCGTCGTGCCTACGGACGAGGAGCTGGAGATCGCCGGCCAGACCTTCGATCTGGTCCACAACTGAGCGGGGCCGCGCCCCTTTGTATCTTCCACCAGACGGAATATTCCGCAGTGAAACAAACCGATAGGATCCGCCTCATGCGCCGTTCCAAAATCGTCTGCACCCTCGGTCCCGCCGTCGACTCCCATGAGCAGCTCGTCGCTCTGATCGAGGCCGGCATGAGCGTGGCCCGTTTCAACTTCAGTCACGGATCCCACGAGGAGCACCAAGGCCGTTACGACCGCGTCCGCAAGGCGGCCGCCGAGTCCGGCCGCGCGGTCGGCGTGCTCGCCGACCTCCAGGGCCCCAAGATCCGCCTCGGGAAGTTCGCCGAGGGTCCTGTCGAGCTGGTCCGCGGGGACGAGTTCGTCATCACCTCGGAGGACGTCGCCGGCGACAAGTCCATCTGCGGCACCACCTACAAGGGGCTGCCCGGCGACGTCACCAAGGGTGACCCGATCCTGATCAACGACGGCAACGTCGAGCTGAAGGTCGTCTCGGTCGACGGCCCCCGGGTGACCACCATCGTCATCGAGGGCGGTGTCATCTCCGACCACAAGGGGATCAACCTCCCCGGTGCGGCGGTCAACGTCCCCGCGCTCTCCGAGAAGGACGTCGAGGACCTGCGGTTCGCCCTGCGGATGGGCTGCGACCTGGTCGCGCTGTCCTTCGTGCGGGACGCCGAGGACGTCAAGGACGTGCACAAGGTGATGGACGAGGAGGGCCGCCGGGTCCCCGTCATCGCCAAGGTCGAGAAGCCGCAGGCCGTCGAGCACATGGAGGGCGTCGTCGCCGCCTTCGACGGTGTGATGGTCGCCCGTGGTGACCTCGCCGTCGAGTATCCGCTCGAGAAGGTCCCGATGGTGCAGAAGCGCCTCATCGAGCTGTGCCGCCGCAACGCGAAGCCGGTGATCGTGGCGACCCAGATGATGGAGTCGATGATCACCAACTCGCGCCCGACCCGCGCCGAGGCGTCCGACGTCGCCAACGCGATCCTGGACGGCGCGGACGCGGTCATGCTGTCGGCGGAGTCGTCCGTCGGCGCGTACCCGATCGAGACGGTCAAGACGATGGCGAAGATCGTCGTCGCCGCCGAGGAGGAGCTCCTGTCCAAGGGCCTCCAGCCGCTGGTGCCGGGCAAGAAGCCGCGCACGCAGGGCGGTTCGGTCGCCCGCGCGGCCGCCGAGATCGCGGACTTCCTGGACGGCAAGGCGCTGGTGGCCTTCACCAAGTCCGGTGACACGGCCCGCCGCCTCTCCCGTTACCGCGCCGCGCAGCCGATCCTGGCCTTCACCACGGAGGAGTCGACCCGCAACCAGCTCGCGCTGAGCTGGGGCGTGGAGTCCTACGTCGTGCCGCACGTGGACAACACGGACGCCATGGTCGACCTGGTGGACGCGGAGCTGCTGAAGCTGAACCGCTACAACGACGGCGACACGATGGTCATCACGGCCGGGTCGCCTCCCGGCGTCCCCGGCACCACCAACATGGTCCGGGTGCACCACCTGAGCGGCGAGCGCGCCTGACGCGCCGCACCCCACCGACGACCGTGGCCCGCACCCCCGTTCCTGACGAGGTGCGGGCCACGGTCGTCGAGCGGCTCCCGGACGGGTCCCCGACTAGCTGTTGCCGCCGGTGAAGTAGTTCTGCAGTCCGGGGACCTTGAGCGAGCCGCCGAACTGGCCGGCCTGGGTCACCGTCGCGTCGGTGAAGAAGGCGAAGGGCACGTTCAGCGGCGGCGGGGTCTCCGGGCTGAAGGTGACGGGGATGAGGCCGAAGAGGTTGCCCTCCAGGCTCTCGGTGTACATCGTCACCTGGCCGTTGCGGATGGTGGAGGTGGAACCCTCCTCCGCCTTGACGTGCCCGGTGGTGCCGCCCGGGCCCTTCGTCAGCTGGTGCAGGTCCCGGATGTCGATGGTGTCGGCGGTGAACTTCAGCACCTTCTTGATGCTGCCGTTGTACGTCTTCACCTCGACGATGCCCGCGTAGTCGAGCCCGGTGAGCGTGAGCTTCGAGGTCTCCAGCGTCCACGGGTCGTCCGGGAGCAGCGGGAGGCCCTCCTCCAGGTCGGCCGCGGCGAGCGCCTCGGGGTCGGCGGTCGGGCAGGGGAAGCGCTCCTTGGCGCCGTCCGGGATGTCCTCGTCCTTCACCGGGTCGAGGCCCTTGACGTCGTCGTCGAGCTCCTCGACGTCCTCGCCCGCCTTCTCGGCCGCGTCACGGATGGCGTCGGTGGTCTTGTCGACCGTGTCCTCCACCGCGTCCGTGGCCTTCCCGGCGGGCTTCGTGGTGGCGCTCTCCGTCGGCTTCGGGGCCTCGGTGGTGGCGCTCGGGGACGGCTCGGCCGTCTCCTTGTCCGGTCCGTCGAAGAGGTCCTTGAGCGCGTCGCCGACACCCAGCGGGTCGAGGGGGTTCTTCGACTCCGTGGGCGTGGGGGTGGCCGAGGTGGCGGCCTTGTCCGCGGATGCCTCCGTGGACTTCTCGTCCATGTCCGCGTCCTCGGACGCGCCGGCGCTCGCACTCGCGGAAGGGGTCGGGGACGCGGTCGCGTCGTCCTTGCCCGCGTCGTCCTCGCCGGCGTCGCCCTTGCCGGCGTCGTCGGACGGCGAGGCGCTCGGGGTCGGCTCCGTCTCCGGTTCCTCCGACTCGGACGGCTCGTCGGAGCGGGTGACACAGGGCCCGGGTGCGAAGGGTATGTCCGAGTTGTCGTCGGCCATGGCCAGCTTGGGGGTGAGCCCCATGCCCACGAAGACGGCCGTCGGCATCGCGGCGAGCGCGAACGCCTTCTTGCCCGCGGGCATGTGCAGCTTCGTCAGGAGTGACTTCCTGGGCGCCGCGTGGCGGGGCCCGCTCCGCTCCGGGAGGTCGTCCGGACCGGAGTCGTTCATCTGCCTGTCGTCACCCCGCACGATGCCTCCCACCGTCGGCCTCCGCCGCCGCCTCGAAGAGCATCGGCCTCCGCGGGGCCTCAGTCGTGTCGTGGGGCGCCTGGCGGTGCTCAGGCGCCTCGGGGGCGTCGCCCCTGGACATCTGCGCCTCCGGGCCCTCGGAGGCCGGGACACTCCTCGCCTCGGCCGGAGCCCAGGAGATCGAGAGCGCTCCGCCGAGAAGGGCGAACAGGAAGCCGATGATGAAGCCGCCTATGTTGGCGACCGGTATGGAGATCAGCGCGAGCAGGATCGCGGCGACGCCTGCGAACACCCGCACGATGTGGTGGAACCACATCGTGAATCCCAGCGTGATCAGCAGGATTCCGATGATCAGCGAACCCGCACCCGCGGTGGTGGACATCGCGATCGTCATGTTGCCGAGGTGCATGTTGGCGTACGGGAAGTACGCGATGGGTAGACCACCCAGGATGGTGAACAGGCCCGCCCAGAACGGCCGGTTACCCCGCCAGGTGCGGAATCCCCGCCGGTAGACGGTGAGGTGGTGCTCGTTCTGCCCTGTGGACTCGGGGCTCATGGAAAACAGCTCCCTGGAACCGGTACTGCTGTGAGAAGAGAAGGGGTGGGCAGCCGGAGGTCCTCACGGAAGCCTCCGGCCGCCCCGGGCGAGTGCTAGAAGCACTCCTTGACGCCCTTGTGCAGCTTCAGGCTCAGGTTGCTGAGCTTGAAGGTGCCGGCGGTGGTTGCCCACGCCGTCTGCTCCACGTTGGACAGCGTGGCCGTCTCGGCACGCTGCGCGAAGCCGTTCGGGTTGACGGCCTTCTCTGTGCCGGGCTGGATACCGGGCTTGCCCACCGAACCGGCGGCGACGCCGATGTCGATGTTCTCGAAGTACGCGTCCGCGTCGAGCTGTGCGACGTCGAGGTACAGGTTGGTCGCCTCGACGGGCTTCTTCGGGTCGGTACCCGCATTCAGCTCCAGGCTGACGCTGCCGAGACCGAACGGAAGGTCAGGCGTGACCACCGACTGGCACATGTTGGTGATCGTGGCGCTGCTGAAGCCGGAGACGGCGACCGGGTGCGCCGCGTCCTTGCCCTTGAGGTCCTTGCCGACAGCGACGCTGCCGTACTGGACGAAGTCCTTACCGACGAGCTTGTCGGTGCTGACCTTGAAGCTCTGGCCGGAGACGCTGAAGGACGCGGCCAGCGCGCCCTGCGCCAGGCCGACGCCGACCGCTGCGGTCGCGACGACGCTCGGCACCATGACCAGAGCGAAACGCTTCCATCTGGTACCACCGCGAACCTGCGAACTCATAAATTTCCTCCTTCTCGGACGTACATCTCCGGTACGGGCATGGTGCCCGCCCTGGGATGGGAGAAGTGCTACGTCCTCGGGAAGGAGAGCGCCCGGACCGGAGGCGCGTACCGCATCCGAATCACCGGCGATCACCCCCGAGCGACAACCACTGGCCGCGCGTCTGCGCAACCGGTTCGGACAGGCCCTGCCCAGGGGCAGGAACCCCCCTGTCCGCGATCGGCGCCACTGCCGCCGACCACCCGGTGGGGACCCAAAGGACCCGCCTGCGCCGGCTGGCCGCCGGACTGGGGGGTATTGGACCGAGCGTGGCCGATCGTGGTGCATTCGCGGCCCGGACACAAGGGGGGTCGTTACTGACTAGTAACGACCCGATAACCAGGACACGACAGGGCGGCACCGCCCGGCCACACAGGGTGGCACCGAGGCGGCGGGCGAACAGCGGGATTACAGCCCGAAACCGGACAGACCTCTGGAGGTGATTTACTGCGAGTAACAGCAGCGTTCTTTTATCAAGTTTTGGTAAAGCGGATGTGTCCGTTGTCGTTCGTCCGTGAAAACGGCCGTGGCGCCCGGAGGGCTCCACGGCCGTGTTGTCACATCAGAACAAGACGCGCGCCAGGGCTGTCCGCGCCGCGGTGACCCGGGGGTCGTCGGGGCCGATCACCTCGAAGAGCTCCAGGAGCCGCACCCGCACGGCGTCGCGGTCGTCGCCGAAATTACGGCGGACGGTCTCGACGAGCCGGCCGAAGGCGTCCTCGACGTGCCCGCCCACCAGGTCCAGATCGGCCGCGGCCATCTGCGCCGCCGGCAGCTCCGGATTCTCCGCGGCCTCCTTGCGGACCTGCTGCGGATCCATGCCCGCGACACGGCCCAGCAGTTCGGCCTGGGCGAGGCCGAGCTTCGCCTCGGTGTTGACCGGGTCGACCGCCAGGACGCCCCTGTAGGCCTGGACCGCGCCGTCGAAGTCGTTGGCGTCCAGCGCCTGCGCGGCGGCCTCCAGCTGCGCGTCGTACGGCCCTGCGGGCACCTCCGCGGGGGCGCTCTCCTCGCCTCCCGCTCCGGCGTCCGGGTCGACGGCGATCCCGGTCAGGCCGAAACGCTCCTCGCCGACCTGGATCAGCTGGTCCAGCGTCTGGCGGATCTGGCTCTCGGGTGCCGCGCCCTGGAAGAGCGGGAGGGCCTGTCCGGCCACCACGGCGAAGACCGCCGGGATGCCCTGGATCCCGAACTGCTGCATCAGCATCTGATTGGCGTCGACATCGACCTTGGCGAGCACGAAACGGCCGTTGTACTCGACGGCGAGGCGCTCCAGGAGCGGGCCGAGCTGCTTGCACGGCTCGCACCACTCGGCCCAGAAGTCGATGACGACCGGGACTTCGGCGGAGCGCTGGAGGACGTCGGTCTCGAAACCCGCCTCGTCGACGTCGATCACCAGGGAGGCGGGGGTCACGGCACCGCCGCCCCCCTGTCGGGCGGACTCCGCGCGGGCCTGCTCCGCCTTCGCCTTGGCGTCGCCGGCCGCCTTCACAGCGGCGAGGTCGACGACGCCGCTCATGGACATGTTCCTAGGCTGCATACGTACATCCTCCCCCCTGCGCGCACTGTTCCTGAAAGCGATCCGCGAACCGGCTCCGTCCACAGCCGCGCCGGTGTGCGCGACGGGCGGACGGAAACGGTCCCGGGGCCCTGAAAAACCCCGTGTCCGGCGCCGGGTCCCCACCCGGTGCCTGTGGCTGTCGATCGGTCGTGGCGTCACGACGGACGAGCCGTCGCTTCTTACGCTACGGGTCGTAGCGTAACTGGCAGGACCCCCTCCGCGGCAAGAGCGTCCGGTGATCTGTCTCACGGGCTCCCGGGCCGGTCAGTACTACTTACCGGCCGGTATGGTCGCCGCATGCTGAGCCGCAGCCCAACCGGACCCTCCCGTTCCGGACGACCCCGCAGTGCTGAAGCCGATGCCGCGATCCTCGAGGCGACCCGTGCGTCGCTGGTCGACCTCGGCTGGTCGAAGCTGACGATGGGCGACGTGGCGACGCGGGCGGGGGTCGCCAAGACGACGCTCTACCGCCGCTGGGCCGGCAAGAACGAGCTGGTGGTGGACGCGGTCGCCGTCCTCTTCGACGAGCTGGAGCTGCCCGACCTCGGCAGCCTCGCGGCCGACGTGGAGGCCGTGGTCCTCCAGTTCGCGGCGCTGCTGGAGCGGCCGGAGACCAAGACGGCACTGATGGCGGTGGTCGCCGAGTCGACGCGGGACGAGGCGCTGCGGGACCGCATACGCGGTTCGATCGTGACCCGGCAGAAGCACCTCGTGCTCCAGGGACGGGAGCGTGCGCAGCGGCGCGGCGAACTGCCCGTCGAGCCGGACGCGGTGGTGGCGGCCCGCACCGCCGACCTGATCTTCGACGTGATCGCGGGCGCCGTGGTGCACCGCGCGCTGGTGAGCGCCGAGCCCGTCGACACCGCCTGGGCCCAGCGCTTCACCCTGCTGCTGCTCTCGGGGCTGGGAGCGGCGGCCGAGCGGGAGGAATGACCGCGCGTCAGAAGCCGGGCGGCTCCGTGTAGACGCCCCACTCGTCGCGCAGCACCCCGCAGATCTCGCCGAGGGTCGCCTCCGCCCGGACGGCCTCCAGCATCGGCGCGATCATGTTCGATCCGTCGCGTGCGGCGGCCAGCATCGCGTCCAGCGCGTCACGGACCTTCACCTCCTCGCGGCCCTCCTTGCGCCCGGCGAGCTCGCGCACCTGTTCGCGTTCGACCTCGTGGCTGACGCGCAGGATCTCCAGGTCGCCGGTGACGGACCCGTGGTGGACGTTGACGCCCACGACCCGCTTCTCGCCCTTCTCCAGGGACTGCTGGTAGCGGAAGGCGGATTCGGCGGTCTCGCCGGTGAACCAGCCGTCCTCGATGCCGCGCAGGATTCCGGAGGTCATCGGCCCGATGGGGTGCTTGCCGTCCGGGTGGGCCCGGGTGCCGCGCTCCATGATCTGCTCGAAGATCTTCTCGGCGTCGGCCTCGATGCGGTCGGTGAGCTGCTCGACGTACCACGAGCCGCCCAGCGGGTCGGCGACGTTGGCGACCCCGGTCTCCTCCATGAGCACCTGCTGGGTGCGCAGCGCGATCTCGGCGGCCTGCTCGGAGGGCAGGGCGAGCGTCTCGTCCAGGGCGTTGGTGTGCAGCGAGTTGGTACCGCCCAGGACGGCGGAGAGCGCCTCCACGGCGGTGCGTACGACGTTGTTGTACGGCTGCTGGGCGGTGAGCGAGACACCGGCGGTCTGGGTGTGGAAGCGGAGCCACTGCGCCTTGTCGGTCTTGGCGCCGTAGGTCTCCTTCATCCAGCGGGCCCAGATCCGGCGGGCCGCGCGGAACTTGGCGATCTCCTCGAAGAAGTCGAGGTGCGCGTCGAAGAAGAAGGAGAGCCCGGGGGCGAAGGTGTCGACGTCCAGGCCCCGGGAGAGACCGAGCTCCACGTAGCCGAAGCCGTCGGCCAGGGTGTACGCGAGCTCCTGTGCGGCCGTGGCCCCGGCCTCGCGGATGTGGTAGCCGGAGACCGACAACGGCTTGTAGTCGGGGATGTCGCGGGCGCAGTGCTCCATCAGGTCACCGATGAGCCGCAGATGGGGCTCGGGCTGGAAGAGCCACTCCTTCTGCGCGATGTACTCCTTGAAGATGTCGGTCTGGAGCGTGCCGTTGAGTACGGCCGGGTCGACGCCCTGGCGCTCCGCGGCGACCAGGTACATGCAGAAGGCCGGGACGGCGGGCCCGCTGATCGTCATCGAGGTGGTGACGTCGCCGAGCGGGATGTCCTGGAACAGGACCTCCATGTCGGCGGCGGAGTCGATGGCGACGCCGCAGTGGCCGACCTCGCCGAGTGCGCGGGGGTCGTCGGAGTCGCGGCCCATCAGGGTCGGCATGTCGAAGGCGACGCTGAGCCCGCCGCCGCCGTTGGCCAGGATCGACTTGTACCGCTCGTTGGTCTGCTGGGCGTTCCCGAAGCCGGCGAACTGGCGGATCGTCCAGGTCCGGCCCCGGTAGCCGGTCGGGTGGAGTCCCCGGGTGAAGGGGTACTCGCCGGGCCAGCCGATCCGCTCGAAGCCTTCGTACGTGTCGCCGGGGCGCGGCCCGTACACCGGCTCCACCGGGTCACCGGAGAGCGTGGTGAAGTCCGCGTCGCGCTTGCGGGCCTTGTCGTAACGGGCCTGCCAGCGGCGGCGGCCTTCCTCGATCGCATGAGCGTCCATGGAGACAAATTTACTAGGACGTCCTAGTAAATGTCGACGGCAAACCGCCCGGCGCTTCGCGCGGGGCGGTTCGGGTGGCGCCGATCAGGCCTTGACGGCCTGCGGGGAGCTGTCGGCGATCAGCGGCTCGACCTCCCGGACCACCGTGCGCTCGACGAAGAACGCGGCGGTCGGGATCGTCCCGGAGACGAGGACCCAGAGCAGCTTGCCGACCGGCCACTTCGCCTTGGAACCGAGGTCGAAGGCGAAGATCAGGTAGATGATGTAGAGGACACCGTGAACCTGCGAGACGACGAGTGTCACGCTCTCACCGGTGTCGAAGCCGTACTTGAAGACCATGGATACGCACAGGATCAACAGCATCACGGCGGTGACGTAGGCCATCACCCGGTAGCGGGTCAGCACACTGCGTTTCATGACATCGAGCGTAACCGGGAGGCCGGGGCGATCTTGCGGCGCCCCGGCCCTCGCGACGGCACCCGGGGCGGTGCGGCTACTTCTCCTCGAAGTCCTGCGCGGCCACCCGCAGCGGGCGCAGCATGGCGAAGATCTCGGCGCACTCCTCGTCGTCGTACGCGCCGAGCCCGAAGTCCATCGCCATCAGGTCCTGGCTCGCCGCCTCGACGACCTCACGGCCCTTGTCCGTGATGGAGGCGAGCGTTCCGCGGCCGTCGTTGGGGTTGGGGCGCTTGTCGACCAGCCCCGAGCGCACCAGCCGGTCGACGGTGTTCGTCACGGAGGTGGGGTGCACCATCAGGCGCTCGCCGATCTTGGACATCGGCAGCTCGCCGGCCTGGGAGAAGGTGAGCAGGACCAGCGCCTCGTAGCGGGCGAACGTCAGCCCGTACGGTTTCACCACCGCGTCCACCTCGGCGAGCAGGATCTGCTGCGCACGCATGATCGACGTGATCGCGCCCATCGAGGGCACCGGCCCCCAGCGCCGGTGCCAGAGTTCCTCGGCGCGGGCGATGGGATCGAAGGGGAGGCTGAGCGGCTTCGGCACGGCAACGACCTTACCCACTGGTCACATGACGGTCAGCACCGTCTCGCACTTCGGTACCGGACGCGCGTTCTACGCACCTCGACGACCAGCAGGAGTGTGCAGGCGGTACCGATCGCCCCGGAGTACGCGACCACCTGGTGCACCGGGAGGAATTCCGCCGCCAGCCCCGCGAGGGCCATGCCCAGTCCCTGGAACGTCATCAGCCCGGCGGTGAGGAGCGTCATCGCCCGGCCGCGCAGATGTTCGGGTACCGCCTCGACGAACCACTGGTCGAGCCCGATGACGTAGGCCGCCCCGGCCCCGGCCAGCACGAGGGCGGCCACGGCCAGGGCGGTCCCCGGGCGGACCGCGTACACCACGAGGGGCAGCAGCCCCAGCGCGGCGGCCGGCAGCACGATCCTGGAGCGGGAGCGGGGGCCGAGCGCGGTCGCCACGTACAGCTCGGCGCCGATGTGGCCGACGGCCATCGCGCACATCAGCAGCCCGACGACGGCCGGGCCGGCACCGATCCCGGCGGCGTACGGCGCCGCGAGGGCCTCCGGGGCGACCACGAAGAAGGCCGGCACCCAGAAGAGCAGGAGCAGGCCCCGGATCCCGCGGTCCCCCAGGACGGCGCGGGCCCCGGCGAGCGACTCCCCGAGCAGCGTGCCGCCGGCGTCCCCTCCGGTGCGGGCGGGCCGGTCCTGGGTGCCGAGGCGCAGCAGCGCCGCCGAGCAGAGGAACGTCACCACGGTGACCGTGATCGCCCCGCGCGGCGACAGGGCGGTGAGCAGCAGCCCGCCCGCACCGAAGCCGACGAGCACGGCGCTCTGCGAGACCAGGCGCAGCAGCGAACGGCCGAGGACGTAGAGGTCGCCCTCCCCGAGGATGTCGGTGAGGGCCGCCGTCCGTGTCCCGGTGAAGACGGGTGCGATCGCGGCCACCAGGCAGCGCAGCGCGAGCAGCCCCGCGACGGGCGTGCCGGGAAGCACCATCACGCCGACGCAGCCGGCGCAGACCAGGTCGCAGACGACGAGCACGCGGCGGGCGGGGTACCGGTCGGCGACCCCCGCGAAGAGCGTGCCGCCGACGATGTACGGCAGGAAGCCGAGCGCGAAGGTGAGGGCGGACAGCAGGGGGGAGCCGGTGAGGTCGTAGACCAGCACGGTGAGCGCCAGTTCACTGACGACCACGCCGAGGAGGGAGAGCAGATGGGCGGCGAAGACCGCCCGGAACTCCCGTACGGCGAAGACCGCACGGTATCCCCCGGCGGCCGCGCCGGGGTCCGCCTCCGGAGCGGGGCCCGGGTCGGGTGAGGAGGCGCGCTCCGGAGGCTGAGCCGGGGACAGCGCCTTCCCGGCGGGCTCTTCGCGGGGTGTGCCCGCAGGGGTGGTCGTGTCGCTCGGCATGGAGGCAGCTTGGGGGAACGGTCCGGCTTCTCCGTAGACTTTCGGCTCACGCCGAATCTCCGAGGGCACCCATGCCGTTCCATCTGTACTTCGACGAGCGCGATCTGCTCCGCTGCCGCTTCGCGCTGTCCCCGCTCTGGGAGACGCAGGAGGCCGTGCGCACCCTCGGCCGCCCCGGCCGGCACGGCTACCACCTGCCCTGGCTCCGGCGGGTCAGGGAGGACGCCGCCGGGCTCGACCTCGCGCCGCTGTGGCTGCTGATGCCGGAGCGCGGCCACAACCCCGACTTCATCTGTCCGCCGCCCCTCGGACCGCTCACCACCTTCGCCGAGGAGGTGGCGGCCGTACGCGCCACGGATCCGGCGACCGCCCGCGAGGACATGGCGCTCGCGCTCGCCGACACCCCGGGGGCCCTGCGCTCCCCCGCCGGCCGGCGGATGCTGGCCGACCCGGCCCGCACGGTCCAGGAACTGGCGGACCTCCTGCAGCGGGCCTGGCGGGTGATGGTCGAGCCGCACTGGCCACGGCTGCGCGCCCTGCTGGAGGCGGACATCGCCTACCACTCGCGCCGTCTCGCCGAGGTGGGTTTCGAGCGGCTGCTCGGCGAGGTGAGTCCCCGGCTGCACTGGGCGGACTCGACCCTGACGGTGGCCGGCACCAGCGGGAACCACAGCCGGGTCCTGGACGGGCAGGGTCTCGTCCTGATGCCCAGCGTCTTCGTCTGGCCGGATGTGGTCGGCGGCTACGAGCCTCCCTGGCAGCCCGCGGTGATCTACCCCGCGCGTGGCATCGGCGGACTGTGGACGGAGTCCGCCGACCGGACGCCGGACGCGCTCGCCCGGCTGCTGGGGAGGGCCCGCGCCGATGTGCTGTGCGCCCTCGGTGAACCGGCCGGGACGAGCGCGCTGGCGCACCGGCTCTCGCTCGCCCCGTCCTCCGTGTCCGCCCATCTGTCGGCGCTGCGCGCGGCGGGCCTGCTCACCTCGCGGCGCTACGGGCACCAGGTGCTGTACGAGCGCACGCCGCTGGGCATCGCGCTGGCGGCGCAGGAGCCGTAGCGTGCGGGCCGGCCGCACGGCCCGCGGTCAGCTGCGTCAGACAGGCCTTGGAGGGGTGCCCGCCGCGCCGGCGAGGGCGGGTTCCGCCTCCGCGGCCCGGGGGCGGCCCCGCACGCCGCTGTCCTGCCCACGCGCACGCCCGCGCAGCAGCGTCACGGACCGCACCGCGACCGGCGCGAGGGCGATCAGCAGCGCGAACACCGCCCAGCCACGGGCCGGCGCGTGGACGGTGGCCGCCAGGCAGCCCAGCACGCCGAGCAGCCCGGCGGCGGTGGCCAGGGGATGGTGGACGAGGAGCAGCGTGTAGCCGACGAGCCGGCCGGGCGGCACCCGGAACAGCGCCTTCCCGTACTCCCGCAGCAGCTCCGCCCGGGGGCGGTCCGGCCACCGGCCGTGGCGGTCCGCCGGGGAGGCGTGACCCTCGCGGGAGGCCGGTACGTCCGGGGCGTGGACGGAACGCCAGTACTGCCCGGTCCCCGGATTGGTGCGCCGGTGGATCTCGAAGCCGGTGGCCGTGTCCTCGGTGCCGGAGCCCTGAAAGCCGCCGGCCTGGCGCAGCGCGGCGACGCGTACGACACTGCCGGGGCCGGCGAGCACGGGCGCGCCGTAACGGTTGCCCGCGCGCTGCACCAGGGCGTGGAAGTCGTGGCCGCCGGCGATCCGCGGGCCGACGACGAACGCGGTGTCCGGGTCACGGAAGTAGCCCGTCGTCCGCTCGAGGAAGCCGGGCAGCGGGACGTGACCGGTGCCCACGGAGGCGAGGAGGTCGTACGCGTCACCGTGCTTGGCGATCCAGGCGTTGCGGTTGCCGTGCTCCGTGCCGGCCTGGTGCGGGCCCGCCTCCTGGTTCCACTCGGGCACCCCGAGGCGGGTGAAGTGGTGCACGCCCAGTTCTGCGCAGAGCATCCTGGCCTCCGCGTCGTCGCCCTCGTCGAGCAGCCAGAGGTCCAGCGGCCCCGGGTGCCGCATCCGCGCCGCGCCCTCCAGGCGGGCCCGCACCGCGGAGAGGGGCTCCCGGCCGGGTACGTACGTGGTGAGGAAGGCGACCCTGGTGCCGGGCTCGGGCGTCACCGGGACCGGGTCCCTGGCCACGGTCACGGCGTGCACGGCCAGGGCGAGGCCGACCGGTGCGAGCACGGCGACCAGGCCGAGGGCGGCCACGGTCACGAAGTCGGCGAGACCGAGCCACGGCTCACCGCCCCCGCGCGCGGCCCGGTGGGCGGGCAGGACCAGGAAGAACAGCACGAGCCCTGCGGACACGGGGGCGAGCGTCAGCGGGAGCACCGCTCGTATTCGGTGCCACCCGGTGCGCAGCAGGCCGCGATACCTCACCCGGTACGGCGTCGCGGGCTCCCCGAGGGGCCCGGCGGGCCGGCTGCCGCCCCGGTCGTGGTCACGTCTTTCCGACGGCATCGCGCCTCCAACGGTCGGATATGCCGGTGTCCCCACAGAAGGGGAGAACCGGCGAGGCGGCGACCCGGCAGGTCCGAGTGAGCGGATTTCTTCGCCCGAACGGAACGAGCCCCCGGCGCCGGAGGGCGTCGGGGGCTCGTCGCAGGCGTACGGACGGGGCGTCAGCCCGCCAGGTGCCGCTCCACCGTCTCGACCTTGGAGGTCAGACCGTCGGTGACGCCCGGCCGGATGTCGGCCTTCAGCACGAGGGAGACACGGCCCGCACGGGCCTCGACGGCGGCCACGGCGCGCTTCACCACGTCCATGACCTCGTCCCACTCCCCTTCGACGGAGGTGAACATCGCGTCCGTGCGGTTGGGCAGTCCGGACTCACGGACGACACGGACGGCGTCGGCGACGTACTCACCGACGTCCTCGCCGACGCCCAGGGGGCTGACGGAGAAGGCGACGATCATGCGCTGACCGTCCCCTCGGCGCGGGCGCGGGCGGCGATGACGCCGTCGGCCTCGTACTTCTTGAGCAGCTTCTCGCCGTAGAGGCCGCCGAAGGGCACGACCGCGAGGAGGAAGAACAGGGCGACACGCTTGAGCGGCCACTTGGCCTTGACCCAGACGTCCAGCAGGAACACCACGTAGATCGTGAAGAGAAGGCCGTGCAGCGCGCCGAGGGGCGGCATCAGGAAGTCGATGTCCGAGACCCGCATGAGCAGCGAGCCGAAGATGAGCAGCGCCGGGAAGGAGAGCGCCTCGGGAAGCGAGATGAGGCGCAGCCGGTGCAGGGCGGAAGCGGTCTTGATGTCCACGAGGGCACCTTCGGTGGGTGGGAGGGGCGTGTGGCTTGTGAAAGCAGGCACAAGCAAGCCCATTGTGGCATCGCCCCCGGCTCCCGGGGGCAGGGGGGCCGTGCCCGTGCCCCCTGGCACGTATCCGCGCATATCAGGGTCATGTCGGGGTCCGGATCGGCCGCCGGGCCCTGTCGGGCCGGGCTCCCCTGCGGCTAACGTCGCCCTGTGGCGATGTTCCGACTCCAAGGCAGCAAGACGCTCGCCGTCGACCTGACAGGCGACGCCGTCAAGGCGAAGAACGGCTCGATGGTCGCGTACGACGGCCGGATGGCGTTCAAGAAGATGTCCGGCGGCGGCGAGGGCCTCCGCGGGATGGTGACCCGCCGGCTGACCGGCGAGCAGATGGAGATGATGGAGGTGAAGGGGCAGGGCACCTGCTATTTCGCCGACCGGGCGAGCGAGATCAACCTCGTCTCGCTGCACGGCGAGACGCTGTACGTCGAGGCGAGCAACCTGCTGGCCACCGACGCCGGGCTGCGCACCGGCACCACCTTCACGGGGCTCAGGGGCGGGGCGAGCGGCAACGGCCTGTTCACCACGACCGTCGAGGGCACCGGCCAGGCGGCGATCATGTCGGACGGCTCCGCCGTCGTGCTGCGGGTGACACCCCAGTACCCGCTGACCGTCGACCCGGGCGCCTACATCGCCCACCAGGGCAGCCTCCAGCAGCACTTCCAGTCCGGGGTCAACTTCCGGACGCTCATGGGCGAGGGCTCCGGCGAGTCCTTCCAGATCCGCTTCGAGGGCGACGGCCTGGTCCACGTACAGCCCAGCGAGCGGAACACCGTCGGAGGCGACGTCTGATGCCGTTCCGTGAGATCAACTCGAAGATGGTCGAGGCCGTGGTGGGCCCCGGCCGGACGTTGTACAGCCAGCGCGGCGCGATGCTCGCCTACCGCGGCGACGTCTCGTTCACCCCGAACATCCAGGGCGGGCAGGGGGGCCTGGGGTCGATGATCGGCCGGCGGGTGGCGAACGAGGCGACTCCGCTGATGACCGTCGAGGGCAACGGCACGGTGATGTTCGGCCACGGCGGACACCACATCCAGGTGATCGACCTCGCCGGCGACACCCTGTACGTGGAGGCGGACCGGCTGCTCGCCTTCGACGGGACGCTCCGGCAGGGCACCATGTTCATGGGCTCGCAGGGCGGGGTGATGGGCATGGTGCGCGGCCAGGTGACCGGGCAGGGCCTGTTCACGACGACGCTCGAGGGGCACGGCGCGGTCGCCGTGATGGCACACGGCGGGGTGGTCGAGCTGCCGATCACGCCGGGCAGGCCGGTGCATGTCGACCCCCAGGCATACGTCGCCCACCACGGGGACGTGACGAACAAGCTGTCTACCGCGCTCGGCTGGCGCGACATGGTGGGACGCGGTTCCGGCGAGGCGTTCCAGCTGGAGCTCAGCGGCAACGGAGCGGTGTACGTCCAGGCATCGGAGGAGAAGCTGTGAGCACGCCGGTGATTCACGACCCGATGACGCTGCCGTCGGACGACAACGTCAACGCCTACACCTTCTGCGTGGAGCTCAAGGGGAGCCAGTGGTTCCTGCAGAAGGGCAAGATGATCGCCTACTACGGGCGGATCGAGTTCAACGGCATCGGGCACGGGCGCTTCGAGCGGCTGATCCGCACGAGCTTCCACTCCCCGCTGCACGCGAGCGACTGGGTGGTGGCCGAGGGCAGCGGCAAGATGCTGCTCGCCGACCGGGCCTTCGACGTGAACTCCTTCGACCTGGAGGACGGCAACCTGACGATCCGGTCCGGCAATCTGCTGGCCTACCAGCCGACCCTGGCGCTGAAGCAGTCGATCGTGCCGGGCTTCCTGACCCTGATCGGAACGGGGAAGTTCGTCGCCGCGTCCAACGGCCCGGTGGTCTTCATGGAGCCGCCGCTGCGGGTGGATCCGCAGGCGCTGGTGGGATGGGCGGACTGCCCTTCGCCGTGCCACCACTACGATCACGCCTACATGACGGGCGTGATGGGCGGGCTGCGCTCGCTGACCGGGATCGGCGGCACCTCCGGCGAGGAGCACCAGTTCGAGTTCGTCGGGGCGGGCACGGTGCTGCTCCAGTCGTCCGAGGCGCTGATGCCGGAGCAGGCGACCGGCGCCGTCCCGCACGAGCCGGGCGTGCCGGGCGGCGGCGGTCAACACGGCTCCGCACCTCGCATGCCCGGTCAGCTGGGGGACCTCCAGCGTCGCTTCGGGCTGTGAACGGTAGTCTGCGGAGTGTGACGCCCGGCAGTGCGTGCGAGGAGTCACACTCCCAGACTTCGTCCGGCTTTCAACATCTTAGGTAGAATCCATACATGGAGACCGAGACGGCCACCCGCTGGCTGACCGATGCGGAGCAGTGCGCCTGGCGCACCCACCTGGACGTCAGCAGGCTGCTGACGCATCAGCTGGAGAAGGACCTCCAGCCGTTCGGCCTGACCATGAACGACTACGAGATCCTGGTCAACCTCTCGGAGTCGGAGGACCGGCGTCTGCGGATGAGCGATCTCGCCGCCGCCACCCTGCAGTCCAAGAGCAGACTCTCCCACCAGATCACCCGCATGGAGAACGCCGGCCTGGTCCGGCGCGAGCACTGCGAGTCCGACCGGCGGGGGCTGTTCGCGGTCCTGACCGATCTGGGCGGCGAGACGATGCGGAAGGTCGCGCCGCACCATGTCGAGTCGGTGCGGCGGCACTTCATGGACCTGCTCTCCCCCGATGAGCTCGCCGCGCTGCACGCGGCGCTGACCCCGATCGCGGAGCACCTGCGCGGCCGGCGCGGCAAGCCATAGGGCGGACCTCAGCCGGCGTCGGCCGCTCCCGCCCCGGGCCGCCCCGGCAGCCGCAAGGTGAACCGCGCGCCGCCGCCCGCCCCTTCGCCCACCGTGAGTGTGCCTCCGTGCCGGGAGGCCACGTCACGGGCGATGGCCAGGCCGAGCCCGGCCCCGCCGTCGTCGCGGCTGCGGGCGTCGTCCAGGCGTACGAAACGCTCGAAGATCCGGTTGCGTTCGGCCTCGGGCACGCCCGCTCCGTCGTCCGTGACCTCCACGAGCACATCGGCCCCGTCCGTCCGTACCGAGACGGCGACCGAACGCTCCGCGTGGCGCTCGGCGTTGTCCAGCAGGTTGCCCACCACCCGGGCCAGCTGACCGCGTGATCCGCTGACTTCGAGCGTCCCGGTGTCCGCCACGGAGACCTCCGGCGCGATCCGGTCCGCCGCACGCCGGTAGACCTCCTCGCGGACCAGCGCGCCCACGTCGACCGCCGTGCGCCCCGGGCGCTCCCCCGCGTCCAGCCGGGCGAGCAGCAGCAGGTCGGCGGCCAGCCCCTGCAGCCGTACGGTGTCGGCGACGGCGCCGGGCACGTCCAGCAGCTCCGGGTGGGCCTCACCCACCTCCAGCTGGGTGCGGAGCGAGGCGATCGGGCTGCGCAGTTCGTGGGAGGCGTCGGCGACGAAGCGCCGCTGCCGGTCGACCGAGGCCTCCAGCACGGTGAGGGTCTCGTTGGTCGTACGGGCCAGCCGCGCGATCTCGTCCCGGGAGTCCGGCTCGGGCACGCGGCGCCCGAGGTCCTCGGACGCGGTGATCGCGGCCAGCTCCCGCCTGATGCCCTCCACCGGGCGCAGTGCGCGCCGGGTGACCAGCCAGGTCACCCCGGCGACGACGAGCAGCATGACGGGCAGTCCGGTCAGCATGGAGTTGCGTACGGTGTCCACGGCCTCCTGCTCGGCCGCGAGCGGGGCGCCCGCGTGGACGGTCAGGGTGACGTCCTCCCTCGTGGTCACCTCGACGGCGGCGAAGCGGTAGTCCGCCCTCTCCCCGTCGACCGTGGCGGTGCCGTTGGTGAAGTCCGGCGGGTCGGAGGAGACCTCGCTGCGGGGCGGGCCGGCCCCGTCGTCGTCATCGTCGTCGTCATCGTCGCCCGGGCCGGTGGCCGGCGCCGGGGAGACCGGTACGACCTGTGCCGTGCCCGTCCCCGAGATGGCCTCCAGATCCTTGGAGACGGCCACCACGCGCCCCTCGTCGTCGGTGACCTGGACGGGGTGGCTGTCCTCGTCGCCCGCCTCCAGCCGCGCGTACGCCGTGCCCAGCGCCAGCTCCCCCGCCACCTCCCGTGCGGTCACCTCGGCCTCCAGTCCCGCCCGGTCCGTCAGGTTGCCGCGCAGCACCAGCAGCACGGCCAGCCCCGCGACGGTCAGCGCGACGGCGACGACGAGGGTGGCGCCCAGGGCGGCCCTGGCCCGTACGGACCTCACAGCGCCTCCAGCCGGTAACCCGCGCCCCGTACGGTGCGGATCGACGCGGAGCCGAGCTTGCGGCGCAGCGTGCTGATGTAGACCTCGACGATGTTCGGGTCGCCGTCATAGGCGAAGTCCCAGACGTGCTCCAGGATGTCCGCCTTGCTCACCACCTCGCCCGCCCGCAGCACGAGCTGCTCCAGGACGGCGAACTCCTTCGCGGTGAGGGTGACTTCCTCCTCGCCCCGGTGGACGCGGCGGGCGGCGGTGTCCATCCGCAGCGTGCCGGCGGTCAGCACCGGCGAGGCGGAGCCACCGCGGCGGCGCAGCAGCGCGCGGACCCGCGCGACGAGCACGACGTACGAGAACGGCTTGGTCAGATAGTCGTCGGCGCCGGTGTCCAGGCCCTCCGCCTCGTCGTACTCCCCGTCCTTCGCGGTCAGCATCAGGATCGGCATCTCGTGCCCCGCGGCGCGCAGGGCGGCGCAGATCCGGTAGCCGTTCATCCCGGGCAGCATGATGTCGAGGACCACGAGGTCGTGGATGCCCTGGCCCGCCAGGTGCAGGCCCTCCAGGCCGTCGTGCACGACGTCGACGGCGAAGCCCTCGGCGGTGAGTCCCCTCGCGAGGGACGTCGCGAGACGCTTCTCGTCCTCCACGATCAACAGGCGCATGGGGACAGCTTCGCAAACCGAACCTGAAGACGTCTTCAGGCGGCTTCAGGCTGCGTTCAGCCTCGGCGGGCCAGTGTGGTTCCCGTCGCTCAGCAAGCACACCCCATCGGGGAGGAACCCACCATGAAGCGCAACATCGCCATCGCCACCCTCACCGCGGCCGTACTGGTCGGCGGCGGACTCGCCACGACCGCCGCCTTCGCGGACTCCGACACCGGCGGCAAGGACGACCGGACGGCCACGGCGGACCGGGCGGCAGGCGGCAGCGGGGAGCGGAAGAGCGGACGCACCACCGTCGGCGAGGCCGCCGACGCCGCGCTGAAGGCCGTCCCCGGCACCGTCACCGAGGCCGAGCTGGACGATGACGGCGACGACAGCGACCGGGCGGTCTGGGAGCTCGACGTGTACGGCTCCGACAAGGGCTGGCACGACGTGACCGTGGACGCGGCGAACGGCAAGGTGCTCTCGGACCGCGAGGACGACGACAACGACGACCGCGACCGGCACGCGCCCCGCTCGGCGGCCGTGTCCCTGGACGCCGCGGTGGAGGCGGCGCTCGGCGCGCAGCCCGGCACGGTGACGTCGGTGGACCTGGATGACGACGATGACGACGACAAGCGGGGTGCGCTGCGCTGGGACGTCGACGTCACGGGCAAGGACGGCAAGCAGCACGAGCTGCACGTCGACGGCAAGAGCGGCAAGGTCACCGTGGACCGGGACGACGACGACAACGACGGTGACGACGACTGACCCGTCCCCCGGTCACGGGCTCCGCGGTCCTGTCCGGCTCCGCCTCACGGCGCGAAGCCGGACAGGACCGTGCCGTCGGTGAAGGACAGGAAGACCACGTCACCGGCGGCGAGCACGTCGGACTCACCGTCGACCGGACCGGCGAAGAACTTCGAGTCCGTCTCCTGCCTGCCGTCCCCCGACGCGTTCACGTCGTAGGCGTGGACACTCGACCCCCTGGCGAGCAGGACGCTGTCGCCCGAGATCAGCACGTCGTCGACCTCGATGTCCAGGCCGTACTTCTCGACGCTGCTCCAGAGCCGCCGACCGTCGGCCAGCCCGTACGCGTACACATCCTGTCCGGTGGACACCACGACCGTGCCGTCGCGCGAGACCGCCGGCTTGACGCGGATCGTCACCTCCTCGGCCATCCCGCGGCGCTTCGACGGATCGGAGAGATCCAGCACCGTGAGTCCGTCCTCACCGGAGCAGAGCAACTGCTTCCCGGCCAGCACCGGGTGTCCGCAGCCGGTGTACCCGTCGGCGGCCCGGGCCTCAGGCCGGCCCGTTTCCAGGTCGAAGACGTCGATGCCGCTCCCGACCGCCGCCAGCCGGCCGCCGCCGGCGACCAGCGTGAACACGAACTCGGCATATGGTCTGCGCCACTTCTCGGCACGGTCGGCCGTCAGCTGCTGGGCGACGAGCGTGCCCCGGTCGCCGCCCTCCGGCTGCGCGACGTAGTAGAGCACTCCGTCCGCGTACAAGGGGCCCATACCGATGTGTCCCTCGGGCAGGGCCTTCCGCCACACCCGCTTGCCGTCGCCGAGCCGGAGTCCCACGAGCGCGTCGCCCATGAACGCGTAGACGGTGTCCGCCTGGACAGCGGCGATCGAATGGCCCGCGGTGCCCGGGGTCGCCGCGCCGCGTGGTTCAGGCACGGTCCAGCGCTGCTCGCCGGAAGAGGCGTCCAGCGCGGTGACGCCCCGTTCGCCCGAGCAGACGAGCACGGGGCCCGCGAGGACACAGCCGTACTCGGCGACCTTCTGCCCGTGCTTCCACGGCCGCCAGCCGGCGGGTCGGAAGGCCTCGTCCGCGCCCCGGGCCCCGAAGTCGCCCGTGCGCCCGGCGTCCGCGTCGGGGATCACCACGCCCGCCGCCTCTGCGCGGGAGGCCGCGGGCCGGGGTGTCGCGGTTCCGCCGCCCGCCGCGGGTGTCCCGCCGCCGTCGCTCCCGTCGAGGAGGCGCGGCACCAGGACGACAGCGAGGACAGCGAGGACAGCGCAGACCGTAGCGGCTGCGGCGGCGAGCACCGGCCACCGCCGGCCGCGCCTCCCGGCAGCCGTCCCGCCCGAGGGCCCCGGTCCCACCGTGGGTCCGTGGGCGGCCGCTGAGGCCGTCCACGGGACGTGTCCGGGGCCGGCCGCTTCGGCGCACGCCACGGCCGCCGCCGCGTGGGCGGTGAGCTGCTCCGCCACCCGTCCGTTCCACGGGAAGGGCTCGGGCGGGTCGTCCGGCAGCAGGAGGCGGGCCAGCTCCGCCGGCTCCGGCCGGTCATCGGCCCGGCCGCTGAGGCACTGCTCGATCACGCCGCGCAGCCCGGCCGGCACCGAGTCCAGTTCGGGTTCGCCGTGTGCGATACGGAAGATCACGGCGGCCATGTCGGAGTCGTCGAACGGGCCGCGCCCCGTCGCGGCGAAGGCGAGCACCGCGCCCAGGCAGAAGACGTCGGAGGCGGGGACCAGTGCCCGGGAGCCGTTGACATGTTCGGGCGAGATGTAACCGGGACTGCCGACCACCACCCCTGTCCGGGTCAGCTGGGTGGCCTCGAAAGCCTGGGCGATACCGAAGTCGATCACCTTCGGCCCGTCGGCACCGAGCAGGACGTTGCCCGGTTTGAGGTCGCGGTGCAGGACCCGTACCGCATGCATGTCGGCGAGTGCCAGGGCGAGGCGGGAACCGGCGGCACGGACGACGGCCTCGGGCAGCGGGCCCGTGCGGGAGACCGCCTCGGCGAGCGACGGGCCCGGGACGTACTCCGTGGCGAGCCAGGGGGACGTACCGGTCGCGTCGCCCGCGACGAGAGCCGCCGTGTGCGGACTGCGCACGGCACCGGCCGCCTCGATCTCCCGGCGGAAGCGGATGCGGAACCCGTCGTCGAGGTCGAGTCCGGCGAGCACGGTCTTGAGGGCGACCAGACCGGAGAGGGGCTCACCGGGAACCGCCGGGGCGTGGTCCGGCCGCGCCAGGTACACCTCGCCCATGCCTCCCGCGCCGAGCAGCCCCAGGAGCCTGTACGGGCCGATGCGGGTGCGGCTGCCGGGGGGCAGGGGCCCGATCATGAGGCGTCCGGACCGGGCAGCCCTACGGAGAGGACGATGCCCTGGTGGTACACGACATGGACGGCTCCGCCGGTGGGCAGGAGCTCGGGCGGCAGGTTCTCCTTGTCCATCCGCACACCCCATTCGAGTACGTCGTACTCCGGCTCGGCGACGGGCCCGGGCGAGCCCGCCAGGGCGGTCCGGCGGACGGGTCCCGGTGTGCCCCCGTCGTTCAGCGCGACGGCGTACAGATGAGTGGTGTCGGCCCAGAGGAGGGTGCCCTCGGTGATCACGGGAACCGACGCCGGGTTGGTCGGCGAGCCCGCGGTCCTCCTGTCGAGCGGGTAACGGCCCAGCACCTTGTCGCTGTCCCGCCGCATCAGGACGATCTCCGGACCGACCGGGTCGTCCTCCCAGGGAAGGCCGCCGCGCACGAGGACGCTCACATGATCGTCGACCGCCACCAGCGGCGCCTCGTTGACTTCGGCGGAGGGCACGGAGATCTGCCCGGTGACGTCCAGGGAGTCGGCGTCGAGCCGGTTCAGCGTGACGCCACCGCCGGAGTACGAGCCGCAGTACACGTGGTCGGGACGTGACAGCGCCCCCCTGCACCGGTTGTCCTCGTCGGTCATCCGGCCCAGTTCCGCTCCGTCCTTCGTCCGCAGGGCCCGCAGCCCTTCCTCGTTGCGGATGTAGAGCACACCGTCCCTGGTGGCCAGCGGCCAGAAGTCGTCCTCCTGGGCCTTGGCCAGGTCCTCGGCGACGAGCGGCTTCCGCCATACCTCCTTGCCGGTCCGCAGGTCGAAGGCGGCGACCTCCGAACCGCTGGGCCGGTCGCCGATGTCGGCGAACACCAGCCCGTCGGCGACGAGCGGGGCGCTGTCCAGCAGGAACGCCCCGCCGGAGCGGATGTCCCAGCGGGGTTTCCCCGTCAGGGCGTCCACCGCGACGAGGCGGTTGCCGGTGGCGAAGAACACCGTGTCGTCGTGGACCGCGGGGCGGGTCGACCCGCCGGGCATGAAGAACTGCCCGGTGGGACTGATGCGGGCGCCCACCGACTGCTCCTCGTCCGTCGCGTACTCCCACAGCCGCCTGCCGTCCGCCGCCGAGACCGCCTCGTACGAACCGTCCACCCGCCTGCACACCAGCACGTCCCGGCCCGCGGCGCAGCCGAGCGGGGTGCCGGCGAGCTCGCCCTTCCACGGTTTCCAGCCGGTGGGGCGGACTTCACGGCCGTAGGACACGGTGCCGGAATTCTCCGGCCCGCCCCCCGTGTCGACGCCCGCCATGATCCGGGCGGGGGCCTTTCCGCCCTCGCCGCCTCCTTCGTTCGCGCCCCCGCCGCCGCCTTTGCCGTCGTCCCGCAGCGCGAGCAGACCTCCCGTGGCCGCCCCGGCCAGGACGATCGCGGCCAGGGCCGCTCCGAGGAGACGCCGGCGGCGAGCGGGGCGGGCGGGAGCATCGCCGGGCGGAAGGCCGGGCCCCTGGGTGGGCAGCTGGTCCAGGGGTGTCCGGCTGCCCGTGGCCGCCTGGGTCGGGGTGTATCCCGGCAGCAGCGGCCCGCCCAGCGCCCGGACGGAGGCGAGCTCGCGTTCGTACTCGGCGATGTGGGACGCCACCGGGCCGGGCCAGCCCACCGAGCCCTCCGGGGCCAGCCGGGCGGCGAGTTCCGCGGGGCCGGGGCGGGCGGCGGGGTCGGCCACCAGGCAGTCCCGGAGCACCGCGCGCAGGGCGCCGGGCACTCCGTCGAGGTCCGCCTCGACGTACTTCACCCGGTAGAGCACCGCGGCCACCGGGCCGTCGCCGAACGGGTCGTGTCCCGTCGCCGCGAAGCAGAGGACGGAAGCGAGGCAGAAGACGTCGGAGGCGGGCACCACGCGTCCGCTGCCCGCCACGTGCTCCGGGGACATGAAGGCGGGGCTGCCGATCATGCGGCTGGTCGTCGTGAGCGGGGTGGCGCCCGCGCCGCGGGCGATCCCGAAGTCGATCAGGCGCGGCCCGTCGCCGGCGAGCAGGACGTTGCCGGGTTTCACGTCCCGGTGCACGACGCCCGCTTCGTGGACGGTGCCCAGGGCCCGGGCGAGCCGCGCCCCGAGCATCCGGACCTCTTCCTCCTCCAGGGCGCCCGACCGGCGCACCGCGGCCGACAGGGTCGGGCCCGCGACGTAGCCCGTGGCCAGCCAGGGCACGTCGGCGTCGGCGTCACCGTCCAGCACGGGGGCCAGGGCGGGGCCGGTCACCGACCGGGCGACCTCGATCTCGCGGCGGAAGCGCTGCCTGAAGCCGGGGTCCTGGGCCACGTCACGCCTGACCGTCTTGACCGCGACGGGAGCGGCGTCGTCGCCGGAGCCGTCGCGCAGCCCGAGGAACACCTCACCCATGCCGCCCGCGCCGAGCCTCGCCAGCACGGCGTACGGCCCGATACGTCTCGGTGCGTCCTCGCGCAACGGCTCCAGCATGCGTCCCCCGAGGTGCATGACCGGCGCGCACCGCACGCGCCCCGTGCGCGGCATCTTTTCACGCCCTGTCAGGCGGGGAGAACGGTCCTTCCGGACACGGCGGGTGCGGCTCCCGGGCGGCCCGCACGCCGCCCGGGGGCCGTCAGTTCCCGCCGGTGAGTCCCGCGACCAGCTCGTCCGCCGCCGCGTACGGGTCGAGGCCTCCGGCCACGATCCGTTCCGCGAGGGCGTCCAGCCGGCGGTCGCCGTGCAGATCGGCGATCCGCTCGCGGAGCGCGGTGACCGCGATCGTCTCGACCTCGCGGGCCGCACGCGCCGTGCGCCGCTCGGCCAGGACGCCGTGCTCCTCCATCCACGCCCGGTGCTTCTCGAGGGCCTCGACCACCTCGTCGAGCCCCTCGCCCCGGGCGGCGACCGTCTTCACGATCGGCGGCCGCCAGTCGCCGGGTCCCCGGGACTCGCCCAGGCCCAGCATGTGGTTGAGCTCGCGGGCGGTGGCGTCCGCGCCGTCCCGGTCGGCCTTGTTGACGACGTACACGTCGCCGATCTCCAGGATTCCGGCCTTGGCCGCCTGGATGCCGTCGCCCATGCCCGGGGCGAGGAGGACGACGGAGGTGTCGGCCTGGGAGGCGATCTCCACCTCCGACTGGCCCACCCCCACCGTCTCCACCAGGATCACGTCGCAGCCCGCCGCGTCCAGCACCCGGATCGCCTGCGGCGCCGACCAGGCGAGGCCGCCCAGGTGCCCCCGGGTGGCCATCGAGCGGATGTAGACGCCCGGGTCGGAGGCGTGCTCCGACATCCGGACCCGGTCCCCGAGGAGCGCGCCCCCGGAGAACGGCGACGACGGGTCGACGGCCAGGACGCCGACCCGCTTGCCGGCCTTCCGGTAGGCCGAGACCAGGGCCGAGGTCGAGGTGGACTTCCCGACCCCCGGCGATCCGGTCAGGCCGACGACGTAGGCGTGGCCGGCCAGCGGCGCCAGGGCGGCCATCACCTCACGCAGCTGCGGCGAGGCACCCTCCACCAGGGAGATGAGCCGGGCCACCGCACGCGGCCTGCCCTCACGTGCCTGCTCGACCAGGGTGGGGACGTCCACCTTCACGCTCGGCCTCCTCGCTCGCTCGTACGGACTACTTGCCCGGTACGCGGATGATCAACGCGTCGCCCTGGCCGCCGCCGCCGCACAGCGCCGCCGCCCCGGTGCCGCCGCCGCGCCGCTTCAGCTCCAGCGCCAGGTGCAGCACCACACGGGCGCCGGACATCCCGATGGGGTGGCCGAGCGCGATCGCGCCGCCGTTGACGTTGACCTTGTCGGAGGTGACGCCGAGGTCCTTCATCGACTGGACCGCGACGGCCGCGAAGGCCTCGTTGATCTCGATGAGGTCGAGGTCCTCGACGCCGATGCCCTCCTTCTTCAGGGCGTGCCGGATGGCGTTGGACGGCTGCGACTGGAGCGAGTTGTCCGGGCCCGCGACATTGCCGTGGGCTCCGATCTCGGCGATCCAGTCCAGGCCCAGGGCCTCGGCCTTCGCCTTGCTCATGACGACGACGGCGGCGGCGCCGTCGGAGATCTGCGAGGAGGTGCCCGCCGTGATCGTGCCGTCCTTGGTGAAGGCCGGGCGCAGCTTCCCCAGGGACTCGGCGGTCGTCTCGGGGCGGATGCCCTCGTCCTTGGCGAAGAGGACCGGGTCGCCCTTGCGCTGCGGGATCTCGACGGGGGTGATCTCGGCCTCGAAGATGCCGTTCTTCTGCGCGGCGGCGGCGCGCTGGTGGGACTGGGCCCCGATCTCGTCCTGGTCGGCGCGGGCCAGGCCGAGGCGGGTGTTGTGCTTCTCGGTGGACTCGCCCATCGGGATGTTCTCGTAGGCGTCGGTCAGGCCGTCGTACGCCATCGAGTCGAGCATCTCGACCGCGCCGTACTTGTATCCTTCGCGGGACTTCGGCAGCAGGTGCGGGGCGTTCGTCATGGACTCCTGGCCGCCGGCCACCACGACGTCGAACTCACCGGCGCGGATCAGCTGGTCCGCGAGGGCGATCGCGTCGAGCCCCGAGAGGCACACCTTGTTGACTGTGAGCGCGGGGACGTTCAGCGGGATGCCCGCCTTGACGGCCGCCTGGCGTGCCGGGATCTGCCCTGCCCCGGCCTGGAGCACCTGGCCCATGATCACGTACTCGACCTGGTCCCCGCCGATGCCGGCCCGGTCCAGCGCCGCCTTGATGGCGAAGCCTCCGAGGTCGGCTCCGGAGAAGCTCTTCAGCGAGCCGAGGAGACGGCCCATGGGCGTCCGGGCGCCCGCGACGATCACTGAGGTGGTTCCGGTCGTTCCTGACATGAGGCGCAGCCCCTTGGGATCGGTTGTGAACGAGGGTTTACCTGAATGTACTGAGCGGTACGGCGCCCGTCATCCGGCTGTCGGTGTGATCGCGCGCACGTTGCGTAACCATCCCCGGGGCGCTGCACTGGTTCCATGCTGACGCGAATCGACCACATCGGAATCGCCTGTTTCGACCTCGACAGGACAGTCGAGTTCTACCGCGCGACCTACGGCTTCGAGGTGTACCACTCCGAGACCAACGAGGAGCAGGGTGTGCGCGAGGCCATGCTGAAGATCAACGGCACCTCGGACGGCGGTGCTTCGTACCTCCAGCTCCTGGAACCGACCCGTGCGGACTCCGCCGTCGGCAAGTGGCTGGAAAAGAACGGTGAGGGCGTGCACCACATCGCGTTCGGGACCGCCGACGTCGACGCGGACGCGGCGGACATCGGCGGGAAGGGCGTACGGGTGCTGTACGACGAGCCCAGGACCGGGTCGATGGGCTCGCGGATCACCTTCCTGCACCCCAAGGACTGCCACGGTGTGCTGACCGAACTGGTCACCTCGGCGACCGAGCACTGACCCGGCCGGTACCCGGCCCGGTAGAGTGGGCTGCTCCGGGCCGGGACCGGGGCGGGGCCGCGCCGCGTCCTCGCCGTTGATCTGTCACCATTCCCCGGGGGACCGCTCACCGCGAGCGGTACTCGCATGGAGAATTGCGACCAGGGTCGGGGTATCCCCTGCTCGAACGAAGTTGAGAGCTCGGGGAAGGATGGGACCGCGCAGTGCGGGGCTACGAAAGCCAGCAGATCCACCGAGCTGACGACCATCTCTCGCGGTTCGAAGCCGAGATGGACCGGCTGAAGACCGACCGGGAGAAGGCCGTCCAGCACGCCGAGGACCTCGGCTACCAGGTCGAGGTCTTGCGCGCCAAGCTGCACGAGGCCCGGCGCAATCTCGCGACCCGTCCCGCACACGACAGCGCGGACATCGGCTACCAGGCCGAGCAGATGCTGCGTAACGCCCAGATCCAGGCCGACCAACTGCGCACCGACGCCGAGCGCGAGCTGCGCGAGGCGAGGGCTCAGACGCAGCGGATCCTGCAGGAGCACGCGGAGCACCAGGCCCGGCTGCAGGCGGAGTTGCACGCCGAGGCCGTGCAGCGGCGGCAGCGGCTCGACCAGGAGCTGGCGGAGCGCCGGCAGACCGTCGAGTCCCACGTCAACGAGAACGTCGCCTGGGCCGAGCAGTTGCGGGCCAGGACCGAGTCCCAGGCCCGCCGCCTCCTGGACGAGTCGCGCACGGAGGCCGAGCAGTCGCTGGCCGCCGCCCGCGCCGAGGCAGCCCGGCTCGCGGACGAGACCCGCCGGCGCGTCAACTCCGAGGCGGAGTCGGCCCGTGCCGAGGCCGAGGCCACGCTGCTGCGGGCCCGCAGGGACGCCGAGCGGCTGCTCGACGCGGCCTCCACGCAGGCCCAGGAGGCGACCACTCACGCCGAGCGGCTGCGTTCGACGGCCACCTCCGAGACCGAGCAGACCCGGCAGCAGACCGCGGAGCTGAACCGCACCGCCGAGCAGCGCATGCAGGAGGCCGAGACCCGGCTGCGCGAGGCACGGCTGGAGGCGGAGAAGGTCCTCGCCGAGGCGAAGGAGGCCGCGGCCAAGCGGCTGGCCGGCGCCGAGTCGCAGAACGAGCAGCGCACCCGTACGGCCAAGTCCGAGATCGCCCGCCTGGTCGGCGAGGCCACGAAGCAGGCCGAGACGCTCAAGGAAGAGGCCGAGCAGGCGCTAGTCGACGCCCGGGCTGAGGCCGAGCGGGTGGTCGCGGAGGCGGCCGAGAAGGCCCGCACGCTGGCCGCCGAGGACGCCGCGGCCCAGCTCGCCAAGGCCGCCCGTAGCGCCGAGGAGGTCCTGACCAAGGCCTCCGACGACGCGAAGTCGACCACCAGGGCGGCCGGCGAGGAGGCCGACCGGATCCGCCGTGAGGCCGAGGCCGAGGCGGACCGGCTGCGCGGCGAGGCCGCCGAGCAGGCCGACCAGCTCAAGGGCGCGGCCAAGGACGACACCAAGGAGTACCGGGCCAAGACCGTCGAGCTGCAGGAGGAGGCCCGCCGCCTGCGCGGCGAGGCCGAGCAGCTGCGCTCCGAGGCCGTCGCCGAGGGTGAGCGGATCCGTGGCGAGGCCCGCCGCGAGGCCGTCCAGCAGCTGGAGGAGGGTGCCCGCACCGCCGAGGAGCTGCTCACCAAGGCCAAGGCCGACGCCGAGGAGCTGCGGACCTCCGCGAGCGTCGAGAGCGAGCGCGTCAGGACCGAGGCGGCCGAGCGCGCCGCCACCCTGCGCAAGCAGGCCGAGGAAGCGCTGGAACGCAGCCGCGCCGAGGCCGAGAAGGTGCGCGCCGAGGCAGAGGAGCAGGCAGCCGCCCTGACCGCCGCCGCGGAGACCGCGGCCGCGGCCCTGCGGGAGGAGACCGAGCAGGCCATAGAGGCCCGCAAGGCCGAGGCCGCCGACGAGCTGACGCGGCTGCACACCGAGGCCGAGTCCCGGGTCACCGCCGCGGAGGAGGCGCTCGGTCAGGCGCGTACGGAGGCGGAGCGGATCCGCCGCGAGACGAGCGAGGAGTCCGAGCGGCTGCGCGCGGAGGCCGCGGAGCGGATCCGCGCGCTCCAGGAACAGGCCACGACGGAGGCCGAGAGCCTGCGTACGGAGGCCGCCGCCGACGCCGCGCAGTCCCGCGCCGAAGGCGAGTCCGTGGCCGTACGGCTGCGCACCGAGGCCGCGGCCGAGGCGGAGCGGCTGAAGACCGAGGCGCAGGAGAGCGCCGACCGGGTCCGTTCCGAGGCGGCGGCAGCCGCCGAGCGGGTCGGCGCGGAGGCGGCCGAGGCCCTGGCCGCCGCCCAGGACGAGGCGAACCGCCGCCGGCGCGCCGCCGAGGAGGCGCTCGGCTCGGCGCGTGCGGAGGCCGAGCAGGAGCGCGAGCGCGCCCGCGAGCAGAGCGAGGAGCTCCTCGCCTCCGCCCGCAAGCGGGTGGAGGAGGCCCAGGCCGAGGCCCAGCGGCTGGTCGGGGAGGCGGAGACCCGGGCCTCCGAGCTGGTCTCGGCCGCCGAGCAGACCGCCCAGCAGGTGCGGGACTCCGTGGCCGGGCTGCAGGAGCAGGCCGAGGAGGAGATCACCGGGCTGCGTTCCGCCGCCGAGCACTCGGCGGAGCGGACGAGGACCGAGGCGCAGGAGGAGGCGGACCGGGTCAGGTCCGACGCCTACGCCGAGCGCGAGCGGGCCGCCGAGGACGCCAACCGCGTCCGGCAGGTCGCGCACGAGGAGGCGGACGCCGCCAAGGCCCTGGCCGAGCGGACCGTGTCGGAGGCCATCGCCGAGTCGGAGAAGCTGCGCTCGGACACCTCGGAGTACAGCCAGCGGATGCGTACGGAGGCCTCCGACGCCCTCGCGTCGGCGGAGCAGGACGCCTCGCGTGCCCGCGGCGAGGCCCGTGAGGACGCCAACCGGATCCGGTCCGAGGCCGCGGCGCAGGCCGACCGGCTCATGGCCGAAGCGACGACCGAGAGCGAGCGGGTCCGCGCCGAGGCGACCGAGCAGTCGGAGCGATTCGTCGCAGAGGCGACCGACGAGGCGGAGCGGCTGCGCGCGGAGGCGGCGCAGACCGTCGGTTCGGCGCAGGAGCACGCGGCCCGCACCCGCGAGGAGTCGGAGCGGCTGCGTGCCGACGCCGAGTCCGCGGCGGAGCAGCTGCGCGCGGAGGCCCGCCAGGAGGCGGACCGGCTGCTCGACGAGACACGCGAGGCCGCGGCGAAGCGCCGTGCCGACGCGGCCGAACAGGCCGACCAGCTCGTGGCGAAGGCCCAGGAGGAGGCGCTGCGCGCCGCCACCGAGGCCGAGCAGCAGGCCGACAGCATGGTCGGCGCCGCGCGCAACGAGGCGGTGCGGATCACCTCGGAGGCGACGGTCGAGGGCAACACCCTGGTGGAGAGGGCCCGTACGGACGCGGACGAGCTGCTCGTCGGCGCCCGCCGGGACGCCACCGCCACCCGGGAGCGTGCGGAGGAGCTCAGGGCCCGCGTCGAGAGCGAGATCGAGGAGCTGCACGAGCGCGCCCGGCGTGAGACCTCCGAGCAGATGAAGACCGCGGGGGAGCGCGTCGACAAGCTGATGAAGGCCGCGACGGAGCAGCGCGCCGAGGCCGAGGCACAGGCCAAGGAGCTGCTGGCGGACGCGAATTCGGAGGCGAGCAAGGTCCGTATCGCCGCCGTGAAGCGTGCCGAGTCGCTGCTGAAGGAGGCCGAGACGAAGAAGGCCGAGCTGACCCGGGTGGCCGAGAAACTGCGCGCCGACGCCCAGGCCGAGGCGGAGCAGATGGTCGACGAGGGCCGCCGGGAGCTGGACCTGCTGGTCCGCAGGCGCGAGGACATCAATACGGAGATCTCCCGTGTCCAGGACGTCCTGGAGGCGTTGGAATCTTTCGAGGCTCCGGGGGGAACGGGTAAGGCGTCGGGCGGCGGTTCCGGGGGCGTCAAGGCCGGTGCCGCGGCGGGCAACCGGTCGGGCGGCAAGGCGTCGGACGGGTAGCCGCGCCCGTACTTCGCCATGAACATTCAGACCTTCGGGTCGCAAGCTCTCCGGGGGTCAGCCACTCAAAAGGGGTGTCATTCTCCATACCAAAGCGGCATCTTCACGTTGACACGCCGTTCCGGCCCCTAGGATTCCCTCTAACACCTCACCGGTCTCATTCGACAGGAACCCCATGAGCGACCCTTCCTCCCCCTTCGGCTTCGAGCTCGTGCGACGTGGATACGACCGCGGTCAGGTGGACGACCGCATTACCAAAATCGTCGCCGACCGTGACAGCGCTCTCGCACGGATCACCTCTCTGGAAAAGCGCATCGAGGAGCTCCACCTCGAAACGCAGAACGCCCAGGCCCAGGTCAACGACGCCGAGCCGTCGTACGCCGGGCTCGGTGCACGCGTGGAGAAGATCCTCCGTCTCGCCGAGGAGGAGGCGAAGGACCTGCGTGAGGAGGCCCGCCGCGCGGCCGAGCAGCACCGCGAGCTGGCCGAGTCGGCCGCCCAGCAGGTGCGCAACGACGCGGAGACGTTCGCCGCGGAGCGCAAGGCGAAGGCCGAGGACGACGGCGTCCGCATCGTCGAGAAGGCCAAGGGCGAGGCGAGCACGCTCCGCACCGACGCCCAGAAGGACGCCCAGCAGAAGCGCGAGGAGGCGGACGCCCTCTTCGAGGAGACCCGCGCCAAGGCCGCCCAGGCCGCCGCGGACTTCGAGACGAACCTCGCCAAGCGGCGCGAGCAGTCGGAGCGCGACCTCGCGTCCCGTCAGGCGAAGGCCGAGAAGCGCCTCGCCGAGATCGAGCACCGCGCCGAGCAGCTCCGCCTGGAGGCCGAGAAGCTCCGTACGGACGCCGAGCGCCGGGCCCGTCAGACGGTGGAGACGGCTCAGCGTCAGGCCGAGGACATCGTGGCCGACGCGAACGCCAAGGCCGACCGGATCCGCAGCGAGTCGGAGCGCGAGCTGGCGGCGCTCACCAACCGCCGCGACTCGATCAACGCCCAGCTGACCAACGTCCGCGAGATGCTGGCGACGCTGACGGGTGCCGCGGTCGCCGCCGCCGGCTCCCCGGCGGAGGACGAGTCCGCCACCCGTGGCGTCCCCGCCCAGCAGACCCGCTGAGTGCGGCACGTACATCAGCTGTACCCCTTGCGTGCCCGGTTCCGCCTTTGTGGTGGCGCCGGGCGCGCGGCCGTTCTAGCGTGAGCGCATGATCGAGCTCGACGGCCTCACCAAACGCTTCGGCAACAAGGTTGCCGTCGACCATCTGTCATGCCAGGTCAGACCGGGCATGGTGACGGGTTTTCTCGGCCCCAACGGGGCGGGGAAGTCCACCACCATGCGGATGATGCTCGACCTCGACAACCCGACCAGCGGCACGGTGCGGATCGACGGCCGTCCCTACCGCGACCTCCAGGAGCCGCTCAAGCACATCGGGGCCCTGCTGGACGCCAAGTCGATGCACGGCGGGCGCAGCGCGTACAACAACCTGCTGTGTCTGGCCCAGAGCAACCGCATCCCGGCGAGCAGGGTCTCGCACGTGCTGGACACGGTCGGTCTGACCGCGGTGGCGAAGAAGAAGTCCAAGGGCTTCTCCCTCGGTATGGGCCAGCGGCTGGGAATCGCCGCGGCGCTGCTGGGCGACCCCGAGATCCTGATGTTCGACGAACCCGTCAACGGTCTGGACCCGGAGGGAATTCACTGGATCAGGAATCTGATGAAGACCCTGGCGTCGGAGGGCCGGACGATCTTCGTCTCCTCACATCTGATGAGTGAGATGGCGCTGACCGCGGATCATCTGATCGTCATCGGGCAGGGCAAGCTGCTCGCGGACACCTCGATGGCCGACTTCATCCACGAGAACTCCCGCAGTTTCGTGCGGATGCGCTCCCCCGAGCAGGAGCGCCTTCGCGACCTTCTCCACGCGGAGGGCATCGTCGCGGTCGAGTCGGGCAACGGCACGCTGGAGATCGACGGGGAGGCCCCGGAGCGGCTCGGTGACCTCGCCGGCCGGGCGGGGATCGTGCTGCACGAGCTCAGCGCCCAGCGGGCCTCGCTGGAGGAGGCCTTCATGCAGATGACCGCGGGCTCCGTGGAATACCACGCCCACTCCGAACAGGGCGGTGACCGGCCGCCACCGCCGGTGGGCCCGCACTGGGGCGACCAGTGGAACCAGCAGCAGGCCGGCGGCGTCGTCGGCGACGGCACGAAGAGGGTGTGACGGCGATGGCATCGGTACCCGCGGTCCTGAATTCCGAGTGGACCAAGATCCGTACGGTCTCGTCGACCACCTGGACGCTGATCTCCGCGTTCCTCGTCACGGTCGCCATGGGCGCGGCCCTGAGCGCACTGCTGAACAGCCAGTTCGACGATCTCTCCGCCGCCGAGCAGGCCACCTTCGACCCGACCTTCGTGAGCTTCTCGGGCATGGTCCTGGGGCAGCTGGCGATGGTCGTCTTCGGCGTCCTGGTGGTGGGTACGGAGTACAGCTCCGGCATGATCCGCACCTCGCTCTCCGCCGTGCCGCAGCGCGGGTCGTTCCTCTTCAGCAAGATCGCGGTGGCCGGCGTCCTGGCCCTGGTGGTCGGTCTCGCCACCAGCTTCGTGACGTTCTTCCTCAGCCAGGCCCTCCTGGGTGACCGCTCCACCGGCATCGGCGAGGAGAACGTGCTGCGCGCGGTCTTCGGCGGCGGCATCTACATGGGCCTGATCGCGATCTTCTCGATGGGCGTGGCCACGATGCTGCGCAGCTCCATGCTGTCGCTCGGCATCCTGATGCCGTTCTTCTTCCTCGTCTCGCAGATCCTCTCGGCGGTCCCCGGTGCCAAGAGCGTGGCCCGCTACTTCCCCGACCAGGCCGGCTCCAAGATCATGCAGGTGGTCCCGGACGCCATGAACAGCGATCCGGCGCCGTACGGCCCGTGGGCCGGGCTGGGGATCATGGCGCTGTGGGTGGTGGCGGCGCTGGCCGGCGGCTACCTGGTGCTGAAGAAGCGGGACGCGTAGCACCGTACGGCTTGGCCGGAACCGCCGGCGGCTGGTTATCCTCCTAACTCTTGACGGGGGCGCGCGGCCGCGGGCCTGGGCCCCGACGACAGATAAGTCGATGGGGCTGGAGAATGATCGAGGCAGTCGGCCTGACGAAGCGCTACGGCGCCAAGACGGCCGTGCACAACCTTTCCTTCCAGGTGCGGCCAGGTGCCGTCACGGGGTTCCTCGGTCCCAACGGGTCGGGCAAGTCCACCACCATGCGCATGATGCTCGGCCTGGACCGGCCGACGTCCGGACACGTGACGATCGGCGGCCACGCCTTCCGCAGCCTTCCCAACGCCCCGCGCCAGGTCGGGGCGCTGCTCGACGCCAAGGCCGTGCACGGCGGGCGCAGCGCGCGTAACCACCTGTTGTGCCTGGCCCAGCTGGCCGGCATCCCGGCGGCCCGGGTGGACGAGGTCCTCGGCGTCGTCGGGCTCCAGGACGTCGCGAAGAAGCGGTCCAAGGGCTACTCCCTGGGGATGGGCCAGCGGCTCGGTATCGCGGCGGC
Source organism: Streptomyces sp. NPDC023573 (assembly GCF_055559735.1). Taxonomy (NCBI): domain Bacteria; kingdom Bacillati; phylum Actinomycetota; class Actinomycetes; order Kitasatosporales; family Streptomycetaceae; genus Streptomyces; species Streptomyces sp. NPDC023573. The sequence goes on from NZ_JBVHKB010000005.1 coordinate 391,716, forward strand.
GCTGCTCGGCGACCCGCAGGTGCTGCTCTTCGACGAACCGGTCAACGGTCTCGATCCCGAGGGCATCCTCTGGGTCCGCAACCTGATGAAGCAGCTGGCCTCCGAGGGCCGCACGGTCTTCGTCTCCAGCCATCTGATGAGCGAGATGGCGCTCACCGCCGACCATCTGATCGTGATCGGGCGCGGGCAGCTGCTCTCCGACATGAGCATCAAGGAGTTCATCTCCGCCAACTCGGCGGACTTCGCGCGGGTGCGGGTCCCGGACGACCGGCCCCAGGAGCGGGAGAAGCTGACGGCGTCGCTGGCGGAGGCGGGCGCCGGGGTGATGCACGAGCCGGACGGCGCCCTGCGCGTCACCGGGCTGCCGCTCCCCCGGATCAGCGAGCTGGCCCACGCGTCAAACGTCCGGCTGTGGGAGCTCTCGCCGCACCAGGCGTCGCTGGAGGAGGCGTACATGCGGATGACGCAGGGCGCCGTGGACTACCGCTCGACGGCGGACGCCAAGGAAGGTCTCCAGCCGCCGCCCCCCGCCTACGGACCGCCCGGTCACGCGCCCGTCCCTCCTCCGCCGGAGGTCCCGCAGCAGGGCTGGTACGCCCCGCCGCCCCCGGGACAGAACCCGTACGCCGCCGCACCGCCGGCCGGGCCCGCGCGGACCGCGGACCGGCCCGAGCGCAGGACCAGCGAGGACCCCCGATGACCACGACGCCGCCCCCGCAGGCGCACCAGGCCCCCCAGCAGCCCCGGCCGGGCCAGGGCGGTCCGCCCGGCCTGTACGCCTCGCCGATCCCCGTCCGCACCCCCGGCCTCGGTGACGCCATCGCCTCCGAGTGGACGAAGATCCGCTCCGTGCGCTCCACCGTGTGGACGCTCGGCGTGATGATCGTGCTCCTCGTCGGCATCGGACTGCTCACCGCGTTCACCGTGAGCATCTCGGACGCGCCTCTGGACGACACCCCCGTGCTCAGCCTCGGCTTCTTCGGCGTGCTGCTCGGCTCGATCTGCGTGATCACTCTCGGCGTGCTGACCATCGCGTCGGAGTACGGCACGGGGATGATCCGTACGACGCTCACCGCGTGCCCGAGCCGGGCGCGGATGCTGATCGCGAAGTCGATCGTCTTCTTCCTGCTCGCCTTCACCATCACCACGGTCACCACGGGGATCGTCGGCGTCCTCCAGACGGCCATGCTGGACGGCGCCACACCGGACGCCGGTTTCTGGGTGCGCTCGACGGTGGGGATCGGTCTCTACGTGGCGACGCTCGGGCTGCTCTCGCTCGCGGTCGGCACGATCATCCGGCACTCGGCGGGCGCCATCACGATCATGATCGCGGTGGTGCTGCTCCCGCTGGTGCTGGCGATCTTCATGTTCTCGCCGACACTCAGCAGCGTGCAGGAGGCGCTCTTCGAGTACTCGATCCCCAACCAGCTCGGAGCGATGTACAACACGTCGGTGACCACGTCGGGGCCCACGGACTGGGAGCCGCTGTGGATCATCCTCGGCGTGACCGCGGTGGTCATGGCCGGCGCCTTCGCGTCGCTGGACCGGCGGGACGTCTGACCCGGAGGCCGCCGCTCAGTAGCGCGGAGCGTTCCTGGACCGCTGCACCCGTGTGGTGCGGCGGTCCTTCGCGTTCCAGCAGGCCTTGTGCCAGTGCCTGCGGTCGTCGATCCCGCCGAACTCGGGCCAGGCGACGAGGTGCGGGACACCCGACGGGATCTCCTGGTCGCAGCCGGGGCAGCGGTAGCGCTTGCCCGCCGCGCTCGCGCCGCTCACCGGGCGCACCGACCACTCCTCGCCCTGCCAGCTCTCCGTGGCGCCGCCCCCTCCGTAGCGCTCCCCCGCCTCTCGTGGGCTGCCGGTGGGACTCTCGCCGCCTCGGGGGCGGTTGCGGCGCGGGGACACGGGACACCTCACGGGACGGGCACGGGGCGGATTGTTCCGTCCAGCCTAGAGCCACCGGCGGCTGACCAGCGTCGGGAGTGGCGGATGTCCACCCGAGGGGCGGGTGGGTTACCGGAAAATCGCAACAACTTCGCCCTGGACCGTGCCTTTGGCACGTGTCAGACGTTGTTGCCGGTAGAGGGACAGCCGCGTCGGCCGCTAGGAGGTAACAGGCGATGCGCGTAGGAACATTCGTACTGGCAGCTCAGTTTCCGGGCCAGGGGCAGGGTGAGGCCCTGCACCGGGCGGTCCGCTCCGCGGAAGTCGCGGAGGAGGCCGGGCTCGAATCCGTCTGGCTGGCGGAACACCACTTCGTGCCGTACGGGGTGTGCCCGTCCGCCACGACACTGGCCGCCCTGCTGCTCGGCCGCACCCGCAGGATCCGTGTGGGCACGGCGGTGAGCGTGCTGCCGAGCCAGCACCCGGTAGCGCTCGGCGAGCAGGCCGCGCTGCTGCATCTGACCAGCGGCGGGCGCTTCTCCCTCGGGGTGGGGCGCGGCGGGCCGTGGGTCGACCTGGAGGTCTTCGGCGGTGGCCTCGACGCTTACGAGAAGGGCTTCCCCGAGGCGCTGGATCTGCTGCTCGACTGGCTGGACAAGCCCCGGGTGGCGGGGGGCGGGGAGCGTTACGGCTTCCGCGAAGTGGCCGTGGTCCCCCGCGCCGACGAGCTCCTCGGGGACGGTCCGCCGGGGCCCGAGGTGATCGTCGCGTGCACGTCGCCGAAAAGCGTGAAACTCGCCGCTGAAAAGGGTTTGCCGATGCTCCTCGGGATGCACTGCGGCGACGAGGAGAAGGCCGACATGGTCACGCTCTGGCGTTCGGCGGCCCGGGAGGCCGGTCAGCCGGCGGAGGTCGCGGAGCGGGTAGCACATGTGTCCGCAGGGGTGGCCCAGATCTCCGACCGTCCGGCGGACGCCGTGGAGACGCTCGTGAAGGCGATGCCGGGCTGGCTGCGTCAGGGGCTCGACGCCCATGTGACGGTCGACGGGCGGCACCGGGTGATGCGCGACCCCGTGGCCTACACCGAGTTCCTCTGCGGCCTGCATCCGGTGGGTCCGCCCCGTTTCGCCGCCGACCGGCTCGCGGCCACGGCTGAGCGCACGGGCATCACCCGCTTCGCGCTCATGGTCGAGGGCTCGGGAGATCTCGCGGCGACGGAGACCAATGTGGAGCGGCTGGGCACGGAAGTGCTGCCGTTGCTGGTGTGAGCTGTTCACGCCGGTGGTCCTGGTGGTGCGGGAGCTGCCGCTCCGGAGCCAGTTGCACCTCCCGCGGCCCGAAGCGGCAGCAGAAGCGCTCAGCAGTCCCGCAGCTCGGGCGACTGGTTGAGCAACTGGCCTCTCACCGAGGTGAATCGGGCCAGCCGCTCGTCGACCGAGTCGTCCAGCGGGAACACCGCGACGCGGTGGCAGTTCTGGAATGCCAGACGCACTCCGAAGTGCCGCTGCAGCGCGCCGCGTATCGCATCACTCGCGAGCGCACGCAGCAGCTGACCACGTGCCTGCTCGTCCGGCGGGGGCGTCTGGTTGTCGGCGAACTCTCCGCCGTCGACCTTCAGCTGGGCCACCAGGGAGCTGATCATCTCCCATGCGTAGGGCAGGGAGGTCCGGACGCAGTCGACGAAGTCGGCTTCGTCGACCTCGCCTCGCTCGGCCTGTTCCAACAGGGCCGGTGAGACGTCGAGCGACATGGGTTCTCCTCTCGCGACCCCGGCGGAGCGCCGGGGCCTTACGGGCAGGGCAGGACGGCGACGCTGTGTACACAGACGGCGACCTCCTGCTTCCACGTTAAGCGTGCAGTCCGGGCCGCACCAGGAGATTGGGAACACAACCGGCCAATAACGAACGGTCGCAAAGAGGGGCAAGACCGATCGGGCCCGGTCGGGAGGTGCCACTGAGGAGGGCGGGAATCGCGTGGACCGTGGGTCGTCGAGTAGCGTTGCCGACCATGCGTCTCGTCATCGCCCGTTGCTCCGTCGACTACGCGGGCCGGCTCACCGCCCACCTGCCCTCCGCCCCCCGTCTGATCCTGGTGAAGGCGGACGGCAGCGTCTCGATCCACGCCGACGACCGGGCGTACAAACCTCTCAACTGGATGTCGCCGCCGTGCACCCTGAAGGAGGGCGCCGACGACAGCGCGGGCGTCTGGACCGTGGTGAACAAGGCGGGCGAGAAACTGATCATCACCATGGAGGAGATCCTCCACGACTCGTCGCATGAGCTGGGTGTCGACCCGGGGCTCATCAAGGACGGCGTGGAGGCGCATCTCCAGGAGCTGCTCGCCGACCGCATCGAGACGATCGGCGAGGGCTACACCCTGATCCGGCGTGAGTATCCGACCGCGATCGGCCCGGTCGACATCCTGTGCCGTGACGCGGACGGTGCGACGGTGGCCGTGGAGCTGAAGCGCAGGGGCGACATCGACGGTGTGGAGCAGCTGACCCGCTATCTGGAGCTGCTCAACCGTGATCCCCATCTGGCTCCGGTGCGGGGTGTGTTCGCCGCCCAGGAGATCAAGCCGCAGGCCCGGGTGCTGGCCACGGACCGTGGGATCGGGTGCCTGGTCCTCGACTACGACGCGATGCGGGGCATCGAGGACGACAAGCTGCGGCTGTTCTGACCCGGGGCTGCCGCCCGCTCACCTACCGCCGTACGGCCCGCTTGTCCGGAGCCGTACGGCGCTTTCGTGTTCAGGCCACCGTCGGGGAGGCCGAACCGCTCTCCGTCGCGGAGGCCGTGACGGTCTCCGCCGGGCCGCTCGCCGAGTTGGAGGTCTCCGGCTCCGTCGTCGGGGTGTCCGTCGGGGTCGGCTCGTCGGTGGGTGTCTCGGGCGGGGTCTCGGTGGGGGTCCCGGGCCCGGACTCGGACTCGGTGGGCTCGGGCGTCGACTTCGTCGGCTCGGGGGCTTCCTCCGACGGCGAGTCCTCACCCGTGGGGTCACCGCTCGACGGGGAGCCCGATCCCGGGGTCGTGCCCGGGCTCGAGGTGCCCGGAGAGGGGCTGCCGCTCGTGGACGGGGCGGTGGTGCCCGACGGGCTGGGGGACTCGGATCCGTCGGCCGTACCCTCGTCGGTGGCCGGGTCACCGGTCGGCTCGTCGGCGGGGAGACCGTCCTCGCTGTCGTCCTCGTTCGCCGACTGTTCGGTCGTGACGTTCTGGCCGTCCGGCTCCTCGCTCCCCGAAGTGGCTCCCAGGGTCACGACGGTGCCGAGCACGGCTGCCAGCAGCGCGCCCGCGCCCACGGCGACGAGATTGCGCCGGGCGCCCCGGAGCACTCCCATGCGCCCGGTGGGCGGGCCGGGGGGCGGCGGGTCCTGACGGCTGATCAGGGTCGCTGAGGTGTCCGTCAGCCGGGGGAAGAGGGGCATGGCCGCCGGAATGCCGCCGGGGGGCGAGGCCGACTCGTCGTGGCGCGGGGCCGGCACCTCCTCGCCCGCCGGAGTGCTCAGTATCGGTTCGCCCGAGCGGTCACCTACGAGGGCGAGTGCCCGGCGTCCGGCCACCGCGCCGGGCTTGTCGGCGAGCGCCCCGCGCATGCCGATGGATGCCTCCAGCTCGGCCCTGGCGCGGTCCAGATTGCCGGCACAGAGCGCGAGGACGCCCAACTCATGGTGGAAGTAGGCCTCTTCCGCGACCTCACCGGCGATCCTCGCGGCCTCCAGGCCGGTCCTGAGAGCCTTCTCCCAGGCGCCCCACTGCATTCCCGCCGCGAAGGCGGGAGCGGCGCTGCGGGCCAGCAGGACGGCCACGCTGGTCTGTCCCGGTGCCTCGCCGGGGACGAGGCGGGTCATCGAGGCGAGGAGGGCGTCCGCCTCGGCGACCGCCCGCTCCGGGGTGACGGAGGGGTGGCCCGCCCACCAGGCGTAGTGCTGGGCGGCGCTGCGGGCATGGGCCTCCGCGCTCTCGTCGTATCCGCTCGCCTCCAGCTGGGCCAGCACCCCGGCGGCCAGCCGGTAGCGGGGGCCGGCCGGGGAGAGCAGGCCGCTGAGGGCCAGCTCGCCCAGCGCGGCGTCGGCGTGGGTGTCGCCCACGAGGGCCGGCAGGTGCGCCTGGTGCGGTACCTCACCGCCGAGCGCGACGGCGAAGCGCAGGGTCTCGCGGGCGGCCTCGCTCAGCCGGGACGCGAGCAGGGCCGCGGGCGCGGCGCCCTCGCCGAGGCTGGGGAGCGGGAGGCTCACGTCCTCGGTCCGGCCGAAGGGGGCGTCGGCCGGGTCGTCGTCGTAGCCGTCGAACGCGTCCTGCACGGGGCGCAGATCGTCGCGCTGGCGCAGCAGGGCGCCCGCCTGGACGAAGCGCAGCGGCAGCCCCTCGGACTCGAACCAGAGGTCTCCCGCCCAGTTCGCCTCGTCGTCGGTGAGCGGGCGCTCCACGACGTGTTCCATCAGCTCGATCGAGGCGCTGCGGCCGAGACCGGTGAGGAAGACCTCTTCGAGGTTCGCGTCGGGTCCGGGCGCGGGCACCTCGGGGGTCGCGCCGAAGAGGAACGCGCACTCCGGGGTGGCGTCGAGCAGCTCCTGGAGCGCGGCGCCGCCGAGCTCCAGGTCGTCGACGACCACGACGGCGCCGATGCCGTGGACGAGCGCGAGGAGCCCTTCTCGGTCGGGCCGGTGCAGCGGGGCGCGGTGGACGGCCTCGAAGAGCCCGTACAGCAGCTCGCCGGCGGTCCTCTTGTATCCGGAGAGCCGTACGACGCCGTCCGGTGCCAGGTCCGCGCAGTCGGCCGCGACGGCGTCCAGGAGGGCCGTGCGCCCGGACCCGGCCGGCCCGGTGAGGCACACCGAGCGCCCCCGGGCGAGCAGCCGTACGAGTCGCTCGCGCTCCTCCTGGCGTTCCAGGAGGGGCGTCTGCGGGGCGGGCGGCCCCGGGGGGACCGGTGGCGCGGCGGCGCGCTCGCGCTCCACGCGCTGGGCGGCGGTGTGCCGTACGGGCGGGTCGGGCCGCTCCCCCGGCGGGCAGGGCTCGATCTCGCTGCCGTCGACCGGGTTGACGGTGAGCAGGAAGTCACCCGCGATCAGCTGCACCGTGCGCGACTGCTGAGGTGTCTGGTGCCCGAGGTCGGGCGTCAGCGGGTCGCGGGACTGCCGCCGCCGCCCGGCGTCCTCGCCGGGACGGTCGGCTCCGTGGCCGTACTCCTCGGGTCCCCGGTTGGTCGGGTCCATCGTCTAAGTCCCCCAGACGCGCAGCGCGCGGTTGCCCCCTCCGGCCTCGCACGCCCCGCTGTCGCTCCCGGTCCGGTGTCCGCCAGTGGGTCCTCGTCGATCGGCTGACGGCCGAACCCTAAACCTTCGCACAGTATCTACGATCCGGTGGGTGGCCGCGCGGCTCCCCACATCACATTCTCGTGAGGATTGTGCGCGTATCTCCGCTCCCGGGCGGCGCGGGCCGGGCGGGGGCCCCGCGGTTCCCGTCAGACGCGTGGCAGGGAGTCCGCGGCGAGCCCGCCCTCGATCGCCAGGATCCTGTGCAGCCTCGTCGCGACCAACAGGCGCTGCATCTGCGGCGGCACACCGCGCAGTACGAGCCGCCGGCCGGCCCGGCCGGCTCTGCGGTGCGCGCCCATGATGACGCCGAGTCCGGTGGCGTCCCACGAGTCCAGCTCGGTCAGGTTCAGCACGAGGTCGCCGGCTCCGTCGTCGACGGCCGAGTGCAGAACCGTACGGGCGTCCGCCGCGCTTCGGACGTCGAGGCGGCCCCCGACGACCAGCTCGGCGTGGTCGCCCCTGATGTGCATATACGCTCCCCGGAACTCTCCGCAGCAAGGTCGGTCTGTCTGGTTTCTCTTTCTGCCTCTGCCACAACTGACTGCCGCAGCGACAGGGAAGTTGCCGTCTGTAAGCGAACCGATACCGAATTCACCCCGAGGGGTGAAGCAGGTCCGGCGGTACCCGCTGGATCCGGGCGCCGGGCGGCGCCCGGATCCCGGGTCCCCGACTCTGACTGACGGCGCATCAGGCAGCCGGGGACCCGGTCGTGATCAGTAGGTGTAGAAGCCCTGCCCGCTCTTGCGCCCGATGTCACCTGCGTCGACCATCCGGCGCATCAGTTCCGGAGCGGCGAACTTCTCGTCCTGGGACTCGGTGTAGATGTTGCCGGTCGCGTGCAGGAGGATGTCCACGCCGGTCATGTCGGCCGTGGCGAGCGGGCCCATGGCGTGTCCGAAGCCCAGCTTGCACGCGGTGTCGATGTCCTCGGCCGAGGCGACGCCCGACTCGTACAGCTTGGCCGCCTCGACGACGAGCGCCGAGATCAGCCGGGTGGTGACGAAGCCCGCGACGTCGCGGTTGACGACGATGCAGGTCTTGCCCACGGACTCGGCGAACTCCCGTGCGGTGGCGAGCGTTTCGTCACTGGTCTTGTAGCCGCGCACCAGCTCGCAGAGCTGCATCATCGGGACCGGCGAGAAGAAGTGCACACCGACGACCCGCTCCGGGCGCTCCGTCACGGCCGCGATCTTGGTGATCGGGATGGCGGAGGTGTTGGAGGCGAGGACGGCGTCCTCCCGCACGACCTTGTCGAGCGTGCGGAAGATCTCGTGCTTGACCTCGAGCTTCTCGAAGACGGCCTCGACGACGACGTCGGCGTCCGCCACGGCGTCGAGGTCGGTCGTCGTGGTGATCCGGGCGAGCGCGGCCTCGGCGTCGGCCGCGTCCAGCTTGCCCTTGGCGACGAACTTGCCGTAACTGGCCTCGATGCCGCCACGCCCGCGGGCCAGGGCCTCGTCCGTGACATCACGCAGCACGACGTCCCAGCCCGCCTGGGCGGAGACCTGCGCGATACCGGACCCCATGAGTCCGGCGCCGATGACGGCGAGCTTCCTGGCCACGTTCGCACCCCAATGCTTCTCAGTTGTTCGCATGCTCTCCGGCGGAGATTAGTACCCGTGAGGGGCCCTGAGGCCCCGAAGAGATGCGCGTCACGTCTCACATGACGGACATCACACCGGCCGGTGTCACGCGGCGGCGCGCCGCGCGTAGTTGAGCACCTTCTCGCCGAGGAGCTCCTCCATGTCGTCGAGCAGGGCGAGCGCGTCCCGGGAGACCTCCTCCGGCTTGCGGCCGGCGACCATCTCGCGGCCGATGTACGCCATGAGCGTGCTGTGCACCCAGGAGAGCTGACCGGCCACCAGGTCCGGGAGCGGGTCGCCGGCATCCGCCCGGGACTCCTCCCGCAGGGTCGTCTCCAGCCGGAGCTGGGCCTCCTGACCGATGTGCCAGAGCCGGGCCTTGAGGGTGTCGGCGCCTTCGATGACCCGCATGAAGCTCGCGTAGCCGTCCATGAGTCCGACCGTCGGCGAGACGCCCTCCACCTGGATCCGCAGTTCACGCAGGACGGCCTCGGCGGCCGACTCGCCCGTGTCGCGGCCCCGGACCCAGCGCGGGAGCCGGTCGACGATGCCGCTGCCGCGGTCCAGGAAGAGGTCCTCCTTCGCGGGGAAGTAGTTGTAGACGGTGTTCACCGAGACGTCGGCGGCCTGGGCGATCTCGGCGATCGTGACCGCGTCGAAGCCCCGCTCCACGAAGAGCCCGGTGGCCACGTCCGAGAGGTGCTGCCTCGTCCGGCGCTTCTTCCGCTCCCTCAGTCCCTCAGCCATGGACCCATCCTACGGAGGCCGTGGTGTCTCTATAATTTTGGAGAGATTGCAATTTTTAAGTCACTCTGTTTTTGTGGTCGCTATGCCAATCATCAGCACGTCCGGGCTCGCCCGGACCTTCACGACCAGGACCGGGCCGGTCCATGCCGTGCGTTCGGTCGACCTGGCCGTCATGCCCGGTGAGATCGTCGGCCTCCTCGGCCCCAACGGCGCGGGCAAGACCACCACCCTGCGGATGCTCACGACGCTGCTCGCCCCCACTGGCGGCGCGGCCACGGTCGCCGGCTGCGACCTGACGGCGGACCCGGCGGGCGTCCGCGAGAAGTGCGGTTACGTCGCGCAGTCCGGCGGGGTGGACCCGCACGTCACCGTGCGGGAGGAGCTGGTCACCCAGGGGCGGTTGTACCGGCTGGGCAAGGCCGACGCCGTCGCGCGCACGGCCGAGCTGGCGGCCCGCCTCGGCCTCGACGGCCTGCTCGACCGCAGGACGGCCGCGCTCTCCGGCGGCCAGCGCCGCCGCCTCGACATCGCGATGGGTCTTACCCACCGCCCCGCCGTTCTCTTCCTCGACGAGCCGACCACCGGGCTCGACCCGGGCAGCCGGGAGGACCTGTGGGACCTGGTCCGGGGCCTGCGGGACGACTTCGGCACGACGGTCGTGCTCACCACCCACTACCTCGACGAGGCCGACGCCCTCGCTGACCGGCTGGTCGTCATCGACGGCGGCCTGGTCGTCGCCGAGGGCGCACCGGCCGCGCTGAAGACCGAGCACGCCGGCTCGCCCGACGCCTCGCTCCACGAGACCTTCCTGGCGATCACCGGGCGGGCCCCGAGCTCCGCCGAGGCCGCCCCCATCGCCGTATAGGACGTCCCATGCCGCTTCTCCGCGACACCTCACTGATCTTCGGCCGGTACGTCCGGCAGACGCTGCGCTCCCGGTTCCAGATCTTCTTCGGGATCCTGATGCCGCTGCTCTACCTGTTCTTCTTCGGCCCGCTCCTCACGGGCCTCCCGCTCGGCTCCGCCGGTGACTCCTGGCAGGTCCTGGTGCCCGGACTGCTGCTCCAACTGGGCCTCTTCGGCGCTTCGTTCGCCGGGTTCTCGATCATCATCGAGAAGTCGACGGGGGTCGTGGAACGCATGCGCGTGACCCCCGTCAGCCGGTTGGCCCTCCTGCTCGGGCGGGTCCTGCGGGACGCCCTGCTGTTCATGTTCCAGGCCGTGCTGCTGGTGCTCGCCGCGCTGGTGATGGGGCTGCGCGCGCCGCTGCCCGGGGTGGTGATCGGCTTCGCCTTCGTGGGCCTGCTGACCGTCTCGCTGGCCTCGCTGTCGTACGCCCTGGCCATGAAGGTGCGTACGCCGCAGGAGTTCGGGCCGGTGATCAACTCGCTGACCATGCCGGCGATGCTGCTCTCCGGACTGATGCTGCCGATGACGCTCGGCCCCGCCTGGCTGGACGTCCTGTCGCACTTCACGCCGTTCCGCTACCTGGTGGACGCGGTGCGGGACGCGTACGTCGGCTCGTACGCCACGGCGCACATGCTGTACGGGGTGCTGGTGGCGCTCGCGTTCGCCCTTCTGGCTGTGACGGTCGGCACGCGTGTCTTCCGCAGGGCCGGAGCGTAACTACGCTGACCCCATGGTCAATCTGACGCGCATCTACACCCGTACCGGCGACAAGGGCACCACCGCCCTCGGCGACATGAGCCGGACCGCCAAGACCGATCTGCGGATCGCGGCCTACGCCGACGCCAACGAGGCCAACGCCGTCATCGGTACGGCCGTCGCGCTCGGGAACCTCTCCGAGGACGTCGTGAAGGTCCTCGTCCGTGTGCAGAACGACCTGTTCGACGTGGGCGCCGACCTGTCCACGCCGGTGGTGGAGGACCCGGAGTACCCGCCGCTGCGGGTCGAGCAGTCCTACGTCGACAAGCTGGAGGCGGACTGCGACACCTTCCTGGAGGAGCTGGAGAAGCTTCGCAGCTTCATCCTCCCCGGCGGGACCCCGGGCGCGGCGCTGCTGCACCAGGCCTGCACGGTCGTGCGGCGGGCCGAGCGCTCCACCTGGGCGGCGCTGGAGGTGCACGGGGACGTGATGAACGCGCTGACCGCGACGTATCTGAACCGCCTCTCCGACCTCCTGTTCATCCTCGCGAGGACGGCGAACAAGGAGGTCGGCGACGTGCTGTGGGTGCCGGGCGGCGAGCGCTGATCAGCGGCCCGCCCCGACGCGGTCCTCGGGTTGCCGCTTGGGCCACAGCGTGTAGCCCACGGCGATGACCAGGTTGATCCCGATCACCCAGAGCATCTTCTGCTGCCATGCCTCCAGCGAGCCGGTGTCGCCGTCCCCGCCGACGTACCAGATGGCCGCCTGGAGCAGGGCCGTGGCGGTCCCCGCGGCCACGGTCCAGCGGCCCGCGGTGCGCCACTCGTGGGCGGCCCGCGCCATCCCGTACTTCGGGGGCTTCACCGGCGGCGGGCCGCCCGCGAAGCGGTGGGCGACCCTGGCGTCGACCCACTTGATGGTGGAGTGGCCGAGCCCGACCGTGAAGCCGATGTAGACGGCGGCGAGGCCGTGCTTCCAGTCCGGCTCGGCGCCGTTCTTCAGGTCCATGGCCGTCACCACCAGCAGGACGACCTCCAGCAGGGGCTCGCACAGCAGGACGGCGGCGCCCAGCCGCGGCTTCCGCGCGACGTACCGCAGCGCGAGTCCGGCGGCCAGCAGCACCCAGAATCCGACCTCGCAGAGCACGATCAGTGTGACGATCACGGCACTTCCCCTTCCGTCCTCTCCAGGCTCCCTTCCGTACGGCGCCGGATCGTCGTCGGCAGTGACGAAACGTGACTGCATCCTTCGATGTACACACGCCTCACCCCGCGTACGGACGTGGTGCGGGCCCGAGCCGTGTTGGATGAGCGGGTGTTCTCCCTTGCGCGCCCGCATCGCGACGACGTCCTGCTCGCGGTCACCGGGCTGTCCGGCGGTGTGATCCTGTGGCTGATCGGTGTCCATATCCAGAACGGCCGGCTCTTCGACGTCCCCTGGATGTCCCTGCTGCCGCTCGTGGTGATGTCGGCCCTCGAACTGCTACGGCGCAGCGCCCCGCTCACCGCTCTGGCGGTCGGCACCCTCGCCCTGGTGGCCGACCAGTTCACGGTGGGGAGCCTCGCGACCCTGCTGTTGTTCACGGACCTCGTGTACGCGGCGGTGCTGTACTCCACGCCCGCCGCCTCACGCCGCATCCCGGTGATCACGCTGCTCGTCACGGTCGCCACGACGGTCGGCTTCATCGCCTGGGCCCCGTCGGCGGACGCCGTACTCATCGGGATCGTCGTCGGCATGGTCTCCTTCGGCCCGGCCCTCACCGGCGCCGCCGTGCGCAACCACCGGGACGCGGCGGAGGCGGCCCGGCTGCGTGCCGACCAGACCGCGCTGCTGGCGGAGATGGACCGGGTGCAGGCGGTGACGGCCGAGCGTTCCCGGATGGCCCGGGAGCTGCACGACATGGTCGCCAACCATCTCTCCGCGATCGCCATCCACTCCACCGCCGCACTCTCCATCGACGATCCGGGCACCTCCCGCGAGGCCCTCGGGGTGATCCGGCAGAACAGTGTCGACGGGCTGGCGGAGATGCGGCGCCTGATCGGGCTGCTGAGGGAGAGCGGCGCGGCCGGGCCGCCGAGCGCGGCCCCGACCCTCGCCTCCCTGGACGTCCTCGTCGGCCAGGCGGGCGCGAACTCCGCGTCCAGCGGGCTCACCATCACCCTGGACGACGTCCGCGAGGAGTCCGGGCCGCTGCCCGCACCGGTGGAGCTCGCGGCCTACCGCATCGTGCAGGAGTCGCTGACGAACGCGTTGAAGCATGCGGCGCCCGGTCCGGTGGCGGTCCGGCTGGAGCGTGCGCGCGGGGTGCTGAGGGTCGAGGTGAGCAGTGTGCTGGGCGATCGGCCGGGACCGCGCGCACCCGGTTCGGGGGCCGGTCTGGTGGGAATGCGGGAACGGGTGGCGCTGTTGGGCGGGGGTATCGAGGCCGGGCCTGAACCCCGGGGCGACGGCACGAAGATCTGGCTGGTGCGGGCCGAACTGCCCGTCGGGAAAAGGACGTACCGCTCATGACGATCCGGGTGCTGGTCGCGGAGGACCAGTCGGCGGTGCGCGCGGGGCTGGTGCTCATCCTCGGCAGCGCTCCGGACATCGAGGTGGCGGGCGAGGCGGCCGACGGGGAGGAGGCCGTGCGCCTGGCCCGTGAACTCCGGCCGGACCTGGTGCTGATGGACGTGCAGATGCCCCGGCTCGACGGGGTGTCCGCGACGCGGCAGGTCGTGGGTGAGGGGCTGGCGGACGTGCTGGTGCTGACCACGTTCGACCTGGACGAGTACGTCTTCGGCGCGCTGCGCGCCGGCGCGTCGGGCTTCCTGCTGAAGAACACCGACGCGAAGGACCTGCTCGACGCGGTCCGCACGGTGGCGCGGGGCGAGGGGCTGATCGCCCCCGCCGTGACGCGCCGTCTGATCGCGGAGTTCGCCGGGGCGGCGCCCACGCGCACGGCCGATCCCGCGGTGCTGGACGCGCTGACCCGGCGGGAGCGCGAGGTGCTGGGATGTCTCGGCGAGGGGCTGTCCAACGCCGAGATCGCGGAGCGGCTGTCGATGGCGGAGGCTACGGTGAAGACGCACGTCAGCAGGCTGCTCGGCAAGCTGGAGCTGCGCAGCCGGGTCCAAGCGGCCGTACTCGCTCAGGAGTTGGGGCTCCGATGACGGTTCCGGAACTTTGGTCTGGACCTCTTGACGATTGGTCCAGACCTTCCTAATCTCACCGGACACACGCTGCGGTGAGTACGCCATGACAAAGCGGGCTCAGGGCGACGCAGGGTTTGACGGACCACCCCGATTGCCGGACCTCACCCGAGGAGCACCGTTGAGCACTGACAACCCCGTACGCCTCACGCGTCTGAGATGGAGACGCGCTGCCTCCGCACCCGCCAGGTCGAGGACGGTCGCGGCCCTCACCGCGCTCCTGCTCCCCCTCGCCGCGATGGTCGGCCTGGCCTCTCCGGCCGAGGCCGCCACGTCCGCGACCGCCACCTACGTCAAGAAGTCCGACTGGGGCAGCGGCTTCGAGGGCCAGTGGACGGTCAAGAACACCGGCACGACCGCCCTCTCCTCGTGGACGATCGAGTGGGACTTCCCCTCCGGCACCGCGGTCGGCTCCGCCTGGGACGCCGCCGTCACGAGCTCCGGAACCCACTGGACCGCCAAGAACCTGGGCTGGAACGGCACGGTCGCACCCGGCGCCAGCATCAGCTTCGGCTTCAACGGCACCGGCACCGGCTCCCCCACCGGCTGCAAGCTGAACGGCGCCTCCTGTGACGGCGGCAGCGTCCCCGGCGACAGCGCCCCGTCCAAGCCCGGCACCCCCACCGCGAGCGGCATCACCGACACCTCGGCGAAGCTCAGCTGGGCCGCCGCCACCGACGACAAGGGCATCAAGAACTACGACGTCCTGCGCGACGGCGCCAAGGTCGCCACGGTGACCACGACGACGTACACCGACACGGCCCTCACCAAGGGCACGGACTACTCGTACACGGTGCAGGCGCGTGACACCGCCGACCAGACCGGCCCGGTCAGCGCCTCGGTCGCCGTCCGCACCACCGGCACCACGGACCCGGGCCCCGGCCCCGGCGACAAGGTCAACCTCGGCTACTTCACCGAGTGGGGCGTCTACGGGCGCAACTACCACGTCAAGAACCTGGTGACCTCCGGCTCCGCCGAGAAGATCACGCACATCAACTACGCGTTCGGCAACGTCCAGGGCGGCAAGTGCACCATCGGTGACGCCTACGCCGACTACGACAAGGCCTACACCGCCGACCAGTCGGTCGACGGCGTCGCCGACACCTGGGACCAGCCGCTGCGCGGCAACTTCAACCAGCTCCGCAAGCTGAAGGCCGAGTACCCGCACATCAAGATCCTCTGGTCCTTCGGAGGCTGGACCTGGTCCGGCGGCTTCGGTGCCGCGGCGCAGAACCCGGCCGCGTTCGCCCAGTCCTGCCACGACCTGGTGGAGGACCCCCGCTGGGCCGATGTCTTCGACGGCATCGACATCGACTGGGAGTACCCCAACGCCTGCGGTCTGACCTGTGACACCAGCGGCCCCGCCGCGCTGAAGAACCTCTCCTCGGCGCTGCGTACGGAATTCGGCTCGGACTACCTCGTCACCGCCGCCATCACCGCGGACGGTTCCGCGGGCGGCAAGATCGACGCCGCGGACTACGCCGGCGCCGCGCAGTCCTTCGACTGGTACAACGTCATGACGTACGACTTCTTCGGCGCCTGGGCGGCCAAGGGCCCGACGGCCCCGCACTCCCCGCTGAACTCGTACAGCGGCATCCCGCAGGAGGGCTTCAACTCCGCCGCGGCCATCGCCAAGCTGAAGGCCAAGGGCGTCCCGGCGAAGAAGCTGCTCCTGGGCATCGGCTTCTACGGACGCGGCTGGACCGGCGTCACCCAGGCAGCACCCGGCGGAACGGCGACGGGTGCGGCCCCGGGAACGTACGAGGCCGGCATCGAGGACTACAAGGTCCTGAAGAACAGCTGCCCGGCCACCGGCACGATCGCCGGGACGGCGTACGCCCACTGCGGCACCAACTGGTGGAGCTACGACACCCCGGCGACGATCACGTCCAAGATGGCCTGGGCGAACAGCCAGGGCCTGGGCGGGGCGTTCTTCTGGGAGTTCAGCGGTGACACCGCGAACGGTGAGCTCGTGAGCGCGATGGACAACGGCCTCAACTAACCCCTACGAGGCAGTCGCACCCCCGAAAAGCGCCGGGGAGACAGGTCCGCCCCCTGTCTCCCCGGTTTTCGCATGTCTACGGGCCCCAGGCCACATTGACTCTCCCCCAGACTCCGTCCGGGGG
>NZ_JBVHKB010000005.1:408269-657718 GCF_055559735.1 Streptomyces sp. NPDC023573
GGGGACCCCCAACCAGCGAGAGCCTTCTATCCAAGCCACATTGACTCTCCCCCAGACTCCGTCCGGGGGGACCCCCAACCAGCGAGAGCCTTCTATCCAAGCCACATTGACTCTCCCCCAGACTCCGTCCGGGGGGACCCCCAACCAGCGAGAGCCTTCTATCTAAGCCACATTGACTCGCTGGCCGGGCGGGGCCGCTTCCAGCCAGGCGAGGAAGCCCGTCAGGGCGTCCTCGCTCATCGCCAGCTCCAGGCGCGTCCCCCGGTGGAGACAGCCGAGCACGACGGAATCGGACAGGAGCGCCAGCTCCTCCTCGCCCTCGGGCAGCCGGCGCGCGACCACCTCGATGGCGGAGCGCTCAAGACCGCGGCGCGGACGGGGCGAGTAGGAGAAGACCCGGAACCAGTCGACACGGTCACCGCTGTAGCGGGCGACCCCGTACACCCAGCCCTTGCCGGACGGATCCGGCTCCTCGGACACGTCCCAGCGCAGGCTGCAGTCGAAGGTTCCGCCGGAGCGCTGGATCAGCCGCCTGCGGAGGCCGAAGACGAACAGACCCACCGCGACCAGTACGACGACCAGACCGCCAACCCACAGAGCGAGGACCATCTCCACCGACCTCCTCGCATCGTCGAGTAACGGATACCGAAACCGGCCGAACCGGACTGCACCTGCATCGCCTCAGCCGCGACACGGTCTGGATCTCTCCAGCTCGGGCCGCGGCTGAGTCAAAAACTCCTCGTGGGGACGCTCAGTGCGCCGCCACCGCACGCAGTCGCACGTCCGCGCGGCGCTCGGCACCGGCGTCCGTCTCCGACTTCGCGCGCTCCAGCGCACGCTCGGCGCGCTGGACGTCGATCTCGTCAGCAAGCTCGGCGATCTCCGCCAGCAACGAGAGCTTGTTGTCCGCGAACGAGATGAAACCGCCGTGCACAGCGGCGACCACAGTCGCGCCGTCGCTCGTACGGATCGTCACGGGGCCCGATTCCAGCACACCCAGGAGCGGCTGGTGACCGGGCATGACGCCGATGTCGCCGGACGTGGTACGTGCGACAACGAGGGTGGCCTCGCCGGACCAGACACTGCGGTCCGCGGCGACCAGCTCGACATGCAGCTCAGCAGCCAAGGGTGGCTCCTCGGGTCACCACCCGGCGGTCGTGCCGGGTGTCGGTTCAATTCTACGGGGCGTGGTGAGGGGGGCGGGACACACCCACCCCCCTCGGTGAGCCGGAGGCTCAGGAGACGCCGAGCTCCTTGGCGTTGGCCTTGAGGTCCTCGATGCCACCGCACATGAAGAACGCCTGCTCGGGGAAGTGGTCGTACTCCCCGTCACAGATCGCGTTGAACGCGGCGATCGACTCGTCGAGCGGCACGTCCGAACCGTCCAGGCCGGTGAACTGCTTGGCGGCGTGGGTGTTCTGCGACAGGAAGCGCTCGACGCGACGGGCACGGTGGACAACGAGCTTGTCCTCCTCGCCCAGCTCGTCGATACCGAGGATCGCGATGATGTCCTGGAGGTCCTTGTACTTCTGCAGGATCCCCTTGACGCGGCTGGCCGTGTCGTAGTGGTCCTGCGCGATGTAGCGCGGGTCCAGGATGCGGGACGTGGAGTCCAGCGGGTCCACGGCCGGGTAGATGCCCTTCTCGGAGATCGGACGGGAGAGAACCGTCGTCGCGTCGAGGTGGGCGAACGTGGTGGCCGGGGCCGGGTCGGTCAGGTCGTCCGCGGGGACGTAGATCGCCTGCATCGAGGTGATCGAGTGACCACGCGTCGAGGTGATGCGCTCCTGGAGCACACCCATCTCGTCGGCCAGGGTCGGCTGGTAACCCACCGCGGACGGCATGCGGCCGAGCAGCGTGGAGACCTCGGAGCCGGCCTGCGTGAAGCGGAAGATGTTGTCGATGAAGAGCAGCACGTCCTGCTTCTGCACATCGCGGAAGTACTCCGCCATGGTCAGGGCGGACAGCGCGACCCGCAGACGGGTGCCCGGCGGCTCGTCCATCTGGCCGAAGACCAGCGCGGTCTTCTCCAGGACGCCCGAGTCGGTCATCTCGTCGATGAGGTCGTTGCCCTCACGGGTGCGCTCGCCGACGCCGGCGAACACCGACACACCGTCGTGCAGCTTCGCCACACGCATGATCATTTCCTGGATGAGGACCGTCTTGCCGACGCCCGCACCACCGAACAGACCGATCTTGCCGCCCTTGACGTACGGGGTCAGCAGGTCGACGACCTTCAGGCCGGTCTCGAACATCTCGGTCTTGGACTCGAGCTGGTCGAAGGCCGGGGCCTTGCGGTGGATCGGCCAGCGCTCGGTGATCTGCGCCTCGGCCTCCGGCTCGTTCAGGATCTGACCGAGGGTGTTGAACACCTTGCCCTTGGTGATGTCACCGACGGGGACGGTGATGCCCTCGCCCGTGTCGGTCACCGGCGCCTGGCGGACCACACCGTCGGTGGGCTGCATCGAGATCGCGCGGACCATGCCGTCACCCAGGTGCTGGGCGACTTCCAGGGTCAGCGTCTTACGAGCGCCGGCCTCGGCCGGGTCGTCGACGTCGATGTGCAGGGCGTTGTAGATCTCCGGCATCGCGTCGACGGGGAACTCCACGTCGACGACCGGGCCGATGACCCGGGCGACGCGGCCCGTGGCAGCGGCCGTCTCAACTGTCGTCGTCATTACTTGTCACTCCCCGCGGACGCGTCGGCCAGCGCACCTGCACCGCCGACGATCTCGCTGATTTCCTGGGTGATTTCGGCCTGGCGGGCCGCGTTGGCAAGCCGGGAGAGGCTCTTGATCAGATCCCCGGCGTTGTCGGTCGCCGACTTCATCGCACGGCGTCGGGCGGCGTGCTCGGAAGCGGCGGCCTGCAGCAGTGCGTTGTAGATACGGCTCTCGACGTAGCGCGGCAGAAGGGCGTCGAGGACGTCCTCCGCCGACGGCTCGAAGTCGAACAGCGGCAGGATCTCGCCCTTACCGGTGCTCTCCTCCGCGACCTCGTCGAGCGAGAGCGGCAGCATCCGGCCGTCGACCGCGTTCTGCGTCATCATCGACACGAACTCCGTGAAGACGATGTGCAGCTCGTCGACGCCACCCTCGGCCGTGTCCTTGGTGATGGACTCGATGAGGGGCTCGGCGATCTTCTTGGCGTCCGAGTACTCGGGGCTGTCGGTGAAGCCGGTCCACGATTCCGCGACCTTGCGCTCACGGAAGCCGTAGTACGCGACACCCTTGCGGCCGACGATGTACGTGTCGACCTCCTTGCCCTCGGCCGCCAGCCGCTCCCGCAGCCGCTCCGCCGCCTTGATGGCGTTGGAGGAGTAGCCGCCGGCCAGACCGCGGTCGCTCGTCAGGAGCAGGACCGCCGCCCGGGCCGGAGCCTCGGCCTCGGTGGTGAGCGGATGGTTGGTGTTCGAGCCGGTCGCCACCGCGGTCACCGCACGGGTGAGCTCGGTCGCGTACGGCATCGACGCCGCCACCTTGCGCTGCGCCTTGACGATGCGCGAGGCGGCGATCATCTCCATCGCCTTGGTGATCTTCTTGGTCGCGGTGACGGCTTGGATGCGGCGCTTGTAAACGCGAAGCTGAGCGCCCATCGATCAGCCCTCGCCCAGGAGCTTGCCGTCCGAGGTCTCGAACTGCTGCTTGAAGGAGGCGATCGCGTCGGCGATCGACTGCAGCGTGTCGTCGGACATCTTGCCGCCCTCGGCGATGCTGGTCAGGAGGTCCTTGCGCTCGCGGCGCAGGAACTCCAGCAGCTCGCTCTCGAAACGGCGGATGTCCTCGACCGGGACGTCGTCCATCTTGCCCGTGGTGCCGGCCCAGACGGAGACGACCTGCTCCTCCATCGGGAACGGGGCGTACTGCGGCTGCTTCAGCAGCTCGACCATGCGCTTACCGCGCTCCAGCGACGCCTTGGAGGCCGCGTCCAGGTCGGAACCGAAGGCGGCGAACGCCTCCAGCTCACGGAACTGGGCGAGGTCCACACGAAGACGGCCGGAGACCTGCTTCATGGCCTTGTGCTGGGCGGAGCCACCGACTCGGGAGACCGAGATACCGACGTTGAGCGCCGGACGCTGACCCGCGTTGAACAGGTCGGACTCCAGGAAGCACTGGCCGTCGGTGATGGAGATGACGTTGGTCGGGATGAACGCCGACACGTCGTTCGCCTTGGTCTCGACGATCGGGAGACCCGTCATCGAACCGGCGCCCATGTCGTCGGAGAGCTTGGCGCAACGCTCCAGCAGACGCGAGTGCAGGTAGAAGACGTCGCCCGGGTAGGCCTCACGGCCCGGCGGACGGCGCAGCAGAAGCGACACGGCGCGGTAGGCGTCGGCCTGCTTCGACAGGTCGTCGAAGATGATGAGGACGTGCTTGCCGTCGTACATCCAGTGCTGGCCGATGGCCGAGCCGGTGTACGGCGCCAGGTACTTGAAGCCGGCCGGGTCGGACGCCGGGGCGGCGACGATGGTCGTGTACTCCAGGGCGCCGGCCTCTTCGAGGGCACCGCGCACGGAGGCGATGGTGGAGCCCTTCTGACCGATGGCGACGTAGATGCAGCGCACCTGCTTGTTCACGTCGCCCGAGCGCCAGTTGTCGCGCTGGTTGATGATCGTGTCGACGGCCAGAGCGGTCTTACCCGTCTGACGGTCGCCGATGATCAGCTGACGCTGGCCACGGCCGATCGGCACCATGGCGTCGACGGCCTTGTAGCCGGTCTGCATCGGCTCGTGCACCGACTTGCGGACCATGACGCCAGGGGCCTGCAGCTCGAGGGCGCGACGTCCTTCGGTCGCGATCTCGCCGAGACCGTCGATCGGGTTGCCGAGCGGGTCGACGACGCGGCCGAGGTAGCCCTCGCCGACGCCGACGGAGAGCACCTCACCGGTGCGCTGCACCGGCTGGCCCTCCTCGATTCCGCTGAACTCGCCGAGGACGATCGCACCGATCTCGCGCTCCTCGAGGTTGAGGGCGAGACCGAGGGTGCCGTCCTCGAACTTCAGCAGCTCGTTCGCCATGGCGGAGGGCAGGCCCTCCACCTTCGCGATGCCGTCGCCGGCAACGCTGACCGTCCCGACCTCCTCGCGCGAGGCCGCGTCCGGCTGGTACGACTGGACAAAGTTATCCAGTGCGTCCCGGATCTCCTCCGGCCGGATCGTAAGCTCCGCCATCTGGGGTTCCCTGCTCTCCTTGTTGGGCCCGAAGTTTCTCAAAGGGGTCTGGGGGCGACCCCCAGGAATCTTCTGCAATTTCTGCACGGCCCAACCGGGCCGCAATTCTTGCTCGTTCAGTTGGTGCGTGGCGCTGCGCGCTGTCAGCCGGCCATCCTGCGGGTGACCTCTTCGAGGCGCTCCGCGATCGTGCCGTTGATGACCTCGTCACCGACGCGCACCGAGATCCCGCCGAGGACCTCGGGGTCCACGTCCAGGTTCAGGTGCATCTGCCGGCCGTAGATCTTCGCCAGGGCGGCGCCGAGGCGCTGCTTCTGGCGATCGGACAGCGGCACCGCCGAGGTGACGACGGCGACCATGCGGTCCCGGCGCTCCGCGGCGAGCCTGGACAGGGACTCGAGTCCCGCTTCCAGGCTACGTCCTCGGGGCTGCGTCACGAGGCGCGTGATCACGCGCTCGGTGACGGGCTGGGCCTTGCCGCCGAGCAGGCTGCGGAGCAGCTCGCTCTTGGCGGAGGCCGTCGCCTTCCGGTCGGTCAGCGCGGAGCGCAGCGCGACGTCGGAGCCGACGATCCGGCCGAACCGGAAGAGCTCGTCCTCGACGTCGTCGAGCGCGCCGGCGCGCTGGGCCGCGGTGAGGTCCGCGGTGTTCGCCAGTTCCTCGACCGAGTCCACCAGGTCACGCGACTGCGACCAGCGGGAGCGGACCATGCCGGAGACCAGGTCCACGGCTTCGCCGCCCACCTGACCGCGCAGCAGTCGTCCGGCCAGCTCGGCCTTGGCCTCGCCGCCCTGCGACGGGTCGGTGAGGACCCGGCGCAGCGATACCTCGCGGTGGAGCAGCGCGGTGACGGCTGCCAGCTCCTCACCGAGCTTCGCCGCGTCGACCGACGTGGAGTCGGTCAGTGCGTCGAGACGCTCACGTGCGGAGGCCAGCGCCTCGCGGCTCGCTCCGTTCATCGGACGGCCTCGGCCTTCGCCTCGAGCTCGTCGAGGAAACGGTCGACGGTGCCGCTCTGCCGGGCGTGGTCCTCGAGGGACTCGCCGACGAGCTTGCCGGCCAGGGCGGTGGCGAGGGTGCCCACGTCCTGACGCAGCGCGGACGCCGCGGACTTGCGGTCGGCCTCGATCTGGGCGTGGCCGGCCGCGATGATCTCCTCGCGCTGCCGCTGACCCTCCGCCCTCATCTCCTGGATGATGACGGCACCCTGCTCCTGCGCCTCCTGGCGCAGACGGGCGGCCTCGTGGCGGGCCTCGGCGAGCTGAGCCTTGTACTGCTCAAGAACGCTCTGGGCCTCGGTCTGGGCCGCGTCGGCCTTCTCGATCCCGCCTTCGATCGCCTCGCGGCGCTCTTCCAGAACCTTCTCGATGTTCGGGAGGAGCTTCTTGGCGAGGAAACCGAAGACGATGACAAAGGCGATCAGGCCGATGACGATCTCGGGGATCGCCGGGAGCAGCGGGTTCTGGATCTCTTCCTCGGCCGCCAGCTGTAGGGCGTTCACATCAATGCCTTTCGTCGCATCGGGCAGTCGGAATGCCGCGACTTAGTCGACCGGGTAGACGAAGGGCATGACGAGACCGATCAGGGCGAGCGCCTCACAGAGGACGAAGCCGAGGATCTGGTTCGAACGGATCAGGCCGGCAGCTTCGGGCTGGCGGGCCAGCGCCTGGGTGCCGTTACCGAAGATGATGCCGACGCCGACGCCGGGGCCGATCGCGGCGAGGCCGTAGCCGATGGAACCGAGGTTGCCCGTGATGTTGACGGCGGCGAGGGTCTCAAGAGCGGACATGCCGTTTCTTCCTTCTCTTTCAGAACCGGTGGGGGTTGGCCACCGGACGACTATCGGGGGTGGTGCTGGACTGCTCAGTGCTCCTTGGCGAGAGCACCCTGAATGTAGTTGCAGGCCAGAAGGACGAACACGTAGGCCTGCAGCGCCTGGATGAACAGCTCGAAGGCGGTCATCAGGATGGTCATCACGAACGACACACCGGCGTAAGCGATGCCGATGCCGTTCAGCAGGTACCAGCTGGCGATGGTGAAGATCAGCAGCAGCACGTGGCCGGCGAACATGTTGGCGAACAGTCGCACCGCGTGCGTGAACGGCCGGATCAGCAGGTTCGACATGATCTCGATGAGCATGACGAAGGGAAGAGCCGGGCCGATCGACGGGTCGTAGCCGGAGATGTTCTTCCAGCCGCCGACGAAGCCGTGCCGCTTGAAGGTCAGGCTGACCCACAGGATGTAGACGATCGCGGCCAGCGCCACCGGGAACCCGATGACCGAGACCACCGGGAACTGGGCGAGGGGAATGATCGCCCAGAGGTTCATGATCCAGATGAAGAAGAACAGCGAGACCATGAGGGGCACGTACTTCTTGCCCTCGCGCTTGCCGAGCGTCTCGTACACCACACCGGTGCGGATGAAGTCGTAACCCGCCTCGGCGACCATCTGGAGCTTTCCGGGCACCAGCTTCGGCTTGTTGAAAGCCGCCCAGAAGAAGCCGACGACGACAACGGTGCTCAGGACCGCCAGCAGCATCGGCTTGTTGATCTCGATGCCGCCAACGGTGAACATCGGCTCGAAAACAAAGGAGTGCAGGCCAGGAGCCGGGAAGCCGCATCCGTCGAAGATGTGGCAGTCGGTCTCGAAGGCGAGCACCGTCGTCGGGTCAGCACTCACCGCGGGCTCCTTCAGCGTGGCGCATAGGTACGGCAACCTCGTTGTGTCGGCGCGGCAAGCAGCCGCTGGTCGGCACTGGACTGGTGTTACGGATGGGGGGCGGCTCAGGCATTACGCCTCGCGATGGAGCAGGCGCCGATTTTGATGCCCGCGCCCGCAGTGCCGCAGTTGGCACCGGACGATAGCAGGGTCTCGAACGCGCGCTTATCCCGGCCCTACCCCTCACGTCGAAGACCCCATGTTCTCGGGCGTCTTGCCCGCGGACGAGTCCGGCTCGACGTAAAGGATCTTGGTCTTCATGTGCACACGGATCTGCGCCGCGACCCACACGAGCGTCGCGGCCATCAGCGAGGCCGCGAAAGCCCTCGGGTTGAACAGCGTCGTGTTCTGGAAGGCGGCGACGAAGACGAAGAGCAGCAGCAGTTCGACCGTGTAGAGCACCAGCCCCATGGCCTGGAACAGATGCGGCATGGACTTCGCCGTGCGCTGCAGGACACCGAGTCCGATCCCCATGAAGAGGATCACCACCAGCGTCCCGACCGCAGCGCCGATCGCTCCCTTGCCGCCGGCGAGCACAGCGCTGACGGCGACGGCGACGACACCGGCGGCAGCAGTGGGCACGGCGGTGTGGAGGAGAGTCCGGGCGTCGTTGGACGGCATGGCGGTTACTCCGCGTTGCAGGGGGTGGTCAGTGGTCGTCAGGGACGAGCGTAGGCCCGGTCCGAGTCGATGCTTCGGGACGAAGGACCGTGCTACTCAGGTCCTTCGGCCTCCTCACCGGGCTTCGTGAACGGTATCACAAACTATTTGATGAGGTCTTTACTCAGAAAGTGTGCCAGCTGTCACACATGAGGGTTACTTCGCGCGTGTGTGCAGAACATCACGGCGCATTGTCTGGTATAGGGGTTTCTGCGTCGGCGGTGTCAACGCGGTGCGTCGGCTCGGTCCCGATCCGTGAAGCGCGAACGGGGGCCGATCGCGGTCGCTCCGTTGACGCCGGAGACACCCACGGACACCGAGGCCCGCTCCTGCTCCGGGGAGGCCATGTGTGAGCTCTCCGCCTCGTGTTGGGCACCGGGGGCGTCCTCGGCCTCGCCGTCGTGCCGGCGGCGCCGGTAGCGCGGCGGCACGAAGGATTCGGCCCAGTGCGGTGCGCGCGGGGTGAAGCGCGGCATGAGCAGCAGGACCAGGCCGACCGCGCTGAGGCCCACGATGACCAGGACGATCCAGAGAGAGGTGGAGTGCACGGAGTAGCCGACCGCGCCGAAGGCGATCAGCGCCGACCAGAAGTACATGATCAGCACGGACCGGCTGTGCGAGTGCCCGATCTCCAGCAGCCGGTGGTGCAGGTGGCCCCGGTCGGCCGCGAACGGCGACTGGCCGTTCCAGGTGCGGCGCACGATCGCGAGGATCAGGTCCGCCGCCGGGATCGCGATGATCGTGAGCGGCAGCAGCAGCGGGATGAAGACCGGCAGCATCGCGTGGGTCGCCTGCCGCTCGCTGCCCTCGAAGAGCTTCATCGCGTCGGGGTCGACCTGGCCGGTGACCGAGATCGCGCCGGAGGCCAGCACGAGTCCGATCAGCATCGATCCTGAGTCACCCATGAAGATCCGGGCGGGGTGCATGTTGTGCGGCAGGAAGCCGAGGCACATGCCCATGAGGATCGCGGCGAAGAGCGTCGCGGGGGCGGCCGCCTCGATCCCGTACCCGTACCAGAGGCGGTAGGTGTAGAGGAAGAACGCCGCGGACGCGATGCAGACCATGCCGGCCGCGAGGCCGTCCAGACCGTCGACGAAGTTGACCGCGTTGATCGTGATCACGACCAGGGCGACCGTGAGCAGGGTGCCCTGCCACTGGGTGAGCGCGACGGTGCCGACTCCGGGGATGGGCAGCCACAGGATCGTCAGACCCTGGATGACCATGACCGCGGCGGCGATCATCTGTCCGCCGAGCTTGATCAGTGCGTCGAGCTCGAACTTGTCGTCCAGGACGCCGATCAGCCAGATCAGGGCGGCTCCGGAGAGCAGCGCCCTGGGTTCGTTGGAGAGTTCGAAGACACCGTTCAGGTTGAACAGGTGGTCCGCGACGATCAGCCCCGCGCACAGTCCGCCGAACATGGCGATACCACCGAGCCGAGGTGTCGGTTCCCGGTGTACGTCACGCGCCCGGATCGCGGGCATCGCCCCGATCGCGATGGCGAACTTCCGCACCGGCCCGGTCAGCAGATAGGTAACCGCTGCCGTGACACAGAGCGTCAGCAGGTAATCACGCACGGGCTGCCCCAGAAAATTCGCCGGCCATCTCAGCCCCACACCCTAGTCTCCCGGGCAAGGACGCCGAGCCACGGGTTGTCGGTTGCACATACGTGGTTCACACCGCCTACCCCGGATACGGCGGATTGCGCTCGGCGAGCCCGCGGACCTCGGCCCGCAGCAGCCCCGGGTCGCTCTCCTCGCGCACGGCCGCGCCGAACAGCTCGGCGATCCGCGCCATGTCGTCCTCGTCCATGCCCTGGGTGGTGACGGCCGCGGTGCCGAGCCGGATCCCGCGTGCATCCCCGTACGGCAGGGCGCAGGTGTCCAGGACCATCCCGGCGGCCACGAGCCGCTCGCGGGCGGTGCGGCCGTCGACGCCCAGCGGGCCGGGGTCCGCGACGACGATGTGGGTGTCCGTGCCGCCCGTGGTGATCTCGAAGCCCTCGGACTCCAGGGCGGCCGCCAGGACGCGGGCGTGGGCGACGACCCGGTGGGCGTACACCGCGTACGCCGGGGTGGCCGCCTCTCCGAAGGCGACGGCCTTCGCCGCGACCGTGTGCATCTGGGCGCCGCCCTGGGTGAAGGGGAACACCGCGCGGTCGATCCGCTCCGAGAGCTCGACGCCGCACAGGATCATGCCGCCGCGCGGGCCGCGCAGCACCTTGTGCGTCGTCGCGCACACCACGTCCGCGTAGGGCACCGGGCTGGGCGCCGCTCCCCCGGCGATCAGTCCCATCGGGTGGGCGGCGTCCGCGATCAGGTAGGCGCCCACCTCGTCGGCGATGTCCCGGAACTGCTCGTAGTCGGGGTGCCGGGGGTAGGAGATCGACCCGCAGACGATCGCCTTGGGGCGCCGGGCCCGGGCGAGGGCCCGCACCTGCGCGTAGTCGATGAGCCCCGAGTCCGGGTCGACGCCGTAACCGGCGAACTCGAACCAGCGTCCGGAGAAGTTGCCCGGAGCGCCGTGGGTGAGATGGCCGCCGTACGGGAGGCCCATGGCCAGCACCGTGTCGCCGGGGCGCAGCAGCGCGGCGTAGGCGGCGAGGACGGCCGACGATCCGGAGTGCGGCTGGACGTTGGCGTGCTCGGCGCCGAACAGCTCCGTCGCCCGCCGGACGGCGACGCGTTCCGCGGCGTCGGCCTGCTCGCAGCCGCCGTGGTGACGGGCCCCGGGGTAGCCCTCGGCGTACTTGTTGGCGAGCGGGGAGCCGAGGGCGGCGAGGACCGCGGGCGAGGTGAAGTTCTCGGCGGCGATGAGCTGGAGGGTGCTCGCCTGCCGCCCCGCCTCGGCCAGCAGGACCGAGCCGATCTCCGGGTCCTGGCGGAGCAGGGCGCCGAAGTCCTGCGGCATGGCGGTGTCCGGCGAGGGCGCGGCCGCGCGTGCGGCGGGAGTGGTGACCGGCATCGGGGGCTCCGGGCCTGGAGGAGGGGGTGCGTGGCGTCAGATCCAATGTAGGCCCGCCCCGGGCCGCCTGCCCGCTGCCGGGCGCCCCTCTACGCCGGTCGGCGCACCCCGTGCGGGGCGCGCGGGCCGGCGGTGGGTCAGTGCGGGGCGCGCACCCCGGTGAGGGCGGTCATGACGGGGTCGAGGGCCTGGCTGATCTCGTCACCGATGGAACGGAAGAACGTGATGGGGGCGCCGTACGGGTCGTAGACCTCGTCGGCCTCCGCCGTGGGTGCCAGCAGCCAGCCACGCAGCGCCGCCGCGGCGCGCACCAGCGCGCGGGCGCGCTCGACGACGCCCTCCTCACGGGCGTCCGGCAGCGTCGCGGGGTCTATGGCCCGCACCAGCCGGGTGAACTCCTTGAGGGTGAAGGTCCGCAGGCCCGCCGAGTGGCCCATGGAGATCACCTGGGCGCGGTGGTCGCGGGTGGCGGTCAGCACCAGGTCGGCGCGGATCACGTGCTCGTCGAGGAGCTCGCGGCCGACGAAGCCGGTGGCGTCGGCGCCGAAGTCGGCGAGGACGACCTCGGCGTTGGCCTCCATGGGCGCGCCCTCGTGCCCCCAGGTGCCGGCGCTCTCCACGATGAGGCCGCCGCTGAGCGGGTCACCGAGGCGGTCCACGAGGGCATGCCGGGTCAGCCGCTCGGTGATGGGCGAGCGGCAGACGTTGCCGGTGCTGACGTGGAGGATGCGGAAGGTGTCGTGCCGCCCCGTTATGCCACGCCCCTCAGGGGCGGTCAATTGGCCACCTCGAGGTCGGGTACCACCTTGCGGAGTTCCTCGACCGAGAGCGCGCCGGCCCGCAGCAGCACGGGGATCTTGCCGGTGACGTCGACGATCGAGGACGGGGCGATCCCGGGGGTGGGGCCGCCGTCGAGGTACACGGAGACGCTGTCGCCGAGCATCCCCTGGGCTGCGTCGCAGTCCTCGGGCGAGGGGTGTCCGGTGAGGTTGGCGCTGGAGACGGCCATCGGGCCGACCTCCGTGAGGAGCTCGATGGCGACCGGGTGCAGGGGCATCCGGACGGCGACGGTGCCGCGGGTGTCGCCGAGGTCCCACTGGAGGGACGGCTGGTGCTTGGCGACGAGGGTGAGGGCGCCGGGCCAGAACGCGTCGACGAGCTCCCACGCCTGCTCGGAGAAGTCGGTGACCAGGCCGTGCAGGGTGTTCGGGGAGCCGATCAGGACAGGGGTCGGCATGTTGCGGCCGCGGCCCTTGGCGTCGAGCAGGTCGGCGACGCCCTCCGAGCTGAAGGCGTCCGCACCGATCCCGTACACGGTGTCGGTGGGCAGCACGACCAGTTCGCCGCGGCGGACGGCGGACGCGGCCTCACGCAGGCCGGTCGTACGGTCGGTCGCGTCGTTGCAGTCGTATCGCCGTGCCATCAGCCGGCCTCCTCGGACATGTACGGGTCTGTCGGTTGGGGTTCGTGCGGTGCCGGTGTCCCGGTGGTCACGGCATGGCCTTGCGGGCCGTGGCGAACCGGGGCCGGTTGTTCAGGTCGGGGTGGTCGGCCGCGTCGGCCCAGCCCCGCTCCTCGGTGAAGATCCACGGCACCTGGCCGCCCTGGGTGTCGGCGTGCTCGATGACGACGAGCCCGCCGGGGCGGAGCAGCCGGTGCGCGGTGCGCTCGATGCCGCGGATGGTGTCGAGGCCGTCCTCGCCGGAGAACAGCGCCATCTGCGGGTCGTGGTCGCGGGCCTCCGGTGCCACGTACTCCCACTCGGTGAGCGGGATGTACGGAGGGTTGGAGATGACCAGGTCGACCTGTCCGTCGAGCTCGGGAAGGGCGCTCAGGGCGTCTCCCCGGTGGACGGTGACCCTGGACCCCTCGGCGTTCTTCCGGGTCCACCTCAGGGCGTCCTCGGACAGCTCCACACCGTGCACCCGCGAGCGCGGCACCTCCTGCGCCATGGCGAGCGCGATCGCGCCCGATCCGGTGCAGAGGTCGACGATCAGCGGTTCGACGACGTCCATCGCGCGGACCGCGTCTATCGCCCAGCCGACCACCGACTCGGTCTCCGGGCGCGGGACGAAGACTCCGGGGCCGACCTGGAGTTCCAGGTAGCGGAAGAAGGCGCGGCCGGTGATGTGCTGGAGGGGCTCGCGGGCCTCGCGGCGGGCGATCGTCTCCCAGTAGCGGGCGTCGAAGTCGGCGTCCGGCACATGGTGCAGCTCGCCCCGCTTGACGCCGTGCACGAACGCGGCGAGTTCCTCGGCGTCGAATCGCGGTGAGGGGACACCGGCGTCGGCCAGCCGCTGGGTGGCCTGGGCCACCTCGGCGAGCAGCAGGTTCATCGCGGTTCTCCGTACGGGTTCACGAGCGGGGCGGGGCGGTGGTGCTCACTGCCTACGCGGCGGCGAGCTTGGCGGCGGAGTCGGCGTCGACGCACGCCTGGACGACCGCGTCGAGGTCGCCGTCGAGCACCTGGTCCAAGTTGTACGCCTTGAAGCCGACGCGGTGGTCCGAGATCCGGTTTTCCGGGAAGTTGTACGTCCGGATCTTCTCCGAGCGGTCCACGGTGCGCACCTGGCTGCGGCGTACGTCGGAGGCTTCCTGCTCGGCGGCCTCCTGGGCGGCGGCCAGCAGCCGGGACCGCAGGATGCGCATGGCCTGCTCCTTGTTCTGGAGCTGGCTCTTCTCGTTCTGGCAGGAGGCGACGACACCGGTGGGCAGGTGCGTGATGCGGACGGCGGAGTCCGTGGTGTTGACGGACTGGCCGCCGGGGCCCGAGGAGCGGTAGACGTCGATGCGGAGGTCGTTGGCGTGGATCTCGACGTCGACCTCCTCCGCCTCGGGCGTGACGAGCACGCCGGCGGCGGAGGTGTGGATGCGGCCCTGGGACTCGGTCGAGGGCACGCGCTGCACGCGGTGCACGCCGCCCTCGTACTTCATCCGGGCCCAGACGCCCTGGCCGGGCTCGGTGGCGCCGTTGCCGCCCTTGGTCTTCACGGCGACCTGGACGTCCTTGTAGCCGCCGAGTTCGGACTCGGTGGAGTCGATGATCTCGGTCTTCCAGCCGATGCGCTCGGCGTAGCGCAGGTACATGCGCAGCAGATCGCCGGCGAAGAGGGCGGACTCGTCGCCGCCCGCGCCCGCCTTGATCTCCAGGAGCACGTCCTTGTCGTCGCTGGGGTCGCGCGGGACCAGGAGGAGGCGGAGCTTCTCGGTGATCTCCTCGCGCTGCTTCTCCAGGACCTTGACCTCGGCGGCGAAGTCGGGGTCGTCGGCGGCGAATTCGCGGGCGGTCTCGATGTCGTCGCCGGTCTGCTTCCAGGACCGGTACGTGGAGACGATCGGGGTCAGCTCCGCGTAGCGCTTGCTGAGCTTGCGCGCGTTGGCCTGGTCGGCGTGGACCGACGGGTCGGCGAGCTTCTTCTCGAGATCGGCGTGCTCGCCGATCAGTTCCTCGACCGCCTCGAACATCTTCGGGCTCCTGGTTTCTGCGTCATACGTCTGCTGCCTGCTGGACGGTGTGCCGCCGGGGAGCGCGCCCGGGAGGCACGCCCGGCCGCACAGCCGGAAAAAACGCCGGTCCCGGCGCCCTGGTGGAGGGCGTCGGGAACCGGCGCAGTGGCTCGCTACTTGCTGGCGGAGCCGGCAGCCTTGCCGAAGCGGGCCTCGAAGCGGGCCACGCGGCCGCCGGTGTCGAGGATCTTCTGCTTGCCCGTGTAGAACGGGTGGCACTCGGAGCAGACGTCGGCACGGATCGCGCCGCCCTCAAGGGTGCTCCGGGTGGTGAACGACGCACCGCAGGTGCAGCTGACCTGCGTCTCGACGTACTCGGGGTGAATGTCGCGCTTCAAGGTGTCTCCTAGATTCGGGAGGGCTCCGGGTCGTTCGCGCGGATTGCGCGTCCGTGAACCGGGGCCGACGTACCAGTCTGCCAGGACCGGCCGTATCTCCCAAAACGAGGGTACGGCCGTGTGTATTCCCGTGCGTACGGGGAACATTCCGCGACCGGATGGTGACGGAAGGTGCCGTTACCGTACGACTTTCCCGGCCCCGCCCTTGTCGCCGGCGGACGTCGCCGTGGCGGACGCGGGGATCGGCTCGTCCTGCTTGAGGGCCGCCCACACCTGCCGGTCGGCCTTCTCCTGGGGCAGCACCCGGTTCGGGTCCTCGGGGTCGTACTCCACGGGCAGGGTGACCATGTCGATGTTCTTCGAGCCGAGGCCCTTGAGCCCGTTCGCGAAGCCGGTGAGCTTCTTGACGGAGGCGAGCTGGGAGTCGGTGGTGACGGCCTTGGTCGCGGTGTCGGCGAGCCCGAAGAGCGTCTTCGGGTTCGAGAACACCCCGACGCTCTTCGCCTGGTCCATCAGCGCCTTGACGAAGGCCTGCTGGAGCTGGATGCGGCCCAGGTCGCTGCCGTCACCGACGCTGTGGCGCGTACGGACGAGGCCGAGCGACTGCTCGCCGCTCAGGGTGTGGCGGCCGGGCTTCAGCGAGAGGTGGCTGTCGGGGTCGTCGATCGCCTGCGAGGTGGTGATGTCGACGCCGCCCAGCTCGTCGACGAGCTTCTTGAACCCGGTGAAGTCGACCTCGACGTAGTGGTCCATACGGATGCCCGACATCGACTCGACGGTCTTCACCGCGCAGGCGGGTCCGCCGACCTGGTAGGCGGAGTTGAACATCGTCCCGTGCTCCGCGCCGACCTGTTCCCCGGTCGTGTCGCTCGTGCAGGCGGGACGGTCGACGATGGTGTCCCGCGGGACCGAGACCACGCTCGCGGAGGTGTGCCCCTCGTTGACGTGGACGATCATCGCGGTGTCCGCGCGCGCGGAGCCCTCGTCGGCGCCGTATTCGGCATTGGCGCCCGAGCGGGAGTCCGATCCCAGCACCAGGATGTCCTGCGACCCGTTGTCCACGTCGTCGGGACGCTCGGCCCCCAGGGCGGCGTCGATGTCGACGCCCTTCAGATTCCCGTTGAGCGTGTAGTAGGCGTAACCGAGTCCGGATCCTCCGACGACCACCAGGGCGGCGACGCCCCACAGCGCGACCCTCTTCACCCGGCGGCCCGGGGACGGCTTCCTCCGGCGGCTGCCGGTGCCGCGTATTCGGCCGGCGCTCCTGCTCTGCTCGCTCATGCGGGTCCCTCTTTCGCTGCTCGCTCTTACCCCCTGCCGTGGTGCACGGGCGTGGTCCGGCGTCGCTCGGTGGGACGACGGAGCAGCCAGCAGCCTCGCACAGCGAGCTGAGGCCCCCGTCGGGCGACGGGGGCCTCGGAGGAAGCGGGTGCGCGGACCTGGAACCCGGCGCTCACCTGGGATTTCGGCCGAACGGGGCACGGCCGCTCCAGCCGGTGACGAACCCGGCGCATGTGGCGAAGATCGCACCCTGGCGTCCCGTCGCCATGACGGCCGCCGACGCGGTGCGGGGTGGCACGCGCCCGCTCGCGTGGCGGTGGACGCCGAGCGCGGCGGGGGCCGCGCTCCCCCCTCGGCCCGCACGGCGGAATCCGTCAACCGGCGGGTGCGGAAACGCAACAGATGCCCCGTCACGAGGTGACGGGGCATCTGTTGCGGAGCTGCGGCGCGGCGACGTCAGTCGTTGCTGTTGCCGTTGCCCGGTGTCGTCTTCTGGATCTGGAGCAGGAACTCCGCGTTGGACTGCGTCTTCTTCATGCGGTCCAGCAGAAGCTCGATCGCCTGCTGCTGGTCGAGCGCGTGAAGCACCCGGCGCAGCTTCCAGACGACGGCCAGCTCATCGGTGCCGAGCAGGATCTCTTCCTTACGGGTGCTGGACGCGTCGACGTCCACCGCCGGGAAGATGCGCTTGTCCGAAAGCTTCCGGTCGAGCTTGAGCTCCATGTTGCCGGTGCCCTTGAACTCCTCGAAGATCACCTCGTCCATGCGCGAGCCGGTCTCGACGAGCGCGGTGGCCAGGATGGTCAGCGAGCCGCCGTCCTCGATGTTGCGCGCGGCACCGAAGAAGCGCTTCGGCGGGTAGAGCGCGGTCGAGTCGACACCACCGGAGAGGATGCGGCCGGAGGCCGGTGCCGCCAGGTTGTACGCACGGCCCAGACGGGTGATCGAGTCCAGCAGGACCACCACGTCGTGGCCGAGCTCCACGAGGCGCTTCGCACGCTCGATGGCGAGCTCGGCGACCGTGGTGTGGTCCTCGGCGGGGCGGTCGAAGGTCGAGGAGATGACCTCGCCCTTCACCGACCGCTGCATGTCGGTGACCTCTTCCGGACGCTCGTCGACCAGGACGACCATCAGGTGGCACTCGGGGCTGTTGACCGTGATCGCGTTGGCGATGGCCTGGAGGATCATGGTCTTACCGGTCTTCGGCGGGGCCACGATCAGGCCTCGCTGGCCCTTGCCGATCGGGGCGACCAGGTCGATGATCCGGGTGGTCAGGACGTTGGAGTCGGTCTCCAGGCGGAGCCGGTCCTGCGGGTACAGCGGGGTCAGCTTCTGGAACTCCGGACGGCCGCGGCCGCTCTCGGGCGCCATGCCGTTGACGGAGTCCAGACGGACCAGCGCGTTGAACTTCTCGCGGCGCTCGCCGTCCTTGGGCTGGCGCACCGCACCGGTGACGTGGTCACCCTTGCGCAGGCCGTTCTTGCGGACCTGGGCGAGTGAGACGTACACGTCGTTCGGTCCCGGCAGGTAGCCGGAGGTCCGGATGAACGCGTAGTTGTCGAGGATGTCGAGGATGCCCGCGACGGGGATCAGGACGTCGTCGTCGGCGACCTGCACGTCGGTCGCGAAGTCGTCGCGGCCACGACGGCCACGGCGGTCGCGGTAGCGGCCCCGGCGGCCGCGCCGGCCGCCCTCGTCGTCGTAACCGTCGTCCTGCTGGCCGCCGCCGCCCTGCTGCTGCTGGCCCTGGTTCTGGCCGCCGCCCTGCTGGCCCTGACGGCGTCCGCCGCCCTGCTGGCCCTGGTCGTCGCCCTTGCCCCGGCGGTCGCGCTGGCGGTCGCGGCGGTCACCGCGGTCCTGGCGGTCGCCGCGGTCACGCCGGCCGTCCTGGCGGTCGCCGCGACGGCCCTCGGCCGTGTCGGCGGCGGACTCGGCCTTGGCCTCGCCCTTCGCCTCGGCGCGCTCGTCGCCGCGGTCCTGGCGGCTCTCGGCCTTCGGCTCGGCCTGGGCCTTGGACTCGGCCCTCGGCTCCGCCTTGGACTCGGTCTTGGTGTCGGGGCTGCCCGCCTGCGCGGTCGCCCGGCGACGGCGGCGCTCGCCGGCCGGCGGTTCGTCGTTGGCCGGCTGGCCCGGGATGTCGATCTGCTGCTGGGCGTCGGCCTTGTCGGCGGCCGGGGCGGCAGCGTTCTCGTCACCGGTGCGGGTCTTGGACGTGGCACGCCGCTTCGGCTTGCTCCCGGCGTCCGTACCGGCGGACGCGGCGGCCTTGGGGGCGGGCGCGGAGGATCCTCCGGCCTGCGCCTCCTTGATGACCTCGATCAGCTGGCTCTTACGCATCCGCGCAGTTCCCCTGATGCCGAGGCCGGACGCGACCTGCTGCAGCTCGGCCAGGACCATGCCCTCGAGGCCGGTGCCGGAGCGGCGGCGCCGTGCGGTGGTGCCAGTGGCAGCACCTTCGGCGGGCACGGAGCTGTCGACGCTCTTGTCGGCAGTCACGCCCATCAGATCGGTGGTGTCGCTCACGAAGGGTCCTTCCCTGGAGCGGACGTCGGCCTTCTGGCTCGGCGACCGGTTGTGCTGTCCGACTGCGGTCTGTTGATCGTGTCGATCGCGGACCTTGCCGGGGCGGTGGTCCGCCGGGTACGGCGGAGAGATGAATGTGCGGGGTTCCGGCGCGAGATCCCCCTGCTCGGCCCACTCCTGGACGAGCAAGAGGGTGTCGTGCCGGTTCCGGAGCGTGCTCGAAAGCTCAGGCGGGCTGCTCAGGCAGTCGGGGAGGCTCCCGGAAGAGTGGTGGTCCCGGAGGGGGACACGAAGCAACGCGCCACGAAGACGTCGATTGCTGACTTGAGGTTAACACTACCGGCTCCAACAAACATTCCCCCTCTCATGCACCGGCAATCACATGCGGTTACGCGGCGAGCGGCAGGACGCTCGCACCCGTGGCGTCGAGAGCGAGCCGGTTCGCGGCCCATCCCTCGCCCGCCAGCCGGGCGACCTTGTCGGCGGAACCCTCGTCCGCCAGCGCGAGCACCGTGGGTCCCGCGCCGGAGATGACGGCGGGGACGCCGTCGGCACGCAGCCGGTTCACCAGGTCGACGGTCTGCGGCATCGCGGGGCCCCGGTACTCCTGGTGGATCCGGTCCTCCGTCGCCGCGAGGAGCAGTTCGGGGCGCCTGGTCAGGGCCTCGACGAGCAGGGCCGCGCGACCGGCGTTGGCCGCGGCGTCCACATGGGGGACGGTGCGCGGCAGCAGACCACGGGCGGTCTCGGTGAGCACCGGAGTGGCCGGCACGAAGACCACCGGTACGACGGCGGCGGAGGGGTCCATCCGGATCGCCCTGGCGGCTCCGCCGTCCATCCAGGCGAGCGTGAAGCCGCCGAGGAGACAGGCCGCGACGTTGTCGGGGTGCCCCTCGATCTCGGTGGCCAGCTCCAGCAGCGCGGCGTCGTCGAGACGGGCTTCGCCGCCCGTCGTCACGGCGCGGGCGGCGACGATCCCGGCGCAGATGGCGGCGGACGAGGAACCGAGTCCGCGGCCGTGCGGGATGCGGTTGGCGCAGACGATCTCCAGGCCGCGGGGCTGTCCGCCGAGCAGGTCGAAGGCCGTCCGCAGGGAGCGTACGAGCAGGTGGCTCTCGTCACGGGGGAGCGTCTCGGCGCCCTCGCCCGCGATGTCGATGTGCAGCCCGGAATCGGCGACCCGGACGACGACGTCGTCGTAGAGCCCCAGCGAGAGGCCGAGGGCGTCGAAACCCGGGCCCAGATTGGCGCTGGTTGCGGGGACGCGCACCCGGACGGCGGCGGCTCGGAACGCGGGACCGGCCATCGGTTGGACGACTCTTCCTGTACGGCGGCGGGGATGTTGAGCAGGGTACTTCGACGTGCGTGGGGTGCCGTTGCGCGGGGTGACGGGGGGCCCGGCAGTCACGACGGCTGCTGCACCGCGGCGGCTGCGGCGGGGCGGGGACAGCTTATCGAAGGAAGGTTCTGCGGCGACATAGGGCGCACAGGAGGCGCACGATGCGTGTCGCACACCTCCTATGCGCTCTCGGCCCCCCTGGGAGGGCGGTTGAGCTGCGGCGAGGGCCGGTTACGCGAGGCCCAGCTTCTCGGCCGCGGCCACGGCGTCGACCGGGACGGTGACGGGCTGCGGAGCGCCCGCGACGGCCCAGTCGGGGTCCTTGAGGCCGTTGCCGGTGACGGTGCAGACGATCTTCTGGCCGGGGTCGACCTTGCCCTCCTCGGCGGCCTTGAGCAGACCGGCCACGGACGCCGCCGAGGCGGGCTCGACGAAGACACCCTCCTGGGAGGCCAGCAGGCGGTAGGCCGACAGGATCTGACGGTCGGTCACCTCGTCGATGAAGCCGCCCGACTCGTCCCGCGCGTCCAGCGCGAACTGCCAGGACGCCGGGTTGCCGATGCGGATCGCGGTGGCGATGGTCGCCGGGTCCTTGACGATCTCGCCGCGCACGATCGGCGCGGAACCGGACGCCTGGAAGCCCCACATGCGCGGGGTGCGCGTGGAGACGGCGTCCCCCGCGTACTCCTTGTAGCCCTTCCAGTAGGCCGTGATGTTGCCCGCGTTGCCCACCGGCAGGACGTGGATGTCGGGAGCGTCGCCGAGCGCGTCGACGATCTCGAACGCGGCGGTCTTCTGGCCCTCGATCCGGACCGGGTTGACCGAATTGACCAGTGCCACCGGGTAGTTGTCGGAGAGGCTGCGGGCCAGGGTCAGACAGTCGTCGAAGTTGCCGTCGACCTGGAGGATCTTCGCTCCGTGGACGAGCGCCTGCCCCATCTTGCCGAGCGCGATCTTGCCCTGCGGCACGAGGACGGCGCAGACCATGCCCGCGCGCACCGCGTAGGCGGCGGCGGAGGCGGAGGTGTTGCCGGTGGAGGCGCAGATGACGGCCTGCGCGCCCTCCTCCTTGGCCCGGGTGATCGCCATGGTCATACCGCGGTCCTTGAAC
This sequence comes from Streptomyces sp. NPDC023573, assembly GCF_055559735.1. Taxonomy (NCBI): domain Bacteria; kingdom Bacillati; phylum Actinomycetota; class Actinomycetes; order Kitasatosporales; family Streptomycetaceae; genus Streptomyces; species Streptomyces sp. NPDC023573. The sequence goes on from NZ_JBVHKB010000005.1 coordinate 429,878, forward strand.
GACCCGGTGGGGTTGGCGCCCTCGACCTTGAGGTGCACCTCGCAGCCCGTGCGCTCGGAGAGGACCTGCGCCGGAACGAGGGGCGTACCGCCCTCACGGAGCGTGACGACCGGCGTCGAGCTCGTGACCGGGAGCCGGTCCCGGTACTCCTCGATGATGCCGCGCCACTGGTGGGTGCCCTTGCTGGTCATGGGTCCTTACTCCCCTTCAACACGCATGATGCTGGCGACACCGCGCACGGTGTCCAGCTTGCGCAGCGCTTCGACGGTCCCGGAGAGGGCGGCGTCGGGCGCGCGGTGGGTGACGACGACGAGGGAGGCCTCGCCGCCGGTTTCCTGACTGTCCGGCCGGCTCTGCTGGCGGACCGTATCGATGGATACGCCCTGTTCGGCGAAGACCGTCGCGACCTGGGCGAGTACGCCAGGCTTGTCGGCCACGTCGAGACTGATGTGGTAACGCGTGACGACGTCGCCCATGGGGCTGACCGGCAGACGCGTGTACGCGGACTCACCGGGACCGGTGGTCTCCCCGATGATGTTGCGGCAGACGGCGACGAGGTCGCCCAGGACCGCGGACGCGGTCGGGGCGCCGCCGGCGCCGGGGCCGTAGAACATCAGCTGTCCGGCCGCCTCGGCCTCGACGAAGACCGCGTTGTACGCCTCGCGGACGGAGGCCAGCGGGTGGCTGAGCGGGATCATCGCGGGGTGCACGCGGGCGGTGACGGAATTGCCGTCGGCGGCGCGCTCGCAGATGGCGAGGAGCTTGACGGTGCAGCCCATGCGCCGGGCGGAGGCGATGTCGGCGGCGGTCACCTCGGTGATGCCCTCGCGGTGCACCTCGCCGATCCGCACCCGGGTGTGGAAGGCGATCCCTGCGAGGATCGCGGCCTTCGCGGCGGCGTCGAAGCCCTCCACGTCGGCGGTCGGGTCGGCCTCGGCGTACCCGAGTGCGGTGGCCTCGTCGAGCGCCTCGGAGTAACCGGCGCCGCTCGTGTCCATCCGGTCGAGGATGAAGTTGGTCGTGCCGTTGACGATGCCGAGCACCCGGTTGACCTTGTCCCCCGCGAGGGACTCCCGCAGCGGCCGTACGAGCGGGATGGCGCCGGCCACGGCCGCCTCGTAGTAGAGGTCCCGGCCGTTCTTCTCGGCGGCCGCGTGGAGCGCCGAGCCGTCCTCGGCGAGCAGCGCCTTGTTGGCGGAGACGACGCCCGCGCCGTGCTCGAAGGCGGTCGTGATGAGCGTACGGGCGGGCTCGATGCCCCCGATGACCTCGATGACGACGTCGATGTCGCCCCGTTTGACCAGGGCGGTCGCATCGGTGGTGATCAGCGCGGGGTCGATGCCCTCCCGCACCTTGGAGGGCCGGCGGACGGCGACGCCGGCGAGCTCGACCGGCGCGCCGATGCGCGCGGCGAGGTCGTCGGCGTGCGTCGTCATGATGCGCGCCACCTCTGAGCCGACCACTCCACAGCCCAGCAGCGCCACCTTCAGCGGACGCGTACGCATCATCCGACCTCGTTTCTCATACTTCAGATGTGTTGACCAGTCTCACTCACCGGACGGGGGATTCTGCCACCCGTCCGGATTTTGAGATGTGAATTTCATCAGCCGACATCGAGACGCAGAAGATCTTCCTCCGTCTCGCGCCGGACGACGACCCTGGCCTGTCCGTCGCGCACGGCGACGACGGGCGGGCGCAGGGCGTGGTTGTAGTTGCTCGCCATGGAGCGGCAGTACGCCCCGGTGGCCGGCACCGCGATGAGGTCACCCGGGGCCAGGTCGGACGGCAGGAAGGCGTCCTTGACCACGATGTCACCACTCTCGCAGTGCTTGCCGACGACGCGTACGAGCATGGGTTCGGCCTCGGAGCTGCGGGACACCAGCGCGACGCTGTACTCGGCGTCGTACAGCGCGGTGCGGATGTTGTCCGACATCCCGCCGTCGACGCTCACGTACGTCCGCAGGCCTTCCAGGGGCTTGATGGTGCCGACCTCGTACAGGGTGAACGCGGTGGGGCCGACGATCGCGCGGCCCGGCTCGACGGAGATGCGCGGGGTCCGCAGACCCGCGGACTCGCACTCCCGGGTCACGATGTCGCTGAGCGACTTGGCGATCTCGTGCGGCTCACGGGGATCGTCCTCGGAGGTGTACGCGATCCCGAGGCCGCCGCCGAGGTCGATCTCGGGGAGCTCGACACCGTGCTCGTCGCGGATCTCGGCGAGCAGCTGCACGACGCGCCGCGCGGAGACCTCGAAGCCTGCCATGTCGAAGATCTGCGAACCGATGTGCGAGTGGATGCCGATGAGCTCCAGGCCGTCCAGGGTGAGCGCCCTGCGGACCGCCTCGGCCGCCTGTCCGCCGGCCAGCGCGATGCCGAACTTCTGGTCCTCGTGCGCGGTGGCGATGAACTCGTGGGTGTGGGCCTCGACGCCGACCGTGACGCGGATCTGGACGCGCTGGCGGACGCCGAGCCGCTGGGCGATGTGCGAGACGCGGACGATCTCCTGGAAGGAGTCGAGCACGATCCGTCCGACGCCCGCCTCGACGGCCCGCTCGATCTCGGTGACGGTCTTGTTGTTGCCGTGGAAGGCGATGCGCTCGGCGGGCATCCCGGCGTCCAGCGCGGTGGCCAGCTCGCCGCCGGAGCACACGTCGAGGTTCAGCCCTTCCTCCTGGAGCCACCGCACCACGGCGCGCGAGAGGAAGGCCTTGCCGGCGTAGAAGACGTCGGCGTCCGCCCCGAAGGCGTCGGCCCAGGCGCGGCAGCGCGCCCGGAAGTCGGACTCGTCCAGGAAGTACGCGGGCGTGCCGAACTCCTCGGCGAGCCGGGCGACCTCGATCCCGCCGACGGTGAGCGCACCGTCCGCGTCACGGGTGACGGTGCGGGACCAGACCTTCGGGTCCAGCTCGTTGAGGTCGGTGGCCGGGGCGGTGTAGTGGCCTTCGGGGAGGACGTCGGCGTGACGGGGCCCGGCGGGGTGTGCGGATCGGCTCATCGTTCTGCTCTGCTCTCTCAGGTCTCTTCAGAGGTGTCGGGGCGCACTGATGCCGAGCACGAACAGGCCGCCTGCGAGCACCGTCCCGGCGGCTTCGGCAAGGGCCAGCCGGGAGCGGTGGGCGGCCGAGGGTTTCTCGTCGCCGACGGGGAGCGTCGGGCAGGCGTCGTGGAAGTCGAAGAAGGCGTGCGCCACCGTTTCGAGGTGCCGGGCGACCCGGTCCGGCGCCTGGTGGCGCGCGGCCGAGGCGAGCACGCCGGGGTGGTCGGCGAGCGCGGCGTGCAGCGCGGGCGCGTCGACGTCGTCCTCGTACCCGGCGGTGAAACCGAGCCGCTCCGCCTCGCGGGTGAGCGCGCGGGAGCGGGCGTGGGCGTAACGCACCAGGAACAGCGGATTGGCCTCCCCCTGGACGAGGAGATCGTCACCCAGGGGTGCGTGGTCGTGGGCGGCGGGCCGCTGGAGCCCCCAGAGCGCGGCCTCGCGTCCGAGCCGGTCCAGCAGCGCCCCGGCGGTGGCGGAGGCGGGGACGGGGCGGATCTCGGTGCTCTCCTCGGCCCCGTACCGCGGGCCGGCCGTGACTCCCAGTTCCTCCCAGCGGGGGTCGGGCTCACCGGTGCAGCCGACGATCACCTGACCTCCCTGGGTGCGCAGGAGGCGAGCCACGCTCCGGGCTACGACGGCGGCCCTGACCTCGCGGGGGTGGTGGAGCCGGTGGAGGCGGCCGGCCTGCGTGGTGACCCGCCCGTACCGGCGGCCCAGCTCGCGGACCTCGACGACGCGGGCGGCGCGGGCCTCGGCGCCGGTGGCGGCGTCGAGCGTGAAGTTCAGGAAGCCGGGCCCGGTGATATCCACCCGTCCGATCCCGGGGGCGCCGGCGACCCGGTCCCGCAGCAGCGCGGCGACCTCCCGCGCCGGGAGCGCGGCGGGTCCGGCCAGCTGGAGGGCGACGGCACAGGCGTAGTCGCCGCTGCCGCCGGGCCGTGTCCGCTCCACCCGCACACGCGCGGGCACCGGCGCGCGCAGGGCGTCCTCGTCGACCGCGCGGCGCACAGCGTGCAGCACGGTCCGGGAGAGATCTGCGGGGGTCACGGGACAAGCGTATGGGAGGAAGGGGGGCACTCCGCCAACCGGTTTCGCCATACGGGCAGCCACCTTGCGGGGCACACCCTCAGCCGGCCGCGCTCCCGGCCGTCCCGGCGCCCCGCCTGCCGTCGAACGGCGCAGGTTCCTGCCGGCTCACGAGCCGTCGCACCATGCGCACCAGCTCGCTCGGCTCGAAGGGCTTCGCCAGGAACGCGTCGACCCCGGCGGCCACCCCCGAGTCCACCTCGTAGGGCGTGCAGGCGCTGATGACGGCGAGGGGCAGGTGCCCGGTCCGCGGGTCGGCGCGCAGCCGGGCCGCGGTCTGGATTCCGTCGAGCCGGGGCATCACCACGTCCAGGGTGATCACGTCCGGGCAGACCTCGTGCACCAGGTCCAGGCACTCGGCGCCATCGGCCGCGGTCACGACCTCGAAGCCCTCCAGCTCGAGATTGACCCTGATCAGCTGCCGGATGACCTTGTTGTCGTCCACAACAAGCACGCGGCCGTACGCCCCTGACACCCTTCGAGGGTAGGTCGGGCGGAGGAGCTGCGTCCGGGTTTTGCCCACTTCCGCCCTCGCGGGGGGCCGGGGCGCCCGCCTTGCGCGGGTGGCGCCGACGCGTGAACAACCCGTTCCCGGACACCCCGCCGGAGCTGGTAGGGTTTCACTCGTCGCCGCCAAGCGCAGCGACATCGCCCCCGTAGCTCAGGGGATAGAGCATCGGCCTCCGGAGCCGGGTGCGCAGGTTCGAATCCTGCCGGGGGCACTTTCCGGAAGACCTTCTGATCAGTGGAGACGCTGAACAGGGGGTCTTTTTCATGTCCGCTCCTGCGAGCAAGGCGCCGTAGATCCCTGGATGCGTGTGGGACGGGTCCCGGCTGCCGACGAAAGCTTCGCCGATCGGTTTGTCTTCCTGATCATGGGGTAGCCGCTGCCCGAATCACCCTGTCCGGGCGCGGACGCCCTTCAGGCAGCCGGCGCGGACGGCACGGCAGCATGCCAGGACCCGGCTGCCAGGACACATGACCGCCCGGCCGAGGCGCCGTCACGGCCACGCGCCGCGCGCATCCGAACGTCCCACACCGCCGAGGGGCTGGGCGGCGCCATGTCTCTTTCGCCGGGGCCCAGGCCGACGCGAAAGGCACACGTGACCACGCTGACAACAGAGCCCCCGGGCAGGTACGGGGCATTCGGTGGAGGAGCCGGGCGGACCGTACACGGGCCCGGCCCTGCCGGAGCTGACCGGCGCGACGAAGGCGGACAGCCGTGATCAGGCTCGAGATAGGCGGCGGCGTCAACAGCACCGTCGAGTTCCTGGAAGCCCGGCTGCCCTGGCTCTTCGACTCCCTGCACTCCGTCGGCCAAGGCTTGTACAACGGCGTGTACTTCGTCATGTCGGGCCCCGACGCGCTGGTGATGGGGGCGATGCTCGCGCTGATCGCCTGGTGGCTGCGGGGCGTGGTGCCGGCCCTCCTCGCGTCCGCGGGCTTCTTCCTGATCAACTCGATCGAGTTGTGGGAAAAGGCGATGCAGACGCTGTCGCTTCTCGTCGTGGCGGCGGCGATCACCATGGTGATCGCCGTCCCTCTCGGCATCTGGGCGGCCCGGAACAAGTCGGTGAGTTCGGCCCTCCGGCCGGTGCTCGACTTCATGCAGACGATGCCGGCCTTCGTCTACCTGGTCCCCGGCATCACCTTCTTCGGGGTGGGCGTGGTGCCCGGCATCGTCGCCACCATCATCTTCGCGATGCCGCCGGGCATCCGGATGACGGAGCTCGGCGTCCGGCAGGTGGACGAGGAGCTGGTGGAGGCCGCGGAAGCGTTCGGAGCCCCTCCGCGTGCCATTCTGCTGCGCGTCCAGCTGCCGCTGGCCCTGCCGACCATCATGGCCGGCATCAACCAGATCATCATGCTCTCCCTGTCCATGGTCGTCATCGCGGGCATGGTCGGTGCCGACGGTCTGGGTACCGTCGTCTTCCAGGCCATCAGCTCGGTGGACATCGGCCTCGGCTTCGAGGCGGGTCTCGCGGTGGTCATCCTCGCCATGTATCTCGACCGCATGACCGGTGCGCTGAACCAGCGCATCTCACCTCTCGGCCGCCGCGCACTGGCCAGGGCGGCCTCTCTCCGGGCGGGGAAGGTCCTGCGGTGGAGGCCCAACACGGCGTTCGCGGGTATAGGTGTGCTGGTCCTCGCGCTGCTCGCCGGTGGCCTGCAGTTCGTCTCCGGTCCGGACGACGACGGCCGGGACGTGGACGAGAAGAACCTGGGGAAGGAGGCAGGCGCGGCTCCCAGCATCGGCTACTTCCCGTGGGACGAGGACGTGGCCGTCACCTACCTGTGGAAGAACGTTCTGGAGCGGCGCGGATACGAGCCCAGCATCCACCAGTACGACGTCGGGTCGATGTTCACCGCGATGGCCGGCGGACAGGTCGATGTGGAGTTCGACGCCTGGCTCCCCAACGCTCAGAAGCAGTACTGGGACAAGTACAAGGACGACCTGGTCGACATCGGCCCGTGGTACGACGAGACCACGCTGGAGGTGTCGGTGCCCAGCTATGTCAAGGGCATCGACTCGATGGCGGACCTCAAGGGCAGGTCGGAGGAGTTCGGCGGCAGGATCATCGGCATCGAGCCCGGAACCGGCCAGATGAACCTGCTCAAGAACGAGGTGCTGCCCGGCTACGGGCTCGACAAGGAGTACAAGGTCACCGACGGCAGCTCCCCCAGCATGATCCTGGAGCTGCAGCGTTCGCTGCGCAAGCGCGAACCGGTGGCGGTCGTCCTGTGGTCGCCGCACTGGGCGTACAGCAAGTACGAGTTGACCAAGCTCAAGGACCCCAAGAAGTTGTGGGGCGACGTGAACGAGATCCGCTCGCTCGGCCACAAGTCGTTCCCGGGGAAGTTCCCCGAGTTCCACGGCTGGCTCAAGGACTGGCACATGTCGGAGGAGCGGCTCGGGGACCTGGAGGCGGCCATCCAGGACGAGGGCACCGGCCATGAGGAAGCGGCCGTGGAGAAGTGGATCGCCGAGAACCCGGGCGTGGTCGACGAGATGGCGCCGCTCTCCCCCTGACCGGGACGTACGGTGACGACCCGGCGGGCGCGGAGACGCGCCCGCCGTCCGGCGGCCGCCGGTCTCCGCCCGCCGGTCGCTCAGAAGGGGCGGTCCCCCGCGATGGCGACGCGCTCGGCGACCCGCGGGTGCGGGCCGTAGTCGTTCACGGCGTAGTGCTGGGTCGCCCGGTTGTCCCAGAAGGCGATGTCGCCCTGCTGCCAGCGGAATCGCACCTGGTACTCGGGTACGTGCGCCTGCTGGAAAAGGAAGCGCAGCAGGCGGTCGCTCTCCGCCCGGTCGATACCGACGATCCGGGTCGTGAACGAGGTGTTGACGAACAGCATCCGCCGCCCCGACTCAGGGTGCGTGCGTACGACCGGATGCTCGACCGGCGGGAACGCCTCCTGGTGGGGGGCGAGTTCCTCGGGCCGGTGGAAGCGTGCGAAACCGGGGACGAAGTCGTGGACGGCGCTCGCCCCGTCGATGCGGTCCTTCACCTCCTGGGGCAGGTTGTCGTACGCGGCAGCCATGTCCGCCCACATGGTGTCGCCTCCCAGCGGTGGCACTTCGCGCAGTTGCAGGACGGCGCCGAGAGCCGGACGCTCGCGGAAGGTGACGTCCGTGTGCCATACGTTCTCGAACGTCTTCGGCGCCCCGGCCGACTTGTCGAAGCGGACGACGTCCTCGCTGTCTCCCCTGGCCAGCAACGGGTTCACCTCCAACTCGCCCCAGTGGCGGGCGAAGTCGCGCTGGGCGGCCGAGGTGAGGTTCTGCCCCCGGAAGAAGAGCACCTTCCACTCCAGCAGAGCACGGTTCAGCTCTTCGCGCAGGACCGGCTCCAACGGCCGGGAGAGGTCGAGGCCGTGGATCTCCGCGCCGATCGTGCGGCCCTGGGGGACGACGCCGAAGAGGGTGTACGGGCTCGCCGTCGCATCGGCCGGCAGCCGTTCCAGGACGCGGTGCCCTTCGTACATGCCGTCCTGCGGTATGCGTGCCTCACGCAGGACGGGTGGGGTGGAGGAGGGCTGGTCGCCGTTCGTGGCGGTCGCGTTCGGGGAAGCAATCGTGGTCATACGGTTCCTCCTTGGCGGAGAGCGAGCCGCCGTGGGCTCCGGTGGGCGGGGCGGGCGCCCGAAGGGACGGGTGGGGCCCGCGACAGCGGCCGAGGCCTCCGGCGGTGCGATGAGGTGGCCGTTCACGCCCGCGCCGCGCGCCTGCCGGGCAGGTGCGGGACACGGTGGGACCGTGAAGGGCCTGGGAGGGACAACACCGGTGTTACCGGGTATTCGGCTTCGTCGCGCGAGGCGGACGGGCGGAATGACGTCCGGTCAGCGCGCGTGGACGCCGATGCGCACGGGCGGCGAGCCGATACGGCCGCGGCGGCGCAGACAGGTGGTGGACCGTGGAGCACACTCGCCGCGAGGCCCCGTCATCGGCAGGGCGACGGAGGTCAGCGAGTAGGGGGTCATGTCCCGCATTGTGTGCCGCCCCCGCCGACCCGGTCAACCCCGCCCTGAGGTACCGGCATTCCTCCTCCGGGTACCCGGCGGCAGCTGGCACGCACTTCTTGATCTGGCCCGGACGTGGCGGAGCCCGGGAGCCGTATCCAGCTCCCGGGCCCCTGGCCCCCCGGGGGTGCCGCCCAATTGCGCTTGCCGACCCCGTCCAAGAGCGCGGATCAGTCGTCATACCGTCGCGTTCCGGCTTCGACGAAAGCAACGTGGGCGGGACAGCCGCAACAGCGGCTCGCTAGGCCTCGGCCGGTCGACGACCGGTATGCACTAGGGATGGACCGGAAGCCCGGCGGCACTCCGAACTCCATGACCGCCGGTGGTCAAACGGGTCCATGCCTGGGCTGAGCAGGGCGCATCCGGTGATGACGGACGGCCGCCCCATCCTTGGCGTCAGGCCACGTATCGGGGAGTCACGACTCCACGGGAACCGGGACGTCGGCGTGAAACCCGTTTTCCGCAGCCTGGATGGCCTCACCGGGCCGCTGCCCCGGAATGTGATCGTCGACCACAGGCTTGCCCATCGCCGTGGCGATGTGTTCCTGGAGAACCTTCCGCCGCTCCTCGAAGAAGGCGTCGAAATCGTCGGCCCGCATCAGCCCGGGGTCCGCGAGGTGTGTCCTGATACGCCGCTCCACGCTCTCCGGGCTGGTCTCGGCCGCCTTGGCGAGCCGCTGCAGATAGTCGGACGGTGCGTGGCCGCCGATGACCCGGTTGGTCCGTGCCGTCAGGGGAGCCTTGTTGACGATGGAGTTGTAGACGGAGCGCTCGTGTCCGTTCTTCTGGCACCACGCCTGCGGGAAGATGTGGTGGATGTCCATCGCCTCGTCGAAGTAGACGCTCACCTCCGCCTTCTCCCCCGTACGCCAGTCCGCGGCACCCGCCTTGAGCAGGAGCGCGTAAATGCCCTTGTAGGCGGCGCTCTGCCTGGTCCGCAGGGTCAGCAGCCGGCTCGCCGCGAACTGCGCCTGGGTGACCGTACGAGGTTCTTGCGTCGATCCGCGGATCCAGTCGACGACATCGGGGAGATCGAGGTTGAACCGGGTCTCGGTCGTGCCGCCGTACAGCTCGCCGAACACCCCGCACCAGTACCAGCGGGCCAGCTTCTCCTGTGCACCCGCGGTCTCCGCGTCCTTGCCGGCGAGGGCGAAGATCGCGGCGAGGGGGATGAGCTGCGTGCCGTACGGCAGGAATCGGGTATCGAAGACGAACTGCTGGCGCAGGAATTTGGCGGCGGCCTTGAAGCCGGCGACGACATCGGGGGCGTACCGCCTGTAGTCCTCCAGGCTCAGCACGAGCATCTCCTTGCGCTTGCACCCGATGCGCGGCAGCCGCTCCTCGTCCGTGCCCGCCTCTTCCTCCCGGCGCCGCCGCTCGGCAGTGGCGAGGAGAGTGACCGCCTGGAGGAAGTCGGTGTTGGAGACGTCCTTCAGGAGGGCGTATTCGGACGCTTCCCAGGCGGAACGGCACTCGTGCCAGTGCCGCCGCAGATCGAACTCGTCGGCGGCGTACGTCGCCGTCAGCAACTCGAAGACGGTGAGGGTGACTCCTCCCGTGTTGACCTTCTCGAAGACCTGGCAGACCGCCTGACGTGGGGTGCCCATGCCGAGTTCGATGACCGGGAAGTGGTAGAGGTCGAATGACTTGATGAAGCTGTCCCGGAAGCGGTACCAGAGCTCCATCGCATCCGGTGCGAAACTGCAGTGGCGGGCGAAGCCGTCGCCCCATGAGTTGTCGAAGAGACTCTGCAGCGGGAAGACGCGGTGCTGGTACTCCAACTCCTTTGTCGAGTAGTCCTCCAGGACCTCGCCCCGGAAGTTGATCACCTTGCGCGCGGGCGGGATGAAGCGGATCGCCTCCTCCCGGTCCTCGTTCTCGTCGATCGCCTTGACCATGTCGACGTAGAACCAGCCGCTCACCCGGCGTTTGCGCTCGTCCTGGGTCTCCACCGGGCTGTTCATCGCGAGCGACTGGAACAGCGAGGTGAGCCGCTGCTGGCCATCCAGAATCAGCGACTCCGGTTGCACCTGCCCACTCGGGGCCGCTCCCTCGATCGGCCTGTACTTGAACCGGACATCCCCACCGCCCTTGAGCAGCATCACGGTCCCGATCGGGTAGTTGAGGGACACCGAGGCCAGCAGACTCGCGATGTTGGGCCAAGGCCAGACCCAGCCACGCTGGAACTCGGGCAACTGGATCTTCCCCGCCTCGACCTGACCCAACAGATCCCGCAAGGGCCGCTTGTCGATGCTGAAAGTCTCTGTCGCCACATCTTCTCCTTGTGCAGCACAACACGTGCGTCGGCGCTCGCTCGTCGGGGGCGGGGGCGGCGCGCTCGAGATTCGCCCGGCTTCGGCCCCGTCGGCCACCGGCTTATGACTTACATCTCCCACCCTGCCTGAGCCTCAGCGCTTCGGCCTCCTTCTTGGTCATTTTGCACCTGGAGCCGTGACTGTCCTGGGAGTGCAGGACTCAGCGTCCAGGAAGCAGCGGTGCCAGGAAGCGGCTCGGCTCACCGTGCCAGGTGATGGCGAGTGCGTCACGGGCCCGGGTGGCAGCGACGAAGAGCAACGACCGCGCCCGGTGCAGTTCACGCCGGTGGCGGCTCGGATCAGTGCGTTCCCATGCGTTCACGGAGGTGCGGGGGACGAGCCCCTCGGCCACTCCGGCGATGACCAGGCAGCGGTACTCCAGCCCCTTGAACCGGTCCATCGTGCCGATGTGAACGCCTTGGTCGTTCCGCGGCCCGTCCTGCGTGATCTCGGTCGGGGTGATGCCGCGGCGGGCGAGCCGGTCCGCGAGCTGAGTGACCATGTCGTTCGTAGGAACACAGATCGCCGTCGACTCGCGGGGGACGTCGTGCCGGGCACGTAGTTGGTCGACGACGAGGTCCATCTCTTCGTCCCAGCTGCGTGCGCCCTGCAGGGAGGGGCTCGAACCCTGAAGGACCGAGCGGTAGCCCGCGATCGTTTCGGCGCCGCCGTCGAGGTCGTCGTACTCCCCCTCGTCCAGGACCGGCGACGAACGGCCCGTACACGGTGCGCATGCTGTCCACCTCGGAGCGGAACCGCGCCCGGGTGTCCTCGTCGAGCACGGAGACCTTGATGACCTTCACGGCCGCCTGATGACCGGCTGCGGACTCACCGAGATACACCTGGCCCATGCCACCGGCCCCGATCCGGCACACCAGGGCGTACCCGCCGACCGTCTTCGGGTCGTCGTCCCGCAACGGCTCCACGCGCCGCACCTCCCCCACGTGACCGGTGTGCGCCGCCCTGATACGCGTGCGCCCCGGACTCGCCGAGTTTAGGCGACGGCCGGTGCGAAGGGCCCGCTCAGGGGCATGCCACTCGCGTCCCACCGCCGGCCGCCCCCGGACGCGGCGGAGCCCGGGAGTCGTATCCAGCTCCCGGGCCCCTGGGGTTGCCACCCAATTGCGCTTGCCAGCGCCGTTTAAGAGTGCGGATCAGTCGTCATACCGTTGCGTTCTGCCTTTGAACTACCGCGCCGCGTAGAGGCGCAGGCCGGATTCGAACCAGCATTCAACGGTGTTCGTCCGTACTCGGTCGATCTGGCAATCGGCGGCGATACTGAAGCTGGAGCGAGAGTCTGAGATTGATCGCGGCTGCCTCTGCCATGTTGGGCCACCCCGGCAGGTGGTGCCGGGGGGAGGACTCGAACCTCCACCGTTACCGCGTCTTCAGGCTGAACGTTCAGTTTCAGCTTGCGCTCGTCACACGGGGCGGACCTCAATTCCGCCTCGTGCAGGGTGCGCAGCCCCCACGGCATTGGCGCGGGGGCGTTCTTGGGGTGTGCCGCCTGGTGTGCGAAGTCAGCCGAACAGGTAGCCGAACACCGCGTCCCCGACCCTCCGGTCGGTGACCTCGGCGCCGTTGGCCTCCTCGCGCGCGAACTTCACCGCGTGCTGGAGCTTCTCCACGCGGTCCAGCAGCTCGTTCACCCGTCGCGCCGGAAGCGCTCCGGAGAACTTCACGGTCGTCCAGTACCCGATCGGCACGTCCTCGTAGTACACGTCGACCTGCGCCGGGTGCTTGTCGGTCGCCTCGGCCTTGACGTGGTTGCGCGGGACCTTCTTCGTCCGGATCGTGCGGACGGGGTCCGTCTTCCACAGGTCGGTCGAGGGGTCCTGCGACCAGGACTCGGCGGCGTCCAGGACCGGAAGCTTCTTCACGAAGGTGTGGAGGTCGGTGAGCTGCTTCTCCAGGAAGAGCAGGTAGCTGACCGGCACTTCACTGACGACCGTACGCCCGTCCACGGTGACGTCCGCGCGGGCCGAGCAGTTGGCCCAGTCCTTAGTCGCGGTCACGTCGAACAGCCGGGTCAGCGACGCGGACATCTCACGCAGCGCCTCCTCGGCCTTGATCTGCACCCGCGCGGACTCGGGCGGAAGCTGCTCGCCCTCTTCGTCCTTCGGCTGGTACGTGCGCGAGATGCCTGCCAGCAGCGCCGGTTTCTGCACCTTGTGGTGGGCCGCGGTGATGTCCTGGAGCGACTTGCTCTTGACACCCTTCTCCACGGCGATGATCTGGTTGAGCTTGGTCACTTCGCCCCCTTCGAGTGACAGAAACGTACCGCACCTGAACTCGATCACCCGTACGGTTTCTCGGCGGGGCAGGGTCTACCTCGCCGGGTACGTCACCCGGCCGCGCCCGTCGACCCGTGGCTCCGCGCCCCAGGCACCCAGCTCGTGGACGCGGGGCTCGCCGGAGCCGGCGCCCATGATGTGCCGGACCGTCCAGCCGCGGGCGGTGAGCGTGTTCGCGATCAGCAGGCGGTGGCAGCGCCACGGCACCGGCTCTCCGCACATCACGGCGACACGTCCGTGCTCCGCGAGAGCGGTCAGCCGGGTGATGCCGTCCTCGTACGCCGGCAGGAGCGTGTAGTCGGCGTAGTTCTTGAAGCTCGGGTTGTGCCAGCCCGCGTTGACGGCGGGGTCCACGTCCTGCTTGCGCCGCCGGCCACCGAGCTCGTCCAGATACACGTAGTCGATCCCGGCCCGCTCCAGCCACTCGCGCATCACGTCGCGGGAGAACTGCGGACTCCGGCGCGAACCGGGGTGCGCCCGGACGTCGGCCAGCACGTCGATGCGCTGGGCTTCCAGCAGGCTGGTGAATGTCTCCTGGGAGCACGTCCAGTGCCCGATCGTCCAGATCTCATCCACGCGGACATGATGCACCGGGCGCTCCCGACGGCCGGGGCGACATGCGGAGGACGTCAGCGCACGCTGCGGGCCAGCCGGAGGCCGAGGTCGTCGATCGCGAACGTGGGGTGGCTGCGGCGGCGCACCGTGGCGCCGCAGCCGCGCTCCGGTTCGGCCCAGCCTCCGCCCCGGAAGGTGCGGTACTCGCCGTAGACCTCCTCGTCGTAGAGGTCCCAGCACCACTCCCAGACGTTGCCCAGCATGTCGTGCAGGCCCCAGGGGTTCGCGGACCTGCCGCCGACGTCATGCGCCCGGTCGCCGGAGTTGCCGTCGTACCAGGCGATGGCGTCGATGTCGCCGTAGCGGTATCCCGGGGTCCCCGCCTTGCAGGCGTACTGCCACTCCGCCTCGGTGGGCAGGCGGTAGCCGTCGGAGGCCGGGTCTCGGGTCACCTCGCCGGTGCGGGCGTCCCGGGAGTAGACCGGGTCCAGTCCGGCCCGGGCCGAGAACCTGTTGCACACGTCGATCGCGTCGAGCCAGCTGACGTTCGTCACGGGCCGGGCGCCGGGCGTGCCGGGATCGTGGCCCGTACCCGTGACGGCACGGTACTGCTCGACGGTGACGGGGTGGCGGCCGAGCAGAAACGGCTCGATCTCCTCCTGCCAGCGCGCGCCGCGGCGGTCGTCTCGGAGATCCACGGTGCCGGCCGGTATGCGGACCATGCCGGGGAAGCTTTCGTCGGCGGTGGGCGTGTGCACGCGGTGGGACTCCCGTCAGGCGAGGATGCGCACGGGCGCACCGTCGAGGTAGGCGCGGATGTCCTCGACCGCGTCCCCGTAGTATGCCGCGTAGTTGGCCTGTGACACATAGCCAAGGTGTGGTGTCGCCAGGAGGCGCGGTGCGCTGCGCATCGGGTGGTCCGCCGGGAGCGGCTCGACGTCGAACACGTCTACGCCCGCGCCCGCGACGGCCCCCCGGCGCAGTACGTCGAGCAGCGCGTCCTGGTCGACGATCGCCGCCCGCGAGGTGTTGACCAGGAAGCTCCCGGGCCGCATCAGCCCCAGCTCCTTCGCTCCCAGCAGCCCACGTGTGCGCTCGCTCAGCACCAGGTGGACAGTAACGAAGTCGCTGGTCTCCAGCAGCTCCTCCTTGGATGCCGCGAGAACGGCCCCGGCCTCCTCGGCCCGCTCCGCGGTCAGGTTCTCGCTCCAGGCCACCACCTCCATGCCGAAGGCGCGGCCGACGGCGGCGACCCGGCTGCCGATCTTGCCGAGTCCGAGGACGCCGAGCCTGCGCCCGTGCAGATCGGTTCCTACGGTGGACTGCCAGGGGCCTCCGTCACGCAGGGAGTTGGCCTCGGTCACGAGGCCGCGCGCAAGGCCGAGCAGCAGCGCCCAGGTCAGCTCGACGGGCGGGGTCGCCGTGCTGGCGGTGCCGCAGACGGTGACGCCGTGGCGTTCGGCCGCGGCGTGGTCGATGGAGGTGTTGCGCATGCCGGAGGCGACGATCAGGCGGAGCCGGGGCAGCCGCTCGATCAGCGTCGCGGGGAAAGGAACACGCTCCCGAAGGGTGACGACCATGTCGAAGTCGGCCAGGCGGGCGGCGAGTTCGTCCTCCGTCGCGCAGTGCTCGGCGAAGCTGACCACGTCGATGTCGTCGGCGACGGGTGACCAGTCGGTGGCGGTGGCCGCCACCGACTGGTAGTCGTCGAGCACGGCACAGCGGAGCTTCATGGCGGCTTCCCCTTCGGCGCTACGGGTACTGGCACTACGGCAGCACCGGGGAATCTACCGGCCGCGTCCCGGGCTCACGCGTCCGGCCAGGCCTCCCTGTTCCGCGCGACGTCGTAGACCCTCTCCACCTGGGTGGGGGTGAACACGCCCGTCAGCGGGGCGAGGACGGACAGCTGGCGCTCCCGGCAGACGCGGACGCCGGCCGGCGTGGAGGCCACCTCCAGCGCCGTGACGCCGGTGAACACCAGCACGGTGTGCACGGGCACGTCGAAGGCGCAGTACGCCTCCAGCGCGGCCCGTGCCCGCCGGGCGCCGGGCCGGCCGTCGAGCTCGTACGGCTGCGGGGTGCCGTCGCCGATGCGCAGGGTGCCCTCTCCGATCCGCACCGATGCCCCGGGACGGTGATCGGTGCTCACGGCGAACACACCGCCGGGCCCGATGAGCAGGTGCCCGATCTCCGTGCCGTCCGGCAGCGGTACGGAGTGCAGGACCCTCCAGCCGTGCCGGGTCAGCCGCTTGAGCTCCGCCCCGACCCGCCGCTCCCCGGCGAGTGCACCGCGCCGCGGGTCCCCGTCCTTGTGCCGCCGCAGAGCCCCGGTGGCGGCACGCACGAGCGCGCCGGTCCCGGATTCACCGAGCTGCTCGCGGAGTCGGGCGCCCGGCCGGCGCGACGCCAGGTCGGTCGCGGGTGTCAGCGCGGGAAGGACGGCCGGCCTCCGGCGCCGCTCCTGCGCAGGCACCACCTCCGGCACAGGCACCGCTTCCGGCACAGGCACCGCTTGCGACACAGGCACCGCATCGGGCACAGCCGCCACGTCCGGCACAGGCGCCACGTCCGGCACAGGCGCCACGTCCGGCACAGGCGCCGCCTCCGGCGCGGGCGCCGCCTCCGGCGCGGGCGCCACGTCCACCGCGGGCGCCGGTCCCCGCACGGGCGGCGCCTCCTGCGCGGCCCCCCGCTTCCGCATCCCCCGCATCGGCGGGATCCGCGGGACCGGAGGCGGCGCGGGACGGGTCCGGGGCCCGGCCGGGACCTCCTCGCCGACGAGCGCCGGCAGGTCCGGGACCTGGCGTGCGAGCGCGTCTGTCACGGCGTCGCGGTAGCGCGGGTGCAGGACGGTGATCGTGCCGCTGCCCCGGTCCGCCCACCCGATCGCGGTGCCGTCCGGCAGGTTCACATAGAGCCGGTCGTGCCCGAAGAGCTGCCATGACGTGACCTTGAGATCCTGCATCGTGCCCCCTCTGTTCACTCCGCCGACGTCCTTGCCTCCCCAGCCTGTACGGCGGGCCGGCCCCCGCACAGGGCGCAGAGCGGGCGCGCGGAGTCGGGAGCACGGCGTTCCGGAGCAGTCGGGGCCCTGTGTGCCCCGGACTGCTCCGGCGCCCCGGTCAGGCCGGAGGGAGACCCGGTGCCGGATAGGCCTCCATCATGGTCCGCACTTCGTCCCTGACCTTGGAAACGGTCGTTTCGTCACCTGTACGAGCGGCATCGACCACAAGATCGATCCACTGTGCGACCGCCCCCATCTCGGAGGCCGGAATCCCCCGGGACGTCAGGGCGGGCGTGCCGATCCGGATGCCGGACGGGTCGAAGGGCTTACGGGGGTCGTACGGAACGGTGTTGTAGTTGACGACGATCCCGGCCCGGTCGAGCGCCTTGGCCGCGATCTTCCCGGAGACGCCCTTGCCCGTGAGGTCGGCCAGCAGCAGATGGTTGTCCGTACCGCCGGAGACGAGGTCGAAGCCGCGTGCCGCGAGTTCCTCGCCCAGCGCACGGGCGTTGGCGACGACCTGGTGGGCGTAGGCCGCGAAGTCCGCCCCGGCCGCCTCCTTCAGCGCGACGGCGATGGCGGCGGTCGTCTGGTTGTGCGGGCCGCCCTGGAGGCCGGGGAAGACGGCACGGTCGACGGCCTTGGCGTGCTCGGCCCGGGTCAGCAGCATCGCCCCGCGCGGCCCGCGCAGGGTCTTGTGGGTGGTCGTCGAGACCACGTCGGCGTACGGGGCGGGCGAGGGGTGCGCACCTCCGGCGATCAGTCCCGCGATATGGGCGACGTCGGCCACCAGCACCGCGCCGACCTCGCGGGCGATCTCCGCGAAGCCGGCGAAGTCGATCACGCGGGGCACGGCGGTGCCGCCGCAGAAGATCAGCTTGGGCCGCTCGGCACGCGCCAGGTCGCGTACCTCGTCCAGGTCGACGCGTCCGGTGTCGCGCCGCACGCCGTAGCGCACACCCCGGAACCACGTGCCGGTGGCCGAGACGCCCCAGCCATGGGTGAGGTGGCCGCCCATCGGCAGCGACATCCCGAGGACGGTGTCGCCGGGCTCCAGGAACGCCAGGTAGACGGCGAGGTTGGCCGGGGAGCCGGAGTAGGGCTGGACGTTGGCGTGGTCCATCCCGAACAGCGCCTTGGCCCGCTCCACGGCGAGGGTCTCCACCTGGTCGATGACCTGCTGGCCCTCGTAGTAGCGCTTACCGGGGTAGCCCTCGGAGTACTTGTTCTGCAGGACGGTGCCGGAGGCCTCCAGCACGGCGGCGGACACGTAGTTCTCGCTGGGGATCAGGCGCAGGGTGTCCGCCTGGAGCCGTTCCTCGGCGTCCACCAGGGCGGCGAGTTCCGGGTCGGCCACCGCCAGGGCGGGGCGTGTCGGAGCGGGGCGGCGGGCATCGGACGGCTGTACGGCCACGGGTTTCCTCCCGGGTCGGTCGCACGGGGCGACGCGGACCCGGACTGCCCAGGCGGACGGCCTCCGGCGATGACTCCCCGGGACATGCCCGGGGTGTGCCGCTCCCTCGTGGTCGATTCCACGGAGCACCCTTCCGGGTACGCGCCAGTCGCGGCACTCGGCACCTTACTGCGCGGCGGTGCGTTCCGACAGCGTGCGCGCCGGTCGCGGCATCCCGGACCATACCGGCGCCAACATCCGCAAGAACGCGTGAACGGGCACGAAACTGGGCAGCTTCCCGGGGACCTGACGGGGTTCGGCGGTGGGGGGCCGTGATGGAGTCACGTGATCAGTCGGACATGTCCGAGCCAAGACCCGGGGCCGGGCCGGAGCCGGGACCGGAGCAGACGTGGGGTGCCGGCCGGCCTCCACCGCCTCCCGCCCGGCCTCCGGCAGCCGGCCCACCGCTCCCGGGGGCGGCGCTGCGGTCCGTCGCCGCCGGACTGCTCAGCCTCTCCGGCCTGGGACTCGGCCACGTCCTGCTGCGCCGCTGGGGCCGGGCGGCGGTGAGCTGGGCCGCGACGGGCGTCCTGCTGCTCGTCGCGCTGCCCGCGGACCCGGGCGGGGTGCCCGCCGCCCTCGTCGCCGCCTATCTCGTGCTGCTCGTCCTCGCCGGAGCCGACGCGGCCCGCATCGCCCAGCGCGCGGACTTCGGCCGGTGGCCCCGGCCCGCCCTGGCAGCGGTGCTCGGGCTGCTCCTGCTGGCCGTCCCGCTCACCGGAACGGTGGCCTACGGCTCCGCGCGGGACGAGGCCGTGGAGCAGGAGCTGCTGGACCGTCTGGAGGAAGGCGACGATCTGGTCGCGAAGGCGGCGAAGAGCTCGTTCGTCCTCTCCGGGCCCGACTACCGCTACGCGCTCACGCTCTACCGGGAACTGGTCGAGGACCACCCCGGATCGCGCGCCGCCGCCCGCGTACCCGGGCGCCTGAGGAGCTATTACGAGGCCGTCGCCACGCCGTACCGCGCGAAGAAGCACTGCGAGGCGGTCGAGGCGCTGACCTATCTGCGCACACTCCCCGACACGGTGGACCGGAAGCTGCTCGGCGGTCTCGCCGGCTGGCCCGACACCCCCCTCGCGGAGTCGCTGTACGGATGCGGCGTCTCCCGCCTGGCGGACACGGGGCCTGATTCCGGCAGCAAGGAGCTGGGCACACTGCTGCGCACGTTCCCCGAGTCCTCGCAGGCCGGACAGGTGGGCCCGGCGGTCAGCCGGACGATACGACAGCAGCTCTCCGGCTTGAAGGGCTCCGAGCCCTGCGCCGTGACCGATCAGCTGCGGCGGACGAGCGCCCTGGTCGCGGAGCTCCCCGAGACCTCCGTGCCCTCCCTGGGACGGCAGGCCGACGCGGGCGTACGGGACGGGGTGTACTCCTGCGGCGTGGACGAGTTCAAGGACAAGAGGTTCGCCGAGGCCCGGCAGACCCTGACGGACTTCGCGGACACCTACGAGGAGGACGGGCGCGGGCGGCACGCCCGGGACATCGCCACGGCGGCCGAGATAGCCGAGGTCCGGCCCTCGGCCGGCAGAAGACTGCCCGGAAGCGGCAAGCCGGGTGGCGTCCGCATGGAACTCGTCATCAGCAACGGCGCCCCCAACGACGTCGAGGTGCTTTACACGGGGCCGGTCACCGGCACGCTGAAGCTGAAGGCCTGCGACGACTGCGAGCGGTTCAGCAGCGAGGCCACCGGCGCCGCAGGCGCCTGCGGGGCGAGCGGCACGTCGTACCCCAAGTCGCGACTGCGGCTCCCGGCGGGCGACTACCACTTCCTGTACAAGCACGGCTCGGGGGCGACGGCGGCCGCCGACAGTTACGCCTCCGGATCCACCGTCACGCCAGGATATTCGTATACCAGCTGCACCTACGTGATCGAGAGGGACCCGTACGGACTGGACCTGCCCACGCTGCCGGATTCACTGAAGCCGGCGTCCGCGCGCTGAGGACAGCGCACCTCGGTCGGCACGGTGACGCGTCAGGCCGAGGAGCGCTTCCGCGTGCCGGGGGATGTCTTCTTCGTTGCGGACTTCTTCGCCGCCGACTTCTTGGCGGTCGGCTTCTCTGCGGTCGGCTTCTCTGCGGTCTTCTTCTCTGCGGTCTTCTTCCCTGCGGTCTTCTTCGGGGCCGCCTTCTTCGGTGCCGCCTTCTTGGAAGAGGAGGCCCCCTTCGAGGACGTCCCGGCCCTCTTCGCGCCGCCGCCCCGGCCGGAGCCGATGTGGTGGACGTCGGCGTCCTTGCTGTCGCCGTCCTCCCCGTGCGACTCCTTCGCCGCCCGCACGCTGTTCTCCAGCGCCGCCATCAGGTCGATCACCTTGCCCTCGGGCTTCTCCGCAGCCTCCTCCGCCACGGGCTCGCCGGCCGCCTTCGCCGCGACCAGTTCCTCGACCGCCTCGCGGTAGTCGTCGTGGAGCGTGTCCATGTCGGCGTCGCCGAGGGTGTTCATCAGCGCGTCCGCCAGGTCCAGTTCCGCGTCGCGCACCTTGACGCCGGTCTCCGGGGCCACGCCTTCCGGCGCGCGGATCTCGTCCGGCCACAGGAGGCCGTGCATCGCGATCACGTCGCCGGAGACCCGCAGCATGCCGAGCCGCTCCCGCCCCCGCAGGGCGTACTTCGCGACGGCGACCTTGCCGCTGCGCCTGAGGGCCTCGCGCAGCAGGGCGTACGGCTTGGCGGCGGGCACACCGTTGGCCGAGAGGTAGTAGGCCGAGTCCAGCTGGAGGGGGTCGACGGCCGAGGACGGCACGAATCCCTCGATCTCGATCGTCTTGGCGGTGGGGAGCGGCAGCGAGGCCAGGTCCTCGTCGGTCACGGGGATCACCGTGCCGTCGGCGTCCTCGTACGCCTTGACGGTCTCGGAGGCCGGCACCTCCTCCTCGTCCAGCTCGCAGACCTTGCGGTAGCGGATCCGGCCGCCGTCCTCGACGTGGATCTGCCGGAAGGAGATCGCGTGGTTCTCCGTGGCGTTCATGAGCTTGACCGGGATGCTGACCAGACCGAACGAGATGGAGCCGTTCCAGATGGACCTCACCGTTCACCCCTTACGCCCGCCACGACCGCATTCATGCGATTTCATGTGATTCTTATCGTATGACGCCGATCACAGAGGTGGAGGGGCGGCGCCTGGCGCTCAGCAATCTCGACAAGGTGCTGTACCCGGCCACCGGTACGACCAAGGGCGAGGTGCTGCACTACTACGCGGCCACGGCGGCGGACGCGATGCTGCCGCACCTGCGCGACCGCCCGCTGTCCTTCCTGCGGTATCCGGACGGGCCGGAGGGGCTGCGCTTCTTCACCAAGAATCCGCCGCCCGGTACGCCCGACTGGGTGCGTACGGCCCCGGTCCCCCGCAGCGACGACCCCGGTGCCCGGCAGGTGCTCGCCCAGGACCTTCCTTCGCTGATGTGGGCGGCCAACCTGGTGGTGGAGTTCCACACCCATCAGTGGCGGCAGGACGCCCCGGCCGTGGCCGACCGGATGGTGTTCGACCTGGACCCAGGACCGCCCGCGGGCGTCGTCGAGTGCTGCGCGGTCGCCCTCTGGCTGCGGGAGCGGCTGGCGGAGGACGGGCTGTCCTCGTACGGGAAGACCTCGGGCTCGAAGGGACTGCATCTGCTCGTCCCTCTGGAACCCACCCCCTCCGAGGAGGTGACGGCGTACGCGAGGAGACTGGCGGTGGAGGCGCAGGGGGCGCTGCCCGACCTGGCCGTGCACCGGATGACGCGCGCGCTGCGGCCGGGGAAGGTGTTCGTGGATTTCAGCCAGAACGCCGCCGCGAAGACCACCGCGGCGCCGTACACCCTGCGGGCGAAGGGCAGCCCGACCGTCTCCGCACCCGTCACCTGGGACGAGATCGAGGCCTGCGGGGCGCCGGGCGATCTCCTCTTCCTCGCCGGCGACATGACCGAGCGGCTGGAGAGGCACGGGGATCTGCTCGCTCCGCTGACCGATCCCGGGCAGGCCCGGCCCCTGCCGGAGGACTGAGGGCAGCGGAGGGTACAGGCCGCGCACAGCGCTCTCACAGCCCGGGGCGGGCGAGCCAAGGAAAGGCCGCAAGTGGAGGGTGGATCGGCCTGGGCGTGGTGCACACTCGGCGCAGACGCTGCTGTGCGGGCACGGCTCCGCCGCGTCCGGGACCAAGAAACGGGGAGGGTGTGGCGTGTTCACGGGGATCGACGAGGTCGACTGGGCCTCGATGGAGCATGCCTACGGCCCGGCCGACGATGTGCCGGGGCTCTTGTACGGACTCGCGTCCGCCGACCCGGCGGAGCGGGAGAACGCGCTCGACGGCATGTACGGCGCGGTGCACCACCAGGGCGATGTGTACGCCTGCACGCTCGCGTGCATCCCGTTCCTCTTCGAGCTGGCCGTGGACCCCGGGACACGGGACCGGGGCGGCATAGTCGAGCTGCTCACCAGCATCGGCGGCATCGACCTGGACGAGGACGACGAGAGCGAGCTGGACGAGGACGAGATCGAGGGCGTGGCGAACTACGCGATGGCCGCGGCCGCCGTGTCCGCCGGTTCCGCGGTGTTCTTCGAGCTGGTGGCCGACGAGGACCCGGGCGTGCGGCTCGCCGCGCCGCTCGCCCTGGCCACCCTGCACGGCCGGCCGGGCAGGGTGCTCGCGCTGCTGCGGGAGCGGCTGCCGGTGGAGGCGGACGACGAGGTGCGGCTCGCGCTCGTCGAGGCCGCGGGCCGGATCGCGCTGCGCCACCGGCCGCTCGCGGGGCAGGCGGCCGACTGGCTGAGCAGGCTCGCCGCCGAGGCGTATCCGCCCGGGCTGCGGCTCGCGGCCCTCGCCCAGCTGGCCCGGTGCGCCCCGGACGCGCTGCCCGGTGATGTCGTACGGGTGGTGTCGGGTCTGCTGCGGGAGCTGCGCACGCGGCCTCCGCGGCCGGAACCGCCGGCCGCGAGGGCGCCGGGCGGTGACGACGCCGGGGCGGACCGGGCCGCCTCACCGACGCTGGTGGGCCGGCTGCGGGAGCTGTCGGCCGAGGAGTCCGCCGGCCGCAGCACCCCGTGGGCCGCCGACCTGCTGCGGACGCTCCACGTCGGCCTGGACGACCGTGTCGAGGACCGTACGGCACTGCTGGCGGACCAGCTGTGCAGCCCGGACCCCTGGCAGCGCCTCGACGCCGTACGGATGAGCGGCGGGCTGATCCGGGCCTGGCGCGGTTCGTACGAGGGCCTGGTGCGGCTCGTCGGCGTACAGCTCACGGATCCCGAGCCGCGGCTCGCCGAGGCCGCCTCGCACGTGCTGGAGGAGCTGTTCGGGCTGGCGGCGCCCGCGGCCGACGCCCTGGCCGCGCGGGTGGCGGCGGACCCGGGTGCGTGGGTCAGGGAGTGGGCGAGCGGGCCGCCGGGCCTGGGCTCGGCGGTGAAGGCGCTGGCCCGGCTGGGTGACGCCCGGGTGCTGCCCGCGCTCGCGGCGGCCCTGGAGCGGCCGGAGGTGCCGCACGACGTGGGATTCGCGATCCGGTGCCTGGGGGACACGGCGGCCCCTCTCGCGGAGGCGCTGCGGCGCAGGCTCGGCGAGGTCGGCCTGGACGAGGGGGCGTACGACCGGGCGAGCCCGCTGCTCGCCGGGCTGACGGCGCTGCGCGCGGGTGAGGCCGCTCCGGAGGTGCTGCGGGTGCTGCGGGGGGCGCCCGAGTACCGGGGCGAGTGGCTGCGTACGGCGGCTCTGCGGGCGCTGAGGTCGTTCGGGCCGGCGGCCCACTGTGCCGTTCCGGAGCTGCGGCGGCTGATCCGGCGGCCCGGGACCGCGACGGCGACGGAGGCGGCGGAGGCCCTGTGGGCGGTCACGGGCGACGCGGGCATGGTCCTGCCGGTACTGGCCGAGGGGCTGCGGGCGGAGCAGGTGCGCGACTGCCGGGCGGCGGTGAGCGCGCTGGGCGGACTGGGGAGCCGGGCCGAGGCGGTGGCTCCGAGGCTGCGGGGCCTGCTGGCGCACGAGGAGCTGTGGCTCCGGGTCGACGCCGCGATCGCGCTCCGGGAGGTCTCGGGGCGCGCGGACGAATCCGTTCCGGTGCTTCTGTCGGCATGGGAGAAGAACCGTCACGTCAGGGTCAGGGTCGCTGAATGTCTGGCGCGGATGGGCCCGGCCGGTGCAGGGTCGGACGCGGCACAGGTGCTGCGTGCCGAGCTCCTCTCCGTACGCCGTCACAACGCGATGGACGGCGGCTACGGCAGTCACGACACTTATGAGGACGAGAGGCTGCTGGCGCTCTGCCGGCGGGCCCTCCTGGGAGACACGGGGAAAGGAACCACATCATGATCATTTTCGGTACCAAGGGCTACCTCTACCAACTGGCGGTCCTGACGATGGTGTGCGGCTGGTGCGGCAACCCCGCGGCGCACACGCTGCGCAAGCGGGTCACCAAGTTCACGCTGTTCTTCGTGCCGCTGTTCCCGTTCTCCACGAAGTACGCGACGCAGTGCACCTTCTGCGGCGGCGAGCGGCAGATACCGAAGGAGCAGGCCGACCAGCTGCTGGCACAGGCCCAGGGCGGCCAGGACGGCAATCCGCACGGCACCGCGCAGCAGCAGCCCGGCTACGCGCCCCCCGGCGGCCAGAACCCGTACCAGCGCTGAAGTGCGGCGGGAGCGGCCGAGAAGTGCCACGGGGCTGACATAAGGGAAATAACACCTGCCTCTTGCTACGTTGCGGGGCATGACCGCACCGACGGCGGAGGCACGCCCGCCCGAGCTACGCCTGCCCAAGCGGCGCGGGGTCGAGCTCTCGCTCCTGATCGGGGCCGTGATCGTCTCCGTCTACGGCTACGCCGCCGTCGGCCTCGCCCGGAACGACGCCGTGCCTCCCGATGTCGCCGGGTACGGCGCCGGTCTCGGCCTCCTCGCCCTGCTCGCCCATCTCGCGGTCCGCTTCCGCGCCCCGTTCGCCGATCCGCTGCTGCTGCCCATCGCCGTGCTGCTCAACGGGCTGGGCCTGGTGCTGATCTACCGGCTGGACCTGGAGACCCCGAGCGACCGGGCGGCGACGACACAGCTGATCTGGTCCACGCTCGGGGTCGCGTTCTTCATCGCGGTGGTGGTGTTCCTGCGCGACCACCGGGTGCTCCAGCGGTACGCCTATCTGTCGGTCGCCGCCGCCCTCGTCCTGATGATCGTGCCGATCTTCTTCCCGGCGGTGAACGGGGCGAAGATCTGGATCAGGGTCGGCGGATTCTCCTTCCAGCCCGGCGAGTTCGCGAAGATCCTGCTCGCCGTCTTCTTCGCCGCCTACCTCGCGGCGAACCGCAACGCGCTCGCCTACACCGGCCGCAGGATCTGGAAGCTCCAGTTCCCCACCGGCCGGGTGCTGGGCCCGATCGTCGCGATCTGGCTGCTCAGCGTCGGTGTCCTCGTCCTCGAACGCGATCTGGGCACCTCGCTGCTCTTCTTCGGCCTCTTCGTGATCCTGCTCTACGTGGCCACCGGCAGGACCGGCTGGATCGCGGTGGGGCTGCTCCTCGCGGCGGCCGGCGCCTTCGCCGTCGGCTCGCTCGAACCTCATGTGCACAGCAGGGTGGAGGACTGGCTGGACCCCTACGCCACGATCAACGCGGGCCAGGGGCCCAGCCAGCTCGCGCAGTCCCTCTTCGCGTTCGCGGCGGGCGGCATGCTCGGCACCGGCCTCGGGCTCGGCCACTCCATCCTCATCGGCTTCGCCGCCAAGTCCGACTTCATCCTGGCCACCGCGGGCGAGGAGCTCGGCCTGGCCGGACTCACCGCGATCTTCCTGCTGTACGCCCTGCTCGTCGCCCGCGGTTTCCGTGCGGGCCTGGCCCTGCGGGACCCCTTCGGGCGGCTCCTGTCGGTCGGCCTCGCCTCGATCCTGGCGCTCCAGGTCTTCGTGATCGCGGGCGGGGTCATGGGGCTGATCCCGCTGACCGGGATGGCGATGCCCTTCCTGGCCCAGGGCGGATCGTCCGTGGTCACCAACTGGATCATCGTGGCGCTGCTCATCCGGGTCAGCGATGTGGCCCGCACGCCCGATCCCGCCACGGAGACCGCGCCGGCCGGGGAGGGACCGTGATCCGCCACATCCGGCACGCGGCCGGGTTCTGCCTGCTCCTGCTCCTCGCCCTGCTGGCGAACGCCGCGCGTGTCCAGCTCTTCGAGGCCGACGAGCTCACCACCAACCCCGCCAACCGCCGGACCACCATCGACCGTTACGACCAGCCGCGCGGCGACATCGTGGTCGGTGACGAGCCCGTCACCGGGTCGGAGGACACCGGCGAACAGCTCGCGTACGAGCGCACCTACCGCCACGGGCCGCTGTACGCGCCGGTGACGGGCTACGCCTCCCAGACGTACGGCACCACGCTGCTGGAGAACGCCGAGGACGGCGTCCTCTCCGGCACCGACCCGGTCCTGGCCCCGCTCCCGCTGTGGGGGGACATCACCCGCGGCCGGCAGCCCGGCGGCGATGTCGTCACCACCGTCGAGGACTCGGTGCAACGCGCGGCGTACGAGGGCCTGGACGGCCGGCGCGGCGCGGTCGCCGCCCTGGACCCCGCCACCGGCCGGATCCTGGCGCTGGTCTCCTCCCCCTCGTACGACCCGGAGGTCCTCTCCGGCACCGGCTCCGCCGTCACGGACGCCTGGGCGCGGCTCAACCGCGCGCAGAGCCGGCCGATGCTCAACCGGGCCATCCGGCAGACCTATCCGCCCGGCTCGGCCTTCAAGATCGTGACGGCGGCGGCGGCACTGGACGCGGAGGTGGTCACCGACCCGGACGCGGAGACCGACACCCCGTCCCCGTACGTCCTGCCCGGCACCTCGACCGTGCTGCCCAACGAGGCGCGCGGATGCGAGAAGGCGTCCCTGGCGGAGGCGATCCGGGTCTCCTGCAACACGGTGATGGCACACCTCGGCGTCGAGGTGGGACTGGACGGGATGCTGGAGGCGGTGGACAGGTTCGGCTTCAACGACGACGGCCTGAAGATCCCCTCCCGGGTCGCCCGCAGCAATTTCGACTCGGACATGAGCGACGACCAGCTGGCCCAGTCCTCGATCGGCCAGTTCGACACGACGGCGACCCCGCTCCAGATGGCCATGGTGGCCTCGGCGGTCGCGAACGGCGGCGACCTCAGGCGCCCCCACCTGGTGGAGAGGGTGACCACCGACGACGGCGACACGGTCCGGCAGCAGGGCTCGGACTCGTACCACCAGGCGATGAGCCCGACGACTGCCCGGCAGCTCCAGCGGATGATGGTCGACGTCGTGGAGAACGGCACCGGCACCAACGCGGCGATCGGCGGGGTGACGGTCGGCGGCAAGACGGGCACGGCGCAGCACGGGGTCGACAACTCCGGTACGCCGTACGCCTGGTTCATCGCCTGGGCACAGGCACCGGACTCCGGCCGTCCGGCGGTCGCCGTGGCGGTGGTGGTGGAGGACGCGGCGGCCGACCGGGCCGATGTCAGCGGGGGCGGCAACGCGGCTCCGATCGCCCGTGCGGTGATGGAGGCGGCGCTGGAGGCAGGGGACCGAGCCCCATGACATCAGCGGTGGCGGCGGCGCTGGCCCGGATCGGCGCACTGGATCCGGAGCTGCACGCGTTCACGGAGGTACGGCACGAGGAGGCCCTCGCCGAGGAGCGGGCCGCCCGCGGTCTCCCGCTCGCCGGGCTGCCGTTCGCGGTGAAGGGCCGCAGGGGCCTCGGCTCGTACGCGGCCCGCCGCCTGTCGGCCGCCGGCGGCGTCCCGGTCGGCACCACGTCCGTCCCGGGGCCGGGTACCCCGTGGCAGACGTGGGGGCAGGGCGCTCACGGCCGTACGGTCAACCCGTGGCGGCCCGACCGCACTCCGGGAGGCTCCTCGGCGGGCTCGGCGGTGGCCGTCGCGGCCGGCATGGTGGAGCTGGCGACGGGCAGCGACGGGGCAGGCTCGGTGCGCGTCCCGGCGGCGTGGTGCGGGGTGTTCGGCCTGAAGACGACGAACGGCGCGCTGCCCTCCCCCGACCGCACGGGCCTCGCCTCCCCCGGTGTGCTGGCCGGCTCGGCGGCACGGGCGGAGACCTACCTGCGCCATGTGCTGGACGGCTACGTGCCCCGGCCGGCGCTGCTTCCGGTCCCTGCCGCCTACAGCCCGGACCTGGGCTTCGCGTCCGTGGAGCCGGAGGTGGCCGGGGTGACGCGGGCGGCGGTGGAGCGGCTGGCGGAGGCCGGGGTGATCCGCCTGGTCAAGGACCCCGTCACGCTGCTCGACCCGGCAAAGACGTGGGCGGCGGTGCGTGGGGAGTCGCCGACCCCCGCCACCCGGGCGCTGCGGGCCGCCAACGACCGCGCCCTCGACGTCTTCTTCGCCCGTACGCCGCTGCTCCTCACCCCGGTGACGCCCAACCCGCCGCACGGCCACGAGGGCCCGGGCGACGTCTACTCCACGGCGCTCACCTGGGCGTTCAACCTCAGCGGCCATCCGGCGGCGAGCGTGCCGGCCGGTTTCACCCCGGACGGCTGCCCGGCCGGTCTCCAGCTGGTGACCGGCCGGGGGACGGACGCGGCACTGCTCGGCATCGCGTGCGCGGTGGAACGCGTCCTGCCGGCGCCGGGACCGCCGCGCCGGCTCGGCTGACCCGTCAGTTCAGGGGCTCCCGTCGCAGGCGCCACTCGGCGGGGACGCCCTCCACCCCGGTGGCCGCCCCGACGACGCCCCCGGTGATGGCACAGGTGGTGTCCACGTCCCCGAAGCCCTCCGCCGTCGACCACAGGGCGGCCTCCAGGTCGCCCGGGTGCCGCGCGGCGGTCCACAGGGCGAACGGCACGGTGTCGTCGGCCCTGATCCGGCTCCCGTTGCCCAGGAGGTCGGCGGCCTTCCACGGTTCGGTGGCGAACGGCACCTCCGCCGCACGGAGCACCCCGTCGCGCACCGGCCCTTCCGGGGTGTGACCGGCGACCGCCTCCAGCGTGAACTCCCCACGCACCGACAGTGCCGCGGCGACCGCGACCGCCACCGCTCCGGCGACGCCCTCCGGGTGGGCGTGGGTGACGACCGCCGAGAGCACGGCCTGTTCCGCGGCGTGTCCGAGGTCCGCGTGGAAGCGGGCTCCGAGGGGCGCGACCCGCATCGCCGCCCCGTTGCCCAGGCTGCCGCCCTCGAAGAGCCCCGGAGCGAGGGTGCGCCAGTCGGCCGGCGAGGCCAGCAGCTCCGGCAGCAGCATGTGCATGCCGTGGCCGTAACCACGGGCCTGGTCCGCGTCGAAGGCCAGGGCGTAGTACAGCGCGAGCCGGTCCTGCTCGACCTGCCCGTACTCGTCCAGGACCCGCTGCAGGGCCAGTGCCAGCGCGGTGTCGTCCGTCCAGTGCCAGACGGGCTCGTGCGGGGTACGGCGTGCCCGGACCTCGGCGTAGGCCTGCCGGGGCGGCCGGAAGAGCGGGAACCACCGCTCCCCGAAGGCGTCACCGAGGGCGAGTGCTTCGAGGCTGCGGCGGGCCGCTTCGGCGTCACCGGGGCCGGGAGGGGAGTTCATGCCCGCCATCCTCCGCCCGCGCACCCGGTACGTACACCGGATATGAGTACGGATGCTCACGCCCCTCCCCTCCGGCCCCGGCAGGCTGGGCACAGTCAGCCACACACCAGAGGGAGCCCCCCATGCGCACGGCCATCCGAATCCGCTCCACGCTCGGGCTCGCCCTCGCCGGCGTCACGGTCGCGCTGTTCACCAGCGCCTGTTCCTTGCAGGACGCCGTGTGCGGGGGCGGCGAGTACCCGGTCCTGCACGTGGGCAGCGCCGGCAGCGCTTGCGTGTCCGACGACGAGGAACCGCCCAAGGGTTACGCCCGCTACCCGGAGGGCAAGGTGCCCGAGCGCGTGGACGACAAGTGGGACACGTACTGGAGCACCCGGACCCTCGACGAGAACGGCCGGACCATCGAGATCCCCGAGGAGGGCTGAGGCTGTTTCCAGGGCCTCCGTCAGCCGTCCTTCCCGCCCTCCGCGATCGCCTCCGCGACCTCCGCGACCCGCTCCTGCTCCTCCGCCTCGAAGCGCTCACGGTCGAGCTGCTCCGCCATCTCCTCGTCCTGGGCCATCAGGAGGTCGAGATTCGAGTCACCCAGCTCGAAGACACCCATGTCGACGTAGGCCTTCTGGAGCCGTTCGCCCCAGAGGCCGATGTCCTTCACACAGGGGACGATCCTGCTGAAGAGCAGCTTGCGGAAGAGCTGGAGATATTCCGAGTGCTCGGAGAGGTCCTTGGCCTCCTGCTTGCCGATGCCGAAGTTCTCCAGGACCTCGACGCCGCTGAGCCGGTCGCGCATGAGGTAGCAGCCCTCGATGACGAACTCCTCGCGCTCGCGCAGTTCGGCGTCGCTCAGCTGCTTGTAGTAGTCGCGCAGCGCCATCCGCCCGAAGGCCACGTGCCGGGCCTCGTCCTGCATGACGTAGGTGAGGATCTGCTTGGGC
This sequence comes from Streptomyces sp. NPDC023573, assembly GCF_055559735.1. Classification (NCBI taxonomy): domain Bacteria; kingdom Bacillati; phylum Actinomycetota; class Actinomycetes; order Kitasatosporales; family Streptomycetaceae; genus Streptomyces; species Streptomyces sp. NPDC023573. The sequence continues at coordinate 460,550 of NZ_JBVHKB010000005.1, forward strand.
AGCGGCCTGGTCGTGGTGTCGCGGATCATGCCGAACGCGGCGAGCGCGAGCCCTTCGATGAGGACCTGCATGCCGAGGTAGGGCATGTCCCAGCGGGAGTCGCGCAGGGTGTCGCCGAGCAGCCCCTGGAGGCTGTCGTTGACCGGGTAGAGCATCCCGACCTTCTCGTGCAGGAAGCGGCCGTAGATCTCCGCGTGCCGTGCCTCGTCCATGGTCTGGGTCGCGGAGTAGAACTTCGCGTCGAGGTCGGGGACCGCCTCCACGATCCGCGCGGCACAGACCATGGCACCCTGCTCACCGTGGAGGAACTGGCTGAACTGCCAGGAGGTGTAGTGCTTGCGGAGTTCGCCGCGGTCCCGCTCGGTCATCTTCGCCCAGTGCGGGGTGCCGTAAAGCGTCAGGGCCTCGTCCGGGGTGCCGAGCGGGTCGGCGGGGTCGACCTCCAGGCTCCAGTCGATGCGCTTGTTGCCGTCCCACTGCTTGTCCTTGCCCTTCTGGTAGAGGGCGAGGAGGCGTTCGCGGCCGTCGTCGTAGTCCCAGCTGAACCGGGCCGCGCCCGTGGCGGGCACCTGCCAAGTCGGCGCGGTGGGTGGGGTGGTGTAGAGGTCGTGTGTCGACACGGACAGCTCCTTCGCCCGGCGAGGATCGTGCATTCCGTGGTGCTGACGTCAGTTGGCAGGTTCACACGTTGGTAGACGCGCGGTCAACAAGTCGCGCACGAGGGATTGACTCCCTTGCTGACAGGCAGTCTCATAATTCATGAGCCGAAACTTGACCGCCGGTAACCCCTCTGCGAGGTGCCTTCAGCCGTGACGACAGTGACCGACGAGGACATTCAGGTGCTGCGCGATGCGCTCGGCCCCCTCAAGGACCGCGAACAGGTGGCGGCCCGCCTGCTCGAGGCCTCGGCCAAGCACTCCTTCGACCCGGACACCGAGCTCGACTGGGCTTCTGCCGTCGAGGACGGCAAGTGGTTCTGGCCGCCCGAGCTGGTCTCCCTCTACGACACCCCGCTGTGGCGGAGGATGTCCGAGGAACAGCGGATGGAGCTGGCCCGCCACGAGGCGGCGTCGCTGGCCTCGCTCGGGATCTGGTTCGAGATCATCCTGATGCAACTGCTCGTCCGGCACATCTACGACAAGTCCGTGACCAGCAAGCACGTCCGCTACGCCCTCACGGAGATAGCCGACGAGTGCCGGCACTCCATGATGTTCGCCCGCATGATCGAGTGGGGTGGCGCGCCCGCCTACCCGGTCCCCCGGCGCTATCACAACCTGGCGCGGGTGCTGAAGACCGTCTCCACCACCCCCGGTTCGTTCGCCGCGACCCTGCTCGGCGAGGAGATCCTGGACTGGATGCAGCGGCTGACCTTCCCCGACGAGCGCGTCCAGTCGCTCGTACGCGGAGTGACCCGCATCCACGTGGTCGAGGAGGCGCGGCACGTGCGTTACGCCCGCGAGGAGCTGCGGCGCCAGATGGTGACCGCTCCTCCCTGGCAGCGCAGGCTCACCCGGCTCAACTGCGGTGAGGCGGCCCGGGTGTTCTCCGTCTGCTTCGTGAACCCGCAGGTGTACGAGAACGTCGGCCTGGACCGCCACGAGGCCGTCGCGCAGGTGAAGGCGAGCGGCCACCGGGCGGAGGTCATGCAGACGGGAGCGAAGCGGCTCACGGACTTCTTCGACGACATCGGCGTGCTCAACGGCGTGGGACGCAGGCTGTGGAAGAGCTCGGGTCTGCTGGCCTGAGGCCGGCTCCCGTGCTGGAGGTAGCGCTTAGGCTTCGGAGTATGACCTCCGCACCCGCAGCACCGCCGGCCCGCGCATACCGACGGCTCGGTGTCGAGGAACGCCGCGCCCAACTGCTGGCCGCGGCACTCACGCTCTTCGCCCACCGGGCGCCGGACGACGTGTCGATCGACGAGGTGGCGGCGGCGGCCGGGGTCTCCCGTCCGCTCGTCTACCGCTACTTCCCCGGCGGCAGGCAGCAGTTGTACGAGGCGGCCCTCGGGTCGGCCGCCGAGCAGCTGACGCTCTGCTTCGCGGAACCCGCGGTCGGCCCGCCCACCGAGCGCGTCAGCCGGGTCCTCGACCGCTACCTCGGCTTCGTCGACCAGCACGACGCCGGCTTCAGCGCCTTGCTGCGCGGGGGCAGCGTCGCCGAGACCTCCCGCACGTCCACGATCGTGGACGGTGTGCGCAGGTCGGCGGCCGAGCAGATCCTGTTCCACCTCGGCCGGGGCCGTGGCCCGGGGCAGGAACCGGCCGGGCCGCGCCTGCGGATGATGGTGCGCACCTGGATCGCCGCCGTGGAGGCCGCGTCCCTGATCTGGCTGGACGAGGAGAAGCAGCCGGCCGCCTCGGACCTGCGGGGCTGGCTGGTCGACCATCTGATGGCCCTCCTCGCGGCCACCGCGGCCTCGGACGAGGAGACGGAGGCCGTGGTGGCGGACCTGCTGAGCAAGGAGACCGCCGACGGCCCCGCCGGGCGGCTCGCGACGCTGATCATCCCGGTGGCGGGCCGGGCCGCGCACCTGCTGACCCCCGAGGACGCGGCGCCCGGGAGCGGGCCGGCGGACTGATCCCGGCGAATCCCCGCACGCCGGCGGTCGCTAGTCTGCCCGGATGCGTGATGGGGGAAGCAACGAGGACGGTGACGGCGTGCCCGACGCGGCAGCCGAGGGAACGGGAACCGGCGGCCGACCGCGCCGGTTGAGGGAACACCGGACAGCCGTCTTCGCAGCGGCGCTCGTGGTCCTGGCGGCCGGGGTGACGGTTCCCCTGGCCTTTTCCAGCTCCGGTGACTCCTCCGAACAAGCCTGCCACCACCTGCCCGCCTCGGCCCGCGCCCTCGCGGACGACCCCGGGGCAGCCACGAAGTCCCTCGATCCGGGGGACGACCTCGCCGGCATCGGATCGGCGAGAAAACTCCTGAGGCACAAGAGCGTGTGCGGTGACGGCGCGCAGGTGCTCGGGCGCATCGTGGACGGCGCCACGCGCGCCACGGGCCCCGGAAGGCCGCACACCATGGCACAGGCCCGCGCGGCCTACGCGGTGGCGACCGCCGTGAAGGACATCGAACTCCCCGAAGGGCTGGCGCCGGGCCTGGCGCGCATGGTGTCCGAGTACGTGGTGGACGCCGGACGCGACCACACATGGGGCGGGCGCAAGGCCCGCGGCCCGGCCGCCGGGCCGGAGGAGGCACGGCCCGATGCCGACGGCTACGCGAAGCTCGGCCGCTTCCTCGCCCCGGGCGAGGCGCACGCCGTCTTCGAGTACGCCGACAGCGGCGTGGACGCGAACCCGGACATCGAGGACCTGGTCGGAGAACTCAGCAAGGACCCGGAGGCGTTCGCGATTCTCTACGACGCCGAGCGGGCCGATTTCGCGCACTACCTGGAGCGGCTCACCGACGACGGCGGTGACCCGGACTTCCGTCCCCCGTCGCGACCGGACAGCTCCACCCCGACGGACTGGCCCGACAGCGATCTCCAGGCCGTCGCCGACCGCATAGGCACGCTCATGAAGTACCGGACCGAGTACGCCAGGGATCGCACCCTCCCCGATCTCGCCGCCTTCGACCGGTCCGTACGCCGGCACACCCGCGGCACCTTCCGCCCCGCCGCGGAGCAGCTGGACTCGCGTCCGGCGATGGGCGACATCGCCGGCCGGCCGGTGGCCGGGCCGGTGGATGGTGACCTCACGGACGGCCGGCATCAGCTGTTCACCGTGCTGGACGACTGGGCGAAGGACCGCGGCGTGCCGGTGCGGCGTGCCGCGGCCATGAAGCAGCTGATGGACAACTCCTATGTCCGGGCACTGTGGCTGCGGAAGTGAGCCCGCTCCGCGCTCCCGCCGGGCCGGCGGGCCGTCAGAAGTGGAAGCGGAGGCCCGAGCAACCGCGCCGCCGCACCTCGTCCTCGGCGAACAGCGTCAGCAGCCGCTGTCTGTCTGCCGCCCCGACCCCCGGGATGTCCTCGGACCCCACGAGCGCGTAGTTGGCGGCCTCGCCCTGGCACCGCGCGGTGGCGGTCATGGGCGAGGGCACCCCCTTGTGCTCATGGGTGACTACGCGGTTGCTCCAGTCGCCGTACCAGGAGGCGAGAAGGATTCTTGAGGGGTCCTGCGTACTCTCGTCGGCCTCGGCGGAGGAAAGATCACAACGTCCGGCCGGGGCCGCGTCGTTGGTCCCTGCGGCGATCTGCCAGCCACCGTCCGCGGGCAGCCCCGCCCTGGTCGCCCAGCCGCAGGCCGTCCCCTCGGCCCGCGTCACCGGCACCCGCTTCCGGTCGTCCTCCGGGTCGGCCAGCGGTGCCGTCGGCTCCGGAACCTTCAAGGGCTTCGCACCGCAGCCGAGTCGGTCCGAGGCCGCGCCCGTGAGCGCCGCGGCCGTCCGGTGGGCGGCTCCGGGGATTCCGGTGAGCACGTCCCGTCCCATGCTGACGCGGACCAGAAGCTTGCGCTTCCTGCCGTCGTCGTCCGCGGGCAGGTCCGGGCAGGGCACCAGGAGGACGACGGCCCCGAAGTGGTCGACGAACCCCGGCATCCCGTCCGGCAGCGGTGCCTGCCGTTCGAATCCGTCCTCGAAGGCGTACCTGAACTCCCGGTCCTGGTCGTCACGCCGGGTGTAGGCGGCCACCGAGACGAACCGGTCACCGTCCGACTCCCCGCCGGCGAGGGTGACCTCGCAGGTGTAGGAACCGAGTTCCGCTGTGCTCGTCGACTCCTCGGAATCCAGGAAGGAGTCCTCCGGCGTCAACTGCTTCGCGGCGTCCCGGGGAAGCCCCCCGGCGCAGGCGTCGCCGATCAACGCCCACTCCTTCGCGTGGGGCTGTGCCACATGACCGCCCACGCCGAGGACCACAGCCGCCGCCACCGACACCTTCACCCAGCGCCGCATCCGTCCCCGCCCCCGTCGTGCCGATCGGACTCCGGCCCCTGCCGGGGCCGTGCGTACTGGCCGCACCCTACGGGCCGAGGAGCCGCGCCCCGCCGCCTGGGTCAGACTGGCAGCGTGAAAAGCGAGAACACGCACTTCCGCGGCGGGCCCCTGGACGGCCGGGTACTGCCCGTCCTGCTCGGACCCACCGGACATCCGCCCAAGTGGTACGAGGTCCCGGTGCCGGACGCCGACGGCGGGCCCGCCACCGTGTACGCATACCGGCGCACTCCGGCGGGTTATTCGAAGCGCCTCGGACTGCAGCGCGGCTGGGTGTACGAATTCGCCCCCGAGGGCCGTGAGCGCTTCGCCCCCAAGTGGCCCTGGACCAAGCCCCGCAGCGGGTCCTGAACCACCTCGGGGCCCCCGCCCGTAAGATCGGCGGTCAGGTGCCGAGGGCACGGTCACGAGGGGGGTGCGCCATGGAGGCGCCGCGTCAGGACGATCCACGCCGCTTCGGCCCGTACACCACGCTGGCGCGCCTTCGCGAGAGCGCGGGCGCCGTGCACTTCCTGACCCGGGGCGAAAGCCTCGACGACCTCGCCGTGGTGACGGCCGCCCGGCCCGCCCTCGCCTCCGTGCCCGCCTTCCGTCGCCGCTTCCGGTCCGAGGCCCGCACCGCGGAGCGGCTGGCCGGCGGATGGGTGCAGCCGGCGCTCGCCACGCCGGACGACGAGGGCCTGTGGACGGCCACGGCCTACGTGCCGGCGGTGACGCTCGCCGAGGCGATCGGCCTCGCCGGTCCGCTGCCCGAGCGTGCCGTACGGATACTGGGCGCGGGTCTGGCCGAGACCCTCTCCCGGGTCCACGCCACCGGGGCCGTGCTGCAGGGCCTGGCGCCGGAGACGGTGCTGCTGGCCGAGGACGGCCCCCGGCTGACCGCGTTCGGGCCTCTGGGAGCCGCCGCCTCCGCCGAGGCCAGGGAAGGCGGGCAGCTGTCCGTACGACTGGGCTACCTCACCCCCGAGCAGGTAGAGGGCAGGGAAGTGGGCCCGGCGTCCGACCTGTTCGTCCTCGGCCTGCTGCTGGCGTACGCGGCGACGGGGACGACCCCGCTCGCCGAGGGCCCCGCGGAGGAGGCCGCGGAGCGGATCGCTCACGGGTCCGCCGAACTCGGCGCCGTACCCGGCGATCTGCGCGCGCTGATCGCGCGCTGCCTGGCGAAGGACCCGGACGACCGGCCCGGTGCCGGGTCGGCCGCCGCCGAACTGGCGCTGGAGGGCGCGGCGGGGCTCGCCAAGGGCGGCTGGCTCCCCGGTCCGCTGTCGGCGGCCGTGAAGGACCAGGCGGCGCGGGTGCGCGCGCTGGAGACGCCGGACCGTGAAGGGACGGCCGGGGCCGGCGGCGGTGACATCGGCGAGGACAGCCGGACCACCCGTTTCCTGGGACCCGGGGCGCGCGCACCGCACTCCGACCGGGCGACGACCCAGCTCGCCGTCACTCGGGAAGCGGCCCCGCCCGCACCTCCGCGCACCCCTCCGCCTGCACCCGCCCGGCCCTACGCCTACCCGGCCACCGCACCGCAGGGCGTGCCCGCCGTGCCCGCACCACCGCTCCCCCGGGCCCGGCCCGCCGCCCCGTGCCCCGCCGCCGCCCCGGCCACCAGCCGCCGCGCGCTGCTCACCACCGTCGCCGCCGGTGCGGCCGGAATGGTCCTGGGTGGGGCGGCCGTGTCCGTCCTCGGGTCCGACGAGCCCGCCTCTGCGGCCGACGACAAGCCGGCCGCCGAGCCTCGCCCCACGGTCCCCGGCCGGGCGCCGGATCCCCGGTGGATGTACACCCACCCGGCCGCCTCGCCGGCGCCGCTCACCGCGGGCGTCTGGAAAGACGAGCTGCTGGTGCTGACGGACACTGCCGGGGCGACCGCCGTGAGCCTACGGACCGGGCGGAAGCTCTGGGATTGCGCCGACGCCGCGGGCGGCCAGGCGGTGCCGGCGGCCGGGGGCGGCCTCTGCTTCCTGGCGGCCCCCACCGAGTTCCTCTGGCTGGCGCCGAAGGACGGGCGGGTCGTGCACCGGGTGCGCTTCGTGGACCAGTTCGCCGGCGTACCGGACATGAAGGTTGCTCCGCTCACCGGGGTGTCCGGCACGGTCCTCTGGTTCACCGGCTCCCACACCGTCACGCAGAAGGCGCCGAAGCCGAAAAAGGGCAAGAAGCCCGGCAAGGACAAGCAGGTCGTCAAGGCGTACTTCTTCGCGTACGACATCGTGCGGCGCGAGGAGCTCTGGCGCGTCGCCGTACCCGCCGGGCGGGCGCCCGGCACCCCGGCCTACCGGCTGACCGCCGTGCGGGACGCCGACATCGTCGTACGCCAGGACGCGGGCACGCTCACCCCCGCCGACGCGGCGGCGGCCAAGGGCAGAGCGTCGTTCCGCTGCTTCGACCGCACCACGGGGAAGCAGCTGTGGACCCGGCAGTTCGGCAGGGTCGGGCCGTCCGGCGCGGCGGCCGGCGACGGGGAAGGGCGGCTGTACGGCGCGGTCGGCGACGGCCTCCAGGCCTTCGAGACCGGCACGGGGAAGCCGGTCTGGACGCTGAACGGCACCGAGTCGTCCGTCTTCGGCACGCCCGTCCCCGCCGGGACGCTGCTCCACACCACCAATCGCGACCAGGAGGTCGGCGCGGTGGAGCGGGCGACCGGAAAGCAGGTCTGGCGGCGGTCCACCGAGATCCCGCCCGGCCAGGACGCCCCCGTCCTCACGCTGAGCGGTGGCGGGAAGACGCTGCTGGCCGCGGACGCCTCCCAGGTGACCGCGTTCGCCGCGGCGGACGGGCGCCGGCTGTGGAAGTTCCAGGACATCGGGGCCCAGGACCCGAAGGGCGCCACCGTCAGCGCTCCGTACAGGGTGCTGGCCACCGGGCGGACGGCTGTCGTGCAGCGCGAGCGGGCTTTCTACGCGTTCCCCGCCCAGTGACCTCCAGGCGTCCGCCGTTCGGGGCATTCCCCCGGGCGGCACGCCCGGCGGTCCTTGCATCACCCGGGACCGGGTGACCGGATGGACGAGATCCGAGCACTTGTGGGGTAGTCCGATTAATCGGCCTCGCCCCTGTCACCGGAGGTGATGTCGTGGCACGCAGGTTCGCGCGCACCCTCTGCGCGGCGGCCCTGGCCTGGGTCGTCGCCGCCTCCCCCGCCGTGGCCGAGCCGTCGGAGCCCGAGCCGGAGCCTGTGACCGCTCCGGCCGCCGGGGCGCCGGGGAGCGTCGCCGGGCTCCTGAAGCAGTTGCAGACGCTCTACCGGAAGGCCGAGGAGGCCGGTGAGCTCTACAACGGCACCGAGGAGGAGCTGAAGAAGCGGACCGCCGAGGCCAGGAAGCTCCGCACCGAGCTGGCCGAGGCACGGAGGGCGCTGAACGCCGGGCGCAGGGACGCCGGACGCCTGGCGCGCGACCAGTACCAGGGGAGCACCGACTTCTCCGTCTACATGACACTGCTGCTGGCCGACGACCCGGCCCGCGCCCTGGAGCAGAGCCATGTCATCGAGCGCGCACAGGCCGGCCGTTCGGCCGTGGTCGACCGGCTCGCCGGAGCGGAGAAGCGTGCCGAGCTCCTGGCGGCCAGGTCCCGGACGGCCCAGGAGCGGCAGCGGGTGCTGGCCGAGCGGCAGAAGAAGCAGCGCGACACCGTGCGGTCCCGGCTGAAGGGCATCGAGGCGATGCTGGCCTCGCTCTCGGCGGAGCAGCTCGCCGCGGTGGCGAAGCTGGAGGAGCGGAACATCGGCGCCGCCCAGGACGCGCTGACCGCCTCGGGAGCGCTCAGCTCCGTCCGCCCGCCGTCCGAGGCGGGCGGGGAGGCCGTCCGCTACGCCGTCGAGCAGATCGGCAAGCCCTACGTGTGGGGCGCGGAGGGCCCGGAGTCGTACGACTGTTCCGGGCTCACCTCGCAGGCGTGGTCCACCGCGGGCCGGGCCATCCCGCGCACGTCGCAGGAGCAGTGGCGGCAGCTCCCGAAGGTGCCGGTCCGCTCGCTGCGCCCCGGGGACCTGGTGGTCTACTTCCCGGAGGCGACGCACGTCGCGCTCTACATCGGCGACGGCCTCGTGGTCCAGGCGCCCAGGCCGGGCGCCACGGTGAAGGTCTCACCGCTGGCGTCGAACCCGCTCCTGGGGGCCGTACGCCCGGACCCGGGCGGCAAGCCGCTCAGCACGTACACGCTCCCCGAACTCCCCGAGGGCGCCACCTCGGGCGCGGACACGGGGTACGACGCCCCGGAAGCCTGAGAACCGGGCCGTCATCGCCCTGGTGACGGCCCGGTTCCCGTGCGTGCCGGCGTCAGTCCTGGGGGCCCGAGATCTCGGCGAGGTACGCGTTCGTCTTCTCGGGCTCGTAGAAGAAGTTCTCGAAGTCCGCCGGGTCGTTGAACCCGTTCGCGAACCGGTCGGCGGCGGGCTGGAGCCCGCCGGCCGCACCGATGAGGTTCAGGACGTGCTCCGGCGGCGGCGCGAGCATCGCGTTCGTCCACTTCACCACGTGCTGGGTCTTCTCCCAGTGCCGCTCGAACGTGGCTTCCATCCACTCCTCGTCGAACGGCCGGTCGCCGTGTTCCAGGATCGAGTGCAGGTAGGAGTGCGCACACTTGGACGCGGTGTTGGAGCCCTGGCCGGTGATCGGGTCGTTGGCGACGACCACGTCCCCCACACCGAGGACCAGGCCGCCTCCGGGCAGCCGGCCCACGGGCTTGCGCACGGTCGGGGCGTAACGGCCCGCCAGCGTCGCGTTGGCGTCGGTCAGCTCGACCTTGGTGGCGCGTGCGTACTCCCACGGGGTGAACCGCTCCATGAGCTCCAGCGTCTTGGCCAGGTGCTCCGAGGGGTCCTTCACGCCCTGGAAGGCGTCGAGGGGGCCGCCGGGGACACCCTCCCAGAACAGGATGTCCGCGCGGCCCGACATCGTCAGGGTCGGCATGACGAAGAGTTCGCCGACGCCCGGGACCAGGTTGCACCGGACCGCGTCGAACTCCGGGTGCTCCGGGCGCGGGCCCAGACCGTGCACATAGGCGACGGCCAGTGCGCGCTGCGGAGCGTCGTACGGCGAACGCGAGGCGTCCCGGCCGAACATGGAGACGAGCTCGCCCTTGCCGGCCGAGACCATCACCAGGTCGTACGTACGGGAGAAGTAGTCCAGGTCGGAGACCGCGGCACCGTGGATGACGAGCTGCCCGCCGCGCTGGGCGAACGTCTCCATCCAGCCGGCCATCTTGACGCGCTGGTCGACGGACTGGGCGATGCCGTCCAGCTTGCCGACCCAGTCGATGACACGCGAGGAGTCCGGCCCGGCGACCGAGACGCCGAGGCCCTCGATCCGCGGGGCCTGCGACTCCCAGAAGTTGAGCTGAAGGTCGCGCTCGTGCTGGAGAGCCGTGTGGAACATGCACTGCGTCGACATGACCCGGCCGGACCGGATCTCGTCCGCGGTGCGGTTGGACATCAGGGTGACTTCGTACCCGTTGGACTGCAGTCCGAGGGCGAGCTGGAGACCGGACTGGCCGGCTCCGACTATGAGTATCTTCCGCATCGCGGTTCTCCGTTACGTGTACTGGGCGCGTCGGTCTTACTCGGGGGCGACGTCGAGTGCGTGGCCCACCAGGGCGAGCAGCGACTCGACGACGGTGATCCTCTTACGCGCGTCCATGATCACAACAGGTACGTGCGGAGCTATTGTCAGGGCCTCCCTGACGTCCTCCTCCTCGTAACCGGTCGTCCCCTCGAAGTGGTTGACGGCCACGATGTAGGGAAGTCCGCAGCTCTCGAAGTAGTCGAGCGCCGCGAAGCAGTCGGCGAGGCGCCGGGTGTCGGCCAGGACCACGGCGCCGATCGCGCCGCGCACCAGGTCGTCCCACATGAACCAGAAGCGCTGCTGGCCGGGGGTCCCGAAGACGTACAGGACGAGGTCGTCGTCCAGTGTCAGTCGGCCGAAGTCCATCGCGACGGTCGTGGTGACCTTGTCGGGCGTGGCCGAGAGGTCGTCGGTCTCCTCGCTGGCCTGCGTCATCAGCGCTTCGGTCTGCAGCGGGGTTATCTCGGAGACCGAGCCGACGAAGGTCGTCTTGCCCACGCCGAACCCGCCGGCGACCACGATCTTGGTCGCGATCGGCGCGCGGGTGTGGTCGAGCTGCCAGGTCTGTACCGGCTCGTCCGGCCGCTCCTGCGGCCCTCGCTGACGCGGAGTGAAGAGCGGCGCCTCAGAGACGGCGGAGTCCATTGAGCACCCTTTCGAGCAGCGCGCGGTCGGGCTGGCCGGTGCCGTGACCGGTCCCGTAGACGCGGATCTTTCCCTGGTCGGCCAAGTCGCTGAGCAGCACACGGACCACACCGAGCGGCATCTTCAGCAGGGCGGAGATCTCCGCGACCGTACGCATACGGCGGCAGAGTTCGACGATGGCGTGGAGCTCGGGCATGACGCGCGAGGCGAGGTTGCCGTTGGTGAGCTCGCGGCGCTCCTCGGGGGCGTCCAGCGCCGCGACGAACGTCTCGACGAGCAGGACGTGGCCGAAGCGGGTGCGGCCTCCGGTGAGGGAGTACGGGCGGACCCGTGCGACCTTGCGGTCGGCACCGCGGACCGGGAGTTTTCGTGCGGGTTCAGCAGCTGACGTCACTGGGTGCTCTCCATCGATTTGCGCAGCTCACTGCGGAGTTCGGGGGTGAGTACGTGTCCGGCACGGCCGACGAAGAGCGCCATGTGGTAGGCGATGACGCTCATGTCGCAGTCGGCGGTGGCGTGCACACCGAGCAGGGAACCGTCGCTGATCGACATGACGAAGACGCTGCCCTCGTCCATGGCGACCATCGTCTGCCTGACGCCGCCGCCGTCCATCAGCTTGGCGGCGCCGATCGTGAGGGACCCGATGCCGGAGACGATGGTGGCGAGGTCGGCGCTGGAGCCCCTGGGGCCCGTCTGCCGTCCTCCCACCTCGGCCGCCGCGAGACCGGGGTCCGAGGAGAGCAGCATCAGTCCGTCGGACGAGACGACGGTGACCGAGTGGACCCCTGGCACCTCCTCCACGAGATTGCTCAGCAACCAGTGCAGGTTCCGGGCCTCGGCGCTCAGCCCGAATGTGCTGGGTGCAGTCAACTGCGTGCCTCCTCGACTGTGTCCCCCGTCTCATCGATGCGACCGTCGGTACGGTCGTGGTCGGTCTGTGGGCCGGTGTCGGCGATCTCCGCCTCGACATCGTGGCGGCCGTCCTTCGCGCCCTGGTGGAACCCGCCCAGCCGACGGCGCAGGGCCTCCTTGTCCAGGGTGCGCTTGCGATCGGTGGCCGGGGCCGCCGGCGCTGCCGCGATCTTCGGGGTGCGCTTGGGCAGTCCCTTGTCCGTGAGGCGCTCGGGCAGCGGTGCCGGGTCGGGCACCTCCTCGCCCAGTCCGGTCAGCGGCTGCCGGGGGCCGGGAAGGGCGTCGGCGGCGGGCTCGGCCGCCGGGGTCGCGGGCGCGGGGGCGGGGGCTGCCGGCACGGGGCTCGTGTCGGCGGCACGCTCATGACGGTCGGGGCCGACGGCGTACGGGCTCGGCGCGTCCTGCTGAGCGGGCAGCCGGACCTGCATCGTGGTCTCGGACTCGGACTCCTGGCCGGCGGCGGGACCGGCCCCCGGCACGGCCTCGGACGTCGGCTCCGCCGCGGGCTCGGCCCCGGCCCCGGCCCCGGTGGGCGCGGCCGCCTCCGGTGCCTTGGGCTCCGGTGCCGTGGGCTCCGGTGCGGTCGGCTCCGGCGCCGCCGTCTGCAGGGTGCGCTCGGCGGCCGCGATCAGCGGGTCGTCGGCGGGCTGGGGCGAACGGGGCGGCAGTGCGTTGGAGTTGGCCTCGGCGACCGATCCCGGGAGGTTCAGCGTGGGCGCGTCCCCGGGCAGCGGCACGGGCGGCGGGGACGCCGCGGGCGGCGCCTTGGGCAGCAGCGCCTGCGGAAGGACGACGACCGCGGTCACCCCGCTCCCCTTCTGTTCGCGCAGCTGCACCCGCACTCCGTGGCGGGCCGCCAGCAGCGAGGTCACCTGAAGACCGAGCCCGGCCCCGTCCGCGGCCTGTTCGCCGGCTTCGAAGGACGCCGGGTCGGCCAGCCTCGCATTGAGCTCGCTCATCCGGACCGCCGACATGCCGATGCCCTCGTCCTGCACGGAGAGCATCACCTCCCCGGTCTCCAGCAGCCAGCCGGAGAGCTCGACATGGGAGTCCGGCGGGGAGAAGGAGGTCGCGTTCTCCAGGAGTTCGGCGACGAGGTGGCTCAGGTCGTCGGCGGCGAAGCCCGCGATCTGGGCGTGCGGCGGCAAGGACTGGATGGTGACCCGCTCGTACCGCTCGATCTCGCTGACCGCGGCGCGCAGTACGTCGACGAGCGGGATCGGGCCCGCGTGCCCCTGGTTGTGGTCGGTGCCCGCGAGGACCAGCATGTTCTCGCTGTGGCGCCGCATGACGGTGGCCATGTGGTCCAGCTTGAAGAGGGTGGCGAGGCGTTCCGGGTCCTGCTCACGCTCCTCCAGGCCCTCGATGACGCCGAGCTGGCGCTCGACGAGCCCGAGCGTGCGCAGTGACAGGTTGACGAAGGTGTGGTGGACGGTGTTCCGCAGCCGCTCCAGCTGCTTTCCGAGCTCGGCCACCGTGACCTGGAGTTCGGCCCGCTGGAGCGTGAGGGCCTCCCGGCCGGCGATGAGTTCGCCGCGCTCGGTCTGCAGGCCCTCCAGCCGGCCGGTGACGTCGTGGTGCAGTCCGTGCAGCTTGCCGTGGAGGGCGTTGATGGACCGCACGACCTGGGCGAACTCGTCGTTGCGCCCGGTGTAGCGGACCGGTTCGGCGGTCTCGGGCTCGGCGGCGATGCGGCCGGCCCCGATCCGCAGGACGGCCAGCGGCTGGGTGAGGGTGCGGGCGACGGCGGTGGAGACGCCGACGGCGATGAGGAAGCAGCCGCCGAGCAGGGCGAGGTGGAGTTCCAGCGCGGTGACGTCGTCGTCGCGCAGCGCTTCCAGGCGCTTGACCTGTGCGGTGCCCAGCGCGGACTCGACTCCGCGCATGCGGTCGATCCGGGCGGAGAGCGCCGCCCCGACCTTCTCGGGGTCGGCTTCCCGGTCGGATTCGGACAGCTCGGGCCGGTCGGTGAGCCGGGTGAGGTACTTCTCCGCGCCGGTGACCTCGGGCCCGGTCACCGTGGAGGCGAGCCGGTCCCGGGCCGAGGGTCCGGCCGCCTGGTCGAAGTCGGCGAGAGAGGCGAGCTCCCGCACCCGTGCCTGCTGGGCGGCGGCGCTCAGCTCGTCGCGGTCGCGGTCGTCCTCACTGTCGCCCTCGTCCTGGGTCTGCACGGGCAGACCGGTGAAGGGGTCGATCTGCTGCTGCGGCTCGGTACCGGGCACGGCGAGCGCGGCCAGGAGCAGGCCCCTGGTGGCGGAGGCCTGCTCCACGGCACTGCCGAGGGCCAGCGGGGCCCGGGTGGCGTCGGCGGCGCGCGGCGGGGTCTTCTCGGCGAGCTCGTCGGCGAGGCCGTGGAGCTTGGCGATGACCTCGGAGTACTCCTGGTACGCCTCCATCGCCGAGCCCTTGCCGGTGAGGGCGGTCCTGCGGAGCGAGGGGACGGCGGCGAGGTCCCGGCGCAGCGACGCCGGGGCCGCCTCCCGGATCTCGTCCATCTGCTGGTCGACGCGGGCCGCGGTGCTCGTGGTGCCGGAGTCGCCGGCCTGGTCCTCACGGCCGCCCGCGATGTGGGCGGTGACCTCGTCGCGCTCGTCCGCGAGGGAGTGCGCGAGAGTGATCGCCTGCTGGTTCAGCTCGGCGAGGGTGACGAGCCGCTGGGACTCGTTGAGATCGGAGGACGCGCCGAGGGCCGCCGGGGCTCCCGCCGCGATGACGGTGATCCCTACGACGGCGACGCCGGCGACGAGCCGGCTGCGTACCCGTACGGTCCGCTTGGAGGCACCCGCTGCCGGAGGCATCGCCCCGGACTCCTCGCGCGCGCTGTCCTTGCTCCGAGGCCGCTTCTTCTGCACCGGTGCTCGCAATCTTGACTCGTCCGCCCTTGAAGCAGAGGTGACGCACGGTCACGTGAATGGGCACCCGCCCTGATGTGCGCCGTACGGCTTCCGACCATTCCAGCGCTTTTGGGAGGGGGCCGTGCATCAACCGCTCCGCCACTCGAACGAGTGAACATCACTCCGGAGTTGGCGAACAAGTCTCCCCACGGGCGCGGCAGGCCATGCACGGACGACCGGGTGGAACTTCGGGCCAGGCTTTGGCAGTATGCCCGCCCGCATCCGCGCGGAGCTCCGGATTGCGTGGATGGGCGCCATCTGACCTGCTGGTACGGTCCAACCGCGGGATTGCGGGGGGCCGGTGAAGACATCGTGCAGACTGGCCGGATGCGTATCGAACTCGCCACCGAGCCCGGCAGCCGCGAACGCCCCAACGAGGATTGGGCGTCGGCCGCCGTGCCCGCGGCAGGCCAGGGCGGAACCCTCGTTCTGCTCGACGGCGTCACGCCACCCCCGGGCAGTGACGGCTGCGTGCACTCGGTTCCGTGGTTCACCGCGCGGCTCGGAGGGGCGCTGGCCGAACTGTCCGCTTCGCGACGGGATCTGACACTCTCCGAGATCCTCTCGGTGTCCATCCGGCGCACCGCCGACACACACCGTTCCCTGTGTGACCTTTCTCACCCGCGCACGCCTCAGGCGACGGTGGTCCTGGCGCGTTGGGACGAGGAGCGGGTCGAGCACCTGGTGCTCTCCGACTCGGCTCTGCTCGTGGAGGCATCCGACGGCACGGTCCGGCCGCTGCTCGACGACCGGACCGACCGGCTGCCCCCGGGTTCGCTCGCCTCGGAGGAGATCGCGGACGCCCGCGTCCGGAACAAGGAGGGCGGCTTCTTCACGGCCGCGGCGGACCCCTCGGTGGCCTCCCGCGCGGTGACGGGCGAGACCCCGCGCGGGGAGGTCCGGGCACTGGCGGCACTGACCGACGGGGCGAGCCGCTGGACGGAGATGTTCCGGGAGGGTGACTGGACGGCCACCCTGGAGGTGCTCCGCAAGGCGGGGCCGCAGGGGCTGATCGACCGCGTCAGGGAGCTGGAGCGGGCCGACACCGGCCGGGTGCGTCTGCGCCGCGGCAAGACGCATGACGACGCGACAGCGGTTCTGGTGGAGCTGTGACGGTCGTCTTTCCGGCCTTTCAGTCCTCGGCGCGCTCGTTGAAGTGGTGCAGCAGCCGCGCCAGCTCCGCGACCTCGGCCCGGTCCCAGTCGGCGAGCTTGCGGGCGTAACGGCCCCGGCGCGCGTCACGGACGCTGCGGAAGCGCGCGAGGCCTTCCTCGGTGAGGTGAACGAGCGAGGCGCGGCCGTCCGCCGGGTCGGTCTCCCGCGCCACCAGGCCGAGGCCCTCCAGGGCGCGCAGCTGACGGCTCACGGTCGCCTTGCCCACTCCGAAGTAGGCGGCGAGATCGGTGGCACGCTGCCGGCCCGCGGACTCCAGCCGTACGAGAAGTCCGTAGGCCGCGGCTTCCAGGTCCGGATGGACCTCGCGGGCCATTTCCCCCGAATTGGCCCGGGCCCGGCGCAGGAAGACAGCCAACTCCCGCTCCAGAGCGAGAAATTCATGGTCCACACCACTTCCGGCCGTCGCACCGGGTTCACCGCCGCTTCCGCTCCCGTGCACGTCAGCACCCCTCATACGTTTTCCCGCCGATGAAAGTTTCTTTCAACTCCGGCCATCACCGCAGCTGGGCCAGTATTTCGCAGGCGTAGACCTCCGGCACCGGCCAGGCCCCCTTCCGGAGGGCGGGTCTACGTGCGTAGCTTCGTTCCTGCCACGGGTGGCATGTCCACACCATGGTGCACGCACCGCAGGAGCGTCCCGCACCCGCTCCCGCGCCATGAGCTCCCCCACCGAGCCCTCGGAGGCACGCAATGCCCGTGCACAGATCCGGATCCGCAGCTTCAGCGCACCGCCCCCGCCTCTTCGCGGCGGGCACCCTCCTCGCCGCCCTCGCCCTCCTGGTCACGCTGCCCGGCGCGGCGTCGGCGGCCGACTCCGCGACCGCCCCCGAACGGGGTACGGCCAGGATGGGCCAGGGCGTCATCGCCCACGACGGCCAGGGCCGCGGCGCCCCCACGGGGACGAGGGCCGTCCAGACCGAAGGGGTGGACGTCAGCAGCCACCAGGGCAACGTCGCCTGGTCGACCCTGTGGAACAGCGGCGTGAAGTGGGCCTACGTCAAGGCCACCGAGGGGACGTACTACAAGAACACGTACTTCACGCAGCAGTACACCGGCTCCTACAACGTCGGCATGATCCGGGGCACTTACCACTTCGCCACTCCGGACACGACCAGCGGCGCGGCCCAGGCGAACTACTTCGTGGACAACGGCGGCGGCTGGTCCAAGGACGGCAGGACCCTGCCCGGCGTGCTGGACATCGAGTGGAATCCGTACGGCGCGCAGTGCTACGGGAAGTCCCAGGCCGGCATGGTCGCCTGGATCCGCGACTTCGTGAACACCTACAAGGCGCGGACCGGGCGTGACGCCGTGATCTACACCGCCACCAGCTGGTGGAAGGACTGCACGGGCAACAACGCGAGCTTCGGCGCCACCAACCCGCTCTGGGTCGCCCGCTACAACACCACGGTCGGTGAACTCCCGGCCGGGTGGAGCTTCTACACGATGTGGCAGTACACGTCGTCGGGCCCGACGGTCGGCGACCACAACCGCTTCAACGGCGCCCTCGACCGCGTGGTGGCACTCGCGAACGGCTGAGCCGGCACGACGCAGGACCCGAGCCCCGGTGACGAAGCTCCAGGTCACCGGGGCTCAGCGCTGCCCCGCCCCCCACTATGCACTAAGCGTATACACGCTATGTATAGTCCTGGCGTGCCGTACCACCGGTGTGCGGCCGAGCCATGGGGAAGTGACGCGTCGTGTCTGTTGTGCCCGGAAAGATGACTGCGCGGGGCGCGGGGTTGGCCGCGACTCTTGTGACGGTGCTCACGCTGACGCTCAGCGGCTGCTCCATGGAGACGACGGCTCCCGGTTCGGCGCGTGCCGACGCCGCCTCCGACGCCAAGGGCTCCTTCGGACAGGCGGACTGCCGCAAGGCCAAGTGCATCGCCCTGACGTTCGACGCCGGTCCCGGCGAGGACACCCCGCGTCTCCTGGACATCCTCAAGGAGAAGAAGGTGCCGGCGACGTTCTTCCTGCTGGGCAGGAACCACGTGCTCGAACACCCCGACACCGTGCGGCGTATCCAGGCGGAGGGCCACGAGGTCGCCAACCACACCTGGTCGCACGAGATCCTGACCGACAGGGAGCCCGACGAGATACGCGCCGAGCTGAAGAAGACCCAGGACGCGATAGCGGAGATCACGGGCAGGGAGCCGCGGCTTATGCGCCCGCCGCAGGGCCGCACCGACGACACGGTCTCCGAGATCAGCAAGGAGCTGGGGCTCTCCCAGGTCCTCTGGAGCACGACGGCCAAGGACTACTCGACGACCGACTCCGCGCTGATCAGGAAGCGGACCCTCGACCAGGCGGACAGGGACGGAATCATCCTGCTGCACGACATCTACAAGGGCACGGTGCCCGCGGTGCCGGGCATCATCGACGCGCTGCACGAGGACGGCTACACCTTCGTGACGGTCCCCCAGCTGATGGCCCCCGCCGAGCCCGTACCCGGCACGGTCTACCGTCCGTGAACCTCCTGGAACGCGGAACGGCCCGCCTCCCAGGGGGAGACGGGCCGTCCGTACCGGCCGTCGGCGTGATGCCACGCCCGTCACAGCATGACGCCTACGCGGCGGCCGGGATCCTCTCCCGCACCCTGGCCGAGGCCGGGGCGAGGGCGATCTCCAGCACCTGGCGGACGTCGGTGACCGGGTGGACGTCCAGCTTCTCCAGCACCTCGGCCGGGACGTCGTCCAGGTCGGCCTCGTTGCGCTGGGGGATCACCACCGTGGTGATGCCCGCGCGATGTGCCGCCAGCAGCTTCTGCTTGAGGCCGCCGATCGGCAGCACCCGTCCGGTCAGCGACACCTCGCCGGTCATCGCCACGTCCGTGCGGACGAGCCGCCCGGAGAGCAGCGAGGCCAGCGCCGTCGTCAGGGTGATACCGGCGCTCGGGCCGTCCTTGGGGACCGCGCCCGCCGGGAAGTGGATGTGCACACCCCGGTCCTTGAGGTCCGCGACCGGCAGCTCCAGCTCCGCGCCGTGCGACCGCAGGAAGCTGAGGGCGATCTGCGCGGACTCCTTCATCACGTCGCCGAGCTGACCGGTCAGGGTCAGTCCGGACGCCCCGGTCTCCGGGTCGGCCAGCGACGCCTCGACGAACAGCACGTCACCGCCCGCTCCTGTCACCGCGAGCCCGGTGGCCACACCCGGCACCGCAGTGCGGCGCTCGGCGGGGTCCTGGGCGGACTCGGGCACGTGGTGCGGCCGGCCGATCAGTCCCCGCAGGTCCTCCTCGGCCACCGTGAACGGCAGCTCCCGCTCGCCCAGTTCGTGCTGGGCCGCGACCTTGCGGAGCAGCCGGGCGACCGCCCGCTCCAGATTGCGCACCCCGGCCTCCCGGGTGTACTCGCCGGCCAGCTTGCGCAGCGCGGACTCGTCGAGCCCGACCTCGTCCTCCTCCAGACCGGCCCGCTCCAGCTGGCGCGGGAGCAGGTGGTCCCGGGCGATGACGACCTTCTCGTCCTCGGTGTAACCGTCCAGCGTGACCAGCTCCATGCGGTCGAGCAGGGCCTCCGGAATGGCTTCGAGGACGTTGGCCGTGGCCAGGAACACGACGTCGCTGAGGTCGAGTTCGACCTCCAGGTAGTGGTCGCGGAAGGTGTGGTTCTGCGCCGGGTCGAGCACTTCGAGCAGGGCGGCCGCCGGGTCGCCCCGGAAGTCCGAACCGACCTTGTCGATCTCGTCGAGCAGGACGACCGGGTTCATCGAGCCGGCCTCCTTGATGGCCCGCACGATGCGACCGGGAAGCGCGCCGACGTACGTACGCCGGTGGCCCCGGATCTCGGCCTCGTCACGTACACCGCCGAGCGCGACCCGGACGAACTTGCGGCCCATGGCGTGCGCGACGCTCTCGCCGAGCGACGTCTTGCCGACGCCGGGAGGGCCGACCAGAGCCAGCACGGCACCGCCGCGCCGGCCGCCGACCACACCCAGTCCGCGCCCGGCACGCCGCTTGCGTACCGCGAGGTACTCGGTGATGCGTTCCTTCACGTCCTGCAGTCCGGCGTGCTCGGCGTCCAGGATCTCCTGGGCACCCTTGATGTCGTAGGCGTCCTCGGTCCGCTCGGTCCAGGGGAGTTCGAGGACGGTGTCGAGCCAGGTCCGGATCCAGGAGCCCTCGGGGCTCTGGTCGGACGCGCGCTCCAGCTTCTCGACCTCCTTGAGCGCGGCCTCGCGGACGTGTCCGGGCAGGTCGGCGGCCTCGACACGGGCCCGGTAGTCGTCGGACTCGTCCTCCGGGTCGCCGTTGAGCTCGGAGAGCTCCTTGCGTACGGCGTCGAGCTGGCGCCGCAGCAGGAATTCGCGCTGCTGCTTGTCGACGCCCTCCTGGACGTCCTTCGCGATGGACTCCGCGACGTCCTGCTCGGCGAGGTGCTCGCCGAGCCACTGGATCGCCAGTTTCAGACGGGCGACCGGGTCAGCGGTCTCCAGCAGTTGGACCTTCTGAGCGGTGGTCTGGAAAGGCGAGTACCCGGAGTTGTCGGCGAGCGCGGAGATGTCCTCGATCTGCTGAACCCGGTCGACGACCTGCCAGGCACCGCGCTTCTTCAGCCAGCTGGTGGCGAGCGCCTTGTACTCCTTGGCGAGTTCGGCGGCGGAGCCTGGGACGGGGTCGGGGACGGATACGTCGATCCTGGTGCCCTCCACCCACAGCGCGTTCCCGGGACCACTGGTCCCGGCGCCGATCCGCACACGGTCACGCGCCCTGATGAGGGCGCCCGGGTCGCCGTCCGAGAGCCGGCCGACCTGCTCGACCGTGCCCCGGACACCGGTCCCGGTGTAATTCCCGTCGATCCGCGGCACGAGGAGCACCTCGGGCTTACCGCCTCCGGGCCGCGCGACCGCCTGCGCGGCCTCGACCGCGGCGCGCACCTCCGCGTCCGACAGGTCGAGCGGCACCACCATCCCGGGCAGCACGACCTCGTCGTCGAGCGGCAGCACGGGCAGGTCGACCGGCGTGGACGCCTTCGACGCATTCGACTCAGCAGTCATGATCTCCCCTTCGGCAGGCAAGTTGAGCTATGTGGGCTCAATGCTTGTGAGCCGCCGAATGTTCCCCGGAGCGTGTTCGCTCTCAGCGATCACTCGATCCCCGACCCCCTCACCTGCGAGGATCCGGTCATGCACGAAGAGGACAAAGGGCTCGCCACGGACGGAACGATCCGTCGCGAGGGGTCCGTCGGCCTCGTGACCGCGCCGTTCGCCCCGGTGGTCGAGGCGGTCCTCGTACGCCTCGCCGGCGCGTTCGGCCCCTCGCGGCTGCACAGCGCCTACCTCTACGGCAGCATCCCGAGGGGCACGGCCATTCCCGGCGTCTCCGACCTGGACCTGCAGGTGGTCCTGCGCGACGGGCCCACCGACGGGGACCGGGCGGCGGCCGGGGAGACCGCCGCCGCCCTGGACGCCGCCTTCCCCGTGATCGACGGGGCCGGACTGCTCCTCTCCACCGTCCGCGACGTGCTCGGCGAAGCGGAGCGCCATGACGCCGGCTTCTTCGTCGCCTGCCTCTGCACACCGCTGCTGGGGGAGGACCTGGCCGCGCGCCTGCCCCGCTACCGGCCGACATCGCTGCTGGCCCGCGAGACCAACGGCGACCTCGCGCTCGTGGTCCCCCGGTGGCGCGCCGACGCCGCCGGAGCCACCACCGACGAGGCGCGCACCAGGCTGAGCCGGCGCGTCGCCCGCCGTCTCGTACGGTCCGCTTTCACGCTGGTCATGCCGGCCTGGGGCGGCTGGACGAGCGACCTGCGGCGGTCCGCCGAGCTGTTCGCGCGCTTCCGCCCGGACGCCCCGGAACGCGCCGCGCAGGTCCGCACGGCCGCCGTCACGGCGCGCGCGCCCTCGCCCGATCCGGCCGTGCTCGCGATGCTCATCGAGGACCTCGCCCCCTGGCTTGCCGCCGAGTACACCTCCGCGCACGGCACGAAGGCGCCGCGCCACGGAGGGTGAGACCGGGCGAATCCGCTGGTCCGGGAGGCCCGCGGCGAGGAAGGATGGATGCCCGGAGAGAACGACCGCCGCCGACCGGAGACCGGAGACCGCACCATGCACGCCCCAGACACCCACCGCCCCGTCGTCCTCGACCGGCGCGAAGGCCCGTTCGGCGAAGTCGTCCTGCGTGAGCACGGCGACAACTTCGAGATCATCGCCAACGGATGCTTCCTGATGGACACCTCCGACGGGCGTTCCGAGCGGCTGCTGATCGACGCGGCGCTCGCCGCGCTGCCCGCCGGCCGGCCGGACCCGTCGGTACTGATCGGCGGACTCGGTGTCGGCTTCTCGCTGGTGCGGGCCTCCGCCGAGCCGCGCTGGGGCCGGATCGCGGTCGTCGAGCGGGAGCAGGCCATCGTCGACTGGCACCTCGGCGGACCGCTCGGCCGGATCTCCGGGGCGGCGCTCTCCGATCCGCGGACGGAGATCCTCCGTACGGACCTCGTCACCCATCTCCGTACGACCACGGAGCGTTACGACGCACTGTGCCTGGACATCGACAACGGCCCCGACTGGACCGTCACCCAGGACAACGGAAACCTCTATTCCTCCGCCGGTCTCGCGGCCTGCCGCGCGCGTCTGACGCCCGGTGGAGTCCTCGCCGTCTGGTCCGCGCAGCCGTCCGCCGAGTTCGGCGAAGCTTTGCGGAATGCCGGATTCCACGCAGTAACGACCGAAGAAGTAGCCGTTGCCCGAGGTGTGCCGGACGTGGTCCATCTCGCACTCAGGGACGGCTGACCCCCCACCCGGTACCCACGACCCCGCCCCACCACGGATCAGGTGGCACAAGTCCGCCGTTCCGTCTCCTTTCCCGTGGGTAACACCTTCACGACGGACAACACCCTGCGTAGCCGAGAGGTGCCTTGTGCCTTTACGCTGCTGACCGGCACAAGGGATCACCGACGAAATCCACAAGCGATAACCGTGCCTCCGGGGGAATGGCCTCCGCGAGAACGGGCAGGGGCGGGGCGATGGAACAGACACACACCACCCACAACGGCGTCGCGGCCACCCCCGGGGCTCAGCGCCGGGTGCTGGTGGTAGAGGACGACGCAACAATCGTCGACGCCATTTCCGCCCGTCTGCGGGCCGAGGGCTTCCTGGTGCAGACCGCACTGGACGGGCCCGCGGCTGTGGACGCGGCCGAGGCGTGGCAGCCCGACCTGATGGTGCTCGACATCATGCTTCCCGGCTTCGACGGCCTGGAGGTCTGCCGTCGCGTGCAGGCTCAGCGGCCCGTGCCGGTGCTGATGCTCACCGCACGCGACGACGAGACCGACATGCTGGTCGGGCTCGGGGTCGGCGCCGACGACTACATGACCAAGCCGTTCTCGATGCGGGAGCTGGCGGCGCGGGTCCACGTCCTGCTGCGCCGGGTCGAGCGGGCCGCGCTGGCCGCGGTGACGCCGCGCAGCGGCATCCTGCGCCTCGGCGAGCTGGAGATCG
Organism: Streptomyces sp. NPDC023573; assembly: GCF_055559735.1. Taxonomy (NCBI): domain Bacteria; kingdom Bacillati; phylum Actinomycetota; class Actinomycetes; order Kitasatosporales; family Streptomycetaceae; genus Streptomyces; species Streptomyces sp. NPDC023573. The sequence goes on from NZ_JBVHKB010000005.1 coordinate 484,107, forward strand.
ACCACGCACAGCGCCGTGTCAGGGTGCGCGCCGACGACGTCCACCTCACCCCGACCGAGTTCGACCTGCTGGTCTGCCTGGCCAACACCCCGCGCGCGGTGCTGTCCCGGGAGCAGCTGCTGGCCGAGGTGTGGGACTGGGCGGACGCCTCAGGGACCCGTACGGTCGACAGTCACATCAAGGCTCTGCGCCGGAAGATCGGCGCCGAGCGGATCCGTACCGTGCACGGCGTCGGCTACGCCCTGGAGACACCAGCGCCATGACGCCGCCCGGTTCGGGACTGCGGCCCTTCTCGATCAAGGCCAAGCTGGGCACGCTCGTCGTGGTCTCCGTGTTCATCACGACCGGACTGCTGATCGTCGCCCTGCGGACCAGGACCGAATTCCGGTTCATCACGGTCTTCTCGGTGATCGCCACTCTGCTGATCACCCAGTTCGTCGCTCACGGTCTGACCGCGCCGCTGGACGAGATGCGCGCCGTCGCCCGGTCGATCTCGCACGGCGACTACACCAGACGGGTGAGCGGCGCCGGGCGGCGTGACGAGCTCGGGGACCTGGCGCAGACCATCAACCGAATGGCGGACGATCTGGAGGCGGAGGACCGGCACCGCAAGGAGCTGGTGGCGAATGTCTCCCACGAGCTGCGCACCCCGATCGCGGCGCTCAGAGCCGTCCTGGAGAACGTGGTGGACGGGGTGTCCGCCGCCGATCCCGAGACGATGCGTACGGCGCTGAAACAGACCGAACGCCTGGGCAGGCTGGTGGAGACCCTGCTGGACCTCTCCCGGCTGGACAACGGCGTGGTGGCGATCAAATCGCGCCGCTTCGAGGTCTGGCCGTATCTGTCGGGCGTGCTGAAGGAAGCCAACCTCGCCGCCTCGCATCGCCGGCTCTCCTCCGGCTCGGGCAACCACTCCCGTACGGACGTCCATCTGCACCTCGACGTGTCGCCGCCCGAGCTGACGGCTTACGCGGACGCGGAACGCCTGCACCAGGTGGTCGCCAACCTCATCGACAACGCCGTGAAGCACAGCCCGCCGCACGGGCGGGTCACCGTGCTGGCGCGGCGCGGCGAGTATCCCGAGTCGCTGGAGCTGGAGGTCGTCGACGAGGGCCCCGGCATCCCGGAGGCCGAGCGCCACCGGGTCTTCGAACGCTTCAACCGGGGCCAGGCGCCCTCCCCGCACGGGCCGGGCTCCGACGGCGGCACCGGGCTCGGGCTCGCGATCGCCCGGTGGGCGGTGGATCTGCACGGGGGCCGCATCGGCGTGGCCGAATCCGCCCGTGGCTGCCGAATCCAGGTCACCCTTCCAGGGAGCACCCAGGCGCACGGTTGACCCCGTGTTCGAAGCGGAGGGCCCCGTTCTCCCTGTCGTCCGGGAAAGAGATACGGTCCAGGGGGCCTGAGCGCAGGCCTCGCGTACCCGAAGGGCAGCGGAACCCTGCTTGTTTCCCGCCATTTCATGCGCCGAAACCCGCCTTCAGATGTGATGTGCACGACGAAGACCGGCCCGGCCTGCACGTAACGGCTCGGGAGGCGTAGCCTTGATTTCCGCTGTCCATCACCTTGTGAAGCGGAAGAGGGCGGTTGCCGCCGTGTCGTCTCAGTCCCCCAGTAACTCGAGCATCTCGACCGATCAAGAAGCAGGCTCCGGGTCCAACCCGGCGGCCGCTTTCGGCCCCAATGAGTGGCTCGTCGACGAGATCTACCAGCAGTACCTCCAGGACCCCAGTTCGGTCGACCGCGCCTGGTGGGACTTCTTCGCCGACTACAAGCCGGGTACGACCGGCACGGCGGACAAGCCCGTCCCCGCCCCTGCGGGAGCGGTGACCCCGGCCCCGGCCGCCACCGCCGCGAACAACACCGCTCCGGCACAGGCCGCGACGCAGGCTCCGGCCGCGCCCCCCGCGGCTCCGGCCCAGCCCGCGGCCGCCGCTCCGGCGGCCCCGGCGAAGGCGCCGGCCGCTCCCGCGAAGGCAGCGCCGGCGAAGGCGGCCCCGGCACCCGCGAAGACGGACGCCCCGGCCGAGGCCCCCGCCGGCCCGGAGTACGTGACGCTGCGCGGCCCGTCGGCCGCCGTCGCGAAGAACATGAACGCCTCCCTGGAGCTGCCGACGGCCACGTCGGTCCGCGCCGTGCCGGTGAAGCTGCTCTTCGACAACCGCATCGTCATCAACAACCACCTGAAGCGCGCCCGCGGCGGGAAGATCTCCTTCACGCACCTCATCGGGTACGCGATGGTGCAGGCCCTCAAGGCCATGCCGTCGATGAACTACTCCTTCGCGGTGAAGGACGGCAAGCCGACCCTGGTCAAGCCCGAGCACGTCAACCTCGGCCTGGCCATCGACCTGGTGAAGCCGAACGGCGACCGCCAGCTGGTCGTAGCGGCCATCAAGAAGGCCGAGACGCTCAACTTCTTCGAGTTCTGGCAGGCCTACGAGGACATCGTCCGCAGGGCCCGCGTCGGCAAGCTCGGCATGGACGACTTCTCCGGGGTCACCGCCTCGCTGACGAACCCCGGCGGCATCGGCACCGTCCACTCGGTGCCCCGCCTGATGCCCGGACAGGGCCTCATCATGGGCGTCGGCGCGATGGACTACCCGGCGGAGTTCCAGGGCACCTCGCAGGACACGCTGAACAAGCTGGGCATCTCGAAGGTCATGACCCTGACCTCGACGTACGACCACCGGGTCATCCAGGGCGCCGCGTCCGGCGAGTTCCTGCGCGTCCTGTCCCAGCTGCTGCTCGGCGAGAACGACTTCTACGACGAGATCTTCAAGGCGCTGCGCATCCCCTACGAGCCGGTCCGCTGGCTCAAGGACATCGACGCCTCGCACGACGACGACGTCACCAAGGCCGCGCGGGTCTTCGAGCTGATCCACTCCTACCGGGTCCGCGGCCACGTCATGGCCGACACCGACCCGCTGGAGTACCGCCAGCGCAAGCACCCCGACCTGGACATCACCGAGCACGGTCTCACCCTGTGGGACCTGGAGCGGGACTTCGCGGTCGGCGGTTTCGCCGGCAAGACGATGATGAAGCTCCGCGACATCCTCGGCGTCCTGCGTGAGTCGTACTGCCGCACCACCGGCATCGAGTTCATGCACATCCAGGAGCCGAAGGAGCGCAAGTGGCTCCAGGACCGGGTGGAGCGTCCGCGCCCGGCTCCGGAGCGCGAGGAGCAGCTGCGGATCCTGCGCCGCCTCAACGCCGCCGAGGCGTTCGAGACGTTCCTGCAGACCAAGTACGTCGGCCAGAAGCGGTTCTCGCTGGAGGGCGGCGAGTCCGTCATCCCGCTGCTCGACGCGGTCATCGACTCCGCCGCCGAGGCCCGCCTCGACGAGGTCGTCATCGGCATGGCCCACCGCGGCCGGCTGAACGTCCTCGCGAACATCGTCGGCAAGTCGTACGCGCAGATCTTCCGGGAGTTCGAGGGCAACCTCGACCCGCGGTCGATGCACGGCTCCGGGGACGTCAAGTACCACCTGGGCGCCGAGGGCACCTTCACCGGTCTGGACGGCGAGCAGATCAAGGTCTCGCTGGCCGCCAACCCCTCGCACCTGGAGGCCGTCGACCCGGTCCTCGAGGGCATCGCCCGCGCCAAGCAGGACATCATCAACAAGGGCGGCACGGACTTCACTGTCCTGCCCGTCGCGCTCCACGGCGACGCGGCCTTCGCGGGCCAGGGCGTCGTCGCCGAGACGCTCAACATGTCGCAGCTGCGCGGTTACCGCACCGGCGGCACCGTGCACGTGGTGATCAACAACCAGGTCGGCTTCACCGCCGCCCCGGAGTCCTCGCGCTCCTCGATGTACGCCACGGACGTGGCGCGCATGATCGAGGCGCCGATCATCCACGTCAACGGCGACGACCCGGAGGCCGTGGTGCGTGTCGCGCGCCTCGCCTTCGAGTACCGGCAGACGTTCAACAAGGACGTCGTGATCGACCTCATCTGCTACCGCCGCCGCGGTCACAACGAGGGCGACAACCCGGAGTTCACCAACCCGCAGATGTACACCCTGATCGACAAGAAGCGCTCGGTGCGCAAGCTCTACACCGAGTCCCTCATCGGTCGCGGCGACATCACGCTGGAAGAGGCCGAGCAGGCTCTCCAGGACTTCCAGGGCCAGCTGGAGAAGGTGTTCGCGGAGGTCCGCGAGGCCACCTCGGCGCCGTCCCAGCCGCACGTCCCGGACGCGCAGGCGGAGTTCCCGGTCTCCGTGAACACCGCGGTGTCCTCGGAGGTCGTCAAGCTGGTCGCCGAGTCGCAGGTGAACATCCCCGACGGGATCACCGTGCACCCGCGCCTCCTGCCGCAGATGCAGCGCCGCGCCGCCTCCGTGGAGAACGGCACGATCGACTGGGGCATGGGCGAGACCCTGGCCATCGGTTCGCTGCTCATGGAGGGCACCCCGGTCCGGCTCGCCGGCCAGGACACCCGCCGTGGCACGTTCGGCCAGCGCCACGCGGTCCTCGTCGACCAGAAGACCGGCGAGGACTACACCCCGCTGCTCTACCTCTCCGACGACCAGGCCCGGTACAACGTCTACGACTCGCTGCTCAGCGAGTACGCGGCGATGGGCTTCGAGTACGGCTACTCGCTGGCCCGTCCGGAGTCCCTGGTCATCTGGGAGGCGCAGTTCGGTGACTTCGTCAACGGCGCGCAGACCGTCGTGGACGAGTTCATCTCCTCGGCCGAGCAGAAGTGGGGCCAGACGTCCGGCGTCACCCTGCTGCTCCCGCACGGCTACGAGGGTCAGGGCCCGGACCACTCGTCCGCCCGCCCGGAGCGTTTCCTGCAGATGTGCGCGCAGGACAACATGACGGTCGCGATGCCCACGCTCCCGTCGAACTACTTCCACCTCCTGCGGTGGCAGGTGCACAACCCGCACCACAAGCCGCTGATCGTCTTCACCCCGAAGTCGATGCTCCGCCTCAAGGCGGCCGCGTCGAAGGCGGAGGAGTTCACCACGGGCGGCTTCCGTCCGGTCATCGGTGACGAGTCGGTCAAGGCGGAAGCGGTCCGTAAGGTCGTCTTCGTCTCGGGCAAGCTCTACTACGACCTGGACGCCGAGCGCGAGAAGCGTGGCGACACGGAGACGGCGATCATCCGTCTGGAGCGCCTGTACCCGCTGCCGGGTGCGGAGATCCAGGCCGAGATCGCCAAGTACCCGAACGCCGAGAAGTACCTCTGGGCCCAGGAGGAGCCGGCGAACCAGGGTGCGTGGCCGTTCATCGCGCTCAACCTGATCGACCACCTGGACCTGGCCGTCGGGTCCGACGTCCCGCACGGTGAGCGCCTGCGCCGCATCTCGCGTCCGCACGGCTCGTCCCCGGCGGTCGGCTCGGCCAAGCGCCACCAGGCCGAGCAGGCACAGCTGGTCGCCGAGGTCTTCGAGGCCTGATCAGCGGCTGTACGCCATCGAAGGGCCCGGCCCCGCGAGCATCTCGCGGGGCCGGGCCCTCGCGCTTTCCGGCCTCGTTATTCTGGTCGTATGTACTTCACGGACCGTGGCATCGAGGAACTTGAGAAGCGGCGCGGCGAGGAGGAGGTCACCTTCGAGTGGCTCGCCGAGCAGCTCCGTACGTTCGTCGACCTCAACCCCGACTTCGAGGTCCCTGTCGAGCGCCTCGCGACCTGGCTGGCCCGCCTGGACGACGAAGACGAAGACGAATAGCCGAGTAGCCGGCAGTCACCGTCCCGGGCTTCCGCCGCCCGCGTCCCTGAAGCGGTTGTACGCGAGCCCCAGCAGGCCCTGCACGAGAAGGACGAGGCCGGCGGCGAGCCAGCCGCCGCTGCGCCGGCGGGCACCCCAGAGGGTCAGCGGCAGGCCCGCGGCGACCTGTCCCGCGGCCACGGCGCGTGCCCTGGGGCCGACTACCCAGGGGCCGAGGCTGCCGCTCTCCACGGCGTCGAGTTCCACGCGCACGGCGTCGCGCCAGCCGGCCCATTCGATCTGTTCCGCCTCCGGGTGGATCCCGGCGACCGAACGCAGCCGGTCGGCGGGCTCCCCGGGTGTGAGACCGGTCGGCAGGCCGACCCCGGCCCGGGTGAGGACGGCGAGCAGTCCGCGCAGCCGGGCGTCGGCGTCCGCCCCCGGGTCCTCGCGGGTGAGGGCCTCCAGCGCCTGGACGTCCGTGACGGGGTCGAGGCCCAACCGGAGTGCAGACGTCCGCATGGCTTCCTCCTCGGCGGCCGGGGTGCCGTCGGCGAGCCAGGTGTAGCCGACCGGGCGGCGGAAGCCCGAGGCGAGGGTGTAGCCGGAGCGGTCGCCGTCCCACCACAGGGCGAGCACCGGCCAGACGGATCCCACGGCGAGGGCGGTGGCCCAGCCGCCGACGACCCGGTCGACGGGTTCGACGCCTCCGCCGGCCGCCGTGGGCCCGGCGGCCGGTGCGCCTCGGTGGCCTTCGTGGGTGTCCTTCCGCCAGGGCTTCCCTTCGGGGACGAGCACGCTCCAGCCGTCCCCCGCGGGCAGGAGCAGCATGCGCTCCCGCAGGAGATGGGCCACGGGCCGTACGGTCTCGGGGTCGGCGCGGCACAGAAGCAGGGCGCCCACGGATGTCGCGGTCATGTCCCACACGCTAGGTCAGTTTGCCCATATATGAACCATTGGCGACCCATCCTCACCCTCCCATCGGCACCCGTTCCGGCTGCCCCTTGACTTCCTCGATCCGCGATATATCGTGTTCTCAGTAAGACGCGATATGTTGCGTCGCGCCACCCAGTGGGAGGTCAGATCCATGCCCGAGTCGACGTGGACCGTCGCCGAGCCCCAGAAGCTCGCCTTCGACGCCCCAGTGACAGCACTCAACGTGCGCATCGTCGACGGCATGGTCAATGTCGTCGGCACCGACGAACCGACCGCCCGGCTGGAGGTCGCCGAGATCGACGGGCCACCCCTGGTCGTCACCCTGGAGGGCGGGACCCTCACCGTCACCTACGAGGACCTGCCGTGGCAGGGCCTCCTGACCTGGCTCGACCGCAGGGGCCCGCACCGCAGCGCCGCGGTCTCGCTCGCCGTGCCGGCCGGCGCGGCGGTGGAGGTCGGTGTCATCGGAGCGGAGGCGGTCGTCTCGGGAATCCAGGGCCGCACGGAGCTGCGCGGCATCTCGGGGGACAGCACCCTGGTGGGGCTCTCCGGAGTGGTCAGGGCCGAAACCGTGTCCGGCAGCCTGGAAGCCCAGACCGTCACCGGAGACCTCCGCTTCCAGTCCGTGTCGGGCGACCTGACGATCGTCGAGGGCGCCGGCACATCGGTCCGGGCGGAGTCCGTCACCGGTCACATGGTGCTGGATCTCGACACCTCACCGAAGCCGACGGACATCCGGCTGACCTCGGTGTCCGGCGAGATCGCCATCCGCCTTCCGCACCCGGCGGACGCGAAGGTCGAGGCGAACACCGCGAGCGGGACCGTCTCCAACGCCTTCGACGATCTACGGGTGGGCGGTCAGTGGGGCGCGAAGAAGATCACCGGCACGCTGGGAGCGGGCACGGGGAAGCTGAAGGCGACCACCGTCTCGGGTTCCATCGCCCTCTTGCGCCGCCCACCGGCCCAGGACAACCAGCAGGACGCCGAGCCCACCGGAAAGGTGCTCTGACATGGCTCCCGTATTCGCCCACGGCCGTCTGCGCCTGTACCTCCTCAAGCTGCTGGACGAGGCTCCCCGCCATGGTTACGAGGTGATCCGGCTCCTGGAGGAACGCTTCCAGGGGCTGTACGCCCCGTCGGCGGGCACCGTGTATCCGCGGCTGGCCAAGCTGGAGGCCGAAGGCCTGGTCACCCATGCCACCGAGGGCGGCCGCAAGGTCTACTCCATCACCGACGCCGGTCGGGCCGAGCTGGCGGGGCGCGGCGGCGAACTGGCCGATCTGGAGCTGGAGATCCGCGAGTCCGTCTCCGAACTGGCTGCCGAGATCCGGGACGACGTGCGAGGAGCGGCAGGCCAGCTCCGCAGCGAGATGCGCGCGGCGGCTTCCGAGTCCCGCCACACCTCCGGCGGCGGCAAGGGCGGCTGGGACCCCGGCTTCGGGGACAAGGAGGCGTGGCGCACGGCGAAGGAGGAGCTGCGCAAGGCCAAGCAGGAGTGGAAGGAACAGGCCCGCAGGGCGAAGGACGAGTCACGCAAGGCCCGCGAGGACGCGGACCAGGCCCGCCGTCAGGCTCAGGAAGCGCACGAGAAGGCACGGGAGCAGATGCAGAACGCCGCGCGCCAGGTCCAGGAACACTTCGCACGGGGCGACTGGCCCGCAGGAGTGCGGGACGGGCTGGCCGAGATCACCGGCCAGCTGGGCAACTTCGCCAGGACCGGCGCCTGGCCGACGTACAGCCGTCCGGCGCCCGAGGAGCCGGACGTCGAGTGGGCCGCCGATGCCACGACCACCGGTGACCCGGCCCGGGACCTGGACCGCCTGCTGGACCGGTTCCGCGACGACATCCGTGACGCGGCCCGGGATCACGGCGTCACCGAGGCGCAGCTGTCGGAGGCGCGCGGCCATCTGGCCTCGGCCGCGACACGTATCGGTTCGCTGCTGCGGTCATCGGCCGAGGAGGAGAAGGGCGCCTCCGGCACGTCCTGACCCCGTGCGCGGTCCGGCCGGAGGCGGCCCGGCCGGACCGTGCCGCCCGGTCGTCAGCTCGCCCGGGCCTGGCCCTGCCCGCCGTCGCCGTACAGCGCGCGTTCCACCGTCGCGTAGGTGGCACCGTGATCGGCGAGCACATCGGCGACGACGCCCGGGCAGGCGGTCAACGCCAGCAGCAGGTGCTCCTCGCCGATGAAGCGGTCGCGCCGGCCGAGGGCGATGCGCAGGGACTTCTCCAGGATGCCCTTGGCACCGCCGGTGAAGGTGCGGCGTCCGGACCACCGGCGCCGGTTCCCGCGGTCGCCCGCGAGGACTCCTTCGCCGTGGGCGTCCTCGACCCGGGCCACGATCTCGGCTATGTCGATACCGATGCCGGCGAGTGCCTCCGCGTCGGCCCTGGTGAGCCCGCCTCGGCGGCGGGCCTCACCGAGCGCGGCCTCCATCGAGGCGCGCCGGTCGGTGAGTCCGAGGGCGCTGACGGCGAAGGACGCCCGGCTGCCCTCCTGGTCCAGCAAGGAGAGCAGGAGGTGTTCCTCGGTGACGGAGTCCGCTCCGGCCTGCTCGGCGTGGGTCACCGCGCCGGTCACGGTGGCCCGGGCTCCCACGGTGAATCGCTCGAACATCAATGCCTCCCGTACTTCTTGTGCACGGCCTGCCTGCTGACACCCAGCTCGGCAGCGATCTCCTGCCACGACCAGCCCTGGACGCGGGCGCTCCTCACCTGGACGGCTTCGAGTTGTTCGAGCAGCCTTCGCAGCGCTGCCACCGCCCGCAGCCCGACGCGGGGGTCATGGTCGCCGGCACGCGCGGCGAGATCCGTTGCTTCGGTCATGACGTCAACTTACGTTGACAAACGGCCTCCGTCAACCGTCGTTGACAAGGTCGGTGGCGAGGCGGGCGTGACGCTCCACGTCGTACCGTGTGTCCCCGTAGCGGAGCTTCTGCCGCTCGATGCCCTCCGGGGCGAAGCCGGCCCGCAGGGCGACGGCGCAGGAGGCGGGATTGTTCGTCCTGTGCCCGAGCTCAAGCCGGTGGAGGCTCAGTTCACCGAAGGCCCAGCAGACCGACGCCCGTACGCCCGCGAGCGCGATGCCCCTCCCCCGCGCTGTCTCGACGGTCCAGTACGAGACCCAGCCGGTGCCGTGGACGTGGTTCACCGCCGCCACGGCCACCGAGCCGAGCGCGGCTCCGTCGCGGACGACGGCCCATGTGTACGCACTGCCGGCCGCCCGCTCGCCCTCACGGGCGGCGATCCATTCCAGCGCCTCGGCGGTGGTCGTGACGGGCCGTCCGGCCTGACGTGCCATCTCCTCGGACGCGAAGGCGCGGAGCACGGCCGGAGCGTCCTCGGACCGCCAGGGCCGCAGCGACAGCCCTTCCGGCGTCAGCAGTTCCGCGACCGGCCGCTTCACGACGTGGTGAGCACGATCTTCCCGAAGAGGTCTCCGGCGGCGAGCCGCTCGAAGCCTTCGCGGGCCCGGTCCAGCGGCAGGGTCTCGTCGATCACGGGCCGCACACCGGTGGCCGCGCAGAACGACAGCAGGTCCTCCAGCTCGTCCTTGGAGCCCATCGTGGAGCCGACGATCCTGAGTTCCAGGAAGAAGATCCGGGTCAGCTCCGCGTGCGAGGGCCGGTCTCCGCTGGTGGCACCCGAGATGACCAGGGTCCCGCCGGGCCGCAGCGACTTGACCGAGTGGGACCAGGTCGCCGCTCCGACGGTCTCGATGACGGCGTCGACACGCTTCGGCAGCCGGGCGCCGGGCTCGTAGGCCTCGACGGCTCCCAGTTCGACGGCCCGCTTGCGCTTGGCCTCGTCGCGACTGGTGGCGAACATCCGGAGTCCGGCGGCCTTGCCGAGCACGATCGCGGCGGTGGCCACACCACCGCCCGCCCCCTGCACGAGGACGGAGTCCCCGGGCCGAACGCCGGCGTTGGTGAACAGCATCCGGTACGCCGTCAGCCAGGCGGTCGGCAGGCAGGCGGCCTGCTCGAAGGTGAGCTCCTTCGGCTTGGGCAACACGTTCCAGCTGGGTACGGTGACCTGCTCGGCGAAGGTGCCCTGGTAGCGCTCGGTGAGGATGGAGCGCGGTTCGTCCGGGCCGACGCCGTGGCCCGTCTGGCCGATGACGGAGTGCAGGACGACCTCGTTGCCGTCCTGGTCGACGCCGGCGGCGTCGCAGCCGAGGATCATGGGCAGCTTGTCCTCGGCGAGGCCCACCCCACGCAGGGACCAGAGGTCGTGGTGGTTGAGCGATGCGGCTCTTACCTGGACGGTGGTCCAGCCGGGGCGGCTCTCCGGTGAGGGGCGTTCGCCCAGCTCGAGGCCGTCGAGGGGCTGGTCACGGTCGATGCGTGCGGCGTAGGCGGCGAACATGGCCATGACGATAGGCCGTGACGCCTCGTGACGTAACCGTCCAAGGGTGTGACACGCGCCGCGCGCGTGACGGGGCGGGGGAGCGGAGCCCGCACAGCGGATTCCGCTCCCCCGCCTTGTGTCAGCGCCGCGCGACGCCCTCCGCGCGGGCGGCCGCGGCCACCGCGGCGGTGACGGCGGGGGCGACCCGCTCGTCGAACGGCGACGGGATCACGTAATCCGCGGCCAGCTCGTCACCCACGACATCCGCCAGGGCGTTCGCCGCGGCGATCTTCATGCCCTCGGTGATCCGGGAGGCGCGCACCTGCAGCGCGCCCGCGAAGATCCCGGGGAACGCCAGCACGTTGTTGATCTGGTTCGGGTAGTCCGACCGCCCGGTGGCCACCACGGCCGCGTACTTGTGCGCGACATCGGGGTGGACCTCGGGGTTCGGGTTGGCCATGGCGAACACGAACGCGCCGGGTGCCATCGAGGCCACGGCCGGCTCGGGGACCGTACCGCCGGAGACTCCGATGAAGACGTCGGCGCCGGCCAGCGCCGCCTCAAGGGAGCCGGTGATGCCGGCGCGGTTCGTGAGCCCCGCCAGCTCGCGCTTGACGTCGGTGAGATCGTCGCGGTCGGCGCTGACGATGCCCTTGCGGTCGGCCACGGCGACATCGCCGATGCCCGCTTCCAGCAGGAACTTCGCGATGGCGACACCCGCCGCGCCCGCGCCGGAGATGACGGCGCGCAGATCACCGAGCGTCCGGCCGGACAGCTTCGCCGCGTTGCGCAGAGCCGCGAGGGTGACCACGGCGGTGCCGTGCTGGTCGTCGTGGAAGACCGGGATGTCGAGGCGCTCCTGCAGTTTGCGCTCGATCTCGAAGCACCGGGGTGCCGAGATGTCCTCCAGGTTCACTCCGCCGAAGGACGGCGCGAGGCGCACGACGGTGTCGACGATCTCGTCGGCGTCGGTCGTGGCCAGCGCGATCGGCACCGCGTCGACACCGCCGAACTGCTTGAAGAGGATCGCCTTGCCCTCCATCACCGGGAGGGACGCCTCGGGACCGATGTCCCCCAGACCGAGGACGGCCGTGCCGTCCGTCACGACGGCCACGACCTGCGATTTCCACGTGTAGTCGTGGACGAGCTCGGGATTGTCGGCGATTGCGCTGCACACCTTGGCGACACCGGGCGTGTAGGCGAGGGACAGGTCGTCCTTGTCGCGGATCGGGACGGTGGCCTGCACGGCCATCTTCCCGCCGCGGTGGAGGGCGAACGCCGGATCGAAGAGCTCGTCCGCACTGCCGAGCCCTTCCGCACCGGCCTCGCCGTGTGTCTTGCTGTCGCTGCGAGGATTGACGATCTCCGCTGCCATTGTGTTGACCCCTTAAGTCTTCATCAGTTGAGGGTGGCCACTCCTGGTTGAGGAGGGGTGGGCGGGCACCGCGTACGTTCCCGGCACTGAGCGGTTGGACCGCTCCGGCAGGGGAGACACATACGCGCGGGCGCGCCGCACACGCGCCCTGAGCCCCGGATGAGGGGTGTAAAGGTCTTTCTTACCGGACGGACCGGGCCTCTTACGAGTCGGTATCGACTCGGTGACATGACTCATAGCCGAATATCTGGACAAGTCCACTAAGGCCCACAAAGGCCGTCCGTAGGTCGAGACGCACCGGAGATTCTCCGGAGGGGCACGCACTTTCCAGCAGATGGTCCGGCCTTGCCGTGTCGGCCCGTTGAGGTTCGGGGGTCGCCCGTTACCCGATTTTGACATGACCGGCCCCCTGTTTGGGTGAGTCCGAATGGCAAGATGCCCTAATCACACGAGGTGGCGGCACTCGAAGGTGCGTGCGTATCCACCCCACCAGCATTCCCTCACCGCCGGAGGATTCCGATCATGACCGCAAGCACCCTCTGTCGTACGACCGCGAAGTCCCGGATTGCCGCGGTCTGCGCAGTCGCGGTCGCCGGCACTCTGCTGCTGACCGCCTGTGGCGACCAGACCGACAGCGCGACCAAGAAGGAGTCCGGCGCGAGCGCCACCGAGGAGGCACCGCTGGCCGATCTGCTCCCCCAGTCCGTCAGGGACAAGGGTGAGATCAAGGTCGGGTCCGACATCGCCTACCCGCCGGTCGAGTTCAAGGACGAGTCCGGCAAGACGGTCGGTATCGACCCCGACCTCGGGGACGCCCTCGGCAAGCAGCTCGGCGTGAAGTTCGTCTTCGAGAACGGCACCTTCGACACGCTGCTCACGGGCCTGCGCTCGAAGCGCTACGACCTCGCGATGTCGGCCATGACCGACACGAAGGACCGCCAGGAAGGCGTCGACTCCGAGACGAAGAAGAAGGTCGGCGAGGGCGTCGACTTCATCGACTACTTCACCGCCGGCGTCTCCATCTACACCAAGAAGGGCGACGACAAGGGCATCAAGACCTGGTCGGACCTCTGCGGCAAGAAGCTGGTCGTGCAGCGGGGCACGGTCTCCCACGACCTCGCCAAGGCCGAGAGCGCCAAGTGCGGCAGCAAGGGCAAGATCTCCGTCCAGGCGTTCGACAACGACCTGGAGGCCCAGACCCGGCTCCGCGGCGGCGGCGCCGACGCGGGCTCCTCCGACTTCCCGGTCGCCGCCTACGCGGTGAAGACCTCGGGCGGCGGCAAGGACTTCCAGCTGGTCGGCGAGCAGGTCGAGGCGGCCCCGTACGGCATCGCCGTCGCCAAGGGCAACGACGAGCTCACCAAGGCCATCGAGGCGGCCCTGAACGCGGTCATCAAGAACGGCGAGTACGGGAAGATCATCGAGAAGTGGGGCGTCCAGGCCGGCGCGGTCACCGAGGCGAAGATCAACGGCGGGTCCTGACCGGAGACCGGCGCTGAAAGGCGACATCTGTGACTGACATCAAGAAGGCGGGCCCGGCGGACACCCCGCCCACCCCGTCGGCGGGGCCGGAGGCGATCAAGGCCGTCCCGGTACGTCACTACGGCCGGTACGTCTCCGCGGTCGTCGCGCTCGGCCTGCTGGCCTCGCTCGTCTACGCGTTCGCCCAGGGCGACATCAACTGGAACGCGATCCCGGACTACTTCTTCGACGACCAGATCCTCGAAGGGGTCAAGAACACCGTCATCATCACGGTCCTCTCGATGATCATCGGTGTCGTGCTGGGCATCGTGCTCGCCGTGATGCGGCTCTCCAAGAACCCGGTCACGACGTCCATAGCCTGGGGCTACATCTGGTTCTTCCGCGGCACCCCGGTCTACGTGCAGCTGCTGGTCTGGTTCAACCTCGGCATCGTCTTCGAGTACATCAACCTCGGGCCGATCTACAAGGACGAGTGGTCGTCCTTCATGACGCCGTTCCTCTGCGCGCTGCTCGGCCTCGGGCTCAACGAGGCCGCGTACATGGCGGAGATCTGCCGGGCCGGACTCCAGTCGGTCGACGAGGGCCAGACGGAGGCGGCGCACGCCCTGGGCATGAGCCACGGCAAGACGCTGCGCAGGATCGTCGTACCGCAGGCGATGCGCGTCATCGTCCCGCCCACGGGCAACGAAGTCATCAACATGCTGAAGACCTCGTCCCTGGCGGTCGCCGTCCAGTACACCGAACTCCTGCGTTCGACCCAGAACGTGTCGCAGACCTCCGGTGCCACCGTGGAGATGCTGTTCCTGGCCGCGGCCTGGTACATGATCCTCACCTCGATGCTCAGCATCGGCCAGTACTACCTGGAGCGGTACTACGCGCGCGGCTCCAGCCGCAGCCTGCCGGACACCCCGTTCCAGAGGATCAGGGCCAACATGCTCTCGCTGGGCCGCCCGAAGGGAGGCGCCGCATGAGCGCCATGGTGAAGGCCGAAGGCGTGCACAAGTCCTTCGGCCCCGCGCACATCCTCAAGGGCATCGACCTGGAGGTCGCCCCGCGTGAGGTCTTCTGCCTGATCGGCCCGTCCGGCTCCGGCAAGTCGACGTTCCTGCGGTGCATCAACCACCTGGAGAAGGTCAACGCCGGGCGGCTGTACGTCGACGGCGACCTGGTCGGCTACCGCCAGAAGGGCGACAAGCTCTACGAGCTCAAGGACAGCGAAGTCGCACTGAAGCGCCGGGACATCGGCATGGTCTTCCAGCGCTTCAACTTGTTCCCGCACATGACGGCCATCGAGAATGTCATGGAGGCGCCGATCCAGGTCAAGGGTGAGGCCAAGGCCGTCGCCCGGGCCCGCGCGGAGCGGCTGCTGGACCGGGTCGGCCTGTCCGACAAGGCGAAGAACTACCCGTCCCAGCTCTCCGGTGGTCAGCAGCAGCGGGTGGCCATCGCCCGCGCCCTGGCCATGGAACCGAAGCTGATGCTCTTCGACGAGCCGACGTCGGCGCTCGACCCCGAGCTGGTCGGCGACGTGCTGGACGTCATGCGCGGCCTGGCCGAGGACGGCATGACGATGATCGTCGTCACGCACGAGATGGGCTTCGCCCGCGAGGTCGGCGACGCGCTGGTCTTCATGGACGACGGCGTGGTGGTCGAGTCCGGCCACCCGCGCGACGTCCTGACGAACCCGCAGCACGACCGGACGAAGTCCTTCCTGTCGAAGGTGCTGTAGTACCTTCGCGGACCTTGCGCACCGGGAACGAGGGGCGGCTCCGGCCGCCCCTCGTTCGCGTTCGCGCGCCCTACTTCACGGCGAGGACCATGGTGTCCGACGGTGACGCCCAGACCGCCCGGGCCTCGCCGAAACCGGCCTCGCGGAGGGTACGGGCGTGCCACTGCGGAGAGGGCATGTCACCGTCCGCGTGCTCGCCGTAGATCTCGAACCGCTCGGCGGTGGGCCCCGCGAGGACCGGGTCCTTCGCCATCAGGGCCCACCACTCGCGCCAGTCCACCGCACCGGCGGCCTTGGCCCGGTCCATGGCCGCGTGCCGGTGGGCGCGTTCGGCGGCGTTGATGCGGGGGGTGCCGGTGTCGATCATGTGGTCGGCGTTCATGAAGACCCCGCCGTCCCTGACCAGTCCGCCGATCTGCCCGTACAGGGCGGCGAGGGGCTCGCTGTGCAGCCAGTGCAGGGCGGTGGCCGTGAGCACGGCGTCGTACGACGTGTGCGGAAGCCGCTCGGTCCAGGTGGCGTCCTTCAGGTCCGCGGTCACGAAGGTGACCCGGTCGTCCCCCTCGAAGGTTCCGCGCGCGATGGCGAGCAGCGCGGGGTCGAGGTCGACACCGGTACTGGTGGCCTCGGGGAACCGCTTGAGGAGCCGGTCCGTGATACTGCCCGTACCGCACGCCAGGTCGAGCACTCTCGGTCCGGGCCCCACGACGGCCTCGACCATGTCCAGCATCACCCGGAACCGCTCCTCGCGGTCCGGCATGTACCACTCCTGCTGCCGGTCCCAGCTCGCCTGCCAGGACTGCCAGTCGGTGCCCGTAGCCGTATCCGCCATCCCAACCTCCACGTAATACCCAGTGTTCATCATCGACCATTACACTGGTCGACACAGCGACCATAGACCGACGCCGTAAGGACTACAAGTGGAACTGGCCTATTACTCGGATTACGCCGTGCGTCTGGTCAACACCGAGGAGCCGGCCCGCAACAAGGACTCCCTCACCACCGTCGACTGCATCCGCGAGCTGTTCGGTCCCAACGCCCAGGCGGCCCGGCGTGCCACGGACGCCGATGTGACGCGCTTCCGCTCCGTGCGGGCGCGGCTGCGCGCGGTGTTCGAGGCGGCCGACGGCGGCGACGAGACACTCGCGGTCGACCTGCTCAACTCACTGCTGCTGGAATTCCCGGTCAGCCCGCAGATCTCCGGCCATGACACCCGTGACGAGGACGGCAAGCCGGACTGGCACATGCACCTGGCCGATCACCCGTCGAACGCGACGGCCGGCTTCGCCGCCATCGCGGCGATGGGCCTCGCCTTCCACCTCACCACGCACGGCGTGGACCGGCTCGGCCTCTGCGAGGCGGCTCCCTGCCGCAACGCCTACCTCGACACCTCCACCAACCGCTCCCGCCGCTACTGCTCCGACCGCTGCGCGACCCGCGCCAACGTGGCGGCCTACCGGGCCCGCAAGCGGCTGGAGGCCGACCGCACGGGCGAGACGCGGCGCACCGCGGAGACCGCCCAGCCCAGCAGCCCGAGCACCGACCGCTGATCCTTCCCCAGCGGCCGGTAGCGGGCCCGGACGCGGGCCAGTACGAGCTCTTCGGGCACCGCCCCGTAGTCCGTGCTGTCCCCGCCGGCGTACGAGTTGTCGCCCAGCACCCACCAGCCGCCGCCGCGCCGCTCGGTGGCCCGCTTGACGACCAGCAGGTCCTGCTGCAGCGGATGACGCAGGATCACCACGTCCCCCGGGCGCACCGGCGCCCCGCGCTGCACGAGCAGCAGGTCGCCGTGGTAGAGCGTGGGCACCATCGACGGCCCCGTCACCTCCACCACCTGGAACGGCTTACGCGCCGCCCGCCCGCTCCACGGTTCCTGTGCCGGTTCCGGCATCTGTGGCACCTCCCGGTCCATCCTCCAGCACACGGCAGCGCACACCGCTCCGTATTTCGGTCGCCGGTCTCATCCTCACCCCGGACTTTTGGCCTAAGCCCTAGGGGGCAGACGCAAAAACAGGCTCCCTACGGAGTAATGTCCCACCTGAGAAGACGATCACGAGGAAGGACAGCTCCATGCTTTCCCGCCTGTTTGCCCCCAAGGTGAAGGTCAGCGCCCACTGCGACCTGCCCTGCGGTGTGTACGACCCGGCCCAGGCCCGCATCGAGGCGGAGTCCGTCAAGGCCGTCCAGGAGAAGTACCAGGCCAATGAGGACGCGGACTTCCGCACGCGCGCCGTTCTGATCAAGGAACAGCGTGCCGAGCTCGCGAAGCACCACGTCTCGGTGCTCTGGAGCGACTACTTCAAGCCCCCGCACTTCGAGAAGTACCCGGAGCTGCACCAGCTGGTCAACGACACCCTGAAGGCGCTCTCCGCGGCCAAGGGTTCGAACGACCCGGCCACGGGCCAGAAGGCTCTGGACCTGATCGCCCAGATCGACAAGATCTTCTGGGAGACCAAGAAGGCTTGATCTCTGGTTAGGCCGTCTGACCTGCGGTTTCGCTGGTCATGTCGCCTACCTGTCCGCACCCGGTCCGCAGGCCGCCGAGAACGGCGTCCTTCACGGACCGGGTGCGGTCTTCTTCGCCCGGCCACAGGTGCGCGTAGATCCGCAGCGTGATGACGGCGGACGCGTGGCCGAGGACCATCTGGACCTGCTTCACGCTCGCCCCGCCCGCGATGAGCGCGGAGGCGTAGAAGTGCCGCAGGTCGTGGGTCACCATGTGCGGCAGCCCGACGGGCTTGCGGCCCTCACGCTTGGCTGCTTCGCTCTCCGCCGCCTGGAGCGCCCTACGTGCGCAATTCCACTCGGTTTTCCAGCGGCGGTAGTTGAGCGGTTCCCCCTCCTCCATCGTGAACAGCCACTCCGTGGAGGGGCGCGCGGCGAGGTGCCCGAGGAGCGCGTCGGTGACGACCTCCCCGACCGGAACCGTACGCCGGGACTTCGCGGTCTTCGGCGGGCCGATCTTCCCCGACTGGAGCCGCTGCCGCTCCACGCGAATGCTGCCGGCCTTGAAGTCGACGTCCGACACCTTCAGGCCCAGCAACTCACCTATGCGCAAGCCTGACCCTGCGAGCACGACGACGGCTGCCCGGATGTACGGCGGCATCACGCGTGCCATGGCCTCCACCTGGGCGACGGTGGGCGGAGTGACCTCCTCGTCCGGCATGACCGGAAGGGTGATCCGGCGGCACGGAGTGGATGCGATGACCTTGTCGTCCACGGCCGCGGTCATGACGCGCACGAGGACGTCGTGGACGTTCCGGACGCTGCCGGGGCCGAGTTGGTCGGACAGGTGCTTGAAGAGCACCTGTATGTCATTACGGCGTATCGCCGCCAGTGAGCGGGCGCCCAACGCCGGTACGAGGTGGAGCCGGAGCGCGTTATCGGTGATGCGCTCACCCGCCTCGCTCGCGATGAGCGAGCCCTGCCACCTCTCGGCGTACTTCTGGAACGTGATGCGACCGGCGCGCGGGTCGACGTACTGCCCGGTGACCACGCTGGTCGTGACTTCGTCGAGCCAGCGCTGGGCGTCGATCTTGCGGTCGAAGTGGCGGGCGTGCTCCTTGCCGTCGAGGTCGCGGTAGCGGGCGCGCCATTTGCCGTTGGGGCGCTTCTGGATGTTCGCCAAGTGGCTTCTCCTCTGTGCTGGTTGTCAGTAGTGGCCCCCGTCCTCGATGTCGCCGCTGAGGACGCGGGCGTCTCGCTCGTCCCCCATGAGGCGGAGGCATTGCTCATGGATCGCCCGCGAGCTGTCCGGGTGGGCCTTGATGTGGCCGGCGACGGCGACCACGGCACGGTGCAGACGGTCGCGGGCGTCACGGGTTTCGTAGAACGCTTCGACGGCTTCCTGGACGAGCCGTCGGCTGTCGACGTCGAGCCCTTCGAGGGGCGGCGACATCAGCTCTTCGAGGGGGAGCTCAAAAACGCGGGAGAAGGCGAGCGCCTCGTCGAGGTTGATCCGGCGACGGGGTGAGCCGTTCTCGATGCGCCAGACGGCCGTCTGATTCATCTTCACGCCGGCTCTGGTCACCCGTTCGGCCAGCTCGGTCGTGCTCCACCCTCTGACCTCGCGCTCCAGGGCCACGCGGCCCGCCACGTTGCCTTCGCTGTAGAGCAGCGGCACTTCGCCACCCTCGGCCTTCTCGCTTGCCATCGAACCTCCATCGCGACCGTCGCTATCCAAATTGAAACACGGGCTTCCCGGTTTGGCTAACCTCCGATCATGAGGTACTGATTATGCATATCGAATCGTCGCCTAGCCGAATGGGAACACATGCGATACCTGACCACCGCCGAGGTAGCCGAGCGCTACCGCACCGCCGAGAGCACCGTCCGCTACTGGCGCCAGCTCAAGAAGGGGCCGCGCGGCATCAAGGTCGGCAAGCGGGTGCTCTACCCCGAGGCCGAACTGCTGCGCTACGAGCGCGCGCTGATCGACGGCGGAGACGAGTGGGGCCTGGCCTCATGAGCCGCCGGACCGCCCGGACACAGGAACGGCCCTCGGCGCGCCTACGCCGAGGGCCGGAGATCCCCTTGCACCTCGCCCATCCCTGAACGAACTGGTCGGGGGCGAGACCTTGCCCGTCTCGCCCCCACCTGAGAGGAACATCTATGAAGGACCCTACGTCCCCCGCCACCTCGAAGGCATCCGGTGTTGCCTGGCCACCGATCGCGGTCCCGGGCCAGGGTCTGCCTCGCGACCGAGAAGCACTCCCCGCCATCGGAGGCCCGCCCGCCGATGCTCCGAGCCGGAGCTCACGCGATTCGCGACCTGCCGAAACTAGTGCCCCGACAACAGCGTCGGACAGCGCAGGCATTCCTGGTCCAGGCGGACCAGAGTCCCAAGATAGCGGCGGGTCGGCAGGCGCAGGCAGCGCGCTGCTGGACGACCTCCGTACGGCGATCGGGCGGTACGTGGTGCTGCCGAGCGACGAGGCCCTGACCGCGGCCACCCTCTGGGTCGCGGCCTCCCACATCCAGCCCGGCCTCCAGCACGCGCCACGGCTGGCGGTGGTCGGGCCGACCAAGGGGTGCGGCAAGTCCCGCCTCCTGGACGTCCTCTACGAGACCGTCCACCAGCCGATGATGACGGTCAACACCTCCCCCGCCGTCGTCTTCCGCGTCATCGGCAAGAACCCGCCGACGCTGCTGGTGGACGAGGCCGACACCATCTTCGGCCCCAAGGCGGGCGACAAGGAGGACCTGCGCGGCCTTCTGAACGCCGGGCACCAGCGCAACCGGCCCGCCTGGCGGATCTCCGGGCCGGAGCACAAGCCGACCGCGTTCCCCACCTTCGCCATGGCGGCGCTGGCCGGCATCGGCGACCTGCCGGACACGATCATGGACCGGGCGATCGTCATCCGCATGCAGAAGCGCAAGCCGGGTGAGCGGATCACCCCGTTCCGATCGCGATACTCCGTACCGGAACTGCACGCGATTCGCGACCGGCTGGCCGACTGGCTGATCCCGCAGCGCGGCACCGTCGCGGGCTCGGTGCCGAAGATGCCCGTCGAGGACCGCGCCGCCGACACATGGGAGCCGCTCGTCATCGTCGCCGACCTCGCCGGCGGGCACTGGCCCGCGCTGGCACGTGCCGCCTGTCTGGCGATGACGCGCAACGAGGTGGTCCAGGACGAGCAGACGACGCTGAAGACACGGCTGCTGCGTGACATCCGCCGCGTCTTCGACCAGGAGGGCAGCAAGGAGGCACTGCGCAGCCAGGACCTGCTCGCCGCCCTCATCCAGGACGCCGAGGCCCCGTGGGCCGAGTACGGCACCAAGGGGCTCAACGCCTACCACCTGGCGAATCTGCTGCGCGACTTCGGCATCAGCCCGGCCAACCACCGGTTCGAGAACGGCAGGCAGGCCAAGGCGTACGCCCGCAACCAGTTCGTGGACGCCTGGGCCCGCTACTGCCCCGACCCCGCCCCGTCGGCACCCACCGCCGAGGCCCCGGCACGTCCGGCCCAGGGCAGGCCGCCCGCCCCTCCGTCCCGGGGCGCTGCCCACCGGCCCGCCGGGAAGGCCCGCAGGGCCCAGGCCCACTCGCTGACACCAGGTCCGCATCAATCCGTCGCATCCGTCCCCGCGCAGGTCAGCGCGGGGACGGATCTCCTCGCCGTTACGGATCGATCCGTACCTGCGGCCCTCTCCGTACCTGTGCTGGCCAGCCACGCGACGGATGCGACGGATGCGACGGCACCACCCCTCACGACTGACGGAGCACCACCATGCCCGAATCGAACTCCGACGACACCACCTCCCGCCGCCGTAGGAGCCTGTTCAGGCTCACCCGACGACCAGCAGCAAGCTGGAGCGAACGAGCCTCTAACGAGGCTTCGTCCGCGCTTGCCCCCGCCCCAGGGGTGGCGGAGGACAAGGCCGAGCGCCAGGGGGCGCCCGAGCCGGAGGAGGGGGTGGCCGAGGGCTCCGGCCAGCCCGCAGCCGACTCCGCTCCTCGCAGTACGCCGGCCGATGCCCCACCGCTTGTCGAGCAGCCCTCCTGGCGGGATCTCGACGCCCCCGCCCTGCCCGCGCAGATGAACCGCAAGCGCACCGTGGAGAAGCGCGACCAGGAGAAGACCATCCGCTTTACACGCACCGCAGTCCAGGTGATCAGCGCCGCCGCTCACCAGCGCGGTCAGAGGTTCGCCGGATTCGTCGGGGACGCAGCCCTGGCTGTTGCGCAGGGCAAGGCGGCGATGGTCGGCAGCCCGGAGGACGATCCTCTCCGCCCGCTGATCGAGGCCGTCGAGGCGCACACCGTCGCGCTGAACCGCATCGGCGGCAACCTCAACCAGATCACCGCAGCCATCAACCGAGGAACCGTGCCCGAGCACGCCGAGACGGTTCTCGACCGCGTCGAGCAAGCAGCACAGAACAGCTTCCACCTCATCGACCAGCTCCTCGCGAACGGCACGCCCCATGGTTCCTGACGTCTCCACCGGCTCCGACAGCCGCGGACTGATCGCCTACCTCTTCGGCCCTGGGCGCCGCGACGAGCACACCAACCCCCACATCGTCGCCGCATGGGACATGGCCGGCGCTCCCGACCCCGGCCGCGACCCGGCAGCCACCTACTCCCAGCTCGCCAGGCGACTCGACCACCACGTCGATCTCCGCACCCGCGAGCTAGGCGGCAAGAAGCCACCGCAGCACGTCTGGCACTGCCCGGTCCGCACCGCGCCCGGCGACCGCTACCTCACCGACGCCGAGTGGGCCGAAGTCGCCCGCCGCGTCGTGCACGCCACGGGCATCGCCCCCGACGGCGACGAGCGGGCCTGCCGATGGATCGCGGTACGCCACGCCGAAGACCACATCCACATCATGGCCACCACCGTCCGCGCCGACGGACGCCGCCCACGCACCCACCAGGACGGCCGACGAGCTCAGGCCGAGTGCCGTCGGATCGAAGCTGAGTTCGGTCTGCGCCGCCTGAAGTCCGGCGACCTCACCGCGCCCCGCACCCCCACCGGTGCCGAACGCGCCAAGGCCGAGCGCCAGGGCCAGACCGTGACGGCACGGCACTGGCTGCGCGAGCGGGCATACGCGGTCGCCGCCGCAGTACACACCGAAGCCGACTACTTCACCGTGCTGCAGTCCCTCGGCATCAAGGTCAAGACACGCCTCGGCCCCGAGAGCGGCGACGTGATCGGCTACAGCCTCGCCGCACCCGGCGACACCAACAGCGCTGGCGAACCCATCTGGTACGGCGGCTCGAAACTCGCCCCCGACCTCTCCATCAACCGCCTCCGCGAACGCCTCCCCGACCAGGAGGTAACCGACCGCCCCAGGTTCGCGGCAGATCCCGCCGAGCCGTGGCAGCACACCATCACCGCGATTCAGACGGCGCACTTCGCCCTCGACTCCGACGACCATGCCGCCGCCCAAGGCCAGCTCGCCGCCTTCGGCGACGTCCTCTACAACATCGCCAGCGCCACACCCGGCCCGCACCGCGCAGAGCTACGCGCAGCGGCCTCGGCGTTCAACCGCGCCCGTCGCTCCGCCACCCGCGCCGACCACCAAGCAGCCCACGCCCTGCGCCAAGCCGCCAAGGAACTCGCCTATGCCTCCAACGAACCCGGCGGACTCGCCATAGCCCTACTCTTCGCCACCGTGCACCTGGCCCGCGCCGCCGCCAAGTGGCACGAGCAGCGCGGCCACGAACAGCAGGCCGCAGCCGCCGACGAAGCCTTCCACCACCTCCAGGCCGGCTACGAGCAGGCCGCCGCGCCCGCCTTGGCGGAGCTTGCCCACCCTGCACCACAAGCCGCGACCGCCAGCCGCTTCGAGCGGGACGTGCGCGCCGCCCTCCCCGACCACGCCGACCGAATCCTCGCCGACCCCACTTGGACCGCCCTGACCACAACCCTGGCTCAAGCCGAAACCGCCGGCCACAACCCTCGACGTCTCCTGATCGAAGCGAGCGCCCAACGAGAGCTCGACAGCGCCGAGCGCCCCGCTGAGGTCCTCAACTGGCGTATCGCCGCCCAACCGAACCGGCGGACGCAAGCAGCTCGCAGCCGAAGCACCCTGAGGAGCGTCTCGCCCGAGTCCGCCGTCATCCGTCCTTCGACCTCACCACCGATAGGCAGCAGGTCCGAAGAACGCAGTCGAAGCCGCTAAGCCCGCCAGCCGCCCCACCACTGGCCATGGTGGGCCGTTGAACGTCTGAGTGCGTGCGAGGGGCAGCAATCCGAGCCGGGCCTGTCGCCGAGTGCTCACGGGCCTTGCCCCTCCGGAGAGCCCCCGCGGAGCCCTCCGCCACAAGCGGTCAGGCCGGAGGAGCCGCAGTGTCTACTCAAACAGCATGAGCGTCTCTGCTGAATCACGTTTGCCGCCAGGGTCCGGGCTGTGCCGGAACGCCGACGAGCGACGCGTGGCTCACGCCACGGCGTAGTCGGCGAGCGAGGGTTCCAACAGGCCGAAGGCGGTGTCCGCCTCCACGATGACAGTGGCGGAGATCCGGGCGTTGCCCTCGCCGACGAGAGTGAGCTCCTGGATGCGCTGGAAAAGGGTGCGGTGCACGGACCCGAGCAGGGCGGCGGCGGTGCGGGGGGCGATGTCGCCGCGGGATGCGCCGACGGCGTCGGCCAGGGCATCGGCCAGGGCTGCCTCGCGCAGGTCGTGCAGATCGCGCAGGCGAGCGGAGAGGGTGGGGCTGTCGGCGACCATGCGGGCGAAGTCGGGGCCGGAGAACCCGGCGACCGGGTTGGCATCCGTGGCCGCGTCCAGGAAGGCGCGGCGCAGGGCCGACAGGGCCGACTCGCCGACCCGACGGCCCGTCACGGTGTGGGCCAGGGAGGCGGTGAAGGCGTCCTGATGGTCCAGTGCCAGGTCCTCCTTGCGTGGGAAGTAGTTGGTCACCGTCTTCTTCGCCACCCGTGCGGCGGCGGCGATCTCGGCGATGGTGGTCCGCTCGAAGCCCTGGGTGAGGAACAAGCCGGTGGCGACGTCGGAGATGAGCTGCCGGGTCTCTTGCTTCTTCGATTCCCGCAGGCCGGCAGGGGGTGCGGACGAGGTGGCGTTTGTAGTCATGAGGCAATCTTACCCTCGTGGCATTTATATGTTGACTCCCCGCCGAGGTTCGGGTTAAGTTTACGTCCGTCGCAAGTTTTTCACGAAACTAAGAATGGATGTGCCCATGCTCGAACTCCGCCCTGTCGCCGTTCTCATCGCACCCGTCAAGATCGGCCCGGTCCTGACCGAGCGCACCAGCCGCACCCCGTCACTGCCTCGCGGAAAGCGCCCCACCCGCGCCATCCCCGCTCCCACCCGCCAAGTTCCCCCGAAGGCCCCCAATCTGCCGCGCCGCTCCGGCTACTGACCTGCACCCACCCGGCACCCGTCCTTTCGCCTCCCGGAAACCACAGAGGAGAATCACCTTGCAGATCACCGCCTCCACCGTCTCGCTCACCGTCGACGACGTCGCCGCCTCCCAGGCGTTCTTCACCACCCGCCTCGGCTACACCGAGCAGGCCGCCGCCGACGGCTTCGCCTCGCTCACCCGGCCGGACGCGGCCGCCGACATCGTCCTGCTCGCCGGCGGCATCGAGATACTGCCGCCCGAGCAGCGGGACCAGCGCGCCTCCGGCCTCATCCTCGCCTTCACCCTCACCGCCGGAATCGAGGAGGAGGAGAAGCGGCTGCGCGCCGAGGGCGTGGACATCACCATGCCGCTGCGCGAGGAACCCTGGGGCGAGCGGCTCTTCCAGGTCACCGATCCCAACGGCGTGATCGTCCAGTTCGTCGAGTGGGTCACGCCGTCCAGCTCTGAGAACGCCTGACAACCCTCCACCCCGCGTGGCCACATCGCATCCACACTCGGCACCACACGCCCCTCATCATGTGGGACAACCCGCAACCCGGCAGCCGCGGCATCCTTGCCCGCTCGGCAAGGTTCATCCGGTCGTGGATGCCGCACCAGATCGAGGTGTTCACCTCGATGCGGCTCGTGAAGGTCATCGTGTGGAAGGCGGAGAGCGCCGGCAGCTTCAGTCCGGCAGCCACCATCTTCCCCAGCGCGATATTGATCAGAGCGACTGGGCGGTTCGTCTACGCGGCCTCGTTGCGGAACACCGCCTCAGCGATCTGCCCTGCCTGAAACTGCGTGTACTTCGCCCACCCGCTGGCGCGCCTCAGCACGTTGCCGCTCAGCGGTGCGGCTCGTCTCGTGCAGCCCGACCGACCGTAAGGACGCCATGCCCGCCTACGCCATAGCTCACCTGCAAGAGGCCGCACCACACCCGGAGATCGTCGAATACATCGAGCGCATACCCGCCACCTTCGAAGCGTACGGCGGCCGCTTCCTCGTGCACGCCACCCAGCACGAGGTGAAGGAGGGCAGCTGGCCCGGACACGTCGTGGTGATCGGCTTCCCCGGGATCGCCGAGGCGCGGGCCTGGTGGGACTCACCCGCCTACCAGGCGATCGCACCGCTGCGCTCACGGCACATCGAAGGCGACATCATCCTGGTCGAAGGCGTTTCCGAGGACTACGACCCGACCGCCACCACAAAGGCTATGAGGGAGGCGCTGCCTGCCGATTAAGCCCGGGCCCCAGGCTGCAGAGCCCGCCTCCGCCGGCCCGAGCTCGTGAACAGACTCACCCCCCGAGGCCCAACAGGCGAGGTACGGCTCGTCGGTTCCGCCTATGCGTCGGTCGCAACAAGGTGACATCGAGGCCAGGAGTATTCAGGCGGCGTCGCCCGCCGACACCCGAGACACCCACGACGCAGCCTCTTTCAGATGTCCCGGCTGCAGTCCCACGTACGGATCAGGCTCGATGAGGAGAGTCGCCACTCCCCGGGCGGTGCGCTCCGCAGCCCAGTCGTAGTCAAGGCTGCTGAAGTCGTCATCGATCCATACGGTCAGAGCTTGGCCCAGCCACGCGTCGACGTGATCGCGCTTCCACAGGTAGCCGTTGGGATGGCTGGTGGTGATCGGCAGGCGCGGGAGGTCGACGTACGGCAGGTCTGGCAGGCCCAGGAGGGGTCCGATGAGGGTGGCGGCATCCTGCCGCCAGCTGGTGCACCAGACCGGGGTGAACAGGCCGGTGCGGATGACGTCCAGGAGCAGGCGGCCGTGCTCGGGGTTGAGCCAGACGGTGACCGGGTTGTCGGCGCTCCGGCCTTCGGGGACTACGTCGTGGCGAGTGTGGGTGGCCGGGGTCGAACCGTCTGCGGCGGGGAAGGGTATGAGGACGCCGTCGACATCGAGGAGCAGGTAGGACGAGCGCATCGGTTCCTCCAGCGGTCAGAGCTTGTGGGCGCGGATCAGCAGAGTGGCGGGCGAGCGGCCCATACGGAGGTCGTGGAACTCCTCTGCGGAGCTGAGGCGGAAGCCGCTCCGGCTGAGGTGCCGCTCCCAGCGTTCGGCGTCGAACTCCCAGCGGGCGATGGGGAGACGGGTGCGGTCGGGCAGAGTGACGAAGTCTCGGCGAGGCCGGTCGTCGCCGGAAGCGCCGCGCCCACGGCGCTGCGGGTGCGGGACGGAGAAGGCGAGCACCCGACCGGGCTTGAGGCGTTGAGCGATGGCTGCCAGCAGGAGCTCGGGAGCGACGAGCCCCACCGCGCCGAAGACGGAGTAGATCGCGTCGAACTGCTCGTCGGAGGCGTGCAGATAGTGCAGAGCGTGCCCGGCAACGAAACCGAGGTTGTTCAGTCGGCCGTAATGGGAGCGGGCGCGGCGAACCTGAAGTCCGACGAAGTCGACGCCGGTGACGTGAGCACCGTGGCGGGTGGCGAGGTGGGCGGCGTTGTGGCCGGGGCCGCAGCCGAGTTCCAGTAGGCGCTTGCCGCGTGGGGCCGGGCCGAGGATCTCGGCGGCGGGGCCTTGGCCGGGTCTCGTGGTCCATTCCATCCGGGCGGGCACGGCCAAGGGTTCGGCGAGCCCGGCGGCGGTGCGCTGGATGGCGTGGGCGTGCCACGGCGAGGTCTGGGCGAGCACGTCAGATCTCCAGGAGGTGGAGCACGTCGGTGAGGTGGCGGCGGACGACCTTGATGTAGCCGGGGTCGGTGGCAGGGTCGTTGATCCAGCGAACCGACTGCTCCATGAACCACTCGACGGCCCACATGCGGTGCCAGCCCAGCGCCCAGTTCTCGGCG
The DNA here is from genome assembly GCF_055559735.1 of Streptomyces sp. NPDC023573. Classification (NCBI taxonomy): domain Bacteria; kingdom Bacillati; phylum Actinomycetota; class Actinomycetes; order Kitasatosporales; family Streptomycetaceae; genus Streptomyces; species Streptomyces sp. NPDC023573. The sequence continues at coordinate 512,237 of NZ_JBVHKB010000005.1, forward strand.
GTCAGCCCGCCCCGCGAGACGAGAGCGTCCGGAGTGCCGCCGGCAACGACGTACTGCTCCAGAAAGACGCGCAGCCGCAGGGGATGCGGAGGCTCGATGGTCCCGTGCCAGCTGGCGAGGTCGAGCAGGCCGGGGCCGGTGAAGGCGCGGGCGAAGTCGAGCAGCCACCACCCGCGCTCGCCGACATGCAGGCTGGTGGGGTGGAACTCCGAGTGCACCCATCCGAAGGGCGCCAGCGTCGCTCCGGCCGAGCGAGCTTCCGCGGCCTGAGCGATTCGGTCGAGCGCCTTCTCGACATCGTCGGCGTCCTGCCACCGGTCGGCCTTGCGTAGCCGTTCGAGATGCTCCAGCGCTCGGACGGGCAGCATACGTAGCCGCTCCTGGTCGAGGACCGGCAGGGCGGAAGCCGTACGGGTGCTGTGCAGGACCACAGCCGCGGCGACGCCGTCGAGGTCATCGGCATCGCGGGCGGACGGCCCGAGATCTTCCATGAGCATCCCGAGCCAGCCGTCGAGAACGGCGGAGGTGTGGAGCTGGGGCACGGCGACGCCAAGCGTGCGGGCCAGGCGAAGGGCTTGGTCCTCGCTGTCGAAGGGCTTCTTGGCGTACTTGAAGATGGCCGTGGAGCCTTCGGGGAAGGTGACGCGCTCGACGCCGGACATAGACCACACCCGCACCTCCTCCCGTCGGACAGTGGGCTGGCCGGTCGCGGTGAGCAGGTTGTCGAGGAGTTCGGCGCTGGGGTTCGTGGGCATGTGAGGGCTCCGGGGGATGGTGGCGTCCGGGGCGGGCGAGGGAGGCCGGCCCGCCCCGTAGCTTGATCGGGTGGGTTACGCGGCGGGATTCACGCGGTGGGCGTAGACCTGCTCGATCCAGCCCGCCTTGAACGCGGCGAGGTCGTCGCGGAACCTGGCCATCGACGCCCCGTAGGGCGCGACCACGCCGCCGGACTGGTCCGGCACGGACTGGCAGCCGTGCACGAGCCGGCCGCCGAGGGCGGCGTGGGCCTTGATCGACTCGATCCGGCGGTGCTCGTTGAACCAGCCACCGTGGTAGACCTCGTCGAGCATCCCGCCCATCTCGTCGTCCAGGTCGAAGACGACGGAGGTGGCGGCCGGGAAGAACCAGCACGGGCCGACGTTGGAGATGTGCCCGTCCAGCTCGACCTTGTTGAGAGCCATCAGCGTGGCCGCCTCACGGAGCATCCGCAGGTGGTCGGCGGTGATCTGCGGGAGACCGAGGTCGGCGAGGTGCTCGTCGCGGAACAGGTACGCGTACACCTCGTACGCGGTGGCCAGCACGCGGGCCGCGTCGGAGGTGGACTCGCCGTGGTGCTTGGTGAAGTCGAGCGCGAGCTGCTCGACCGCGTTCTCGGTCGTCTCGTCCACGTCCAGGAGCTGGGTCTTGACCAGCTCCCAGTCGGCGACGAGCCAGGTGTTCGACTCGAAGCGAAAGAAGTACTCGGCCGGGTCGATGGTGATGCGCCGGCCGTCGACCTGGATGCCGGGCAGGCGGCTCCAGCGCGGGTCGAACGCCTCGGGCAGCTCGACCGTGATGGCCGTGGTGTCGATGGTGGTCACCGTGTCTCCGTCTCTGATCGGCCGGGTCCGGGCACAGGAGTGCCAGAACCCGGTTTGGACGTACGGAACTTCGGGGTGCCGCCCGGACCAAGGGGGAGCCTGGATTACGGTCACGCCGTTCCGGGCGGCTGCTGATAAGTGAACCTGTGGTCACGCTCAGTGGGTACGGTGGTGGGCAGTTGAAGCGGTATACGCGGTTTACAGCTCCGGGGTGGAGGTGGTCATGGCGGTGCACAGAGATGCCAACTCCCGTCTGCGGGATGCCATCGACGCGGCCGGATGCACCTACGAGGCGCTCGCGAGAGACGTGCGTCGCGTGGCCGCCGAGAACGGCGAGATGCTCCAGACCAACAAGTCGGCCGTCTCGCACTGGGTGAACGGCACCCGCGCCCCGTCAGGGCAGGTGGGTCAGTACCTGGCCGAGGCTCTGTCCCGCCGAGCAGGACGCACGATCACCCGGACCGAGATCGGTCTGCATGCCGGTGACGCCGAGGAGCCGGTGGAGGCCGATCCAGTCCTCGCCGTCACCGACCTCGGCCGCGCCGATGTCGAACGCCGCCGCTTCCTCGCCATCGCAGCCTTCACCACCGCCGGCGTCGCCATGCCCCTCAGCCACGACCACGAGGCCACCGCCCGCATGCTCCGCGCCCGCACCGGCACGTCCCTCGTCGGCGCGGACGACGTGGACGTCGTACGTCAGATCACCACCGCCTTCAGCGCCGCCGACGAACGCCTCGGCGGCGGGCACGGTCTGACCACCGTCTGCGCCTACCTCGCCGACACCGCCGCCCCTATGCTGCGCGGACGCTTCCCCAGCGAAGTCTTACGCCGAGCCGCCTTCGGAGCCGTCGCCGAACTCGCCTACCTGGCCGGGTGGAAGCACCACGACCTCGGTCAGGAAGGCGCCGCCCAACGCTACTACCAGGTCGGCTATCAGCTCGCCTGCGAAGCCGACCCCCAAGGCCACGCCGCCTGGATGATGCGCGCCCTCGCCCACCAGTCCCTCAGCCTCAAGCAACCCCACCACTGCGTGGACCTCGTCAAAGGAGCCCTCGCCCGCAGCCTCGGCCACGTGGACGGCCAGACCGAAGCCCTCCTCCACATCACGCACGCCCGCGCCTACGCAGCCGTCGGCGAGAACCCATTGGCCGCCCGCGCTCTCCTCGCCGCCGAAGACGCCCTCCTGCGCGAGGACGGGCCCCAGCCCAGCTTCTCCCGTGTCAGCGGCCCCGCCGCCGGCACCGTGGCCAGCCACACCGCACGCACGCTGACCGACCTCGCCGACCACATCGGCACCGAGCAACAACACCGCGACGCCCTCATCCGCTGGGACCCCGACAAGTACAAGCGCGTACACGCCCTCACCCACGCCGACCTCGGCGACAGCCTCGCCGCCCAAGCCCGAGCCGACGAAGCCGTCGCCGCATGGACCCAGACCCTGGTCCTCATGGAGGGCATGACCTCCCACCGCACCCGCAAGGCGATCACCTCGATCCGCTCCACCCTCGCCGTCTACCAGCGCCGACGCGTCCCGGGAGCTGCGGATCTCGCCCGCCGCGCCCGCGAGGCCCTCGCCTAACATGCCCAACAACCGCCCCGACGAAGGGAATCCCGTGGCTCCGCAGACCGAAAACCGCCCCCCAGCCCTCAAGCCGGCACTCGACTCGATGACACTGCTTGTCGCGGCCGTCATCGTCCACGACAAGGCCACCAACCGCGTCGTGCTCCTCCAGCGCGGCGAAAATGCCAAGTTCGCCCAGGGCCTGTGGGACCTCCCTGTCGGCAAGAGCGAACCGGGCGAGCCCATCACTGAGACGGCAGTCCGCGAGCTCTACGAGGAGACCGGCCTCACGGTGAAGCCCGAGTCCCTCAAGGTCGCCCACATCATCCACGGCGCCTGGGGCGTCGAAGCACCCAACGGCTTCCTCACAGTCGTCTTCGCCACCCACGAATGGACCGGCGAACCCGAAAACCGCGAACCCCGCAAGCACGCCCAGGTCCGCTGGGTCGATGCCAAAGCCATCCCCGAGAACTTCGTGGAAACCACCTCAAGCGCCCTCCATCGCTACCTCGCGGGAGGCCCAGCCGTCTCCGTGGATGGCTGGCGATAGAAAGGTGCGGCGCCCAGCGAGGGCTGAAGTGGCCAGATTTGGACCCTTTCTCTTCTATGTAGCCGCAGCCGCTATAGCCATTGTTCGGAGCTTCGGCACTACTGCCACATCCGAGAATTCCGTTGTATGCTTTGCAGGTGACACTGTCAAATAGCGAACCCTCCTCTATTTCGATTAACACCATGCGGGCAAGTTTTGCTGTGCGTTGGTCCCCTGGTATGTCAGCCGGAGAGCACATTTCCGCATCAGTAGGAAGCGCTCTGGGCGGGGAACCAGTCGCCGCTCGTGTAGTCCTGCAAGTCATCAGGCCCGCAAATGGGAACCATGAAACCATGATGCTTTCCCATGTGGCGGAGATGGTCACCGGCAGCGGACCAATGCACCCATTGATTGCCGATCTGGCGACTGGCAGTTGGGGCGAGCCACTTTGCCTCGCCACAGTCATGTGCGAACTCCCAAGGGTCGCAGACGTAATTTGGGATTCCGCCGATGGTGAGCCCTTCACCGTCAGCTACTCTGGGCTCAGCCGGATGGGGGATCTCGCTTTGGACCTCACCTCCGAAGCCATGAGAGTCATGCTGGACGCCACAGATTCCCCGGGCTCGGTAGGTCCTCTTTGCCGAGCCGACCTCGTGGGTGCAGGCGCATTCAGGTTCGGCGTGGACCACGATCAGGAATATGTGCTACCGCTCCTGCCTCATACACCGATTGGAAGCTGGGGCACTAGCAGTCCCGGTCGCGAACTCACCGAAGAGGGCGGTGGCCTCTTCATTGCCGCTGAGGATTTCAGCAATTCATTCTCGAATATTCGGCGACTCAGATCTTGGGATGCACGCTTCTCCCATCGACTTTTCCGAGGCGAGTGGGCCGAAGCGGTCGTCGCATACGAAGCTTCCCAGGAACAGCTTCTCTGGCATATTTTCGAAGCTATCCTGATCGACCATAATTGGCGTCGGTCAGATTTTGAAATGCAGGATCTCCCCGGCAATAGCAGCAGCGTACTCTCTGCCATCCAAGCCCATCTCGGGGGCTCTTCAAAAGTGTGGGGACCTGCCAAGGATGCTTTCGCTAAAATCTGGAGAGCCAGGAACGACGTAATCCACCGAAGCATCGAGGTGGATTCGAAGGTTGTAACCGACCTGATGGAAGTAGGTTATCTAATTAAGGCTGCGATCGACGAACGCCTGAAGGATCCAAATGTCGCCGCGCGCCACCCCTTGACTTCATGGCTTCACGTACCAAATGTCGACTTCCCGCTGGGACCCAAGATCGAGGAAGCAGCTCGCCGCCTCCTGTCAAGCGTCAGGATCCTTGACACCAGGGAAATTAATGACATGACAGAGTTGCCCGCATCTCTTAATGCTGAAATTCCATACCGGAATTGCGGTGGGGGAAGCAAGAAGGATCAGTTGCTGAGTCGATGACAAGAAAGAAACAGTCGCTCAGTAGTTCACCAGCACGAGGGGCCGCAGCGCTTCATTACCCCGGGCGCCCGGTCGACTGCCTACGCAATCACCCGGCCAGTCCACGACAGTCCGCACACAGTCCGCAGGACACCCGATCAGGACCGTCGGACCCCATCGCCAACCATCAGCAAAAGGCCAGGTCAGCGCCCCACAGGGAAGATCCCCGCAGGTCACCGACCCGGCCCGTTACTTGGAGACCAAGAAGGCCTGACCTGCGGTCCTCTTCCGCGAGGCCGAACAACGACCGCACCCGGTCCGCCGCTGCCCCTGACGGGGTGGGACGGACCGGGTGCGGTCGTTGTTCCGGCGCCGGACGGGCCGTGTCAGGAGTCCGGCAGGAGGTGGCTGCAGCTGTCCGGGTTGTCCTGGAGGTAGGCCGCCAGGCTCCGGGCGGGACGTCCCGTCAGGGTGGGGACGGCGTCCGAGACGGTCGCCAGCTCACCCGCCGCGATCGCCTCGTACGAGGTGACCCAGCCGGCCACTTCCCACTCCGGGGCCCCGTAGTGGGCGCGGGAGGCGTAGGCCTCCTCCCTGGTCTCGGCCACGTACCGGACGGCGCGGCCGGTGCTCCGGCTCAGCTCTCCGGCCGCCTCCGCCAGGGTGAACGCCTCGGGGCCCGTGAGGTCGTACGTAGCCCCGTCGTGGGTGGTCCCCTCGTCCAGCAGGACGGCTGACGCCGAGTCCGCGATGTCGTCGTGCGAGACCGCCGACACCCGCCCCTCACCGGCGGGGCCGCGCAGGACTCCGTCGGCGCCCGTCATCGCGGGGATCGCCGCGAGATACCAGCTGTCCCGCAGGAACGTGTGGCGCACGCCGGTCATCCGGATGTGCGCCTCGGTGTGCCAGTGGTCGCGGGCGAACGTGAACGTCGCGTCCGGTGCCGCGCCGAGGAACGACACGTACACGATGCGCTCGACGCCCGCGGCCAGGGCCGCGTCCACCGCGGTGGTGTGCTCCGTCACCCGGCCCGGGCTCTCGTGCGCCGAGACGAGGAACAGGGTCTGTGCGCCGTCGAGCGCGCGGCGCATCGCCTCGCCGTCGCCGTACGCGGCGGGGGGTGCGGCCACCGTGCCGGGCAGCCGGGGCAGCCGTGCGGGGTCCCGGCCGAGGAGACGCACGGGAACGCCGGTGCGGGCCAGCCGGGCGGCGACGCGCCCACCGACGGCCCCGCTCGCGCCGGTCACCGCCACGAGAGGGCTGATCATCCCGCCTCACCGTCCTCCGCCGTCAGGGGCCCGGCCCAGCGGCGCACCTCCACGACCGCGCTCGCCGGCAGCGGTCCGTAGATGTGCGGGAACTCCTCGCCGCCGGGCTCCACGGCCTCGTAGCGGACGGGCGCCGGGAGCTGGCCGGTGTCGATGACCAGGACCACCAGACCGTCGTCCTCGGAGCCGTACAACGCCCGGGCCACGGCGGGCAGCTGATGGGGCAGCGAGCAGTGGATGAATCCTTCCTCCCCCAGGGTGCGGCCCCGGGTGGACATCTCGTACGTCCCCGCTCTGCGGGCGGCCTCCCACAAGGGCTCTTCCGTGAGGTGCAGCAGCTGTTCGGTCATGGGGCCACGCTAAGGTCTGCCGGGCGCGGCCAGGAGCTTCACCTCCGTTCGCGCGTCGAGACCGACGGCGGGCCGGTCCGGCCGGTGCGGGGCTGTCCCTCCGAGCTCGCGCAGCCAGCCCCATGTGTCGGCGACGGTCTCTCCGACGGGTCTGCAGCGCAGGCCGGCGGCGTGCGCCTTGGTGGCGTCCCCCTGGTGCAGGGCGTCGTAGAGCTCTCCGGCGGGAAGCCAGACCGGCAGGTCCGTCCATGGCTCCACGCCCGCCGCGAGGAGCGCCCCGGGGTCCGTCCAGCGCAGCCGGGCGCGCGATCCGGTGACGCGGACGCAGGCGTCCAGGAGCTCGCCCATGGTCGTGTGCCCCGGATGGCTCACGGTGTTGTACGGCCCGGACAGGCCCTCCGCGGCGGCGTCCAGCAGCCACTCGGCCAGGTCACGGGCGTCGATGTACTGGAGCGCGGCGTCCGGCGGCCCCGGTGCGACGACCTCTCCGCCCCGGGCCGCCCGCGTGAGCCACCACGGCAGCCGGCCTATGTTCTCCCCGGGGCCGAGGATCAGCCCGGCCCTGGCGAGCAGCGCCCGGTCGCCGAAGGCGTCGAGCGCCGCGAGCTCCCCGCCGCGTTTGGCCAGGGCGTACGGGATGTCTCCTCCGGCGTCCGGGGACGCCCCGTCCACCAGCGGCCCGTCCTCCGTCAGCCCGGCCGGGGCCGGGTGGGCGTACACGGACCTGCTGGAGACGTAGGTGAAGTGGCGGGCCCTGTCCGACAGCAGCCGGGCGGCGTCCCGCACGGCCGAGGGGGCGCCGCTCCAGGTGTCGACCACCAGGTCCCAGGAGCCCTCGGCGAGGGCGGCGAGACCCGCCTCGCCCGTCGTCCGGTCACCTGTCAGGGCCCGGACCCCGGCCGGCGCCGCGTGGCGTCCGCGGTGGAGGACGGTGACCTCCCATCCACGGTCAAGTGCCGCGACGGTGACGGCGCGTCCCACGAATTCCGTGCCGCCCAGCATCAAGAGCTTCATGAGGTGATCCTGCCGGTCGGGGGCCCGACGAAACGGGATGTCGCTGTCGGCAGAACGGGGAACTCTCCGGCTCAGGAGGTGTGCGCGAGGGGGCTGCGGTGGCGCAGCAGCCACCGGTGGTACTCCTCGGCCCTCCGTGCCGCGTCGCGGTAGGCCGCCTCCAGCTCCTCGTACACGGCGTCGATGTCCGCGCCCGGCCGCGAGACCAGCAGCAGACGCACCGCCAGCGGGTCACCGCGCAGGGGGCGGATCGCCATGTCCTCACGGGGGCCGGAGGTCGGCTGACAGGGAGCGACCGCCTCGCCGAGCACGACGAGGGAAGCAGCGGTGAGGTAGTCGCCGTGCAGGACGGGCGGGTCGAGACCCGCGGCACCGAGGACCCGGCGCACGCCGTCCCACTCACCGTCCACCGACGGGTCGACCATCCACCGGTCGCCCGCCAGGTCGTCGAGGTCCACCACCGGCCGGCCGGCCGCGGGGTGGTCCCTGGCCAGTGAGATGAACTGCGGTTCGCGCTCCAGGAGTACGCGCTGGACCAGCCCGTCCGGGACGGCGAGCGGGCAGCCCTCCACCTCGTGCACGAAGGCCACGTCGAGCCGGCCGGCCGCCACCGCCCCCAGCAGCGCCCGGGCCGACACATCGACCCGGAGCGAGATGTCGGTGCCCGGCAGCCGCACCCGCAGTCCGCGCAGCCAGCCGCCGATGACCCGGCTCGCGGTGGATCCGATCCGCAGACCGGGGCCGCCGGCCCGCGCGGCCGCGGCCTCCGCCGTCGCGGCGCCGACCAGGGCGGACATGCCGTCCACCAGAGGACGGGCGCGGCTGAGGACGGCACGCCCCAGGAGAGTCGGCCGGCAGCCTGTCCTCCCGCGGCGGAACAGCTCCGCGCCCAAGGTCCTCTCGATCCGCTGGAGCTGGGTGGTCAACGCGGGCTGGCTGACGCCCAGACGCCGTGCGGCCTGGTGCAGGCTGCCCGTGTCGGCGATGGCGCAGAGCGCCCTGAGGTGTCTCACCTCGAGCTCCATGACGGCGAGGGTATGGCTGTTCGTACGCCGAGCACCAGATGCCCCAACCGCCACCAACCGGGCCGATTCAGGGGGTGTCGGGGCGACCGGCACGTGCTGATTCTGTGTGCTCCCTGTCCCGGGGATAGGGCGGGGCTATCGCCGGTTGACATCATCCGCCGCGGGCCCGGCTGCCCCGACACTCTTGCCGTACCCCCCACCCGTTCCCCGTCCGTCTCCGGACGGGATTCTTCGGACAGGCAGGAGAACACCCCCCATGAGACACCCCAGGACAGCCGTCATGTCGGCCGTGGCCGGTCTCGGACTCGGCCTCGCCACCGCGCTCGGCACCACTCCCGCGGTCGCCGCCACTCCCTCCACCGCGTCCACGGCCGCCGTGCCCGCGGCGCAGTCCGGCTACGCCGCGTACGCCGGTTCGAGCGAGAACGCCGCCGCGAACAAGGCGTTCTTCGACGCCGTCATGAAGTCGGTCGCCGAGAAGCGGGCCGCGAACCCCGGCGCCCAGGCGGTCACCGTGGTCTACAGCACCGCCGGTGCCCCGAGTTTCCGCAGCCAGATAGCCAGCAGCACCAGTATCTGGAACAGCTCGGTCAGCAACGTCAAGCTTCAGGAGGGCTCGAACGCCGACTTCGACTACCGCGAGGGCAACGACTCCCGGGGCTCGTACGCGAGTACGGACGGGCACGGCAGCGGTTACATCTTCCTCGACTACGCCCAGAACCAGCAGTACGACTCGACCCGGGTCACCGCTCACGAGACGGGGCACGTGCTGGGGCTTCCGGACCACTACACGGGGCCGTGCAGCGAGCTCATGTCGGGCGGCGGTCCCGGCACGTCCTGCACGAACGCGTACCCGGACGCCACGGAGCGCTCGCGGGTGAACTCCCTCTGGCAGAACGGACTCGCGGCTCTCGCCCGCGCCACGTCCTGACACCGGTCCGCCGGACACGGGGCCGTTCCGCCGGAGCGGGGCGGCCCCCACGGCTTCGCCGGCGGGTCAGGCGAGTTCGAGCGGGAAGGCGCCCCGGTGCCCGGTGCCGGCACCCTGCGCCGGACGCGGCTCGAACTCCCGGCAGCTCCATATCTCCTGCACGAACCCCGTACGCCGCTCCCAGAGGCCGGCGACCTCGTCCCCGTCCGCCACGTCGCGGTAGGCGTCCTTCGCGCCGCGGAAGCAGGCGAGCCCACCGGAGAGGCCGCGGACCGGGGCCGGGAAGTAGTCGGAGAAGGCGCAGGCTATGCACGTCTGCAGGTGCATGCCCGGCGGCAGTATCCGCTGGACCGTGGCCAGCGCGGCCGCGAAGTCGCCCTCGGCGCGGTTCGACTCGTAGACCGCGCCGTCCAGATGGAGGGCGAGATACAGATCCGGGTCAGCCCTGCGCAGGGACAACAGGCAGCCGAGCGTCGCCTGACGGACCGTCCCTGACACGAGGACAGGGAGCGGGAGGTCCCACTCCAGGACGCAGTCGTCGAGCACACCGTCCACCAGAGCGAACAGCCCCTCCGGAACCGGCACACCGGCCACGGGCCCCAGAGCGTCGAAGCTCTCGCCCTCGAAGTCCGTGCCCCGGACGCGCATACGGAGCTGCTGTCCGTCCGTGGTGAGAATGACGGCCTCGGAACCATGACGGTCCCGGTACCAGCCTGCCCACGACTCATCTGTCATGAGCAGGGACTGTAGCCCGTGCCCTGGGACCCGCCCTCCGGCACCCTCCCCTTCCGTGCTTCCGATGACGGGCCCCGGTCACCGGGCCTGCGGCTCACGCCACATGGGCCACATCGACGGACCCTGGGGCAGGTCGACCGTCCTCCCCATGAAGGTGAAGCCCAGCCGCTCGTAGAGACCGCGGCTGCGTTCGCTGCTCGCCTCCAGATAGGCAGGGGTCCCCTCCCGGTCGCACCGCTCCAGGACCCCCCTCATCAGCGCCTCACCGATCCCCTCCCCCTGGCGCTCCGGGGAGACGCCGATCATCAACAGGTACTCGTGCGCGCGGTCGTGAGGGTGGACGGCACCGGTCAGCCTCCCCACCAGCTCGGCCCGTTCGTTGTCCGGATCCGCGGTCTCCCGCATGAGCGCGGGGGTGTCGTCCTCCTCCTCCGGCGCGCCGGCCGGCACGGAGAGCCAGAGGGCCGCCGCCGTGCCGTCCTCCAGCAAGTCGACGCGGCCCCCTTCCAGCGTGACGTCGGCGAAGACCCCGAGAAACCTTCCGTGCACCGCGCTCCGGTGCTCCTCGTCGGGAAAGACCCAGCTGCTCACCGGATCGTGGTGGAACGCCTCTTCCAGGATCCGTACGACCTGATCCCTGTCCCCCTCGTCCGCCCGCCGTACTCGTACGCCCATGACCGGCCCCGCTCCCCTCGTCCCGTGGCTGATACCAACCGACTTACGGGATATTAGAGTTGGCGCTCAGCGGCGGTCACAAACGGCTTGGGATCAGTGCGTTCTTCGGGTGACGAACTCGGCCAGGGCGAGCAGGTCCCCGCCGCCGGCCGGCGCGGGCACCGCGCGGGACAGGTGGTGGACCGCTCTGGCCATCCGGTCCGCCGCGGCGGTCTGCGCCCAGTCGCGCCCGCCGGCCCGGTCCACCGCGTCGGCGGCACTCCTCACCTCTCCCGGTGTGTTCATGGCGCCCCGGTAGAGCGCGGCGAGCTCGGCAGCGGCCGGGGTGTCCGAGGTGAGCGCCGCGACCACCGGAAGGGACTTCTTGTGTGCGGTCAGGTCCGCACCGACCGGTTTGCCCGTGCGGTCGGTGTCCCCCCAGATCCCGATCAGGTCGTCGATGAGCTGGAAGGCGAGACCGGCTTCCCGGCCGAAGCCGTCCATGGCACGGACCGCCCGCTCGCCCGCCCCGGCGTAGAGAGCGCCGAGGGCGCAGGCGCAGCCGAGCAAGGCGCCCGTCTTGGCCATGGCCATGGCGAGACACTCGTCCAGCGTGACGTCGTCGGGGCCGCGGTCCTCCAGGGCGCAGTCGGCCTGCTGTCCCGCGCAGAGCTCGATGACGCAGGTGGAGAGCCGCACCGCGGCGTGCGCGGACGCCGGGTGCGGGTCGTCGGCCAGGAGTCGCAGGGCGAGGGAGAGCATGGCGTCGCCCGCGATGACGGCGTCCGGGACGCCGAAGACGGCCCAGGCCGTGGGCCGGTGCCGCCGGGTGGTGTCCTCGTCGATGACGTCGTCGTGGAGCAGGGTGAAGTTGTGCGCGAGCTCGACGGCGACCGCCGCCCGCATCGCCGCCTCCGGGTCCCCTCCCAGCGCACGGGCGGCGGCCAGGACGAGCGCCGGTCTGATGGCTTTGCCTGCCTGCCCTGAGGCGGGTGTCCCGTCGGCGTTCTGCCAGCCGAAGTGATACTTGGCGACGCGCCGGATCGCCCCGGGCAGGGTCTCGACGGCCGCCCGGAGGTGCGGGTCGACGGCGTTGCGGGTGTGCTCCAGGAGCGCGGCGGCCTTGTGCCCCTCCATCGCGGCATCCGTACTGGTCATGGTCACGGTCACTCCTTCCGGGCGCCACGGGCGCCTTGATCGCGGCCTCGGGCCTGCCGGGGCCCGGGCGGCCGCGCCGCCCGGGCCCGGGGAGCGTCACCGCCAACGGCTCACCTCCACGTTCTCCAGGACGCCGAGGGCGTCCGGCACGAGGACGGCGGCGGAGTAGTACGCGGTCACGAGGTACGAGATGATCGCCTGCTCGTCGATGCCCATGAAGCGGACCGAGAGGCTCGGTTCGATCTCGTCCGGGATGCCGCTCTGCTGGAGCCCGACGACGCCCTGGTCCGCCTCACCGGTCCTCATGCAGATGATCGATGTGGTGCGGGCGTCGGTGACCGGGATCTTGTTGCACGGGAAGATCGGCACTCCTCGCCACGCCGGCACGTGGTGGCCGCCGACCTCGACGCTCTCCGGGACCAGGCCACGCCTGTTGCACTCGCGGCCGAAGGCGGCGATGGCGCGCGGATGGGCGAGGAAGAGCTTCGATCCGCGCCGCCGCGACAGGAGCTCGTCCATGTCGTCGGGGCCGGGGGCTCCGTCGTGGGGCTGGAGACGCTGCCCGTAGTCGCAGTTGTTGAGCAGGCCGAACTCCCGGTTGTTGATGAGCTCGTGCTCCTGGCGCTCGCGCAGCGCCTCGACCGTGAGCCGCAACTGCTGCTCGGTCTGGTTCATCGGCTGGTTGTAGAGGTCGGCCACCCTGCTGTGAACCTTCAGCACGGTCTGGGCGACGCTCAGTTCGTATTCACGCGGCGCCGACTCGTAGTCGACGAAGGTGTGCGGGACGACGGTCTCCCCCACGTGCCCCGCGGACAGGTCGATCTCCGCCTCGCCGTAGCGGTTGGTCCGCTGGTGGGGGATGGCGAGCAGCCCCGCGAGGTGGTCGCGGAGCGAGTCCGCCCGGGCCGCGAGGTTGAGCACGTCCGACCGGCGCAGGGTCAGCAGCGTGCAGGCGGTCACGGCACGAGCCGTGTACTCCCAGGTGGCGTCGCCGTCGAGCAGGACGTGGTCGCCGAAGTACGCGCCGTCCGCGAGGACTCCGAGCACCGTCTCGTCGCCGTACGGCCCGGACCCGATCTTCTCGACCTTGCCGTGGGCCAGCAGGTGGACCCGGTCCGCCGACTCGCCCGACGAGACGAGCACTTCGCCGGCCGCGACGTCGCGCTGTTCGCACCTGCGCGCCAGCTCGGCCAGTACCTCCTCGTCACCGAAATCGCGCAAGGCCGGCAGCTCGCCGAGCTCGGCGGGGATGACCGTGACCCGGTCGCCCGTCTGGACGAAGGTCACCCTGCCGTCTCCGACGGAGTAGCTCAGTCGCCGGTTCACCCGGTATGTGCCGCCCTGCACCTGCACCCACGGCAGCATGCGCAGCAGCCACCGTGAGCTGATCTCCTGCATCTGCGGGGCGGACTTGGTCGTCGTCGCGAGGTTCCGCGCAGCCGCTGTGCCGAGACTCTGCTGCGGCGGCTGCGTGTCGCGAACCTCTTCACCAACGGACATCCGACATCCTCTCGATCATGGGCTGACCTGCGAGAAGAACACTTCCAGCCGGGGACACCGCGCGCTATTACACAAAAGAGTGTGACTATTCGGGCCTGGGGCGGGAACGTTGCCCACGCCCGGGCACCCGTGAACCGCCCGGGCGGCACTTCCTCAGGCGCCCGGGCGGCACTTCCTCAGGCGCGGAAAGGAATCCGGACCGGACCCCGGACCTAGGCCCATCTCCGGAAAGACCCGCCCGCCGCCTAGGACTTCCGCCCGTTACGGCGCCGCGGAGCGCGACCTAGCGTTCCCGTCATGGATACGACAGGCACCCTCGACGAAGCTCTCCAGCGGCTGCACATCTCGGGCCCCGAGCGGCTCGGGCGGCTCAGCAACCACGCGCCGATGGCCGTCGAGGCACTCTCCGCCAACGGCCGGCCGGCCGCGGTGCACCGCTGGCTCGACCTGTACGCCTCCAGGCTGGAGGAGTTCCCGGCCGGCGTGGAGCCGGTCACGGACGCAGGCTGGCGTTCCGCACTGGGCGACCCACGCCGCGCCGCCGACTGGATCGGCTACTTCGGCCGGGAACTCGCCGACCACCCCTGGCGCGAGGTGCTCTCGCTGTGGTGGCCCCGCCTCCTGCCCGGCATGTACGGCGGGGCAACGCATCCGGTGATCCGCGTTGGCCACGCCGTGCGCACCCTGCTGGCCGGCGAGGAGACCGGACCGCGTCTGACCGAACTCGCCCACGGCCTGGGTTACTGGGCGGCCCGCCACCGCCCCGTCACCGGCCTCGCCCCTTCGCCCGCCACCGGCCCCGGCAGCGCCGCCGCGGCCCTCGACGCGGTGGCGCCCGTGGACGAACGGGAGGGGGGATTCCCCGCCCGCCTCGGCCGGGTCAGGAGCCTGCCGGCCTGGGCGGCCGGGGTGACGGATCCCGCCGAGGCGCGCCGCCTGCTCACCGAACTGGTCCGGGCGGCCACCCACCGGTACGCCACCCACGGCCACGGCGAGGCGACGATGCTGGTCCACGCGGCCACGGCTCCCAACGCCGTCCTGCGGACCCTCCCCGCACTCCCCGAGGCCCTGTGGGTGCCGAGCCTCCGGGCGGCCTGGACCGCGTCCGCGGCCGTGACCGCCATGTACGCGCCGGACGCCCCGGTGGCCTACGTACCGCCGGGCCGGATCGCACCCGAGGAGGTCATGGAACGCGCCCTGGCCCACGGTGACGAGCACGTCATCAAGCTGACCGACACGGCCATGGATTTCGCCGACGAGCAGTCGCTCGCGGCGGCCCTGCGCGCCGTCGAGCTCAGCGAACCTCTGCGGTGAAGCGGCGAGGCGGCGAGGCGGCGAGGCGGTGAGGCGGGCCGTTCAGCGTGCCAGCGGTGCTCCCGACACGACGACCTTGCCCGGGTTGAGAATCCCGTACGGGTCCAGGGCCGCCTTCACCGCTCGCTGCATGGCGAGGTTGACGGGGCCCACCTCACGGTCCATGCCGCCCATCTTCAGCAGGCCCACGCCGTGTTCACCGGTAACCGTGCCGCCGAAGGAGATCGCCGCGTCGAGGATCTCCTCGAAGGCGAGCTGGGCGCGGGCCCTGGCGGCGTCGTCGCCCGGATCAGTGATGATCAGGGGGTGGAGGTTCCCGTCGCCGGCGTGAGCGATGTTGGCGATGAGGACGTCGTGTGCCCCGGCGATCTCCTCGATGCGCGCGAGCATCTGCGGCACCCGGGACCGCGGCACGACGACGTCCTCGGTGAGCACCGGACCCAGCCGCTCCAGCGCCGGGTAGGCGAGACGGCGGGCCTGGAACAGGGCGTCCGCCTCGGCCTGGTCGGTGGAGACCTCCGCCCAGGCCGCTCCGGCCGCCGCGAAACAGGCCCGTACGGCTTCGGCCTCGGCGTCGCCCGCGGCTCCCGGGGTGTCCACGCGGCCGAGCAGGATCGCGTTCGCGTCCGCCGACAGGCCCATGTTCTTCCACTCGTCGACGGCCTTCAGGCAGTGCCGGTCGAGGAGTTCGAGCGCCGACGGCACGATGCCCGCCGCCGTCACCCGGCTCACCGCGTCGCCGGCCGCGACCACCGAGTCGAAGAAGCCCGCCACCGTGCGTTCCGCCGGCCGCGCGCCGCGCAGCTTCACGGTGATCTCGGTGATGACGCCGAGGGTGCCCTCCGAGCCGACGAAGAGACCGCACAGGTCGTAGCCGGCGACTCCCTTCGCGGTCTGCCGGCCCACCCGCACGGTCTCGCCGAGGCCGTTGACCACCTCGAGTCCGAGCACGTAGTCGCGGGTCACGCCGTACTTGACGCAGCACATGCCCCCCGCGTTGGTGGCGGTGTTGCCGCCGATCGTCGACCAGGGCGAGCTCGCCGGGTCCGGCGGGTACCAGAGTCCCTCTTCGGCGCACGCGGCGCGCAGATCGTCGTTGACGACGCCCGGCTGGACGACGGCGATGCGCTCCACCGGGTCGATGCGCAGGATCCGGTTCATGTCCTCGAAGGAGAGGACGACGGCGCCGTCCACCGCGTTGGCCCCGCCCGACAGGCCCGTCCCCGCCCCGCGAGGGATCACCGGGATGCGGTGTTCGACGCAGTACGCGACGACGGCCCGCACCTCTTCGGTGTCCTGGGGCCGCACGACGGCGAGGGGCTGCCCCGCCGGCGCCCACTCCGCCTCGTCGTGCGCGTAACGGCCCAGGCTGTCCGGGTCGGTGATGACCTTGTCCGCCGGTATCCCGTCGGCTGCGTTCGGTTTCGGCACTGCCGCTGACCACCTCTCCTGCCCACGCACACCCCGCATCCGTCACGGGGCCGCACCTCCCATGATGACGCGGGCCCTCCCACGACGGACGGCCGCCCTAAGTTGCATCCGGGATGCAACTTATCTACGCTGCCGCCATGCGGCTGACGCGATTCACCGATGTGGCGCTCCGGGTCCTCATGCGCCTGACCGTCACGGCGGAGGGCGAGGACCCGCCGACCACCCGGGAGGTGGCGGCGACGATGCAGGTGCCGTACACCCACGCGGCGAAGGTCGTCGCACGCCTCCAGCACCTCGGCCTGGTCGAGGCGCGGCGCGGCCGGGGCGGAGGCCTCTCCCTCACCACCGCGGGCCGTGCGGCCTCGATCGGTGCCCTGGTGAGGCAGCTGGAAGGGCCGGGTGAAGTCGTCGAATGCGAGGGCGGCACACCGTGCCCCCTGCGTTCCGCCTGCCTGCTCCGCTCGGCACTGCGCCGGGCCGAGGAGGCGTTCTACGCCTCGCTCGACCCGCTCACGGTCGGCGATCTCGTCTCCTCCCCCACCGGCCCGCTGCTGATGGGCATCAGTCGCGGCCGCCCCGCGCCCGGCTGATCCGCGGCGCCCCCGCCCCCACGCACCCCACTGCGCGCATCAGGCGGTCACGCCGCCAAAAATACGCATCTCATATGCCAGTTAACTGGCCGGACGCCCTGCGCCCGGCCCTCACACCCAGGAGTCACCGGATGCTCTCCGAGACGTCGACCGCCACCGTCCGAGCCACACTTCCCGCCGTGGGGGCGGCCATCGGGGACATCGCGGACCTCTTCTACCGGAAACTGTTCGACGCCCACCCGGAGCTTCTCCGGGACCTCTTCAACCGGGGCAACCAGGCTTCGGGCGCACAGCGCCAGGCACTCGCCGGGTCGATCGCCGCCTTCGCCACCCAGCTCGTGGAGCACCCGGACATCCGGCCCGACGTGATGCTGAACCGCATAGCCAACAAGCACGCCTCGCTCGGCATCACCGCCCCGCAGTACGAGATCGTGCACACGCACCTCTTCGCCGCGATAGCGGAGGTGCTCGGCGACGCCGTCACCCCCGAGGTCGCCGCGGCCTGGGACGAGGTCTACTGGCTGATGGCCAACGCCCTGATCGCGATCGAGGAGCGGCTCTACGCGCAACAGGGTGTGACGGCGGGCGACGTCTGGCGCGAGTGGACGGTGGTCTCCCGCGTCGAGGACACCCCTGACGTGGCGACCTTCCGGCTCACCCCGGCCGACGGGGCACCGGCTCCCGCCTTCCGGCCGGGCCAGTACGTCTCCGTCCAGGTGGAACTCCCCGACGGAGCCCGGCAGATACGCCAGTACAGCCTCACCGGCGCACCCGGCGCCGCCCTGCGCTCCTTCTCGGTCAAGCGGGTACGGGCCGCGGACAGCCCGGAGGGAGAGGTCTCCGCACATCTGCACGCGCGACTGGGCACCGGCGACCGGCTGCGCGTCTCGGCGCCGTACGGAGACCTCGTGCTCGACAGCTCCGACGCCCCGCTGCTCCTCGCCTCGGCCGGCATCGGCTGCACGCCGATCATGTCGATGCTGGAGCACCTCGCGGAGGAGGGACACCGTTCGCCCGTCACCGTGGTGCACGGCGACCGGTCGCCGTCCGACCACGCGCTGCGTACGGACCACGAGGCGCTGACCAGGAAGCTGCCCGACGCCTCCGCCCACTTCTGGTACGAGAACCCGGAGCCCGGCCGGGCAGCCGGCCACACCGGCACCGTCGACCTGAGCGGCGTCCCGGTCGCCTCCGGCACCCGTGCCTACCTCTGTGGTCCGCTCCCCTTCATGCGCGCAGTCCGCACGCAACTCCTCGCGAAGGGAGTGCCGTCGGCGGACATCCACTACGAGGTGTTCGGCCCTGACCTCTGGCTCGCCCAGGACTGAGCACGGCTCGTCCGGGGCACTCGCGGACTGTCCGGAACGAATCGCACACGACGCGAACAGTGCTCGAACAGGTTTGCCGGAGCCTCCTGTTCCGGTAGAAGCGCTGTACGGACACGCTCCCCCGAACGAAGGAGTCGGCCATGTCCTCACCCATGTCCGCCAGCAACTTCCTCAAGGCCCTCAAGGCCGAAGGACTCACCGTCGTCCAGGTGGGCGACTGGCGTACGCACAACCGCAACCACAAGGGCCCCTGGGGGCCGGTTCACGGTGTGATGATCCACCACACCGTCACGAAGGGGACCGCCCGCACCGTCGAGATCTGCCGTGACGGCTACTCGGGACTTCCGGGCCCGCTCTGCCACGGTGTGATCGCCAAGGACGGCCGGGTCCACCTGGTCGGCTACGGCCGCGCCAACCACGCCGGGCTCGGCGACGACGACGTCCTGCGCGCCGTCATCGCCGAGAAGCGCCTGCCGTCGGACAACGAGTCCAACACCGACGGGAACCGGCACTTCTACGGCTTCGAGTGCGAAAACCTCGGCGACGGGAAGGACCCGTGGCCCGCCGCCCAGCTCGAGGCCGTCGAGAAGGCCGCGGCGGCGGTCTGCCGCTTCCACGGCTGGGACGCCCCCTCGGTCATCGGGCACCGGGAGTGGCAGCCCGGCAAGGTCGACCCGCGCGGCTTCTCGATGACGGGGATGCGCAACCGCATCCACGACCGGCTGAAGTAGGAGATCCCCGGGCGGCGGACAATGAGGGCATGACCGGCGAAGAACTCGACCTCTCCCGGCTGCAGCCGGCACTCCCCTCGCCCCTGCAGCCGGCCGAGGACGAGCGCTTCGCGCGGCACGGCGTGACGCTGCTCCTCAAGCGTGACGACCTGATCCACCCGGACCTGCCGGGCAACAAGTGGCGCAAACTGGCCCCCAATCTCCGGGCCGCCGCCGGCCGTACCGTGCTGACCTTCGGCGGCGCCTACTCGAACCACCTCCGGGCGACGGCCGCCGCCGGACGCCTGCTGGGCTTCCCCACCGTCGGCGTCGTACGGGGCGACGAGCTGGCCGACCGCCCGCTGAACCCCTCCCTCGCGCGCTGCGCGGCCGACGGCATGCGTCTGCATTTCGTGGACCGGGCGGCTTACCGCGCGAAGACCTCTCCCGACGTCCTGGAAGGCCTGCTGAGCCTCTTCGGGGAGTGCCTGGTCATCCCGGAGGGTGGCAGCAACGCGCTCGCCGCACAGGGCTGCACAGAGCTCGGCCGGGAGCTGCTCGGCCGGACCGGCACGGTGGCCGTCGCCTGCGGCACCGGCGGCACCCTCGCGGGGCTGGCCGCAGGGCTCGGCCGGGGACAGCGCGCCCTGGGCATTCCCGTCCTGCGGGGCGGCTTCCTGGGAGCGGCGGTGCGCGAGCTGCAGCGGGAGGCCTTCGGCGCCCCCACCGGGCCGTGGTCCCTGGACGAACGCTTCCACTTCGGCGGGTACGCCCGCACCACCGCGGAACTGCACGCCTTCGCCGACGACTTCGAGGACCGCCACGGCCTGCCCGTCGAACGGGTCTACGTGGCCAAACTCCTGTACGCGCTGACGGTGCTGGCCGGGGAGGGCGCCTTCGCTCCGGGCTCCACGGTCACCGCGGTCGTCACGGGACGGCCGTGAGGCGCCCGGGGCGCGATCAGGCGTCGTCCGTCTCCCGGTAGGCGGCGGCCTCCTCCAGGTCCAGCCGCCGCAGCAGCGCGCGCAGCATCTCGTCGTCGATCCGCCGCTCGTCCCTCAGGCGTACGAAGACCTCGCGCTCGGCGGCGATCATCTCCCTCGCGAGCCGCCGGTAGGTGTCGTCGGCCGACTCCCCGGTGACGGGGTTGGCCGCGCCGAGCCTCTCCCAGACCGCGTTGCGGCGGCGTTCCATGACGGCGCGCAGCCGCTGGACCAGAGGGTCGGGCAGCGCGTTGCGCGGATCGGCCAGCAGCGCCTCCAGCGACGCGTCGGCGGCCGTGGACGCCTCGCTCTGCGCCTGCGCCTCGGCCAGCGTCTCGGCCCGCTCGCTGCGCCGCGGCAGCTTCAGTACGCGTACGAGGAGGGGCAGGCTCAGCCCCTGGACGACCAGTGTCCCGATGACAGTCGTGAAGGTCAGGAAGAGCACCAGGTTCCGCGCGGGGAAGTCCTCCCCGTCGTGCGTGACCATGGGGATCGAGAAGGCGATGGCGAGCGAGACGACGCCCCGCATCCCGGCCCACCCGACGATCAGGGGCGACTTCCAGGAGAGATCCCCCTCGCGCTCCCTGATGCGTCCGGAGAGCCGGTGCGGCAGGTAGGTCGCCGGGTACACCCAGACGAAGCGCACCACGACCACGGCCACGAACACCAGGACCGCGTATCCGAAGGCCTCGGGCACGCCGTACGAGCCGAGGCCCCGGAGCACGAAGGGCAGCTGCAGCCCGATGAGCGCGAAGACCGCGGACTCCAGGACGAACGCGACCATCTTCCAGACCGCCGCCTCCTGGAGCCGCGTAGCGAAGTCGACCTGCCAGGAACGGTGCCCCAGGTAGAGCGCGACCACCACGACGGCGAGCACCCCGGAGGCGTGCACCCGCTCCGCGGCGGCGTAGGCGACGAAGGGGATCAGCAGCGACAGGGTGTTCTGGAGCAGCGCTTCCTTGAGGTGCGTACGCAGCCAGTGCAGCGGCACCATCAGCAGCAGTCCGACACCGATGCCGCCGACCGACGCCAGCGCGAACTCACCGATCCCGGCGCCCCAGCTCATGCCCTCGCCGACGGCCGCCGCGAGGGCCACCTTGAACGCGGTGATCGCGGTCGCGTCGTTCACCAGGGACTCGCCCTGGAGGATCGTGGTGACCCGGGCGGGCAGTCCCACCCTGCGCGCGATCGCCGCGGCCGTGACGGCGTCCGGCGGGGCGACCACCGCGCCGAGCACGAGCGCGGCGGTGAGCGGCAGACCCGGGACCAGGAGATGGGCCAGCCATCCCACGGCGACCGTCGCGAAGAGCACGTATCCCACGGAGAGCAGGGCGACCGGCCGCAGATTGGCCCGCAGGTCGAGGTACGAGCTGTCGACCGCCGCCGTGTACAGCAACGGCGGCAGGAGCAGCGGCAGCACGATGTGCGCGTCCAGCGTGTAGTCCGGCACTCCCGGCAGGTACGAGGCCAGCAGTCCGGCCGCGACCAGCAACAGCGGCGCGGGCACCGGTGTCCGGCGTGCGGCCCCCGCGACCGCCGCGCTTGCCGCGACCAGTGCCACCAGCGGCAATGCGTCCATCTCACTGTCCTCACATCCGACGTAACGACCTCACGCGTCGTAACGTGGCCATCATGAGTGAGTGCCTCCATGTATCCGAACTGCCGCGCCCCGAGCCCGCCCCGCTCGGCGACACCTGCCCCGAGTGTCTGGCGGCCGGCACCCATCCCGTGCAGCTGCGGCTCTGCCTCGTCTGCGGTCACGTCGGGTGCTGTGATTCCTCCCCGCTGAAGCACGCGACGGCACACTTCCAGGCGACCGGTCACCCGGTGATGCGCAGCTTCGAATGCGCGGAGAGCTGGCGCTGGTGCTTCGTGGACGGTTCGATCGTCTGACGTCTGGGTACGTCAAACCGGCGCCGGTTCTTCGCAATTGACCGCCGCAGACCCCTAGCCACTGTGTGTGCTCATATGCCTACCATGAGTAATCAGGGGGTTGGGGTCTCGTCGACACGGCATCATGGGTCGCGACAGTGTCGCCGAACCACAGAACCGACGACGGACCGCACGGCCCCGGGCACCCGTCCCGGAGCCTCGAACGAGTTTGTGCCACCTTGGAGGTGAGGGTGTCCCAGATCGCAGGCGAGCCCGGGAACCAGGACTTCGTAGAGGTCCGGCTGCCCGCTGCGGGTGCCTACCTGTCGGTGCTGCGTACGGCCACGGCCGGCCTCGCAGCACGCTTGGACTTCACTCTCGACGAGATCGAGGATCTTCGCATCGCGGTCGACGAGGCCTGCGCGATCCTGCTCCAGCAGGCCGTGCCCGGTTCCGTCCTCAGCTGCGTCTTCCGACTCGTCGGCGATTCCCTCGAGGTGACCGTCTCGGCCCCCACGACGGACGGCCGCGCCCCTGAGCGCGACACCTTCGCCTGGACGGTGCTCTCCGCACTGGCCGGCAAGGTCGACTCCACGGTCGCCGACGACCGTACGGTCAGCATCAGCCTCTACAAACAGCGCGGCGCGGGACCCGGGCCGGCGTGAGCGACGGGAACGGGGACGGTCCTGTGCGTGACGAGACGATCCGGTCGGAGCCGGTGCGCCCGGCCGCCCTGCCGGAGCAGCAGGCCCGGCCGCATCCGGAGGGCGGGGCGGACGGCGCGCAGGGCCGTCCGGCCGCGGCGGAGCAGTCGCAGACGGAGCGGGCGGGCCGGATGAGCGAGCACGGGCACCACGATCCGCACGATCGCAGCGGGGCACGGGCGCTCTTCATCGAGCTCCGGGAGCTTCCCGACGGCTCGGCGGAGAAGGCCGAGCTGCGCAACCGGCTGGTGCGGATGCACCTGCCGCTCGTGGAGCATCTGGCCCGCAGATTCCGCAACCGCGGCGAGCCCCTGGACGACCTGACACAGGTCGCCACGATCGGTCTGATCAAGTCGGTCGACCGGTTCGACCCGGACCGCGGCGTCGAGTTCTCGACGTACGCCACCCCGACCGTCGTCGGCGAGATCAAGCGCCACTTCCGGGACAAGGGCTGGGCGGTGCGGGTCCCGCGGCGTCTTCAGGAGCTGCGGCTGTCGCTGACCACGGCAACGGCCGAGCTCTCGCAGCAGCACGGCCGCTCCCCCACCGTGCACGAGCTGGCGGAGCGTCTGGGCATCTCCGAGGAGGAGGTCCTGGAGGGGCTGGAATCAGCCAATGCCTACAGCACCCTCTCGCTCGACGTCCCGGACACGGACGACGAGTCGCCGGCGGTCGCGGACACGCTGGGCTCCGAGGACGAGGCGCTGGAGGGGGTCGAGTACCGCGAGTCGCTCAAGCCGCTGCTGGAGGATCTCCCGCCGCGCGAGAAGCGGATCCTGCTGCTGCGCTTCTTCGGCAACATGACCCAGTCGCAAATCGCGCAGGAGGTCGGCATCTCCCAGATGCACGTCTCCCGCCTCCTGGCCCGCACACTGGCGCAGCTGCGCGAGCGGCTGCTCGTGGAGGAGTAGCCGCCGCCGGGCGGACAGCCGTGGCCCGGCCGGCAGGGACCGGTCGCGCGGCGGATCAGGCGTCGGGGGTCGTCCGCGGCCCCCGACGGATACCCAGCGCATCCGTCGTCGCGGGGTCGAACAACAGCACGAGCGCTGTCACGGCGACCGCCGCGAGGGCGATGCCCGCCGGGATCAGGGCCCCCTGGGACCGCAGCAGCGTCCAGGCCACCGGCAGCGCCATGAGCTGGGTGATGAGAGCGGGGCCCCGGCTCCAGCTGCGGCGCCGCAGCAGGCCACGGGCGGCGAAGAGCGGGATCAGACCGAGCGCCACCAGCGTGAGTCCGCCCATCTCGGCCTGCTGGATGCTGTCGGGCCGGCCGAAAAGGCCGACGGCCAGCATGTAGATCCCGCCGACGGCGAGCGCCGCGCCTTCGAGCGCGTTGAGTCCGGCCAGTGCGGCGATCCGCCCCGGCTTCTCCTGGCCGGCCGAGGGCGACGGAGAGGGCGTGTTCTGCTGAGTGCTCACGCCTTTCAGATTCGCATCCCGGCCCGTCGAACGCGAAGCCGGGGCGCCGACGGTCAAGCCACCGTGAACGGATCACGCTGCGTGACCGTCCGTGGACCCGGCGGATCGGGACTTCAGGGCGGTACCGCGCGGTAGGTACTCTGGCGGGCATGCGCGCACTTCTCGTGGTCAACCCAGCTGCCACCACTACCAGCGCGCGTACGCGTGACGTGCTCATCCACGCCCTGGCGAGCGAGATGAAGATCGAGGCCGTGACCACGGAGTACCGCGGCCACGCCCGTGACCTGGGGCGGCGGGCGGCCGACTCCGACGACATCGACCTGGTGGTCGCGCTCGGCGGCGACGGCACGGTCAACGAGGTGGTCAACGGGCTGCTGCACGACGGCCCGGACCCGGAGGGGCTGCCGAGCCTCGCCGTGGTCCCCGGTGGTTCCACCAACGTCTTCGCCCGGGCGCTGGGCATCCCGAACGACGCCGTTGAGGCGACGGGCGCCATCCTGGACGCCCTGGAGGCCCGCAGCGAGCGCACGGTGGGGCTCGGTCTGGCGGCCGGCACCCCGGGCACGGCGGACGAGGCCGTCCCCGGCCGGTGGTTCACCTTCTGCGCCGGGCTCGGCTTCGATGCGGGCGTCATCGGCCGGGTCGAACAGAAGCGCGAGCGGGGCAAGCGCTCGACCCATGCGCTGTACGTCCGCCAGGTGCTCCGGCAGTTCATGGACGACCCGCACCGGCGCAACGGAATGATCACGCTGGAGGTCCCTGGCCAGGACCCGGTCACCGACCTCGCACTGTCGATAATCTGCAACACCGCACCCTGGACCTACCTGGGGAACCGTCCGATATACGCCTCCCCGAAGGCGTCCTTCGACAGCGCCCTGGACGTGCTCGGCCTGAAGCGTCTCTCCACCCCCGCCGTGACCCGGTACGCCACCCAGCTGCTCACTTCCAGCCCGGAGAAGGGGCCGCACGGCAAGCACGCCGTGTCGCTGCACGACCTCACGGACTTCACCTTGCATTCCAAGGCCCCACTGCCCTTCCAGATGGACGGCGACCACCTGGGACTGCGTACGAGCGTGACGTTCACAGGCGTACGCCGTGCACTGCGTGTGATTGTGTGAGTAGAAGGGGCGAAAGTCCTTTAACTCGAACGTTTGGGCTGGCCCCCACCCCTTAGAAGTACGGCTGTGACCTAGTCGACACCGAGGAATCAAAAAAAACTTTCCAGAAGGGGTTGTATCCGCCGCCGAGGTTTGCGAATCTCTACATGGCGATCGGGACGGCCCGCAACATCGGCCTCCACTGAGAGCCAGAACCCCTCCTCACCACAACAGGACCACATCCAGTCCATCTGGGCGTCGGACCTTCGTCTGCGGGGGGATTCGTGAAAGCGTTCACATTCACAAGCACCAGCATGTAATACCAAGGAGAGGTAGCAGCCATGGACTGGCGTCACAACGCCGTTTGTCGTGAGGAAGACCCCGAGCTGTTCTTCCCCATCGGCAACACCGGTCCTGCGCTGCTGCAGATCGAGGAAGCCAAGGCCGTCTGCCGTCGCTGCCCCGTCATGGAGCAGTGCCTGCAGTGGGCGCTCGAGTCCGGCCAGGACTCCGGCGTCTGGGGTGGCCTCAGCGAGGACGAGCGCCGCGCAATGAAGCGCCGCGCCGCTCGCAACCGGGCGCGTAACGCCAGCGCCTGACCGACGCCCCCCACAACGAGCCCCAGCCAGGCGGCGCGTACAGAGCGTACGCACAGTCCCGCCTTCGAGTCGCAGCGCGCAGTACCCCCGAAGCGCATCGCACCGTGAGCACCACGCAGTGGGCCCGGACCGTTACAACGGTCCGGGCCCACTGCTGTGCGGTGGCCGTCGCCGACGCGCTACGTGTCGTCCGTAAGCCGCGCTACTTGTCGCTCTGTACGGGGATGTCGAGCACCACCTGCGTACCGCGCACCGGGGCCGGGACCATGCCGAAGGTGCCGCCCAGCTCGCCCTCCACCAGGGTCCGCACGATCTGGAGTCCCAGGTTGCCGGCCCGCTGCGGGTCGAACCCCTCGGGCAGCCCGCGCCCGTCATCCGTCACGGTGATCAGCAGCCGGCCCTCGGCCGGTGAACCGCCACGCACCGCGGACACCTCCACCGTGCCTTGCTCGGCCACGGTGAACGCGTGCTCCAGGGCGTTCTGCAGCACCTCGGTCAGCACCATCGAGAGCGGAGTGGCCACTTCCGCGTCGAGGATCCCGAAACGGCCCGTGCGCCGACAGGTGACCTTTCCGGGTGAGATCTCCGCGACCATCGCGATCACCCGGTCGGCGATCTCGTCGAACTCGACCCGCTCGTCCAGATTCTGGGACAGCGTCTCATGGACGATGGCGATCGAACCGACGCGCCGCACCGCCTCGTTGAGCGCCTCCCGGCCCCGCTCGGAGTCCATCCGGCGCGCCTGGAGCCGCAACAGGGCGGCCACGGTCTGGAGGTTGTTCTTCACCCGGTGGTGGATCTCCCGGATGGTGGCGTCCTTGGTGATCAATTCCCGCTCGCGGCGCCGCAGTTCCGTGACGTCACGGAGGAGCACCAGCGAACCGATCCGCACCCCCTTGGGCTTGAGCGGGATCGCGCGCAGCTGGATGACTCCGCCGGCGCCCTCGACCTCGAACTCCCGGGGCGCGTAACCGCTCGCCACCTTGACGAGGGCCTCGTCCACCGGGCCACGCGACGGGGCGAGTTCGGCGGTGGTCGCGCCGAGGTTGTGACCGACGAGGTCCGAGGCCAGACCGAGCCGGTGGTAGGCGGAGAGGCCGTTGGGGCTGGCGTACTGCACGACACCGTCGGCGTCCAGCCGGATCAGCCCGTCGCCGACGCGCGGCGACGCGTCCATGTCGACCTGCTGACCGGGGAACGGGAAGGAGCCGGCGGCGATCATCTGGGCCAGGTCGGATGCCGACTGGAGGTAGGTGAGCTCCAGCCTCGACGGCGTGCGCACGGTGAGCAGGTTGGTGTTGCGGGCGATGACCCCGAGGACCCGGCCCTCTCTCCGTACGGGGATCGACTCGACCCGGACGGGCACTTCCTCCCGCCACTCCGGATCCCCCTCGCGCACGATGCGGCCTTCGTCCAGGGCGGCGTCGAGCAGCGGCCTGCGGCCGCGCGGCACGAGGTGGCCGACCATGTCGTCCTGGTAGGAGGTGGGGCCGGTGTTGGGCCGCATCTGCGCGACGGACACATAGCGGGTCCCGTCGCGGGTGGGCACCCACAGGACGAGGTCGGCGAAGGACAGGTCGGAGAGCAGCTGCCACTCCGAGACCAGCAGATGGAGCCACTCGAGGTCGGTGTCACTCAGGGCTGTGTGCTGGCGGACGAGGTCGTTCATGGAGGGCACATGGCGAGCGTACCCGTGCAGACGAAGAGGTTCCGAACCGTTCGGTCCCCGGATGCGTGACACTGTGAGGACGGGTGCGCGGGCGGGAGATCGTCCGTGCATACGGATGGACAGGGTCTATTGGTCTAGTCCACAATGCACCACGTAGGGGTGACCACGGTCAGGACGTCCCCCTGCGAGACAGACCTCCGCTCTCCCCGCACAGGAGAGCGGATCGAGGTAACCGGCGCTCTCTGCCCTGACTGCGCCGGTGCCTCCAGTGGCCGGAGGCACCGCACACCGCCGGCCAGGCAGCTCCGGGCTGCGGTGCCGGACGGGCTGAGGGTCCCGTCCTGGCGCCGCGGCCCGCGGGTGTTTCCGGGGCCCCTCGGCCCGCGACTGTCCCCCGGCACTCCGCGCGGCCGGGACGGTCCGCCGACAGGGCGACAACCGATGGCCCACAGGCGGACGGTTCACCTCACGGCCGCGCCGTTCTGCTAGATTGGCCTCACAATTGGTCTATACCACATGCCACTCTCCAGATCGGCAGGCACAGCGTGGAAGTTGTCATCGTCCCGGACGCCACAGCAGGCGGCGAACTGATCGCGGAGGCCATCGCGTCCCTGCTGAGCAGCAAGCCCGACGCCCTGCTCGGCGTGGCCACCGGCTCGACCCCGCTGCCCATCTACAAGGCCCTGGCCGCGAAGGTCCGCTCCGGCGCCGTGGACGCCTCGCGCGCCCGCATCTGCCAGCTCGACGAGTACGTCGGTCTGCCCGCGGGCCACCCCGAGTCGTACCGCTCGGTCGTGCTGCGCGAGGTCGTCGAACCGCTCGGCCTGTCCGAGAAGTCCTTCATGGGCCCGGACGGCACCGCCGAGGACGTCCAGGCGGCCTGCGAGGAGTACGACAAGGCGCTCGCCGAGGCCGGCGGCGTCGACCTCCAACTGCTGGGCATCGGCACCGACGGGCACATCGGCTTCAACGAGCCGTGCTCCTCGCTCGCCTCCCGGACCCGCATCAAGACGCTGACCGAGCAGACGCGGATCGACAACGCGCGCTTCTTCGACGACGACATCGAGCAGGTGCCCCGCCACGTCATCACCCAGGGCATCGGCACGATCCTGGAGTCACGCCACCCGATCCTGCTCGCGACCGGCGAGGGCAAGGCCGACGCGGTCGCCAGGACGGTGGAGGGCCCGGTGGCCTCGGTCGTGCCGGCCTCGGCGCTCCAGCTGCACCGGCACGCCACGGTGGTGGTCGACGAGGCAGCGGCGTCCAAGCTGAAGCTGGCGGACTACTTCCGCGCCACCTACGCGGCGAAGCCGCGGTGGCAGGGCCTGTAGGGCCCCGTACGCGTGAGGGCCGGACCACCTGTGACGGTGGTCCGGCCCTCACGCGTCACTCCACGCTCAGGAGCCCGTGAGCGCCTCCGCGGCCGCGACCCCGCAGACCCGCGCCGCGCCGTGCGTGGCGATGTGCAGGGCGCCTCGGGGCGGCGCGTAGGGCAGGCCCATCTCGACCACGAACGTGTCGGGACGGGTGGCCAGCACGGCGTCCAGCGCCTCGCGCATCCAGGCGTGCCGGTGGACGTCGCGGACGACGGCCACGATGCGCCGCTCCCCCGCCGCCCTCAGCACCTCGGCGGCCGGCGAGGCGCTCGTGGTGCTGTAGGTGTCCGTCTCCGTGCCGGGCAGGATCCGGGCCAGCTCGGCCGCGACGCCCCACGGGGTCTCGTCGCCGACCGCGATGTTGGCGACCGGGGTGAAGGCCGCGACGTAGGCCGGCTCGCGCAGCGGCTCGGCGGTGCCCGTGACCGTCACGGCTCGCCGGGCCGCGACCAGTCCGATGCCGGCTCCGGGGCCGGGCGCGGTCCCCTCCTGCATGTCCGCGCCCGGCTCCGAGGCAGCCCCCCTGGCCCCCTGCGTCCAGGACGCGAGGGCCCGTACACGTGCGGCCGCGTCGGCCAGCCGCTCCTCGGGCAGTTCACCGGTCCGCACCGCTGTCACCAGCGCGTCGCGCAGCCGCAGCACGGTGTCCTCGTCGGCCAGCCCGCCGCCGACGCAGATGGCGTCGGCGCCCGCCGCGATGGCGAGGACGGATCCGCGCTCGATGCCGTACGTGCCGGCGATGGCGTCCATCTCCATGCCGTCGGTGACGATCAGCCCGTCGTAGCCCAGTTCGTCGCGCAGCAGACCGGTGAGGATCTGAGGGCTCAGAGTCGCGGGCCGTGTCGGGTCGAGTGCGGGGAGCAGGATATGCGCGCTCATCACTGATTTGGAACCCGCTGCGATGGCCGCCCGGAAAGGCACCAGCTCACGGGCGTGCAGGGTGTCCAGGTCCACATCGATGCGGGGCAGCGAGTGGTGCGAGTCGACCGCCGTGTCGCCGTGGCCGGGGAAGTGCTTGGTGCACGCGGCGACACCGGCGGACTGGAGGCCCTCGACGTACGCGGCGGTGTGCCGGGCGACGAGCCCGGTGCCCGCGCCGAAGGAGCGTACGCCGATGACCGGGTTGTCCGGATTGGAGTTGACGTCGGCGGACGGCGCCCAGTTGAGGTTGACCCCGCACTCGGCAAGCCGTCGGCCGAGCTCCCGGGCGACGGCCCTGGTGAGGTCAATGTCGTCGACGGAGCCGAGAGCGAGGTTGCCGGGGAAGGAGGAGCCGTTGCGGACCTCCAGCCGGGTGACGTCGCCGCCCTCCTCGTCGATCGCGACGAGCACGTCGTCCCGCTCGGCACGCAGCCGGGCGGTGAGCGCGGAGAGCTGCTCGGGCGAGTGGATGTTCCGGCCGAACAGTCCGACGGAGGCCAGGCCTTCACCGACCCTGCGCAGGAGCCAGTCCGGGGCGGTCGTCCCGGTGAAGCCGGGCTGGAGCACGGCGAGTGCGTCGCGGGTGACGGTGTCCATGGTGGATACGAGGGTGGTCATGGGGCTGCGTTATCCCTTCACGGCGCCTGAGGTGAGCCCCGTAGCCATCTTCCCCTGGATGATCATGAAGAAGATGACGACCGGGATGGAGATGAGCGTGGAGGCCGCCATCAGCGCGCCGTAGTCCGTTCCGCGCTCCGTCGTGAAGGTCATCAGCCAGACGTTGAGCGTGTACTTGGAGTTGTCGTTGATCAGGATGTACGCGAAGAGGTACTCGTTCCACGCGTTGACCAGCGCGAAGATGGAGGCGGCGGCGAGCCCCGGCGCCAGCAGCGGGAAGATGACCCGGCGGAAGGCCTGCATGCGGGTGCAGCCGTCCACCATCGCGGACTCCTCGAGCTCCACCGGGATGTTGATCACGAATCCGCGGATCATGATCGTCGCGAAGGGCAGCGTGGAGACCAGGTAGACGACGATGAGTCCCCAGTACTCGTCGATGCCTCCCATCGCGTTGAGCTGGAGGTAGATCGGGATCAGCATCGCGGTCGGGGGCAGCATCTGGACCAGGATCATGACCATCATCAGCGCCTTCCGCCCGAAGAAGCGGAAGCGTCCGATGGCGAGCGCCGCGAGGGTCGCGATGATCATGCCGCCGACGACGGCCGTGATCGAGACGATGAGGCTCGACTGGATGGCTGTGGAGAAGTTGTCCTGCTTCACCGCACGCGCGAAGTTGTCGAAGGTGAGGGAGGACGGCCACAGGGTCTGGTCGTAGGACCGGATCTCGTGGTTGGGGCGCAGCGAGCTGACGATCAGCCAGTAGACCGGGAAGGCCATGACCCCGGCCGTGACCAGCGCCAGGATGTTGTAGCCGAGGCGGTTCTTCTTACGGTCGGGCCGCAGGACCTGGGCCGGCGTGTTCGTGGAGGCGCTCATTCGACCTCTCCCGTCTTGATCAGCTGGCGCAGGTAGTACACGGCGACACCGGAGAGCATCAGGACGGTGATCAGTGCGATCGCGCTGCCCTGGCTGAAGGAGGTGGACTCGAACGCCTTGGAGAAGGAGTAGAGACCGAGGGTCTCGTACTCGGGCTCGGGCTTGTTGCCGCGCAGCAGCCAGATCTGACCGAACACGTTGAAGTCCCAGATGACCGAGAGCGTGGCGACCATGGTGAAGACGGGCTTGATGACGGGCCAGGTCACGTAGCGGTAGACGCCGAACGCGGTGGCTCCGTCGAGGGCGGCCGCCTCCTCCAGCTCCTTGGGGACCTGGGTGAGGGCCGCGTACATCGTGATCACGACGAACGGGATGGCGCCCCAGACGACCAGGAGCGTGATGATGCCGAAGCCCTGCAAGGGGTCGAGGAACCAGTTGTGGCCGAGCCACCGGTCCTCGTTGCCCGTGATGTCGGCGAGCAGCGTGTTGATCAGCCCGTAGTCGGAGTCGGAGAGCCAGCGGAAGACCGACGCGGCGACCATGAGCGGCATGGACCAGGCGGCGATCAGTGCCACCGTGAGGACGAGCCGCACCCAGGTGGAGAGCCTCAGCATCATCAGGGCGATGAGCAGGCCGAGGCCCATGGTCAGCACGACGCAGACGGTCATGAAGACGACGGTTCTTCCGACGACCGACCAGAACTCCGGGTCGCCGAGGATGTTGGTGAACTGCTCGAAGCCGACCCACGGTGCCTCGGCGTTGCCCCAGAGAGCCGCCCGTCCCAGGTCCTGGAAGGACATGATCACGGTCTTGACCAGCGGGTAGACGTAGACGGCGGCGATCGCCAGGATCGCCGGCAGGATCAGGAGATAGGGGAGGAGTTCCCCCTTCTTCCGCCGCTTCTTCGGGCGCGGCCCGGCGGTTTCCTGCTCGGAGGGTGAGATCCCGGTCTTCTCCGGGACACTCGGTACGGGGACCGGTGGACCGGCGGCCTTGGTGTCGGCAGCAGTCACGTGACTGACCTTCCATCGGGATTCCGGGGATCTGCACCCGGGAATCACGGCGTTCTACCTGCGAAAGAGGGGCGGGGGCCCGGTGTTCGCCGGACCCCCGCCTGGAGAGCCGTAGGCCCCGGGACTACTTGTTGATCAGCTCGTTGACCTTGTCGTCGGCCTTCTTGGCCGCGTCGGCCACCGAGGTGCCCTTGAGGATCTCCAGCAGCATGTTCTCCAGGACCTCCTCCTTCTCGATGGAGGTCCAGCCCGGCGCGATCGGCGTGAACCAGGCGTCCGGCACCGCGTTGGCGACGGCGGCGGTCTCCGGCTTGGACTTCAGCGGCTCGAGCTGCTTCTCGTTGTTCGGGAGGATGTTCTTGGCGGCGAGCACTTCCTGCGACTTCTCGCTGGTGAAGAGCGAGATCCACTCCTCGCTGAGGTCGGTGACCTTGGACTTGGCGGTCACCGCGAGGTCCGAACCGCCGATGAAGGACGGGAGGGCCTTGCCGTTCGGGCCGGGCATGCCGGCCGTGCCGATCTTGCCCTCGAGCTTCGGGTTGCCGTTGTTGGCGCCGTCGACGACGGAGCCGGCCTCCCAGCCGTTGCCGTAGATCAGGGCCGCCTTCTCGTTGGCCATGACGTTGGCGTGGTCCTGCTCGTCCTTGGTCTGGTCGGCCTTGTTGTACTTCTTGACCAGGTTGACGAAGTGCTCGATGCCCTTCTGGGACTCGGGCGAGGAGAGGTTGCCCTTCCACTCCTTCGCGCCCTCGTCGTACTCGGCGATGGAGCCGCCGTAGGCCGCGACGTAGGACATTGCCGCGTACCAGTAACGGCCCGGCAGGTAGAGGGACGAGAAGCGCTTGTCCTTCTTGTTGTACTCGGCGGAGACCTTGTCGAGTGCGGCGAGCATCTCGTCCTCGGTCTGCGGGAGGGCGTCGCTGCCGGTGCCCTTCTTGAGCATGTCCTTGTTGTAGACCGCGACACGGGCGCCCGCGTAGTAGGGCACGCAGAACTGCTTGCCCTCGAAGGTGCAGGTGTCCTTCAGACCCTTGATCCAGGTGTCCGAGTTGTCGTACTTCTTGGGGTCGATCTCGGCCAGCGCGCCGTTGAGGATGTACTGCATCGTCTCGGTGTTGCCGAGCTCGACGACGTCCGGGAACTTGTCACCACCGAGCGCGGTGTCGAGCTTCTTGGCCTTGTCCGCCCACTGCTGGTACTGGACGTCGACCTTGACCTTGGGGTACTTCTTCTTGAACTGCGCGTTGACGTCCTTGACCAGTTCCGGCCAGGTGCTCTGCGCGTCGACCATGAGCCAGACCGTCAGGTTCTCGGTACGGTCCTCAGGGTCCTTCGAAGCGTTGTCGCCGCTGTCCCCACCACACGCCGCGATTCCGGTCATCATCGCTGCGACGCCTACTGCCGCTATGAGCTTGCGCTTCATGCCACACCCTCCTCAGGGATACCAGCAACCCCCCGCCCACCGCGAAGACGTACGCCTGGCGCTACCTGTGGGTCTGGGACCTGGTCTTTAATGGTTTAGACCAGTACCGGGAGCTTGGCCTAGACCTTTAGGGGTGTCAAGGGTGTATAAGAAGTGCACTCGCGTCCGTTATCGGACCGACACCTGAGGGAGGGCGACGACCCGTGACCGGACCGTGCCACCATGTGAGCCGCGACAGACGGAGGAGCCGGTGACGGCAGCAACGCAGCAGTCGGGAAGGCGGGCCATGGGTGCCGACGGGGGCAGAGTGACGAACGAGGCCGGTGCGGGAGCGCGCACGGCACGCGTCCCGAAGTACTACCGGCTCAAGCGCCATCTCCTCGACATGACGGACACCATGCCGCCGGGCACTCCGGTGCCGCCCGAACGGACCCTGGCGGCGGAGTTCGACACCTCGCGCACCACGGTGCGCCAGGCCCTCCAGGAGCTGGTGGTCGAGGGCCGGCTGGAGCGCATCCAGGGCAAGGGCACCTTCGTCGCGAAGCCGAAGGTCTCCCAGGCCCTGCAACTCACCTCGTACACCGAGGACATGCGCGCCCAGGGGCTGGAGCCCACCTCGCAGCTGCTGGACATCGGCTACGTCACGGCGGACGACACGCTCGCCGGGCTGCTGGACATCACGACGGGCGGCCGGGTGCTGCGGATCGAGCGGCTCCGGCTGGCCAGCGGTGAACCGATGGCCATCGAGACCACTCACCTCTCGGCCAAGCGCTTCCCCGCGCTGCGCCGTTCACTGGTGAAGTACACCTCGCTCTACACCGCGCTGGCCGAGGTGTACGACGTCCGGCTCGCCGAGGCCGAGGAGACCATCGAGACCTCGCTCGCCACCCCGCGCGAGGCGGGACTGCTCGGCACGGACGTCGGCCTCCCGATGCTCATGCTGTCCCGGCATTCGATCGACGGAGGGGGCGAACCGGTGGAGTGGGTGCGCTCCGTGTACCGGGGCGACCGGTACAAGTTCGTAGCCCGTCTGAAGCGTCCCACGGACTGAGCACCGTCAGGGTCCCGGAATGCCTGATCCCCCCGCGTGCGCGGGGGGATCAGGCATTTCGGGCGACACCGGACCGTTGCACGACCGCAATGCGGACGGGGGGTGACGGTGGACGGGGCGCTCGCTTAGATTTCCTGCGCATTACACCAGGTGATCAGCGAGGGGACGGAGTCGCCACATGCCAGAAGAAAACGATGCGAACCCACCGACAGCACCGACAGTGACACCCATGAGGGTGGTCATCGGGCTCTGCCTGATCGCCCCGTTCGTGGCGATGCTCTGGGTCGGGTCGTACGCGAAGGTCGATCCGACCTTCATCGGCATCCCGTTCTTCTACTGGTACCAGATGCTGTGGGTGCTCATCTCGACCGCTCTCACCATGATCGCTTACAAGCTGTGGCAGCGTGACCAGCGCGCCCGCAAGGGGGGTGCGTCAGCGTGATGGACGGCTCGAACAACATCGCGGCCGCCGGGGACGGCGTGAACGGCGTCGCACTCGCCGTGTTCATCTTCTTCTTCCTGGCCGTCACGGTCATCGGGTTCATGGCCGCGCGCTGGCGCAAGGCCGAGAACGAGGCCACCCTCGACGAATGGGGCCTGGGCGGGCGGTCGTTCGGCACCTGGGTCACCTGGTTCCTGCTCGGCGGAGACCTCTACACGGCGTACACCTTCGTCGCGGTGCCCGCGGCGGTCTACGCGGCGGGCGCGGCCGGCTTCTTCGCCGTCCCCTACACGATCCTCGTCTATCCGCTGATCTTCACCTTCCTGCCGCGCCTGTGGTCGGTGTCGCACAAGCACGGCTACGTCACCACCTCGGACTTCGTCCGTGGCCGCTTCGGCTCGAAGGGTCTCTCGCTGGCGGTCGCCGTCACCGGCATCCTCGCCACGATGCCGTACATCGCGCTCCAGTTGGTCGGCATCCAGGCCGTCCTGGACGTCATGGGCGTCGGCGGCGGCGAGAACACGCACTGGTTCATCAAGGACCTGCCGCTGCTCATCGCGTTCGCCGTCCTCGCCGCGTACACCTACTCCTCGGGGCTGCGCGCGCCGGCGCTGATCGCGTTCGTCAAGGACGGGCTGATCTACCTGGTCATCGCGGTGGCGATCATCTACATCCCGATCAAGCTGGGCGGGTTCGACAACATCTTCGCCGCCGCCGGCGAGAAGTTCTCCGCCGCGAACGAGGCGGCCGGCAAACCGGTGGCCGGGCTCGCACCCGGCGTCTCCGGCCAGTGGGTTTACGCCACCCTGGCCCTGGGCTCGGCGCTGGCGCTCTTCATGTACCCGCACTCGATCACGGCGACGCTCTCCAGCCGCAGCCGTGAGGTGATCCGGCGCAACACCACGATCCTGCCGCTGTATTCGCTGATGCTGGGCCTTCTGGCGCTGCTCGGATTCATGGCGATCGCGGCCGGGATCAAGGTCGACAACGGCCAGCTCGCCATTCCGCAGCTCTTCGAAAACATGTTCCCGGACTGGTTCGCGGGCGTGGCCTTCGCCGCGATCGGTATCGGCGCCCTGGTGCCCGCCGCGATCATGTCGATCGCCGCGGCGAACCTCTTCACCCGCAACATCTACAAGGACTTCCTGAAGCCGGACGCGACCCCGGCCCAGGAGACCAAGGTCTCCAAGCTGGTCTCGCTGCTGGTCAAGGTCGGCGCGCTCGCCTTCGTCCTCACCATGGACAAGACGGTCGCGATCAACTTCCAGCTGCTGGGCGGCATCTGGATCCTCCAGACGATGCCGGCCCTGGTGGGCGGGCTCTTCACCCGGTGGTTCCACCGCTGGGCCCTGATCGCGGGCTGGGCGGTCGGCATGATCTACGGCACGGCGGCCGCGTACGGCGTCGCCAGCCCGACCCAGAAGCACTTCGGCGGGTCCTCGAAGGAGATCCCGGGCATCGGCGAGATCGGTTACATCGGTCTCACCGCGTTCGTCCTGAACCTCGTCGTCGTGCTCGTGCTGACCGTCGTCCTCAACGCGGTGAAGGCGCCGGCCGGTGTGGACGAGACCTCCCCGTCGGACTACACGGCGGACGCGGGCGACCCCGGCGTCAAGGTCGAGCTCCCGCCGGCCACGGCGGGCGCCCCGGGCGGCCACTGACCCCACAGCGGTCACTCCGGAGCAGGACGTCCGTCCCGGCAGGGTCCTCCCTGCCGGGACGGAGTCGTCTCAGGACCGGTGCCCGAGGCCTGCGGAAACGGGGGCGCGCCGCACCCGGCGTCTGGGGCAGACTGCCGCCCATGGACGTTTCGATCAGGCCGGCGCTGCCCGCTCAGTTCGAGGAGCTGGGCGAGATCACCGCGCACGCCTATGTGGGCGACGGGCTCCTGGACTTCGGCGCCGACGACCCCTACCTGGATCAGCTCCGCGCGGTCGGGCGGCGGGCCGCCGAGGCCGAGGTGCTGGTCGCGCTGGACGCCGACGGCAGGCTGCTGGGCGGTGTCACCTACGTCGCGCCGGGGAGCCCGTGGGCGGACATCGCCGGGGAGGACGAGGCCGAGTTCCGGATGCTGGCCGTCTCGCCGGAGGCCCGTGGGCGGGGTGCGGGTGAGGCGCTCGTACGTGCCTGTATCGAGCGGGCGCGGGCTGCGGGAGGGCTCACCGGGATCGTCCTGTCGACGCAGTCAGCCATGCTGGGCGCCCACCGGATATACCGCCGCCTCGGCTTCGTACGGACTCCCGAGCGGGACTGGTGTCCCCTGCCGGAGCTCTCGCTCCTGACGTTCCGCCTGGAGCTCTGACCCTTCACGACACAAGATGTGGTGGCTTCTTCAATCGGCACCCCCCACATGTATGCTCGACCTCGCTGTCGCCGCAGGGGAATCCGGTGAGAATCCGGAACTGTCCCGCAACGGTGTGATCGGTGTGCTCATCCGCACCCCGAAGTCCGAAGACCTGCCGACAGTGCGCCCGGCTCGACCGATCCGGGCGCCGATACGTCCGGGCCCCGCGGAGGGCCGGTGGACGCCGCGCGCCGTGCTGCCCTTTCCCGGGCGCCGTGTGCCCCCGGCTGCCCCGCTCCCGCAGGCCCTGAGCCGAGCGAGGGATAGCCCCAGTGACCATCGCGCCAGCCGACCCGGTTTCAGCCACGGAACCCGAAGGCCGCACGACCGACGCGCCCGGGACCGCACTGCTGCGGACCCTGACCGGTCTCACCGCCGATCTGCCCGACACCGACCCCGGACGGGTGGCCGCCGCCGCGCTGCGTGGCCGCAACGCCCGGTCGGACGAGGCCGAACTGCGCTCGCTGGCCACCGAGGCCGCCGCCGGCCTGATCTCCGAGGACCCCGCCTACTCCCGGCTCGCCGCCCGGCTCCTCACCCGGACCATCGCGGACGAGGCCGCCGGCCAGGGCGCCGTCTCCTTCTCCGCGTCGGTCGCCGTGGGGCATCGCGAGGGCCTGATCGCGGACCGTACGGCCGGGTTCGTCACGCGGCACGCCGCCGCCCTCGACGCGCTGGTCGAGCGGGCGCTCGCCGAAGGCGCCGACGACCGCTTCGGCTACTTCGGGCTGCGGACGCTGCACAGCCGGTACCTGCTGCGCCATCCGCTCACCCGCGATGTGGTCGAGACCCCGCAGCACTTCATGCTGCGCGTCGCCGCCGGGCTGGCCGAGGACACCTCCGAGCGGGCTCTGGAGGAAGTGGCCGCGCTCTACGGCCTGATGAACCGGCTCGACTACCTGCCCTCCTCCCCCACCCTCTTCAACTCCGGAACCCGCCACCCGCAGATGTCCTCCTGCTACCTGCTGGACTCGCCGCTGGACGAGCTGGACTCGATCTACGACCGCTACCACCAGGTGGCGCGTCTCTCCAAGCACGCGGGCGGCATCGGGCTCTCGTACTCCCGTATCCGCGCCCGGGGTTCGCTCATCCGCGGCACGAACGGACACTCCAACGGCATCGTGCCGTTCCTGAAGACGCTCGACGCCTCGGTCGCCGCGGTGAACCAGGGCGGCCGCCGCAAGGGCGCCGCCGCCGTCTACCTGGAGACCTGGCACGCGGACATCGAGGAGTTCCTCGAGCTGCGCGACAACACCGGCGAGGACCAGCGGCGTACGCACAACCTCAACCTGGCGCACTGGATCCCGGACGAGTTCATGCGCCGCGTCGACGCGGACACCGACTGGTCACTGTTCTCACCGGCGGACACCCCCGAGCTGGTCGACCTGTGGGGCGACGCGTTCGACGCCGCCTACCGGGCCGCCGAGGCCAAGGGGCTGGCCCGCAAGACCCTGCCGGCGCGTGAGCTGTACGGAAGGATGATGCGGACCCTCGCCCAGACCGGGCAGGGCTGGATGACGTTCAAGGACGCCTCGAACCGCACGGCGAACCAGACCGCCGAGCCGGGCCGGGTCGTGCACTCCTCGAACCTGTGCACGGAGATCCTCGAAGTCACCGACGACGGCGAGACGGCCGTCTGCAACCTGGGTTCGGTCAACCTGGGCGCTTTCGTGGTGGACGGCTCCATCGACTGGGAGCGGCTGGACACCACCGTGCGGACCGCCGTGACCTTCCTGGACCGGGTCGTCGACATCAACTTCTACCCGACCGAACGGGCCGGCCGCTCCAACGCCCGCTGGCGTCCGGTGGGCCTGGGCGCGATGGGCCTCCAGGACGTCTTCTTCCAGCTGCGCCTCCCCTTCGACTCCCCCGAGGCCCGCGCGCTGTCCACGAGGATCTCCGAGCGGATCATGCTGGCCGCCTACGAGGCCTCCTGCGACCTCGCGGAGAAGTCCGGCCCGCTGCCCGCCTGGTCCGAGACCCGCGCGGCGCGCGGCGTACTGCACCCGGACCACTACGACACCGAGCTGCACTGGCCGGAGCGCTGGGACGCGCTGCGCGCCCGGATCGCGAAGACGGGCATGCGCAACTCGCTGCTGCTCGCCATCGCGCCGACGGCGACCATCGCCTCGATCGCCGGGGTGTACGAGTGCGTCGAACCGCAGGTCTCCAACCTCTTCAAGCGCGAGACCCTCAGCGGGGAGTTCCTCCAGGTCAACGCCTACCTGGTCGACGAGCTGAAGAGACTCGGCGTCTGGGACGCGCGGACCCGTGAGGCGCTGCGCGAGGCGAGCGGCTCCGTGCAGGGCTTCGGCTGGATCCCCGAGGACGTGCGTGCGCTGTACCGCACGGCGTGGGAGATCCCGCAGCGCGGCCTGATCGACATGGCGGCTGCCCGCACGCCGTTCCTCGACCAGAGCCAGTCGCTCAACCTGTTCCTGGAGACGCCGACGATCGGCAAGCTCTCCTCGATGTACGCGTACGCCTGGAAGCAGGGGCTGAAGACGACGTACTACCTGCGGTCGCGCCCGGCGACCCGGATCGCCCGAGCGGCGTCCGCCGCCCCGATCCCCGAGCAGGCGCCCGCGCCCGACGCGGACGCGATCGCCTGTTCCCTGGAGAACCCCGAGTCCTGCGAGGCCTGCCAGTAATGACGACATCCGAGAACAAGAACCTGCTGGACCCGGGCTTCGAACTGACCCTGCGTCCCATGCGCTACCCGGACTTCTACGAGCGCTACCGGGACGCGATCAAGAACACCTGGCACGTGGAGGAGGTCGACCTGCACTCCGACGTCGCCGACCTCGCCAAGCTCTCACCCGGTGAGCAGCACATGATCGGACGGCTGGTCGCGTTCTTCGCGACGGGTGACTCGATCGTCTCCAACAACCTGGTGCTGACGCTCTACAAGCACATCAACTCCCCCGAGGCGCGGCTCTACCTGTCGCGTCAGCTGTTCGAGGAGGCCGTGCACGTCCAGTTCTATCTGACGCTGCTCGACACCTATCTGCCCGACCCTCAGGACCGTGCGGCGGCCTTCGACGCGGTCGAGGAGATCCCCTCGATCCGCGAGAAGGCGCAGTTCTGCTTCCGGTGGATGGACTCGGTCGAGAAGATCGAGCGGCTGGAGTCGAAGGCGGACCGCCGGCGCTTCCTGCTCAACCTGATCTGCTTCGCCGCGTGCATCGAGGGGCTGTTCTTCTACGGCGCCTTCGCGTACGTCTACTGGTTCCGCTCGCGCGGTCTGCTGCACGGTCTCGCCACGGGCACCAACTGGGTGTTCCGTGACGAGACGATGCACATGAACTTCGCCTTCGAGGTCGTCGACACCGTCCGCAAGGAGGAGCCGGACCTCTTCGACGACGCGCTCCAGCAGCAGGTCACGGACATGCTGCGGGAGGCGGTCGAGGCGGAGCTCCAGTTCGGCCGCGACCTGTGCGGCGATGGCCTGCCGGGGATGAACACCGAGTCGATGCGCCAGTACCTGGAGTGCGTCGCCGATCAGCGGCTCACCCGGCTCGGCTTCCCCGCGCTCTACGGTTCCGAGAACCCGTTCTCGTTCATGGAGCTCCAGGGGGTGCAGGAGCTGACGAACTTCTTCGAGCGGCGCCCCTCCGCGTACCAGGTGGCGGTGGAGG
The DNA here is from genome assembly GCF_055559735.1 of Streptomyces sp. NPDC023573. Classification (NCBI taxonomy): domain Bacteria; kingdom Bacillati; phylum Actinomycetota; class Actinomycetes; order Kitasatosporales; family Streptomycetaceae; genus Streptomyces; species Streptomyces sp. NPDC023573. The sequence continues at coordinate 553,384 of NZ_JBVHKB010000005.1, forward strand.
GGTCCGTCGGCTTCGACGACGACTTCTAGATCCGCGCCCAGGACCTGACGTACGGGCGCCGCGTGGCCGTGAGCGGCTGCGCGGCGCCCGCCGTCGCCGGCGGCCGCTCCCCCCTCCGTCGTTCCGCCTCACGCAGTTCGCGGTCGATCCGGCGCTCCCGCGCGAGACCGACGAGGGCGGGCAGCAGGACGAGGGCGAAAAGTACGACTACGGCCAGGTAGCTCAGGAATGTGTTCATGGCTCCACTGTCGTCGGAGCGGACGGATTCCGGCAGTGGCAGGACTGTCACGCTGCATCGAATTACTGCCACACTGGCGGCATGCTGAACAATGTCGCCGCTCTGGTGCTCGACGAGGTCAACCCCTTCGAACTCGGCGTCCTCTGTGAGGTGTTCGGGCTCGACCGGTCGGACGAGGGGCTGCCCGTCCATGACTTCGCGGTCGTTTCGGCCGAGGGCCCGGTCCTCCGGACCCACGCCGGCTTCTCCATCAGCACCCCTTACGGTCTCGACCGCCTGGAGGAAGCCGACCTGATCGCCGTTCCGGCGGGGACCCACTTCGTGGAGCGGGCCTACCCCGAGGAGGTCCTGGACGCCCTGCGCCGAGCCGTGGAGCGAGGGGCACGGGTGCTGAGCGTCTGCTCCGGGGCGTACGTCCTCGGAGCGGCCGGGCTCCTGGACGGCCGCCGCTGCACCACCCACTGGCGGCACGCCGACGAGCTGGCCCGCCGCTTCCCGAAGGCGAGCGTGGAACCGGACGTACTGTACGTGGACGCGGGGCCGGTCATCACGTCGGCGGGCACGGCCGCGGGCATCGACGCCGCCCTGCACCTGGTCCGCCAGGCACACGGGCCGGCCGTGGCGAACGCCGTGGCCCGCCGCATGGTGGTCCCCCCGCACCGGGACGGCGGCCAGGCGCAGTACATCAAGCGTCCGCTGCCCCGCACCCGGTGCGACACGGTCGGGGGCACCCTCGCCTGGATGGAGAGCCACCTCGACCAGGAGATGACCGTCGAACAGCTGGCCGACCGGAGTCACATGTCGCCCCGGACCTTCGCCCGCCGCTTCCAGCAGGAGACCGGCACCACGCCGTACCGCTGGCTGCTCCGGCAGCGCGTGCTGCTGGCACAGCACCTGCTGGAGACCTCGGACGAGACCATGGACACGATCGCGGGACAGACCGGATTCGTGACCGCGGCGGCGTTGCGTCACCAGTTCGTCCGCTCACTGGGCACGACTCCGAACGCCTACCGCCGCACCTTCCGCGGCCCGTCCATGATCCGGGAAGCCGCCTGACGTCCGTGCCCGCCTGTCACGACGGAGCCCCGTCCGGGACACGTGTCCCGGACGGGGCTCGCCGCACGAGGTGCGGTCACCGCGCGCGTGCGCTCAGATGCCGCACTGCGAGGCGGACCAGAAGCGGTTCGGTCCCTGGTTGACGTGGATGTGGTCGCCGTGGCCTGCGTAGCCCGGGCCGAGGATCCCCCGGAAGCCGTGGTTGCGGGCCTGCTTGGCGATGGTGCAGAGGGAGTGCGGCCCGGCACCGAGGTCGACGGCGTCACCGTAGAGATGGCGGCTGTTCGTGGCCCCGCCGACGGCCGCGTTGCAGGACGTGGAACGGAAGCCGCTGGTGACCCGGAGGGGCTGGTCGCCCAGCGCGTGCCGCAGGGCCTGGAGCTTCCACATGCTGCTCAGGGCGTTGGCCTTGGCCGTACCCGCCGCGACCGCACCGCCCGCCCAGGTGCTGTTGCACGTGTTCAGCTCGGGATAGGTGAAGTTGACGGGGGTGCAGTCGTCGTCCTGGAGCGCGTAGAGCTTGGCCTGCGTGGCCGGCCCGGCGACGCCGTCGGCGGCGAGGCCGTACGCGGACTGGAAGCGCTGGACCGCGGCCTGGGTGGCGGGGCCGTAGGAGCCGTCGATGGCGAGCACGGAGTTGTATCCCGGATAGCCGGCCACCCGGATCTGGAGCTGCGTGACGTCGTTGCCGGTGGCGCCGGACGACAGGGTGCGGGTCCAGGTGAAACAGCCGTCGGCCTGCGCGGTGCCCGCGGTGACGACGGCGCCGCCGATGGCGAAGGCCATGGTCATGACAAGGCCGAGCAGCAGATGTGCGGTACGTCTGAGCATGGGGGTCTCCCTGCACGGTGAGGCGTGGGCGTGGCGTGGGACGAGCCTGGCGGAAGGGTCGACGCGCGTCAACTACGCCGGGGTGAACCGTGGTTGACCAAGCCGCCCTCGTTCGTACCCCCGGACACGGAGAGGGCCCCGCCGCAGGCGGGGCCCTCTCCGAACAGCGAAGGGGGGTCAGTCGTTCGGGACGACCTCGTAGCGCGGGGTGCCCTCGGCCATCTCCTTCAGCGCCGCCTTGCGGTCCCGCTTCGAGAGACGGTCGATGTAGAGGTAGCCGTACAGGTGGTCCGTCTCGTGCTGGAGGCAGCGCGCGAAGTAGCCGCTGCCCCGGACCTTCACCGCGTTGCCCTGGGCGTCCTGACCGCGCACGACCGCGTAGTCGGGACGCGCGAGCGCGGCGTACGCCGTGGGCACGGAGAGGCAGCCCTCGCCGGAGTCGTCGAGGTGGCGCAGCTCCGGGGCCAGGTCCTCCAGCACCGGGTTGCAGATCGCGCCGACGTGGCGGACCCCGTCGTCGTCCGGGCAGTCGTAGACGAAGACCTTGCGGTCCACGCCGATCTGGTTCGCCGCCAAACCCACGCCCTGCGCGGTCCGCTGGCTGGCGAACATGTCGTCGATCAGCCGCGCCAGCTCGTCGTCGAACTCCGTGACGTCGGCGCACTCCTTGTGCAGAACCGGGTTGCCGACCACCGTGATGGGGCGGGAGGTGCCGCGCTCCCGGTGCGCCGCCTCGCGCGCCTCGCAGTCCTCGGTGTCCACGAGGAATCCCTCGTCGTCCACACCGGTCTGCTCGTCCGTCTCCTGCTGCGACATGTCCGCCGTTCGCCTTCCTGCAACCCTGTGACCCGTGAGTACCCGCACCGCAATCGGTGCCCGTACAGCCTACGGGCACGTATCAGCAGACTTCTTCCAGATCCCGCCACTCGCGGCTGTCCGGGCTGTCCGCCACCCAGCCGTCCAGCAGACCGCGCACCAGCCCGGCCGGGGCCGCTATGCCGCACTCACGCTCCGGCACCCACAGGTCACCGGCCGTACGGTGGCCGAGGGGCCCGGGGTGTCCCGGCTCACTGTGGTCGTGCGGGTCCAGGTGTTCGCCGTCACCCTCGTCGCTCTCCATCGGGCTCTCCGAACACGCGCGGCAGAGCAGCCGCACGGAGGACGACCAGTCCTCCGCGGCGAATCCGGCGTCCGAGGCGAGCTTCTCCAGCGCGTCGCGGTCGGCCTCGGTGGCGGCCTCCAGGAGGACCACCCAGGTGGGGACGGGTGAGGGCGCCCACAGCTCGATCTCGTCGAAGACCGGGTACGACGGCCCGGCCGCCGTGATCCGCTCGCCGTTCGGCACCCCGTCGTGCAGGACGACCTCGCCCCAGCGCCGCCCCGAGGACGGCAGCGGGATCGACAGCACCTCCAGCCGTGCCGGGTCCAGTCTGCGGCCCCAGACGACCTCGGCCTCGCCCTCGGGCGAGAGCCGCACGGCGGCACTGCCCAGCTCCATGCCCGTGGGTTCGCTGTTGGCCGCCGCGTTGTGCTGGCCGCTGCCCGGCACCCGCAGCCCGTAGGCCTGCCAGGCCCGGCGCGCCAGCGGCCAGTCCTGCAGCGCGGTGGCCGCGATCCCGACGTTCCACCAGTCCGGGGCCCCGGACTCCCGGTCGAGCAGGGCGACGGCCCGCAGGCCCGCGGCCCGGGCCTGCTCCCAGTCGTGCCGGAACTTGTGCAGCAGCGCCAGGTTGAACCAGGACTCCGAGAGCCAGGGCTCCAGGTCCGCCGCGCGCGTCAGCAGCGCCCCCGCGTCCTCGTACCGGCCGTCGCCGATCAGCGTGAACGCGCGGTCCGTGGCCTGCCGCCAAGAGGCGGACGGCCGATGCCGTACCTTCCCGAAGATCCTCACGATTCCCGCCTGTCCCGACTGGACACCCTCGTTTTCCGCTCTCTTCGCATCCAACCATGCCCGGCCGGACGCTCGCTCATTACCCGTGGGTTACCCCGCCCCCGCAGGGGCCGGGCCGCCCCGCGCCAGGACTCGCGCCAGTGCTTCCACCACCTGTGGCTGGTAGTCGCGGCCGGTGCCGAGCCTGAGCTGCTCCAGCGCGCGCAGGGACCCCTTGACGCCTTCCCCGCACAGGTCGTCGTACGCGTTGACCGCACGGACGATCCTCGCGGAGGTCTGCTGTTCCCGGTACGGATCCGCCTGCTGCTCCACCACCACGGCGACCGCGGGGTCCACCCCGGTCTGGCGGACCACCGCCCCTCCGAGCAGCGCGATCCTGCGCTGCTCGGCTGCCGGGAGGACGGCCGTCGCCCCGTCCTCCACCGGGTCGACCAGCGAGAGCTGCCCGATGTCGTGCATCAGCGCCGCGTACTCCAGCACGGTCAGCTCGGGGCCGGTGAGCCCCAGCTCCCGCCCGACGGCCGTCGAGAGCCCGGCCACCCTGCGGGCGTGCCCGTGCGGGGTGTAGCCCGCGATCTCCGTGGACCGGGCCAGCGACGCGATGGTCTGCCGGTACGTCGTGCGGACGGCGGCGTACCGGCGGAACGAGACCTGGGTGAGCAGCAGCGGTACGCACAGGACGGGCAGCGCCCACAGCCCCGCGACGGCGACCCCGAGCGCCATCACGGCACCGGTCGCGCAGACCGCGGAACCGATACCGCTGAGCGCGCGGAGTTCGTCGCGGAGCTGCGGCCCGTACGGACGGGAGGTCCCGGCCGTGAGAGCCGCGAGGACGGCGTCGCAGAGGGCGGTGAGCACCAGCAGGACGAGCAGGAAGAGCGCGAAGTAGGGCCCCTCGCCGAACCAGCGCTCCGACAGGCCCGCGTGCTGCAGCGGCTGGAAGCACACGGCGGCGAAGGCCACGGCCAGCACGCGGCGGGCCGCCTGGTCGGGTCCCGGGCCGCTGCCCCGCGCCAGGTGGGGCACGGAGGCGAGCAGCTGCGCCGCCACGACGACGGTGATCACCTGGAGCACGCCGTGCGCCGTCTCCTGTCCCGCGCTGCGCCCGAGCAGGGCGTACGCCAGCGCACCGGCCGCTCCCAGCGGCGCGGGCTCCCGCTCGCCGGGCAGGGCGCCCCAGCGGGCCAGCTCACCGACGGTGACGAGGACTCCGAAGGCGAGGGCGTGGCCCGGCTCGACCACGCCGTTCCACAGGGTGTGCCCGAGCGCGACGGCGGCGAGGACCAGGGCGGCGCCTCGGACCCCGAGGACGGCCGGCGACGGGTGGAGCGGGTTCACCGGGGCCGCCCGGGCCGGTCCGTCGAATCCGCCGCGGGCGGCAGCGCCCCCGTCCGCTGCCGCGGCAGCCCGGCCGGCTCCTCCTCCGAGGTGACCGTGTTGGCCGCCGCCGACCAGCCGTGGCGCTCCAGGGCACGCGCCAGCGCCCCGACCATGCGCGGGTCGAACTGGCTCCCCGCGCAGCGTCTCAGCTCCTCCACGGCCACGGGGACGGGCCGCCCGCGCCGGTAGGAGCGGGTCGAGGTCATCGCGTCGAAGGCGTCGGCGACGGCGACGACCCGGGCGAACTCCGGGATCCGGTCACCGGCGAGGCCGTACGGATAGCCGCTGCCGTCGAGCCGCTCGTGGTGGTGCAGGATCGCGGCGCGCGCCTCGTCCAGGAAACCGATGCCCCGGACGATCTCGTGGCCGTACTCCGGGTGCAGCTCGATGACGCGGCGCTCCTGGGGGGTGAGCGGCCCGTCCTTGCGCAGGACCCGGGTGGGGACGCCGAGCTTGCCGACGTCGTGGAGGATGCCGGCGAAGCGGAGCGCTTCCATCCGGTCCTCGTCCATGCCCAGTTCGCGGGCGATCAGCTCGGAGGCGCGGCCGACCCGCTCGCTGTGTCCCCGGGTGTAGCCGTCCTTGATGTCGACGGCCTGGACGAGCGCCCTGATGGTGGCGCGGTGAGCGGCGTGCTGGCGGTGGTACTGCGCGAAGACCCAGCAGGAGATGTACATCGGCAGCAGGACGACCAGCGCGGACAGCGGGCCGTAGGAGCTGTGCCACAGGACGGCCATCATCAGCCCGGCGAGGGCGTGCACCAGGTGCGGCCCCAGGGAGCGGGCCGGCAGTCCGCGCCAGGCGTGCCTGACGGCCACGCGCTCGGCCGTGACGAGGATGGAGCCGTCCAGCGCGGCCAGAACCAGACTGAAGACGAGAGCCGCCGCGCAGGCCGGGAGGAGGGCGTACGGGAGATCGGGCGCGGCGCCCCCCAGGGCACCGCCGAGCGTGGCGGGGCCGCCCAGGAACGCGTACGCCCACGAGGCCGCCCCCACGGTCAGCGCGAGCTGTGCGGCCCGCCAGACGCGGCGGGCCGCGGCGGGCGGGCGCTCCACCCGGCCCGCGAGCGCGCCGGGGACGGCGACGAGCGCGGCGGCGGACGGTGGCAGCAGGAAGGCCGCGGCGAGCAGCAGGGGAAAGAACGATCCGGCACCGATCGGTACGGAGCCGCGGAAGGAGGGGCAGCGGCCCGGAAGTTCACAGGCCAGGTAGAGCGCGGCGAGGAGTGCGAGCGTCTCCCAGGGCGTGGCGGCCTCCGGGGACAGCGCGGGAAGCGCGCAGAGCGCGGCGCCGACCGCCGCGCACAGGATGTGGGCGCGTGCCGCCCCCGGTGTGCCCCTCACCCGAACCACCCGCCCCCAGCCTGGTCAATGGAGGCGCCAGGCTAGCGAGTTGGGGGTTGACCGGGGCCCGAACGGGCCCGGTTAGCACGTTCGGGTGACACGACCGGGTGGGTTCAGCGGGCGGCGCACCGGTGGAGAGCCGTCACTCGGCGGTGGCCGGTCGGTCGGCGCCCACGGACACGTCCTGCTCGGGCACGGCGTGCCCGGAACGGATCAGGTCGATCCGTCCCATCACCTTCGAGCGCAGGTCGGCCGGGACGTCGTCCTGGCCGCAGCAGCGCTTGACCAGCTTCTTCACGGCCTGCTCCAGGCCGTACTTCTCCAGGCACGGGGAGCACTCCTCGAAGTGAACCTCGAATTTGGTGCAGTCGCCCTCGGGCATCTCATGGTCGAGGAACTCGTAGAGATGATCGAGAACCTCTGAGCAGTCCGTCTCGTGCGGCTCTCCGCAGCTCATGAGGCCGAGCCTTTCCTGTCGTCCGACTCACCGGCTCCGGCCGGGACGAGCCCGCGCTCACGCGCGTAGTCCTCCAGCATGCCGCGCAGCTGACGGCGTCCCCGGTGCAGCCGGGACATCACCGTACCGATGGGTGTCCCCATGATGTCCGCGATCTCCTTGTAGGCAAAGCCCTCTACATCGGCGAGATACACGGCGATGCGGAACTCCTCGGGGATCGACTGCAGCGCGGACTTCACGTCGGAGTCCGGCAGGTGGTCGAGCGCCTGGGACTCCGCCGAGCGCAGACCGGTCGACATGTGCGACTCCGCACGCGCCAGCTGCCAGTCCTCGATCTCCTCGGCGGCGCTCCGCTGGGGTTCACGCTGCTTCTTGCGGTACGAGTTGATGAAGGTGTTGGTGAGAATGCGGTACATCCACGCCTTGAGGTTCGTGCCCTCACGGAACTGGTGGAAGGAGCCGTAGGCCTTCGCGTACGTCTCCTGCACCAGGTCCTCGGCGTCCGCCGGGTTGCGCGTCATGCGCAGGGCGGCCGAGTACATCTGGTCCAGATATCCGAGGGCGTCCCGCTCGAAGCGCGCGTTGCGCTCGGCGGTCGTCTCCTGCGCACGGCCGTCGTCGGTCCCTGTGTCGGTCCCAGTGACCGGACCCACCTCCTCCAACGATGTGGCGGAGCCGAAACCGGACCCGCTCGCATCGGAGAATAGTCGACCTTGCTCCTGCGCGGGCTGTCGATCGGTTCCGCCCGGGGCGCGCGCCGGAGTGCTCCTGGCCGCGTGAAGCACCGTCCACTCCAGCTCTGCGGCGTTCGAGCGGCTCGGGCAGATGGTCGAACCCATGCGACGGACTCCCTCTCCACGTACGACGTTCCTGTACCGACACCAGCCACAACAGCCGCCTCGCACGGCGCATTCCCGGGGTGAGGGGCGCGCGCCGGGAGTGTGAGGGGAACAACGTCAGGAGAGTCCGCCGAGCCACTCGGCCACGGCGCCGGCGAGGTCGTCCATCGCCTGATCCTGGGTCAGCGGCGCCTTCTTCGGCACGGCGAAGCCATGGTCCGCGTACGGCACCTCGACGAGCGCGTGCTGCCCCGGTGGGAATTCCTCCGGCCTCCCGAAGGGGTCACGGCCGCCCTGCACCACGAGGGTGGGGACGCCGGCGCCGAGCAGCTCGTCCGCGCGGGACTTCTCCGGCTTGCCCGGAGGGTGCAGGGGGAAGCTCAGGGCGAGGACCGCGCGGGCGCCGAGCTCCGCCGCCGTGCGGCAGGCCACCCGGGCTCCGGCGCTGCGTCCCCCGGAGACGACGGGCAGCCCCGGGGCCGTCAGGGCCGGCCACACGCCCCGCCAGCCGGTGTCCAGGGTCCGGGGGCCGGGTGCCAGCTTCTTCCCGGCCACCCGCCAGGGCTGCTCGACCAGCGCCACGGTCACCCGGCGGTCCGGCAGCACGGCGGCCAGGGCCTGGAGGTCGCGGGCCTCGATGCCGCCTCCGGCGCCGTGGCCGACGGCGAGCACCAGACGGGCCCTCTTCGCGGGGAGCCAGGTGATCCTGGCCTCTCCGGCGTCCGTGCCGACGCTCTCGGTCTTCCGCTCTGTCGCTGTAGTACGGCTCACAGCACCCATCCTGCCGGGTCAGAAGAGCGTGCTCTCCTCCGGCGCGGCCAGCTCCTCCAGGAGTTCCGGGCCGTTGTTGCGGACGTTGCTGACGGCGGTGGCCACCGGATAGGCACGCATCAGTCCGCCGGGCGGCGGCTCCAGCAGCGCCTTCAGCTCCTCGACGCCGGTGTGCGAGGGGTCGAGCCAGTCGTCCCAGCGGTCCGGGGTCAGCATCAGCGGCATCCGGGGGTGGATGTCGGAGAGCGACGCGGGTCCCTCGGCGGGGGCGACGGCGAGCGGGGCCGTCTCGGCCTCGGTGGTGATCACCGAGCAGGTCACCCACCAGGCCCCCGGGTGGTCGTCGGGAAGTGTCCGGTCGCGCCAGAACTCGTACAGGCCCGCCATGGCGAAGACGGAGCCGTCTGCGGGGGTCACGAAGTACGGCTGCTTACGGGGCCGCTTCTTCCCGACCTTCTCCTCCAGCCGGCGTTCGTCGGTGCCCGTGACCCACTCGTAGTAGCCGTCGGCGGGCAGGATGCAGCGCCGCGACACGAAGGGTCGGCGGAAGGACGGCTTCTCGTGGACCGTCTCCGCACGCGCGTTGATCATGCGGGCGCCGCCTTCCGGCGACTTCGACCAGGACGGCACGAGTCCCCATTTCAGGGTGCGCAGCTGGCGAACCGGACGCTGATCGTCCGCGTCCTTCACAGGACGGTCCAGAACCGCGTAGACCTCCTTGGTCGGCGCGACGTTCCAGTCGGGCTCCAAGGTCTCGGTGGGTTCCCACTTCTCCACGCCGAAGAGCCCGGCCAGATCTTCCGGCCGTCGGCTCGCTGCATACCGTCCGCACATAAGTGCCAGACTGCCACGACCCGCCAGTCGAGTGGATGCCGATTGCCCTCGATCACCTCAAGGAGCCGCCCGCACCATGGACAGCACCGACCTCGGCGATCTGTGGGATCGCGTCTTCGGAACCCAGCCAGCGCCCGAGCAGTGGCTGGTGGTCGTCACGGCCACGGCGGCGCTCGTCGCGGTGGTCCCGAACCTCATATGGCGGCTCTCACGCAACGCGATCACCATCGCGCACGAGGGAGGGCACGGCCTGGTGGCCCTGCTCACCGGGCGCCGGCTGTCCGGCATCCGGCTGCACTCGGACACCAGTGGCCTCACCGTCAGCCGCGGCAAGCCCACCGGCATCGGCATGATCCTCACCGCGGCGGCCGGCTACACGGCGCCACCGCTGCTCGGCCTCGGCGGTGCCTGGCTGCTGGCCGACGGCCGGATCACGCTGCTGCTGTGGCTGGCGACGGCGCTGCTGGCGGTGATGCTGGTGATGATCCGCAATCTGTACGGCGCGCTGACGGTCATCCTCACGGGTACGACCTTCCTGCTGGTGTCCTGGCTGACCTCGGCCGACGTCCAGTCGGCCTTCGCGTACACCGTGGTCTGGTTCCTGCTGCTCGGAGGTGTGCGCCCGGCGTTCGAGCTGCAGTCCAAGCGCAGGTACGGCGGCACCCCCGACTCCGACGCCGACCAGCTCGCCAGGCTGACGCACGCGCCGGCCGCGATCTGGCTCTTCCTCTTCCACGCCGTGTCGCTCTGTTCGCTGATCGGCGGCGGACGCTGGCTCCTCGGGCTGTGAGCACACTCGATCGGCCGAGGCCGGGAACCCGCCTCTATCACCCTTGTATTACGCCCTGATTTCGTCCCTTTTGTTCAGGATCTGGGATTGCGCTGAGCCACTAAAGTGAGGGGCATGACCGAAAGTTCCGTGCACCCCGCCCTCTGGCCCGCCCCCCGAGCGACCGGGGCCGTCGACGCGACCGTCACCGTGCCCGGATCGAAGTCGGTCACCAATCGCGCCCTCGTCCTCGCCTCGCTCTCCTCCGAGCCGGGCTGGCTGCGCCGCCCGCTGCGCTCCCGCGACACCCTGCTGATGGCGCAGGCGCTCCGCGCGATGGGCGTCGGCATCGAGGAGGGTGTGGGCCCGGACGGCTCCGGGGAGGCCTGGCGGGTCATCCCCGCCGGTCTGCACGGCCCGGCGCGGGTGGACGTCGGCAACGCGGGCACGGTGATGCGTTTCCTGCCCCCCGTGGCCTGCCTCGCGGACGGCCCCGTCCACTTCGACGGGGACCCCCGGTCGTACGAGCGCCCTCTGCACGGCGTGATCGGCGCGCTGAAGTCCCTGGGCGCCCGGATCGACGACGACGGCCGGGGGACCCTGCCACTGACCGTGCACGGGGCGGGCGCGCTGGACGGCGGACCGGTGTCCATCGACGCCTCCTCGTCCTCGCAGTTCGTCTCCGCGCTGCTGCTGTCCGCCCCCCGGTTCAACCAGGGCGTGGAGGTGCGCCACACGGGCTCGGCGCTGCCCTCGATGCCCCACATCCGTATGACCGTCGACATGCTGCGCTCGGTCGGCGCCCAGGTCGACGAGCCGGAGTCGGGCGGCGAGCCGAATGTCTGGCGCGTCTCCCCCTCCGCCCTGCTGGGCCGCGACCTGACCGTCGAGCCCGACCTCTCCAACGCCCAGCCGTTCCTGGCCGCCGCGCTGGTGACCGGAGGCCGGGTCACGATCCCCGACTGGCCGCTGCGGACCACCCAGCCGGGTGACGCGCTGCGCGAGATCTTCACCGCAATGGGTGGCGCGTGCGAGCTGACCGAGCGCGGTCTTACCTTCACGGGCTCGGGCTCGGTCCACGGCATCGACGTCGATCTCGGCGAGGTCGGTGAGCTGACCCCGGGCATCGCGGCCCTCGCCGCCCTCGCGGACTCCCCGTCCACCCTGAGCGGGGTGGCCCACCTGCGGCTGCACGAGACGGACCGGCTGGCGGCGCTCACCAAGGAGATCAACGCCCTCGGCGGCGACGTCACGGAGACCGCCGACGGCCTGCGCATCACCCCCCGTCCGCTGCACGGCGGCATCTTCCACACGTACGACGACCACCGCATGGCGACCGCGGGCGCGATCATCGGCCTCGCCGTCGCCGGGGTGGAGATCGAGAACGTCGCCACGACGGCCAAGACCCTGCCGGACTTCCCGGACATGTGGACCGGCATGCTCGGGGAACCCTCCGGCGCCGTCGGCGTCTCGTCCGGGGCGCTCGGCGCACCGGCCGGCGGGCGCGGGGTCTGAGGACATGCGCCGCTACGGGAAGAACCCCGACGAGGACGACATCCGCGTCCGCCCCAACCCCAAGGGCAACCGGCCCCGTACCCACACCCGCCCCAAGCACGAGGACGCGCAGGACGGCATGGTCCTCACGGTCGACCGGGGCAGGCTCACCTGTCTGGTCGATGACCGTACGGTGACTGCCATGAAGGCCCGCGAACTGGGCCGCAAGGCCGCCGTGGTGGGCGACCGGGTATCCCTGGTGGGCGACCTCTCGGGCGCCAAGGACACGCTGGCGCGCATCGTGCGGATCGGGGCGCGCACGTCGGTGCTGCGCCGCACGGCGGACGACGACGACCCGTTCGAGCGGGTGGTCGTCGCCAACGCCGACCAGCTGGCGATCGTCACCGCGCTCGCCGACCCGGAACCCCGCCCGCGCATGATCGACCGCTGCCTGGTCGCGGCGTACGACGGTGGGCTCACCCCGCTCCTGGTGCTGACCAAGTCCGATCTGGCCTCGGCGGACAAGCTTCTGGAGGCGTACACCCCGCTGGGTGTCCCGTACGTCGTGACCAGCCGCGAGGAGCTGGAGAACGGGGACGCAGCCGAGCAGGTGCGGGAGCTGCTCGACGACCGGGTGACCGCGTTCGTCGGTCACTCCGGGGTCGGCAAGACGACGCTCGTCAACGCGCTGGTGCCGAAGGACCGACGGCGGACGACCGGCGTGGTCAACGCCGTCACGGGGCGCGGCCGGCACACCACCACGTCGGCGCTCGCCCTGCCGCTGCCGGACGGCCGCGGCTGGGTGGTCGACACCCCGGGCGTGCGGTCGTTCGGTCTGCACCACGTCGACCCCTCCCGGGTGATCAACGCCTTTCCCGATCTTCAGCCGGGCACGGAGAACTGCCCGCGCGGCTGCACCCACGACAGCCACGAGCCGGAGTGCGCCCTGGACGCGTGGGTCGCGGAGGGGCACGCCGATCCGGCGCGGCTCGACTCGCTGCGGAGGCTGCTGGCGACCCGGGAGCGGCGCGAGGGCGACTGAGCCACGGCGCCGCCCGACGCGCGCACGTTTGCGGGCTCCCTCGGTTGGTAAGGGCATAATCGCGCAGGCGGTACATCGCGCAGGCGGTACATCGCACAGGCGGGACGAGGCATCACCGACGTGGGAGGCACCTGACGATGGCGTGGTTGCTGGTCGTGGTCGCCGGACTGCTCGAGACCGGCTTCGCCGTGTGTCTGAAGCTTTCGCACGGATTCACCCGGCTCTGGCCGACGATCGCGTTCTGCGCGTTCGCCCTGGGCAGCTTCGGTCTGCTGACGATGGCTCTGAAGAAGCTCGACGTCGGTCCCGCGTACGCGGTGTGGACGGGTATCGGAGCGGCGGGGACGGCGATCTACGGGATGGTCTTCCTCGACGACGTGGTCTCGGCTCTCAAGCTGGTGTCGATCTCGCTGGTGATCATCGGTGTGATCGGTCTCCAGCTGTCGGGTTCCGCGCACTGAGCTCCGGTGCCGGCGCCGGCACCAGCGCGTAGGAGACGGCCAGCCGGAGCGCGATCTCGCAGCTCAGCTCCAGCTCCGCCAGGTCACGCGGCTCGGGCCCTCCTTCCAGCGCGGCCACGGCACGGTCGCGGACGAGCGTGAGCAGTTCGGTGGCCGTGGGCGGTGCCGCATCGGTGCGCCGCCCCTCGGCCGGCTCCCCCGGACGGGGCAGGTCCTCCCCCCAGACGCCCGTGATCAGGGCCATGACCAGGACGTTCGCGCGTGCCGCCCGGACCGTGCAGCGAGCGAGTTCGGCCGGCCCCTCCCCTCGGGCACGGGCGGATCCGAGCGCCTGTTCCACGCCGGCCAGATAGCCGTCGGCCGCCCGCCGGATCAGTGCGCGGGCCAGACCGTCCTTGCTCCCGAACTCGTTGTAGAGGGTCTGCCGGGAGACCCCTGCCCGGGCGGCCACATCGACCATGCGCACGGCCGGCCAGGGCAGGGTGGAGAGCGCCGAGTGTGCGGAGTCCAGCAGAGCTTCTCGCGCCGAGGGCATCGTCGCCTCCCACGCCGGGGACCTGCGCATCAGAGTTGACGCGCCCAGGGGCACTGTCAAGGGTCCGCGCACAGTGGGCACGCGGGGGAAGGGGGCGGCCGCCCGCACGGGGCCGTGTAGCCCGGGCGGGTGGCTGTGGATACTGTGACGGCATGCCCGACTACCACGATGATCTGCGCCTGGCCCACGTACTGGCGGACGCCGCCGACGCGGCGACGATGGACCGGTTCAAGGCTCTGGACCTCAAGGTCGAGACGAAGCCGGACATGACCCCGGTGAGCGAGGCCGACAAACACGCGGAGGAGCTGATCCGCGGTCATCTGCACCGGGCCCGTCCGCGTGACGCGATCCTGGGCGAGGAGTACGGGATCGAGGGCACCGGCCCCCGGCGCTGGGTCGTCGACCCGATCGACGGCACGAAGAACTACGTACGGGGGGTCCCCGTCTGGGCGACGCTGATCTCCTTGATGGAGGCGGGCGAGGACGGCTTCCAGCCGGTGGTCGGTGTCGTGTCGGCTCCCGCGCTGAACCGCCGCTGGTGGGCGGCCAAGGGCGCCGGCGCCTTCTCCGGGCGGAGCCTGACGTCGGCGACCCGGCTGCACGTCTCGAAGGTCGAGCGGATCGCGGACTCCTCGTTCGCCTACGCCTCGATGACCGGCTGGGAGGAGCAGGGCCGCCTGGACGGCTTCATGGATCTGACGCGGGCCGTCTGGCGCACGCGCGGTTACGGGGACTTCTGGCCGTACATGATGGTCGCCGAGGGTTCGGTGGACATCTGCGCGGAGCCGGAGCTCTCCCTGTGGGACATGGCGGCGAACGCGATCATCGTCCAGGAGGCGGGCGGGCGGTTCACCAGCCTGGACGGGGTGTCGGGCCCGGGCGGCGGCAACGCGGCGGCGTCCAACGGCCTGCTCCACCACGAACTCCTGGGCTATCTCAACCAGCGCTACTGAACACCGCGGAGACCCGCCGAGGAACGTCCCGCGATCCCCGGCGGCCGCCCCCTTGTCGAGTCACCTCCTGGGTGCGACTCTGAGAGTCCCCCCACTTGTGAACTTGTGAATCGGCTCACGAAGGGCGCTACGCTCCATCCACCCACGAAGGCCGGCTTCACACGGTCACTCCCTCAAGGAGGTGGCTCCCCGCATGCTTGTCCGTGACGCCATGAGCACCCTGGTCCTCACCATCGGCCCCGCCCACACGCTCCGGCAGGCGGCCCGGCTGATGTCGGCCCGCCGCGTCGGAGCAGCTGTCGTCCACGACCCGGACACCTGCGGCCTCGGCATCCTCACCGAGCGCGACATCCTCGACGCCGTCGGCGCCGGACTGGATCCCGACGCCGAGGCCGCGTCCACCCACACCACCACCGACGTGGTCTTCGCCTCTCCCGTCTGGACCCTGGAGGAGGCCGCCGAGGCCATGACGCACGGCGGCTTCCGGCATCTGATCGTGCTGGACGGTGACGGCCCCGTCGGCATCGTCTCGGTGCGCGACATCATCAGGTGCTGGGTGCCGGCCCGGCGGTCCCGGGTCGAAATGGTGCTCTGAACGGCGCGCCCCGGCCCGCCGACGACAGCGGGCCGGACCCCCGGGAACATCTCCCGGGAATCCGGCCCCCCACCTACGGCAAGCGTCCGTGTCAGCCGCGCAGGGCCTTGACCGCGGCGTCGAGCCGCTTGCCGAAGTCCGCGTCGGCCTGACGGAAGTTGCCGATCGCACGCTCGGCGATGTCGTCGCGCGAGACCTTGGAGATGAAGCCGGCGAGATTGCCGATCAACCGGTCCTTCTCGTCCTCGGACAGCAGCCGGTAGAGGTTGCCGGCCTGCACGAAGTCGTCGTCCTCGGCGTGGAGCGGCGTCTCGTGGCTGCCCGTGCCGCCCGTGACGGGGACGGGCTGCCAGAGCGGCCGGTCCGTCTGGGCGGGTCCGCCGAAGCTGTTGGGCTCGTAGTTCTTCGCACCCTTGTGGCGGCCGTCGTACAGGTAGCCGTCACGGCTGTTGGTGCGCGCCTCGGTGGCGTGCGGGCGGTTCACCGGAAGGTGGTCGGCGTTGATGCCGACGCGGTAGCGGTGCGCGTCGCCGTACGCGAAGAGGCGGCCCTGGAGCATCTTGTCGGGGGACGGACCGATGCCGGGCACGAAGTGCGCCGGGCTGAAGATCGACTGCTCGACCTCGGCGAAGACGTTCTCCGGGTTGCGGTTGAGCTCCAGCTTGCCGATCTCGATCGGCGGGTAGTCGGCGTGCGGCCAGACCTTGGTCAGGTCGAACGGGTTGAAGCGGTACGTGGCCGCCTCCGCCGCAGGCATGATCTGGACCTGCACCGTCCAGGACGGGAAGTCACCGCGCTCGATGGACTCGCGCAGGTCTCGCTGGTGGCTGTCCGGGTCCACGCCGGAGAGACGGACGGCCTCCTCGGTGGTGAGGTTCTTGATCCCCTGGTCGGTCTTGAAGTGGTACTTGACCCAGAAGACCTCGCCCGCCTCGTTGTTCCACTGGAACGTGTGCGAGCCGAAGCCGTCCATGTGGCGGTACGAGGCGGGGATGCCCCGGTCGCCGAAGAGCCAGGTCACCTGGTGTGTGGACTCGGGTGAAAGACCCCAGAAGTCCCAGACGTTGTCCGCCTCCTGCGAGCCGGTGTACGGGTCGCGCTTCTGGGTGTGGATGAAGTCGGGGAACTTGATGGCGTCCCTGATGAAGAACACCGGGGTGTTGTTGCCGACAAGGTCGTAGTTGCCCTCTTCGGTGTAGAACTTCAGTGCCCAGCCACGGGGGTCGCGCGCCGCGTCGGCGGAGCCGAGGTTGCCCGCCACGGTGGAGAAGCGCAGGAAGGTCTCGGTCTCCTTGCCGACCTCCGAGAGGAACTTCGCCCGGGTCCACCGCGAGACGTCCCTGGTCAGCGTGAACGTGCCGTACGCGCCGGCCCCGCGGGCGTGCACGACGCGCTCCGGGATGCGCTCGCGGTTGAAGTGGGCGAGCTTCTCGAGAAGCGCCTGGTCCTGGACGAGAACCGGTCCGCCCGGGCCGGCGGTCTCACTGTTCTGGTTGTCGGCCACCGGAGCGCCGGCCTCCGTGGTGAGCGGTCCCTGGGTCACGCGCGCCTCCTGCGTCATGTCCTGCACAGCGTCGTTCCCTGCACAGCGTGTTTCTCGGCCGCAGCCTGTCCTCGGCCAATCCGTAAATAATCCTACAATGGACTTTGTCCAAGTCAAACAGACATCTAAAGTCACACCGACTCGGGACTCGGGGCCTCCCACTGTTACGCTGGGCTCCATGAGTGACCTCCTGGAACGACTTCGTGGACGCGGCTGGCGCATGACGGCACAGCGGCGCGTGGTGGCCGAGGTTCTCGAGGGGGACCATGTGCATCTGACGGCGGACGAGGTCCACGCGAAGGCCGTCGCCCGGCTCCCCGAGATCTCCCGGGCCACCGTGTACAACACGCTGGGCGAGATGGTGTCGCTCGGGGAGGTCATCGAGGTCACCACCGACCGCCGGGCGAAGCGGTACGACCCCAACGCCCACCGCCCCCACCACCACCTGGTGTGCGGGCGCTGCGGCGCGATCCGGGACGTGCACCCGTCCGGCAACCCGCTGGCGGACCTGCCCGACGACGAGCGCTTCGGCTTCACCGTCTCCGACGTCGAGGTGACCTACCGCGGCATCTGCCCGAACTGCTCCGCCACGGCCTGAACCCCGGCGCCCGGCGGACCTTCGCCGGGCGCGGCCTCTGCACGGCCGGCCTTTGCACGGGCATACGACAGAGGCCCGGATCCTTGGAAGGATCCGGGCCTCTGTCTTCAGTAGCGGGGACAGGATTTGAACCTGCGACCTCTGGGTTATGAGCCCAGCGAGCTACCGAGCTGCTCCACCCCGCGTCGTTGTGATTGCAACTCTACGACACCGGCACCGGCCGGAGCAAATCCATTCGCCGGACACAAGTGCGCGCCCATGGGCCGACCGGCCCGGTCACGCCGTGAGCTCCTGGTGCAGCGCCTCCAGCAGACGCGCCGCCCGCTCGGTCACCTCCGCCGGCCCCAGCTCGACCGCCCGGGCACACCAGCGCTGCCCCTCGGTCAGCTCGCCCCGGCGGGCGGCAAGCAGGGCGAGACGCAGGGCGGCGCGGCCGTGCCCGTCGTTGGCGGCACGGCTCCACCACAGGGCCGCCTCGCGCTCACTGCCCTCGCGGGCGAGCAGCAGGCCGAGGTTGAACGCTCCGTTGCGGCTGCCGGACTCGGCGGCCTCGCGGTACCAGCGCGCGGCGCTCGCCATGTCGCCGCGCGCCGCCGCGAGCATCCCGGCCCTCACCTGGGCACGGCGGTGGCCCTGCTCGGCCGCCCTCTCGTACCACTCCTCGCACTCGGTCTTCTCCGGCATCTGTTCCCCGAGCCCGGGGGGCCCCGGGGCCGGCTGGCGCAGGTCGAGGACGCCCGCCAGCCGGAAGGCGGCCTCGGCGCTGCCGCCGCCCGCGGCGCAGCGCAGATGGCGCTCCGCCTGCCGCTCGTCGCCGTCCCGCAGCAGGGCCATGCCCACCTGGAGCGCGGCGTCGGTGTGCCCGGCCGCCGCTGCCCGCTGGTACCAGTCGAGCGCCGCGCGGTCCTCGTCCCGTCCGGCGTGCAGGATGCCGAGGTTGAACGCGGCGTCCACGCTCCCGGCCTCCGCCGCCTTGGAGAACCAGGGCTCGGCCCCGGCCGCGTCACCGGCCTGGAGCAGCAGCACGGCCAGCGCGTTCGCGGCCTCCCGGTGTCCGGCGTAGGCGGCCCGGCGGTACCACTGCTCGGCCTGCGGGATCCGGTCCTGGGCGGCGCAGAGCAGACCGAGGTTGTAGGCGCCGTTGACGTCTCCGGCGTCCATGGCCGCGCGGTACCAGCGCTCGGCGGTCTGCTGCTCGCCCCTGGCCGCGTGCAGGGCGCCCAGGGCGTTGGCGGCGTTGCCGTCGCCGTCCTGGGCGGCACGCAGCCACCACACGGCCGCGCTCTCCTCGTCGCCCGCGTCACGCAGCAGGAAACCGAGGGCGCAGGCCGCCCGGGGCTCGCCGTCCTTGGCGGCGGTGAGATACCAGCGGCCGGCCTCCTTCAGCTCGCCGCGCTGCTCGAGGATGGAGCCGAGGTGCAGGGCGGCACGGCGGTGGCCACGCGCCGCTGCCTGGCGGTACCACTGCTCGGCCTCACCGACGCGTCCGGAGCCGGGGCCCGCGACGGGCCCGTCCGGCCTCACCGGCGGCCCCGCGTCCAGCACCCGGCGGCCGTCGCCCACGACGCGGCCGGGACCGAAGGCATCGTGCGCGTCGCCGGCGGCGTTGCGCTCGATCGTCCGCGCCAGGCGGTACGCGGCCTCCCTGTGCCCCTGTTCCGCGGCGGCGCGCAGCCAGCGCTCGGCCCCGGCGTCACCGCGGTGCTCCAGCAGGTCCGCCAGCGCGTACGCCCCCAGCGCGTGGCCCTGCTCGGCGGACTGGCACAGCCAGTACTCGGCGCCGGGCTCGTCCCCGCGCTCCCGGAAGTGGCGCCCGAGGGCGTGTGCCGCGGCGGCGGAGCCGGCGACAGCGGCGATGCGCCACCACCCGGCCGCCTCGTCGGCGTACCCCCTCTGGTGCAGGAGCACGCCGAGGTTGTTGGCCGCGGCCCGGTCACCCTCGGCGGTGGCCGCGCGCAGGTAGACCTCGGCGCCGTCCAGGTCACCGCGGCGCAGCAGGAGAGCGCCCAGGACGCTCATCGACTCCGTGTCACCGGCCTCCGCGGCACGCCGGTGCCGGGCCTCGGTCTCGTCGGCGTGATCCGTGCCGTCCGCGGTGTCCGCGCTCCTGGTGGTGTCCGCGTGTCCGGTCGCCTCGGCGCTCTCCACGCCGTCGGCCGCGTCGGCGACGCCCACGGTGGAGACCGGGTCCTCGCGGGCGCCGTCGGCGATGTCAGCGGTCCGGGCCAGGGCAGCGGCGAATGCCGCATCTGCGGTGCTTTCCGTCGTCCGGCCGCGTCGCTGCACAAACCGCCCTGTCTCCAACAGAGTTGCCCTGTCCCCCATAAATACCATCGTCGCACCACCTGCTACCCGCGTACACCTGGTATACCGCGGCCAGTGAAGTCACTTCGGCGTTTTGTCGACATGCCCACAGAGAGACAAGTGAAACACGACTGGCCTCAACTCATGCCCCGCGAACCGCACTTCACGCCGACAAGTTGAGAAAGGCCCATGACATGGCGAAGGCCCGGATCCTGGGGGATCCGGGCCTGCGCCTTTCAGTAGCGGGGACAGGATTTGAACCTGCGACCTCTGGGTTATGAGCCCAGCGAGCTACCGAGCTGCTCCACCCCGCGTCGTTGTGTTCAAACCGTACCACGACGCGGGGTGAACATTTCTCAACTGCCCTGGTCGTCGCCCTCCGGCTTCTTGGCACCCTCGGTCGGCGAAGCGCCGCCCGCCCCGTCGGGCTGAGCCGCCGCCGCCCGCTCGAGAGCCTCCTGGAGGTCGGCCTGGGCCTTGCCGTAGGCCTCCCAGTCCTGCTCCTTGAGAGCCGTCTCGCCGGCCGTGTACGCCTTCTGGGCGTCCGCGATGGCCTTCTTCAGAGCCGCCTCCCCGGTGGCCGGGGGCTCTGTGGTGTCACCCGGTGGCTCGTCCGGCTCGGTCGGCGGTGTCGTCGTATCGGAGTCCTCGACCCCGAACACCGCGTTCAGCGCTTCGCCGAGACTGTTCTCGAACACGATCTTCGAGCCGTACGAAGCGGCGACCTTGCGCAGCAGCGGATAGTTCTGCGTACCACCGCGCGTGTACACCGGTTCGATGTAGAGGAAGCCTCCGTCGAGCGGCACCGTGAGCAGGTTGCCGTACTCGATGTCCGAGTCGGTGCCCTTCAGGTTTCTCACGAACTCGGCGACGTCGTCGTTACCGTTGAGCTCGCTCTGTACCTGGCCCGGTCCCTTGATCGTGCTGGTGACTCTCAGGAGTCTGATCGTGCCGTAGTCCTTGCTGGCCGCGTCCGCGTCCACCGCCATGAACGCCCCCAGGTTGGGACGCCCCTTCGGGGTGAAGGTCGTGGTCAGGGAGAACTTCTGCGCGTCCTGGTCCGGCATCTTCATGCTCAGGTAGTACGGCGGGACGGACCCGGGTTCCTTGTTGGTGGGGTCGTCCGGCACCTGCCAGGCGTCACTGCCGCTGTAGAACTGCGCGGGGTTCTCGACGTGGTACCGCGTCAGCAGCTCCCGCTGGACCTTGAACAGGTCCTGCGGGTAGCGCAGGTGGTCCATGAGCTCCTGCGGGATGTCCGCCCGGGGTTCCACCGTGCCGGGGAACGCCTTGCGCCACGTCTTGAGCACCGGGTCCTCGGTGTCCCACTCGTAGAGCTTGACCTTGCCGTCGTACGCGTCGACGGTGGCCTTCACCGAGTTCCGGATGTAGTTGACCTGGTTCTGCTGGGCGACGACCGCGCGCTGGTTGGTGGTCAGCGAGTCGGCCGTGGTGTCGCCGAGCGTCGTACGCGAGGCGTACGGATAGCCGTTGGTCGTGGTGTACGCGTCGACGATCCACTGGATCCGGCCGTCGACGACCGCCGGGTAGGCGTCGCCGTCGATCGTCAGCCAGGGCGCGACCGCCTCGACGCGCTCCTTGGGGGTGCGGTTGTAGAGGATCCGGGAGCCTTCGCCGATGGCTCCCGAGTACAGGATCTGCGGCTCGCTGAACGACACGGCGTAGGCCGCCCGGTTGAAGGCGTTGGAGAGACTGATCCCGCTGTCGCCCTCGTAACTGGTGGTCTTCTCGCCGTCCTCCTCGTAGTCGAGCTCCTTCTGGGGCCCGCCGACGATGGAGTACTGCTCGGTCTTCTCGCCGTAGTAGATCCGCTGCTCGTACTTGCCCAGCTCGCCCGTGGTGGGCAGCCCCGACTCCGTGAAGTCCGGGGATCCCGCCGGGTTGGTGCCCGTCGTGGTGCCCCGGGCCGCGATGACGCCGTAGCCGTGGGTGTACGTGAAGTGGTCGTTGATCCAGTTCCTCTTGGGGAGGCCCTGGAGGTTCAGCTCGCGCAGGCCGACGACGGTGTCCTGCTCCTTGCCGTCCTCACCCTTGTAGCGGTCGACGTCCAGCGTCTTGGGGAACTGGTAGTAGTTCCTCTTCTGCTGGAGCTGCTGGAACGCGGGCGAGACGACGTTCGGGTCCATGACGCGGTAACTGGCGGCCGCGTCCGCGCTCGCCCTCAGTTTGGTGCTGTCGTCGGTCGTGCTGGTGCCCGTGTAGTCGTCGACCTTCGCGTCGTCGATGTCGTAGGCGTCGCGCGTCGCATCGATGTTCTTCTGGATGAACGGCGCTTCCTTGGCCTGCTCGTTGGGCTGGACCTGGAACTTCTGCACGATCGCCGGGTAGAGCCCGCCGATCAGGATCGCCGAGAGCACCATCAGGCCGAAGCCGATCACCGGCAGCTGCCAGGTGCGGCGCCAGAGCGTCGCGAAGAACAGCACGGCGCAGATGACCGCGATGCAGAAGAGGATCGTCTTCGCCGGCAGGTAGGCGTTGGCGTCGACGTACCGCAGGCCGGTCCAGTTGTCCGTGGCCTTGAAGTCACTGGACTTCACCGCCAGGCCGTACCGGTCGAGCCAGTACGCCACGGCCTTCAGGGCGACGAAGACGCCGAGCAGCACGGAGAGATGACCCGTCGCGGCGCCCGTGGCACGCGCGCCGGGGCTGGTGATCCGCAGCCCGCCGTAGAGGTAGTGGGTCAGCGCCGCCGCGATCAGCGACAGCACCACCGCGGCGAAGCCGAACCCGAGCAGGAAGCGATACCACGGCAGGTCGAAGGCGTAGAAGGCGACGTCCAGCTTGAACTGGGGGTCCTTCTGTCCGAACGGGACGCCGTTGACATACATCAGCCAGGTGCGCCACTGACCGGACGCGGAGGCGCCGGCGATCAGACCGACGAGAGCGGTGACGGCGAGCAGCACCCACTTCTTGTACGGCGCGACGCTCATCCTGTAGCGGTCCAGGCTCTGCTGCTCCAGCGACATCGCGCTCAGCGGCGGCCGGAGCCGGTGCGCGAGCCAGATGTTCACACCGATGGCGACGGCCATCAGCAGTCCGAAGACGAGGAACAGCCCGATCTTGGTCCACAGAGTGGTGGTGAAAACAGACGAATACGCGACCGACCTGTACCAGAGCCAGTCCGTCCAGAACCCGGCGAACATGACGAAGGCCATGGCGAGAACCGCCAGGACACCCAATGTCATGAGCAGGGTACGGACGCGCCGGGACGGGCGGCCGACTCTGATCCGTGGCCCGGTCGGGCCTCCGCCGCGGTCCGGCATCTGGAAAGCCAACGTGCGCACCTCGAAGTTCGCGGTCGTGTGAAGCAGGCCCAGCGATCGTAGAGCCCACCTATGCAACTTACTGAGGCTTTACCTAGTTCCCGTTCCCGGGGCAGAAGGAGGCAGGATGTTGGGTATGCCCAACGTTTCCCCCTCAGGCCCTCCGATGGCCGCGAGCCCCCTCACCGTCGCCGTCCTCGAAATCGACGCATACGCCGCCGGCCTCGGCTGGGACCAGCCGGCCCGGCTGTTCGCCCTCGTCGACACCGCCAGGCTGCGCGCCCACGAGCCGGGCCTCGCCGCCCAGCTCGGCCTCGACGACTCCGCTTCCACGACCGCCACGCTCACCCCCGTCGAGCAGGAGGAGCTGCCCGACGGCACCGCCCTGGACGAATTCCTCGCCACGATCGCCTGGCCCGACGCCGTGGTCGGCTGCGCCATGACCGTCGAACGGCTGATGCTGCCGCCCTCGGCGGAGGCGTCCGTACCCGACGGACTGTCCGACGCACAGCTGACCAAGTGGGTCGCCGAGCATCCCGACCGGCAGGAGGTGCGGATGACCGTGGCGGTGCTGCGGGACGGCGCGCGGGACTCCGCCGTGCGCCTGCGGGCGAAGGACTCCCCGACCGAGGTCCTGACCGGCGCGGGACTGGTTCCGGGGCTGGCCGAGGCACTCGCGGCCACCTTCGAGTCCTGACGTCTCCGGCGGGGGCCGGCCTCGAGGACTCCGGTGGCCTCCGCCCGGTCCGGGGCCGCCTGCGGCTCCTCAGCCCTTCGAGCAGCTCGGCAGGCCTGCCGTGTCCCCCGCCTGGATCTTCTCCAGGGACTTCTTGGCGTCGTCGAGGGTCTTCACCCTCACCAGGGTGAGGCCGTCCGGGGTGTCGGAGGCCGCTGCGGAGCAGTTGTCGTCCGGGGTCAGGAAGTACCGGGCGCCCGCTTCCCGCGCGCCGACCAGCTTCATGTTGATCCCGCCGATGGGGCCGACCTTGCCGTCGTCGTCGATGGTGCCGGTGCCGGCGATGAACTTGCCGCCCGTCAGCTTGTCGGGCGTCAGCTTGTCGATGATGCCGAGCGAGAACATGAGTCCGGCGCTCGGGCCGCCCACATCGGCCAGCTTGATGTCGATCTCGAACGGGAACGTGTGGTCCGTCCCTGCCTGGATCCCCACGATCGCCCGGTCCTCCGACGGGTTCGAGGGGTCCTCGGGCGCCTTCCGCGTGGTCAGGGTGACGTCGCGGGAGCCCTTGGGCTCCTTGCCCGCCTTCTCGGCCGCGGCGGCGGTCCTGGCCGGGATCACCGAGAAGACGACGTCCTCGCCCGGCTTGTGCTTCGTGACGAGCTTCGCGACGTCCTCCGGCTCTTCGACCGCCTTGCCGTCGACCGCCTCGATCACGTCGCCCGCGTGCAGCAGGCCCTCCGCGGCGCTGTCCTTGACGACCGTGGAGACCACCACGCGGGAGGTGACGGGGATCTTCAGCTCCTCCAGGGCGGCGACCTTCGCGCTCTCCTGGGACTGGCTGAACTCCTCGGCGTTCTCCTGCGTCGACTGCTCCTCGGTCTTCCCGTCCGGGTAGAGGGTGTCGTGGGGGACGACCACACTGTCGTGGGCCAGCCAGCCGTAGACGGCCTCCACGATGTTCATGTCGTAGTCCGCGCCGGTGACCCGCACCGTCGTCATGTTGAGGTTCCCGGACGTGGGATACGTCTTGCGCCCGCTGATGTGCAGCACCGGCTCGCCACGCGCGTCGCCGAGCGTGTTCACGGTCGGTCCGGGGGACATCTCCGAATACGGCACACGGATCAGCACGCCTGCGCAGAGCAGCGCGATGAGGATGAGGGTGGAGGCGAGCATCGTCGCGGTGCGGCGTGGCATGGAACGACAGTACGGGAACGGCCTGTCAGTGCACCGTCGGGGCCGGTCCGTACGAGGCGGACGGCGGAGGAGATCCGGAAGGACCGGGGGACCGCGGATTCGCTCGCTGCGCGGGCTGCGCCCAAGGGGAGCGGGTGCGGTGCGGAATTGGCGACTGCGTACAGCTGCGGAGTCTCAGACGGCCTCGGAACCGGAGTGCGATTTCTCCATCGCCTCACGGAACCTGGCGTAGCCGGCGAGTTCGGTGACGTCGCCGGTCGTTCGATTGCGGGCTGCCCACCCTCCCCATATCGCCGCGCCAAGAGCAGCTATAAGCGGAATCAAGAGCCAAGCGAGTGCTGCCATCACGACCTCCCTACCCCATGAGCGACCGCAACTGACGATCAGAAGATTAACCACCTGCAGGACCAACGCTCACGGCAGGGGTGCGGTTACGCAAATCGGGGCTGATGCCCCCTGGGGCGGTTTGCGCTCAGCAGGCGCCGACCCACTCCTCCGTGCCGTCGGAGAAACGCTGGTGCTTCCAGATCGGGACCTCGTGCTTCAGGTCGTCGATCAGCTTGCGGCAGGCCTCGAAGGCCTCACCCCGATGGGCGCAGGACACGGCGACGACCACCGCCAGATCGCCCACACCCAGTTCACCCACCCGGTGGACGGCGGCCAGAGCCCGTACCGGGTACTCGGCCACCACCTTCTCGGCCACTCGGCGGAGCTCGTCGCCGGCGGTCGGGTGGCAGGAGTATCCGAGGGCGCCGACGTCCTGCCCGTCGTCGTGATTGCGCACCGTGCCGACGAAGAGCGCCATGCCTCCCGCGGCGTCGTCCCCGACCGCGCGGAAGATCTCGTCGACGGACAGCGGTGTCTCACGGATGTCCAGGAGCCGGATCGGGTCCTGAGCGGCCTGCTCGCCGGGGTGGTCGTGGGTGCGTGCCATGGGCCCATCGTGCCGCACGGCGGGCACATCACGGAATAGCGTTTTCGACCGGTGGCGCGCCGGCCCGCTTGGAGCCTCCTACCAGGCGGGGGTTCCCGGCGGATGGGCCGGCCCGGGGCCGGCGGCCTCCTAGAAGCGCCGGCGCGCCTTGCGGGCCCGCCGGACCAGCGCCGCCGTACCGAGCAGCGCGACGGTCGCTCCAGCGGCACCGGCTGCGGTGGCGTCCTTGCGGCCGAGCCGCCGTCCGGCGACGGTGTGGCGTCCCTCGACCTCCTCCAGGAGCGCTGCGAGGACCTCCTCGTTGGTCCACCTCGGGCGCCATCCCGCGTCGTGGAGCCGGCTCACACTGACCACCCAGGGGTGCATGGTGTAGGCGAGATCACCCGCGGGTGACGGGGTGAGACCGATCCGGTGGAGGCGGGCGGCCGCGCCGAGTGCGACGGCGGACGGCAGCTCCATGCGGCGCACTCCGGAGAGCTCCTCCACCTCTTGCTGTTCGAGCCAGCCGTCGCAGCCGACCGCGAACTCTCCCTCGATCTTCTCGAGAGCCGCGTACTCCAGGGCGCTGACCAGGTCGTCGACGTGGCAGAACTGCCAGGCCGGGCGTGAGCCGGCGACGACGAGGAGCCTGGGGGACTCGAAGTACCGGGTGAGCGCCGTGTCCGTACCGCCGACCAGGACAGTGGGCCGTACGACCGTGACGTTGAGGCCGGGGTGGGCGCGGGGCGCGCGGCGGCCCAGCCGTTCGATCTCCAGCAGGTCGCCGACGCCGGTGGCCTCCGCCGTGGCCCGCAGTTCCGCGTCCTCGGCGAGGGGGATGTCGTTGTCGGGCAGCGCTCCGTAGACCATCGCCGAGGTGCAGAGCACCACCCGGTGGACGCCCACGGCCGCCGCCGCCGTGAGCACGGTCTGGGTACCGCGGACGTTGTACGCGGTGCGGGCGGCGGGATCCGTCTCCAGGTCGAGGTCGAGCGCCATGTGTACGACGACGTCCGCGCCGCGCAGCTTCTCGGCGATGGCGGGGTCCCGTACGTCCAGGATGTGCCACGTCGCTTCGGAGACGTCCCCCCGGCGCTCGTCGATGGCGATGACCTGCTTGATCTCGTCCGATGCGGCAAGATGCGCGGTGAGCAGCTCACCGACGCCGGACGCGGCACCGGTGACCGCGACGACGGGGCCGCGCTTCCGGGGAAGATTTTTCGTGGGCTTGCTCTCGGTCGTGGGGTCGGCCAGGTTTCGCGCTGCGCGAACCTGCGGATCTGGGGAACTCACCGGGCGTCTCCAGCGGTTGTCTTCAGTACGTACCCGAATGACGCGTACGTACCAGGTGGCGTCCATCCTGCCGCAGGCCGGGAGCCGGCGGAGCACCGAGGGCCTGAGCGGTCTTCGGTGTCTACGCTGGATGGTGATGTCGGGCAGTCGCCGTCGGTTCGAGCCGGCGGCCCTACGAGCCGAGGAAACCCGTGAGTGACACCCCATTCGGATTCGGCCTTCCGCCGGAGGAGCCGGAAGACGGCGACGAAGGCAAGAAGAAGGACCCCACCGGTGCTGGGCAGGGCTCGGGCGGGCCGGCGAACCCGTTCGGCTTCCCGCCCGGCGCGGGCGGCGACAACCCGTTCGCCGCGATGTTCGGCTCGATGAACCCGAACGACCTGGGTGCCGCCTTCCAGCAGCTCGGCCAGATGCTGAGTTACGAGGGCGGCCCGGTCAACTGGGACATGGCCAAGCAGATCGCCCGCCAGACGGTGTCGCAGGGCACCACGGACGGCAGCAAGGACGCGAGCGTCGGACCCGCCGAGCGGGCATCCGTCGACGAGGCTCTGCGTCTCGCCGACCTCTGGCTCGACGGTGTGACGTCGCTGCCCTCGGGTTCCGTCTCGACGGTGGCGTGGAGCCGCGCCGAGTGGGTCGAGGCCTCGCTGCCGGCCTGGCAGCAGCTGGTGGACCCGGTGGCCGAGCGCGTCGGCCTGGCGATGGGCGATGTCCTGCCGGAGGAGATGCAGGCCATGGCCGGCCCGCTGATCGGCATGATGCGGTCCATGGGCGGCGCCATGTTCGGCCAGCAGATCGGGCAGGCCGTCGGCGTGCTCGCCGGCGAGGTCGTCGGTTCGACCGACATCGGCCTCCCGCTGGCGCCGGCCGGCAAGGCGGCGCTTCTTCCGCTGAACGTCGAGCGGTTCGGCAAGGACCTGAGCGTGCCCCAGGACGAGGTGCGGCTGTACCTGGCACTGCGCGAGGCGGCTCACCAGCGGCTCTTCGCCCACGTCCCGTGGCTGCGTTCGCACCTGTTCGGCGCGGTCGAGGCCTATGCGCGCGGCATCAAGGTCGACACCAGCAAGCTGGAGGACGTCGTCGGCCAGTTCGACCCGTCGCAGCCCGAGCAGCTGCAGGACGCTCTTCAGCAGGGCATGTTCCAGCCGGAGGACACCCCGGAGCAGAAGGCGTCGCTGGCCCGTCTGGAGACCGCTCTCGCCCTCGTCGAGGGCTGGGTGGACGCCGTGGTGCACGAGGCCGCGAAGTCACGGCTGACCTCGGCGGACGCGCTGCGCGAGACGATGCGCAGGCGCCGGGCCTCCGGTGGTCCCGCCGAGCAGACCTTCGCCACGCTCATCGGGCTCCAGCTGCGCCCGCGCAGGCTGCGGGACGCCTCGCGGCTGTGGGCCTCGCTCACGGACGCCCGGGGCGTCGACGGCCGTGACGGCCTGTGGGAGCACCCGGACATGCTGCCGACGGCCCGGGACCTGGACGACCCGGACGGCTTCGTCCACCACGAGCAGCTGGACTTCTCCGAGCTGGACAAGATGCTCGGCGAAGCGGCGAAGGGCCCGCAGAAGCCCACGTCCGAGGAGCAGGGCAAGGACGAGCCCGGCGACGACGATCCCCAGAGCGACGGCAAGGACGACTCCGGACGGTGAGCCTGCACGACGACGCGGTTTCGGTACTCGAGGGCTACGCCGGCGGCGGCACGGAGCAGGCCGGGTTGCGCCGGACGTACCTGGACCACCTGGCCGGGCATCCTGACGGCATGTGGAAGGCGTGCGGGGCGGGGCATCTGACGGCCAGCGCGCTGGTCGTCGACCAGGAGGGCGGCAGGGTCCTGCTGACGCTGCACAGGAAGCTGCGGATGTGGCTGCAGATGGGCGGGCACTGCGAGCCCCAGGACACCACTCTGGAGGCGGCGGCCCTGCGGGAGGCCACGGAGGAGTCAGGGATCCCCGGGCTCACCCTGTTGCCCGGCGGGCCCGTACGGCTGGACCGGCATCCCATCCCGGCGCCCTGCCACTGGCACCTCGACGTGCAGTACGCGGCGACGGCGTCGGCCGGGGCGGTGGAGCGGATCAGCGAGGAGTCCCTGGATCTGCGCTGGTTCCCCTACGACGAGGTGCCGCGGGTGGCGGACGCCTCGGTCGAGCGGCTGCTGGCGAGCACCCGAACACGGCTGGAGCAAGTCCGCTAGACAACGGGTGAGGGGCGGTTCCCCGCGGGGAACCGCCCCTCACCCCTCGGTCCTGCCGGTCCGGCTCAGTTCCAGGAGTTGTTCTGGTTCTGTCCGTGCGATCCCTGCTGACCCATGCCGAACTGCGCTGCGGCCCCCTGGCCGATCTGGGCGTTCTGCGGCGGCAGCACCTCACTGGGCTGGACGAGGGCGAAGCCCTGCCCCAGGAAGCTCAGTTCCCAGCCCTCCCCCGTGTTGCCACGACGCCGGAAGACGCCTGACGAATGCGTCTGGGCCTGCATCTGCACCCGCAGCCCGCTCGACCAGGCGACGATCGCGTCGGCGTCGGCGTTGACGTACTTGTCGGGGGTGACCTGCATCATCAGCGGCTGGCCGGAGGTCATCAGGGCGACCTTGCCGCTCCCGGAGATGTTGAGCTGGTACTTGCCGGTGCCGGAGATCCCGTACTGGCTGTCCACCGCGATGACCTCGGTGTGCAGCGAGGAGTCCAGCGCCAGGACGTAGGCGCTGTCGACCGTCATACCCTCGTGGTCGACGTCGACCACATGGATGTACTGCGCGAGGTTGGCCAGGTAGACCGTGCCCTGACCGGAGCAGCGCATGAGGTCGAGGCCCTCGCCCGTGTTCCTGCGGGCGCGGCGCTGGCTGTTCGACTGGTACTCACCGTCGAACTCCATGAGCCCCTGGTAGGCGACCATGGCGCCCTTGCGGGCGAGGACGTCGTCGTGGCCGCCCAGCGCGACCCGCAGGAGCTGCGGGTTCTGGACCGTGTAGCGGTCCTGCGACTGCTGTTCCGTGTAGCTGAAAAGCGGACTCTGCATGATGTGTTTCTCCCCCGCTCAGTTCCGGATCCGCAGGCGGTCGGTGCTGTCCTCGCTCGGCTGGACGACGACGATGCCCTGGCCGGAGAAGGCCATCTGGTACGCCTCTCCGCTGCCGCGCCCGATGAGCGAGCTCGCCTTGAAGCTGCGCTTGCCCTTCACCTTGAGGTTCGGGGACCACGCGACGAGGGCGTCCGGGTCGACGAACGTCTCGTCCTCGCCGCGCCCGCAGTCGACCACGATCGGTGTGCCGCGCGAGGTGATGGCGACCCATCCCGTGCCCTGGATCCCTACGTTCCACAGGCCCTGGCCGGCGAACTTGGCCAGCCCCTTGACCCGCTCCACTCCCCAGGTGAGGTGGCTGTCGAAGGCCAGGAGGTTGGTGCCGTTGACCGAGAGCGAGTCGTTGTCGAGATTGATGACGACCACGTCGGCGCCGTAGTCGGCGAGGTAGAGCAGTCCGTCGCCGGCGCACTTCATCAGGGGTGCGCCCTCGCCGGTGATCCACTGGGACGCGATCTGGCGGACGGCCGGCGGGTTGGGTTCGTACTGGATGAAGCCCTCGTAGGCCACCATCGATCCGGTGCGCGCGTAGAGGTCCTGGCCGGTGGCCATGGCGACCTTGAGCATCGTACGGCCGTGGTTCTCCATGCGGGCCGTGACGGGGGTCGGGGCGAAGCCCGCGAGCTGCTGATTCATGACGGGCTCCCTCAGACCTCGTAGGGCTGGACGACGATGAAGTTGCCGGGTGCGCCCCGGAACTGGAGGTTCACGGTCTCTCCGCTGTGCCCGGGGTACGCGTTGCGGCGCAGCCGGACCTGGCTGGAGATGATCACCTGGGACCCCGACGACCATGCCACCACGGCGTTGCAGTCGGCGAAGGTGGTCGGGGTGACGGGCAGGACGACCGGCACACCGTGGGTCTTGACGACGACGGTGCCGGTGCCCTGGAACTGCATGGTGAACAGGGCGCCGCCGGGAATCCCGTGTCCCTCGATCCTGCGGATCTCGTACTGCAGTGACTCGTCGAAAGCGAGCACGCTCTCGGCGGAGACGCAGATGCCGTCGCCCTGCAGCTCGATGGGATGCAGATGCGACCCTTCCTCGGCGAGGAAGACCTGGCCACGGCCGCTGCAGCGCATCAGCTGCATTTCCTGGCCCGTCGCGTTGCCGACCATGCGGCCCGCGAAGCCGGCGCCCTTGTAGCCGAAGTCGACCTTGCCCTGGTACATCACCATGCTGCCCTGACGGGCCAGCACCGGTGTGCCGCCCATCGTGAGGTCGACGCGCATGAGCTGCTGGTTCTGCGAGGTCCAGCGCTGCCCGGTGGCCGCTTCCTTGTAGGGCTGCAGTGCGGCCTGCAGGCCCGCACCACCGGCGGGGACACCCTGGGGTACGCCCTGCGGCATACCGGGCTGCATCCCCGGTGGCTGCTGGCCGAACGGCCCCGGAGGCTGCTGGCCGAACGGCGGCGCGGCCGGGGGCTGCTGTCCGTACGGCGGCGCGGCGGGCGGAGCGCCCTGCCCGGGGACCTGTCCGAACTGCGGCTGCTGGGGCGGCTGCTGCCCGTACGGCGCGGGTGCCTGCGGTGCCGGGGCCTGCGGTGCCGGTGCCTGCGGCGGTGCCGGTGCCATAGGGGCCGCTATGGTCGGCGCGGCGTGCATCGGCTGCTGCTGCGGCGCGGGCGCCGGTGCCGCGGGAGCGCCGAACGCCGGTGCGGGCTGCGGCGCCTGGGGTGCGGCCGGAGCGCCGAAGGCGGGGGGCGCGGAGGCCTGGGCGGGCGGCGCGAACGAGGGGGCGGCCCCCTGGGGTGGCGCGGCGGGGGCCTCCTCGGCGACCTCCCCGCCGAAGTTCTTGAGCAGCGCGTCGAGCCCGCCGTCGAAGCCCTGGCCGACAGCGGCGAACCGCCAGACGTCCTTGAGGTAGAAGTCGCCGAGCATGACCGCGCGCTCGGTGGTGAACTCCGAGCCGGTGAAGGCGTACTTCACCACTTCCTCGCCGCCCGCGACGATCCGGATGTATCCGGGGCCGGCCTGCGACATCTGCCCGGCACCGTCGAGCGTCGCGGTGAAGGACAGCTTGTGGATGTTCGCCGGAATGCGGTCGAGGGTGACGCGGAACGATTCGGTGTCACCGGCCTGGGCACCGAGAAGCTGAATGGACTCCTCCGGTGATTTCGGCTGGTTGAAGAAGATGAAATACCGGTCGTCGGAGAGCTGCTCATTGGCGTCGAGGCCGAAGCAGCTGATGTCGAACGTCAGGCCGGGGCCCGCGATCTGCACACCTACGTACAGATCCGTCCCAGACGTGAGATCACTGACCTTGGCCTTGTGGCCGCGCTGAAATTCCCTGGCCATGCGTAACGACCGTCCCCCATCCCGAAGGTGAATGCGTCGCGTCAGGCTAACCGCAAACCACGACATCGAGCCAAGCCGGTACAGACCCGGTACAGAATCGGCGACGTCACTCTTCGCGGGCGGCGGGCAGATGCGGGAGCCGGTCGGCCGCCACGACTCCCTCGAGGTAGCCCCGCGCGCGCTCGGTCCGCGGATAGGCCTCCAGGAGCCGCCAGAAACGCGGCCCGTGGCCCGGAACCAGCAGATGGGCCAGCTCATGGAGGAGCACGTAGTCGAGGACGTACTCCGGCATTCCCTGCAGGCGGTGCGAGAGGCGGATGCTGCCCTCGGCAGGGGTGCAGGAGCCCCAGCGGGTGTTCTGGTTGGTCACCCAGCGCACGGAGGCCGGCCGCGCCCGGCCGTCGAGGTACTGACCGGAGAGCCGCTCGGCCCGGTCGGCGAGCTCGCTGTCACCGATGACGCGTCTGCTCTCCTGCGCGGCGAGCTTGTCGAGCATCACGCCGACCCAGCGCTGCTCCTCGGCCTCCGACATGCGGGCGGGGATGAGCACGATGGTGCGGTCGCCCTCGCGGTACGCGGAGACCGTTCTGCTGCGCCGGGTGCTTCTGCGGACCTCGACCGCGCTCGTCACCGCCGCGCGGGGCTGCTGGGTGGCTGCGCTGCGCTGCTGTCGTCCGGCGCGGCGCGCAGGGGTCTCCGCGGCGAGACCGGGAGAGGGGTCGGCGGGCACGACTCGACGTTACCCGCCGGCGGTGCGGGAAGTCCCGCCTCCCCGACGGTCCGACGTTGATCCACTTCTCGGCTTGCACCATTTGAACGACTAATGCCCCAGCCTGTGGATAACTTTCGGCCCGTTTCGCCGCCATGTTGCATTCTGGCAACGGACTCAACACCGACCTGGGAGAAGTCATGCACCCGATGCTGAAGCCCGCACTCCGCCGCGCCTAGGACGTAACACCGTGCAATTCGGCGTGACGCCCGCACACGCGGTAACGCTGGGGCCGATGGATATCGCCACCGGAAGCTTTCTGGAACTCCTGGACGGAACGCGTGGACTTCCTCTGCTCCGCGAAGAGGCCAGGGCTCTGGATCTGTCGGACCGTCACGTGGACATTCTCGTGTCGCGCCTCACGGAGGCCGGTCTGCTGGACGATCCGGACGCGGGCGGCCCCGAGGCCGACGCCTTACGCCGACGGGCCGAGACCCTCGATCGGCAGCGACCCGACGCCGCGGCGCTCTCGGTGGTCCATCCGACACCCGGTGGCGGGTTGCGCACGCTCGCGGCCCGGCGCGCGATGCGGGTGCAGGTGCGCGGAGCGGGCAGGGTCGGCGCGGCGGTCGCCGCGGTGCTGTCCGGGTCAGGGGTGGGGCACGTCGAGGTGCTCGACGGGGGCCGCGCCGAGCCCTGGGACGTGGCGCCGGGCGGCCTCCCCGCGTCGTCGGTCGGCGAGCGCCGGGACACGGCGGCACGGCAGCTGGTGCGCAGGTCCGCGGTCGGCGGGCCTCCGCGGTCGGGAGGGACGTCCGAGGCTCCGGCGCGGGGTGAGCCCGCCCTGTCCCTGATCGTGGTGGCGCCCCGGGACGGCCTCTCCGTGTACGCCCCCGATCCGGACACCGCCGCACCGTGGATCGCTTCGGGTACGCCGCACCTCTATGCGGGCGTGATCGAAGCCACCGGAGTCGTCGGGCCGTTGGTGCTCCCCGGAGGCACCGGCTGCGCGGGCTGTCTGGCGCTGAGCCGCGCGGAAGCGGATCCCCAGTGGCCGCGGATGCTCGCGCAGTGGAGGTCCGGGCGGCGCACTTGCGTGCAGGCCTGCGATCTCGGTCTGGCGACCGCGGTGGCCGGCCTCGCCGCGGCTCATGCGCTCTCCTTCCTGGACGGAGAACTGCCGGCCAGCACGGGGGCGCGGTGGGAGGCCGCCATGCCCATGCTGGACTGGCGGTCGGAGCGGCTGGGCCCCCACCGCGACTGTGGCTGCGGTGCCGCCGGGCACACTGAGGTGGAGCTCACCCCCGCGGCCGGCGCCACGCAGGACACAATGGCCGGGTGACCGCCGCCGCCGGAGCGGAGCCGGAAACGCACGCCGCACGGCAGTCTGGGAAATGGAGGGGCACATGTCTGATCTTCCCCGGAAGGCGGTCACCCGTACCGCGAAGCTGGCAGCCCTGCCGCTCGGCTTCGCCGGCCGTGCCACATGGGGCCTGGGCAAGCGGATCGGCGGCAAGTCCGCCGAGATAGTGGCCCGCGAGGTCCAGCAGCGCACGGCGGACCAGCTCTTCAAAGTCCTCGGCGAGCTGAAGGGCGGTGCGATGAAGCTCGGCCAGGCGCTGTCCGTCTTCGAATCCGCGCTGCCCGAAGACGTGGCGGGACCCTACCGGGCCGCGCTGACGAAGCTGCAGGAGGCCGCACCGCCCATGCCGACCCGCACGGTCCACGGGGTCCTGGCGGAACGCCTCGGCGAGGACTGGCGGGAGCTTTTCACCGAGTTCGAGGACCTGCCCTCTGCCGCTGCCTCGATCGGCCAGGTCCACCGCGCCGTGTGGCACGACGGGCGGGACGTCGCCGTGAAGGTGCAGTACCCGGGCGCCGGTGAGGCGTTGCTGTCGGACCTCACCCAACTCAGCCGCTTCGCAAGGCTGCTCGGTCCTCTCGTCCCCGGAATGGACATCAAGCCGCTCATCACGGAGCTCCGCGACCGGGTGTCCGAGGAACTGGACTACGAGCTCGAGGCCCGGGCGCAGCAGGAACACGCCGCGGAGTTCGAGGACGATCCCGACGTGGTGATCCCGGGCGTGGTCCACCGGTCCGAACAGGTGCTGGTCACGGAGTGGATCGACGGAATTCCGCTGTCGGAGGTGATCGCTGACGGCACGACGGAACAGCGGGACCGGGCGGGCCAGCTGCTGGCGCGCTTCCTCTTCTGCGGGCCGGCACGCACCGGTCTGCTCCACGCGGACCCGCATCCGGGCAACTTCCGCCTGCTGCCCCCGCCCGAGGCGGCCGCCGGGGACCCGGCGGGGCCCGACGGGGACGCCGGCCTGTGGCGTCTGGGTGTGCTGGACTTCGGCACGGTGGACCGGCTCCCGGGTGGTCTGCCGCAGACCATCGGCGAGGCCCTGCGGATGACGCTGGACGGAGACGCCGACGCCGTCTACGCCATGTTGCGTGAGGCCGGTTTCGTGAAGGATTCGATCGATCTCGAACCGGACGCCGTGCTCGACTACCTGATTCCCATCATCGAGCCGGCGCAGGCGGACGAATTCACCTTCACCCGTTCCTGGCTGCGCGGCCAGGCCGCCCGGATCGCCGATCCGCGCTCACCGGCACACCAGTTGGGGAAGCAGCTGAACCTTCCGCCCTCGTACCTCCTGATACACCGGGTGACGCTGAGCACGATCGGGGTGCTCTGCCAGCTGGGGGCAACGGTCCGTCTCCGCGACGAACTGGAGTCCTGGCTGCCCGGGTTCCTCCTGGAGTACGAACCGGACGAGGACAGCGCCGAGGAGCAGGAGGAGACGGTCGAGGTGTAGCACGAGCGCCGTCACCACCAGGCGGAGTCGAGCCTGCTCTCGACGGCCCTGATATGGGTGCGGGCACAGTCCTCGCAGAAGTACCGGCGTCCGCCGTTCTCCACGGAGCAGAGCCATGTCGGAGGCGGGGGGGCCGAACCGGCGACGGTGCCGCAGCGGGCACACGCCACGTGGCCGTCGGCCGGGTCCGCGGGGTGATGGGTCTCCTCGTCCACCTCGCGACGATAACGCCGCCGGCCTGGCGGCGCGCGCCGGAACGCACTGCGGGGCCGGCCTGGCCGGGCCGGCCCCGCTGATGGGGAGGGTGGCTGCCTCAGTGGCCGAGCGGGGCCGGGCAGCCGTGGTGCGCCGTACTGCTGGTGCGGCTGTCAGTGCATGACGGCCATGGCGAGCGCACGGCGGGCGCGCATCGAGGCGCGCTCCGCACGGCGCTGCATCCGCCGGGCGGCCACCAGGCGCACTGCCTGACGTCCCTCCTCGGCTTCCCTCAGGCGGTCGTGCATATGCGCACGAGCCAGGGCTTCTGGGATGAGTTGCATCTCGCGGGTCCTGTTCTGACGCGAGTCGTTCGCGCCGATGATGGTGACGTCCGGGGTGGCGGAGCCGACGGGCTCCCTCGTCGTGGTGATCATTGGTGCCTGATTTCGGGGGTCATGGGTCTGGGGACGGTCGATGGTTCCGATGCGCTTCGTTCGTGCGGGGGACATGACCCCCAGGCCGGGAGTCACGCCGCGACCGGGTTCTTACGCGGACGGCCACGCGGCCGCTTGCGGGCGACGACGACGCCCTGGACGAAGAGCTCGCCGCCCCAGACGCCCCACGGCTCACGCCGCTCCTTGGCGCCGGCGAGGCAGGCCTCGATCAGCGGGCAGGTCCGGCAGAGGGACTTGGCGTACTCGACGTCGGCCGGGGACTCGGCGAAGAAGACCTCCGGGTCGTAGGAACGGCAGGGGACGGGTACGCCGAGGTTCTCGATGGCGTCGTCGAGCGCAGTGAGCGCGGTGAGGGGGATCAAGGTGGAGTCCTCCGTGAGGCCGGGCGGGGAGATCGTGTCGGAAGGCGGTACGGACGGGGCGTGCGTCTCGAGTTGCACGGTGGCGTTGTCCTCGTCTGGTCGTGCCGGCCTGTTGGCCGGTTGGCGGCTGGTACCAGGTCCTGCTGTCCCGAGGCTCCTTCGTCTCGTCTCATCCGTTCGGACAAAACAAAAGGGCCGCGGATCCCGAGTGGGGTTCCGCGGCCCTGAAGGCGCCGGCCTGACTTGCTGTCAGGCTGGATCACTCCAGGGTTCAGGCCCACGGAAGGCCCACATCGTGTGGTGCTGCGTCGTCTGCTTCTTGGCTCCGGCACCGGCTGCCGCAAAGGCATAGGCCGAGGCCTGTCCCTTCGCTACTGCTGCTTCCGGTGCCTCGGTCGGTCGCTCATTGCGCTCCCGCACGGGCAGGCTCGCCAGGGACAGCGGGCTGACCAGGGAGACGCCGGACACACCGGTGCCACGAAGCGAGAGCTGCGAAGAGCGGGTGAGGCCGAGCGAGCAGGTGGAGACGACCGACGGATCGGTCATTTTGATGGTGTTGATGATGCTGATCACGACAATCGCCTCCTCTCGGCGTCTCAAGGGACCGGCCGGGGCCGATCCTGCGGTATTCGGATAAGTACAGCACGGAGTCAGGGCTTCAGAGAAGTCGCTGTTCCCGTGGTTAAGAACCTATGGTGACGACTGCTGTGCGCGCAAACTATTTTTCCGACGAGTTTTCCTCACACGTCGCCGTCATTCCCGCCGAGCTCCTGACCCACCGTCCGACCTGCGCAGATGTCCAGGACGTCAGCTCCGAACCGGGTCAGCTTCCGGTTGCCCACTCCGGCGATGACGACGAGCTCCCCCTCGCTGACCGGCGCGGCCTCGGCGATCGCCATCAGTGTCTTGTCGGTGAAGAGGCAGTAGGCGGGCTGGCTGATCTCCTTCGCCCGGTCCGCGCGCCACTCACGCAGCCGCTCGTACAGTCCCTCGTCCATGTCCGAGGGACAGTCCTCGCAGCGCATCAGTTTCATCTCGCCGGCCTCGGTGAGCGTCTTGCCGCAGACCCGGCACCGGACCGGGCCCCTCCGGCCGGCCCTGACCGGCTTCTCCGTGCCGGCGCCGCCCGCTCCCGCGCGGGAGCCTCGGTCGATGCCGCCTCCTCCCCCGGCGCCGCCCCGGGTGCCGAGCGCGGCAGAGCCGGGCCGCAGTCCGTTCAGGAAGCGCGTCGCCCGGCGGTTCCCCCGGCCGCCCGGCGACCGGGACAGCGCCCAGGACAGCGAGAGGTGGAAGCGGGCCCGGGTGACACCGACGTACAGCAGGCGGCGTTCCTCTTCGACCTGTTCGTCCGTCTTGGCGTAGGCGATGGGCATCATGCCCTCGGTCAGCCCGACGAGGAACGCGGCGTCCCACTCCAGGCCCTTCGCCGAGTGCAGCGACGCCAGGGTGACGCCCTGGACCGTGGGCGCGTGCTGGGCTGCGGCCCGCTCGTCGAGCTCGGCGACGAGATCCGAGAGCGTCGCTCCCGGCTTGGCCTGTTCGAAGTCCTCGGCGAGACGCACCAGGGCGGCGAGGGACTCCCAGCGGTCCCGCACGGCTCCTGAGCCGGCCGGGGGCTTGGAGGTCCATCCCTTGGTGGAGAGCACCGCCCGCACTTCGGAGGGCAGGTCGTCGGCGCCGTCGAGCAGCGCGTCGTTTCCTCCCGCGCGGGCGGCACCGCGCAGGGCGACGCCCGCCTCCCGCACCTCGGGCCGGTCGAAGAAGCGCTCGGCGCCGCGCAGCTGGTAGGGCACGCCCGCGTCCGCGAGTGCCTGCTCGTAGACCTCGGACTGGGAATTGACCCGGTACAGCACGGCGATCTCGCCGGCCGGAACGCCGGCGGCGATCAGATCACGGATCCGGCGGGCGGTGCCCTCGGCCTCGGCGGGCTCGTCCGCGTACTCCGTGTAGACGGGTTCGGGGCCCTTGGCCCGCTGGGAGACCAGCTCCAGCCGGTGTTCGGCCGCCCGGCCCCTGGCCTGACTCAGCAGGCCGTTGGCCAGGTGGACGACCTGGGGTGTGGAGCGGTAGTCGCGCACCAGCTTGACCACCGTCGCGTCCGGATGACGGGTGCGGAAATTCAGCAGGTGGTCGGGGGTGGCGCCGGCGAAGGAGTAGATGGTCTGGCCGGCGTCGCCGACGACGCAGAGATCGTCCCGGTCGCCCAGCCAGAGATCGAGCAGCCGCTGCTGGAGCGGGCTGACGTCCTGGTACTCGTCGACGACGAAGTGCTGGTACTGACGGCGCACGTGTTCGGCGATGTCGTGGCGGTCCTGGAGGATGCCGACGGTGAGCAGCAGCACGTCCTCGAAGTCGATCACCGACCTGTCGCGCTTCAGCTGCTCGTACATCGCGTAGATCTGCGAGAGCTCGGCCGGGTCGCGCGGGACGTCCCGCTGTGTCTTGGCCACCGCGGCCGGATAGTCGGCGGGGACGGTCTGGGTGACCTTGGCCCACTCGATCTCGCTGGTGGTGTCCCGCAGTTCGTTGCGGTCGAGCCGGACGCCGCAGCGGGCCGCGGCCTCGGCGACGAGCTGGACCTTGCGCTCCACCAGGCGTGGAAGATCGCCACCGACTGCTTTCGGCCAGAAGTACTGGAGCTGGCGCAGGGCCGCGGAGTGGAACGTACGGGCCTGGACACCCGTTGCTCCGAGCTGGCGGAGCCGGCCCCGCATCTCTCCGGCCGCCCGGTTGGTGAAGGTGACGGCGAGCACGGTGGTCGGCTGGAGGATCCCGGCCCGCACCCCGTACGCGATGCGGTGCGTGATCGCCCGCGTCTTGCCCGTCCCGGCTCCGGCCAGCACGCACACGGGTCCGCCGAGGGCCAGCGCGACCTCGCGCTGCTCGGGGTCGAGCCCGTCCAGCACGGCGTCCGCGGAGTCGGGGACCTGTGGGAAGAGGGTGGAATGCGTTGCTGCTGTCACCCTGCCATGCTGCCAGGTCGCGAGGGGCCGCCGCGGCGGTTGTCCACAGGGGGTGCCGTTCGTCATACCGGCCGGGGACCGCCGGGAATGGTGGTCAGATCCCGTGCGTTCCCTCCATGCGGGAACGTGCGCGTACGGACGGTCCCGCATCCGGACGGACAAGACGAAGGAGCGCCGACGACATGCCGGGCACTGTGACGATGTACAGCACCACATGGTGCGGCTACTGCCGCCGGCTCAAGGGGCAGATGGACCGCGAAGGCATCGCGTACACCGAGGTCAACATCGAGCAGGACCCGGACTCGGCGGCCTTCGTCGAGAAGGCGAACGGCGGAAACCAGACGGTTCCGACGGTTCTGGTGGTTCCCGAGCAGGGAGGCTCCGAGGTCGTCATGACGAACCCGAGCCTCGCGCAGGTGAAGCAGGCGCTCGGCGTCTGACCGGGCGTGACGCGCGCACAACCCCTGATCGGCCTGGAGCTGGTCGGGGGTTTCGTGTATCCCGGTCCTGCCCAGGAGTTCCGGCGCGCCGAGTACGGGGCGGGCGGACAGCGGGGCCGCCGAAGGGAGGGGGATCACATGACACGGCAAGGGGCCGTCGGGATACAGCGGATGGACGGTTCTGCCGCGGTCCGGGCCGAGGAGGCGTTCAGGACGGTCTACGCCGAGGCCTTCGCCGAGCCTCCCTACGACGAGGGCGAGGAAGATGTCGCCGCCGCCTTCCGCCGCTTCCCCGTCCAGGCCCGCGACCGCACGTTCCGCGCCGCCCTGGCCCGCTCCGAGAACGGCGAGCCCGTCGGCATGGCGTACGGCATCACGCTCGGCCCCCGTGCGGTGTGGTGGGACGAACTGACCGAGCCCGTGCCCGAGGACATGCGGCGCGAGGACGGGCGCCGGACCTTCGGGCTCATGGAGCTCGCCGTGCGGGGGCCGTGGCGTGGGCGGGGCGTCGCGCGTCGTCTCCACGGGGCGCTGCTCGACGGCGTAGGGGCCGAGCGGGTGCTGCTGAACGTCCACCCGCGCGGCGAGGCGGCGTCGGCCGCCTACCGGGCGTGGGGATATCGCAAGGTCGGCGAGTCCCGGCCGTGGGGGGCGAGCGCGGATCTCCACGACGTGATGCTGCTGGCTCTGCCCTGAAGCGGCCCCGGGCGGGCTGTGCGTTCCGGTGATCGTCACCGTGCCCGCCCGGACCGTCAGCCGGTGGTGCCCGGCCTCGGGAGCGGTTTGCCGTACCAGAGCTCGATCAGCCGCGCCGCGATCGAGACGCCGAACGGGGGCAGCACCTCGCCCGAGTCGAAGGCGGCTGTCAGCTCCTCGCGGGAGAACCAGCGGGCCTCCTCGATCTCCTCGCCGTCCACGTCGATCTCGAAGGAGGTGGCACGCGCCATGAAGCCGAGCATCAGGCTGGACGGGAACGGCCAGGGCTGGCTGGCGATGTACTCGACCTCGCCGACGACGATCCCGGCCTCCTCGAACACCTCGCGGGCGACGGACTGCTCGATCGACTCACCCGGCTCGACGAACCCGGCGAGGGTCGAGAAGCGGCCCTCGGGCCAGTGCACCTGCCGTCCCAGCAGGGCACGGTCCTGGTCGTCCGTGACCAGCATGATCACGGCGGGGTCGGTACGCGGATAGTGCTCCGCCCCGCACGCCTGGCAGCGGCGGATGTGCCCGGCCGCCGCGATGACGGTGCGCTCGCCGCACCGTGAGCAGAAGCGGTGCAGCCGCTGCCAGTTCTCCAGGGCCACCGCGTGCACCATCAGTCCGGCGTCACGCGGGCCGAGGAGCATTCCGGCCTCGCGGAGACCGGCGGGGCGGGCCGACTGGTCCATGCGGCCCGGGAGGGAGTCCTTCTGGAGCGCGAAGTAGCGTACGCCGTTCTCGTCGGTACCCAGGAAGTAGCGGTGGGTCTCGGTGACGGGCGCCTCGAAGGCGGGTGTCATGACCAGCTCGGTGCCGCCGTCGGGGGTGTCGTCGATGAGCGCCTGCCCCCCGGAGACGACGAAGACTCTGGTCGTCGGGTGGCTCCAGGCCGCGGCGAGCCAGGCCTCGTCGAGCCGGTGGTGCGCCGCGCGGTCGATGCCGCTGGGCGCGGTGAGACCGATCGGGCGGTCTGCGGTGGCGTTGTCGAAGGTGCTCACAGGTGCTTCCTACTCCCCCGGGGGTGGATCGGGCGTTCAGAGATTCAGCGGAGTGCGTCGGCCAGCTCGCCCCACAGGTGGGCGGCGGTCTCCACGCCTTTGAGGAGGAGATCGAGTTCGACCTTCTCGTCGGGACCGTGCCAGCCGTCGGAGGGTACGGAGATGCCCAGGAACAGGACCGGCGCGCCGAGCACGTCCTGCAGGTCCGCGGCGGGGCCCGAGCCTCCCTCGCGGGTGAAGAGGATCTTCGTCCCGAAGGCCCGCCCCATGGCGCGGGCCACCGCCTGGAGGGCGGGGTGGTCCAGGGGCGTCAGACAGGGGCGGGTGGCGGGCGCGAAGGTGATCCTGTGCCGGACCCCGGCGGGGACGCGAGCCTCGGCCCAGGTGCGGACCGCTTCCTGGATCCGCTCCGGGTCCTGACCCGCGACCAGCCGGAAGCTCAGCTTCGCCAGGGCGGACGAGGGGACGACGGTCTTGCTGCCCGCCCCCTGGTAACCGCCGCCGATGCCGTTGACCTCGGCGGTGGGGCGGGCCCAGACGCGCTCGAGGGTGGAGTAGCCGGCCTCGCCCGCGGCGGCGTGGGAGGCGGCCGTGCGCAGCCACACGTCCTCGTCGAAGGGCAGCTCGGCGAAGAGGTCACGCTCGGTCTCGGTGAGCTCGGCGACGCCGTCGTAGAAGCCGGGCACCGCGACCCTGCCCTCCGTGTCGTGGAGGGCGGCGACGAGGCGGGCGAGCGCGGTCGCGGGGTTGGGCACCGCGCCGCCGAAGGACCCGGAGTGGATGTCCTGGTCCGGGCCGTGCAGCTCGATCTCGCACTCCGCGAGGCCGCGCATGCCGGTGCAGACGGTGGGGGTGTTCTCGTCCCACATGCCGGTGTCGGAGACGATCACGGCGTCGGCCGCCAGGCGGGCGGACCGCTCCTCGGCCAGCGCGCGGAAGTGCGGGGAGCCCGACTCCTCCTCACCCTCGACCAGGAGCTTGAGGTGCACGGCGGGAGTCGTGCGGCCGGTCGCGGCGAGGTGGGCGCGGACACCGAGTGTGTGGAAGAACACCTGGCCCTTGTCGTCGGCGGCACCGCGTCCGTACATCCTGCCGTCGCGGATCACCGGGTCGAACGGGTCGCTGCTCCAGCCGTCCTCACGGGCGGCGGGCTGCACGTCGTGGTGGCCGTAGACGAGGACGACGGGCGCGTCCGGATCCTCCGAGGGCCACTCGGCGAAGACCGCCGGAGCGCCGGGCGTCTCCCAGATCTCGGTGACCGGGAACCCGGTCTCCGCGAGCTTGGCGGACAGCCACTCGGCGCTGCGCCGTACGTCCCCGTCGTGCTCCGGCTGGGCGGAGACGGACGGGATGCGCAGCCACTCGGCGAGATCGTCGAGGAAGGCCGCGCGGTGCTGCTCGGTGTACGTACGGACGGCGCTGTCCGGGGTGTCGCTCATGCTTATGAGCCTATCGGCCCTGGGGAGGTGGCTCGTCCAGCAGGAGCTTCTCCAGCTCCTCCCGGCCCGGCAGCCCGGTGGGCCGGGACGTCTCGCCGGTGCGCACGTACAGGAAGGTCGCCTCGACCGCTTCCAGGGGCAGCCCGTGCAGTTCGGCCCACGCCAGCCGGTAGACGGCGAGCTGGAGCGGGTCGGCCGTGCGGTGCCGGCTGGTCTTCCAGTCGACGATCTCGTACGTGTCTCCCGTGCGGTAGACCGCGTCGATCCGGCCGCGGACAACCCGGCCTCCGAGCGTGATCTGGAACGGTGTCTCGACGCGGTACGGAGTGCGCCGGGCGTACGCGGTGCGCTCGAAGGCCTCCTTGAGGTCGGCGAGGTCACGCTCGTCGGCGATCTCCGCGTCGCTTTCGTCGCCCCCGGGGAGTTCGTCCGGGCCCAGCATGGGCAGGGGCAGCTCCTCGAACCGGGACTCCACCCAGGCGTGGAAGCGGGTCCCCCGGCGGGCGGCCGGCTGAGGGGGGCGGGGCATGGGGCGGGCGAGTTCCCGCGCGAAGCCGTCGGGGTCGTCGGCGAGGTGCAGGAGCTGGGTGGCGGAGAGCGTGGCCGGTACGACGACGTCCCGCACGGCCGCGCGGGCGCGGCGCAGCTCACCGGCGAGGGCGTCGAGGTCCCGGTCCCAGGAGGCGAGGGTGCGGGACTCCTCCGGGGTGAGGGCCTCGTCCGCCGGGGCGCGGGCGGCCGGTACGTGCGGGATGGGGGCCGCGCCGTGCGGAGCCGCGCCGGCACCGTCCGGACCCGGGCCGCCGTCCGGCGGCAGGGCCCCCGCGGCGGACGCGGCGGGCTCGCCGTCCGGGAGCGGATCGTCGTAAGGGGCGTCGGTCTCGTCGTACGGCGGCTCCTCGTCGTCGAACGGGGGCTCGTCGTCGTACGGCGGCTCCTCGTCCTCGTAGGGGGGCTCGTCGTGCTG
This sequence comes from Streptomyces sp. NPDC023573, assembly GCF_055559735.1. Taxonomy (NCBI): domain Bacteria; kingdom Bacillati; phylum Actinomycetota; class Actinomycetes; order Kitasatosporales; family Streptomycetaceae; genus Streptomyces; species Streptomyces sp. NPDC023573. The sequence continues at coordinate 598,099 of NZ_JBVHKB010000005.1, forward strand.
GGGCCAATCCTGTGCCTCGTACACATCCGGTACGGGCGTGGCCGCCAGGGCCTCCAGGTGTGCCAGCACCGTGTCCCGGGCGGCGCGGCGGCGGGCCATGGCGGTGCCGTCGAGCGGGAGCGGCCAGGCCTGGTCGGCGTCCGTCTCCTGGAGCGCCGGGTTCTCCTCGTCCTCACCGGGTTCGTCCGCCCAGGTCTCGATCTCGCCGTGGCCGGCCGCGCAGTGCTCGTACAGCGCGTCCAGGAACACGGACGGGCCGCGGGGCTTCTTCTGGGACGGGCCCCACCAGTGGCCGGAGCCGAGCAGCAGGCTGCGGGGGCGGGTGAAGGTGACGTAGCCGAGGCGCAGCTCCTCGGTGTGCTGGTGGCCCTTCAGCTCTTCCTTGAACGCCTTGAGGCCCTTGGCGTCGAAGGAGCCGAGGGCGGGCAGCGTGGCCGCGTCTCCGCGCAGAGCGTGCGGGAGGACGTGGGACTGCGAGGTCCAGGCGTCCCGGGACCGTGTGCTGGGGAACTGCCCGCCGACGAGGCCGGGGACGGCGACGACGTCCCATTCCAGTCCCTTGGACTTGTGGGCGGTGAGGACCTTCACGGTGTTCTCGCCGCCGGGCAGGGCGTTGTCCAGGCCCTTCTCGTACTGCGCGGCGGTCCGCAGGAAGCCGAGGAAGGCGAGCAGGGTCGCGTCCCCGTCCACCGCGGCGAAGCCCGCCGCGACGTCCAGGAAGTTGGCGAGGGTCTCACGACGGCGTGCGGCCAGGGCGTGCGGCGACGCGGAGAGCTCCACCTCGAGGCCGGTGGTCGCGAGGACGCGGTGCAGTACGTCCATGAGGGGGTCGGCCAGCGAGCGGCGGAGGTCGCGGAGCTCGGCGGCGAGACGGGCGAAGCGGACGCGCGCCTCGGCCGAGAAGGGCAGCTGGTCGTCCTCGGACCCGCCGGACTCCAGGAAGGTGTCGAGGGCGTCGGCGAGCGAGATCACCTCGGCGGGGTCGATGCCCTCGACGGCCTCGGCCAGGCGCCGGTCCGGGTCTGCGTCGTCGCCGGCGGTGGAGCGGTGGACGAGGAGGCGGGCGCGGCGCCCCAGGAGGGCGAGGTCCCGGGGTCCGATGCGCCAGCGCGGCCCGGTGAGCAGCCGGACGAGGGAGGCGTTGGCCCCGGGGTCCTGGAGGACCTCGCAGACGGCGACGAGGTCCGCGACCTCGGGGAGGTGCAGCAGCCCGGACAGGCCGACGACCTCCACCGGGATGTCCCGGGCGACCAGGGCGGCCTGGATGCGGGGGAAGTCTCCGGCGGTCCGGCACAGGACGGCGATCTCCCCGGGCGCCGTCCCCGTCCGCACGAGATGGGCGAGCGCGTCGCCGAGCCAGTCGATCTCCTCGGCGTGGGTGCGCAGGAGGGCGCACCGGACCATGCCGTCCCTCTCCGCTCCAGGTGCGGGCCGCAGCGCCTCGACGCCCTCGTGCATGGCGCGCAGGGGTTCGGCGAGGCCGTTGGCGAGATGGAGGAGGCGGCCGCCGCTGCGGCGGTTCTCGCTGAGGGAGTAGCGGCTGGCCGGGGTGCCGTCGGCGTGCGGGAAGTGGTGCGGGAAGTCGTCGAGGTTGGCCACGGAGGCGCCGCGCCAGCCGTAGATCGCCTGGCAGGGGTCACCGACGGCGGTGACGGCGTGGCCCGCCGTGCCGCTCCCGCCGCCCCCGCCGAACAGCGCGGCCAGGAGCAGTCGCTGCGCCACGGAGGTGTCCTGGTATTCGTCGAGCAGGACCACCCGGAACTCGTCGCGGAGGATGGCGCCGACCTCGGGCCGGGTGAGCGCCAGCTCGGCGGAGAGGGCGATCTGGTCGCCGAAGTCGAGGAGGTCCCGGCTGCGCTTGGCCTCCCGGTAGCGCCGGGTCAGCTGGAGGAGTTCGCGGCGGGCCTCCGCGGTCTCGGGAAGCTTGCGCAGCTCGGCGTTGGTGAGCCTGGCCGTCTCCAGGGTGTGGAGCAGCTCAGTGTCGTACTCGGCGAGCTGCTCGGGCCGTACGAGGTGTTCGGCGAGCTCGGCGTCCAGGGCCAGCAGGTCGCTGACGAGGGTCGGGAAGGACCGGGTGAGAGCCGGGTACGGGCCGGGGGCCTCGCGCAGCACCCGGGCGGCGAGCTGGTAGCGGGTGGCGTCGGCGAGGAGCCGGGTGGTGGGTTCGAGCCCTATCCGCAGGCCGTGGTCGGTGAGGAGCCGTCCGGCGAACGCGTGGTAGGTGGAGATGCTGGGTTCGCCCGGGGGGTTGTCCGGGTCGATGACGTCCGGGTCGGTGACCCCGGCGGCGACGAGGGCCCGGCGGACCCGCTCGGCGAGCTCACCGGCGGCCTTGTTCGTGAAGGTCAGGCCGAGGACCTGCTCCGGGGCCACCTGCCCGGTCCCGACCAGCCAGACGACCCGGGCGGCCATCACGGTGGTCTTCCCCGAGCCGGCTCCGGCCACGATCACCTGCGGGGCGGGCGGCGCGGTGATGCAGGCCGTCTGCTCCGGGGTGAAGGGAATCCCCAGGAGCTCCTTGAGCTGCTCGGGATCGGTGATACGGGAGGACACTCCAGAGAGGCTAACCGGCCCCGCCGACAACGCGGCCCCGCCCGGATTCCACCGGGAAGATCATTCGATGATCTGCCGGCCCTCGGGCTGTGCGCTGCACGACGCCTTGAAGGCGCAGTGGGTGCAGTGCTGACCGGTCGTGGGGGTGAACCGTTCGTCCAGGACCCGCCCGGCCGCCGTGGCCAGCAGGCCGGAGACCCATTCCCCGGAGAGGGGTTCCTGCGCCTGCACCTTGGGAAGGGCGTCGCCGCCCTCCTTCTTGGGGGCGGGCTGGCGCAGCTGGACGAGCTCGGCGCCGCCGGCGTCGGGACGGCGGCCGTCGAAGACCTCGTCGACGGCACCTTCCCTGACCGCCAGCTGGTACACGGCGAGCTGGGGGTGGGACGCCACCTCTTCCTTGGTCGGCGCCCCCTTGCCGGTCTTGAAGTCGACGACGTACGCCCTGCCCTCGGCGTCCTGTTCGACCCGGTCCATGGAGCCCCGGATGCGTACGGCGTACTCGCCGGCTTCCAGGGTGACGTCGAAGTCGTGTTCGCTCGCCGTGGGGGTGCGGCCCCCGCGGTCCATGACGTGCCAGCGCAGGAACCGTTCCAGTGCGTCGCGTGCCTGGTCCTTCTCCTGCTGCGACTTCCAGGGCGCGTCGAAGACCAGGCCGTCCCACACGGAGTCCAGGCGCTCCATCAGGACGTCCAGATCGGCGCCCGTCCGCCCGGAGGCCACCTCGTCCGCGAGGACGTGGACCACGTTGCCGAAGCCCTGGGCCGCCGTCGCCGGGGCGTCGGCCTTGACCTCCCGGCCCAGGAACCACTGGAGGGCACAGGTGTTGGCCAGCTGGTCGAGGGCGCTCCCGGAGAGCGGGACGGGGTGGTCCCGGTCGCGCAGCGGGACCTCGGAGCGGGTCGGCTCGTCCAGCCCCCACCAGCGGTACGGGTGGGCAGCGGGCACGAGCGGCCGGCCCTCGTCGTCGCTGAGGGCCGCGAGCCGGGCCAGCCGTTGCGCGGCGGCGTCGCGCAGGACTTCCGAGGCGGCGGGGTCGACGGTCGTCGCCCGGAGTTCGGCGACGAGCGAGGCGACCGCGAGCGGGCGGCGGGGGCGCCCGGTGACGTCCCGGGGTTCGACTCCGAGCTCGGTGAGGAAACGGGACGGCTGGTCGCCGTCGTCGGCGGGCGCCTTGACGGCGGTGACGATCAGGCGCTCCCGGGCCCGGGTCGCGGCCACGTAGAACAGGCGGCGCTCCTCGGCCAGGAGCGCCCCCGGGGTGAGCGGCTCGGCCAGACCGTCGCGCCCGATGCGGTCCGCCTCCAGGAGCGACCCCCGGCGGCGCAGGTCGGGCCAGAGCCCCTCCTGGACACCGGCGACGACCACCAGGCGCCACTCCAGGCCCTTGGAGCGGTGCGCGGTCATCAGGCGTACGGCGTCGGGCCGCACGGATCGCCGGGACAGGGTGTCGGCGGCGATGTCCTGGGCGTCGACCTCCTCCAGGAAGTTGAGCGCGCCGCGTCCGCCGGTGCGCTCCTCGGCGCGTGCCGCGGTGTCGAAGAGGGCGCACACGGCGTCGAGGTCCCGGTCGGCGTTCCGGCCGCCCGCACCGCCGCGCAGGGCCGCCCGCTCGAGCCGGCCGGGCCAGGGCGTGCCGTTCCACAGGGTCCACAGGGCCTCCTCCGCGGTGCCGCCGCTCTCCAGGAGTTCACGGGCCCTCCGCAGGAGCGCGCCGAGCCGCTGCGCTCCGCGGGCGTACGCCGGATCGTGTGTGGCCAGGCGCTCGGGCTCGGTGAGCGCCCGGGCCAGCAGCTCCCCGGACGGCGGCGGTACGCGGTTCCCGGCGGCCCGCTCCTCGTCGCGCAGGGCCCGGCCGAGACGGCGCAGGTCGGCGGCGTCCATGGAGCCGAGGGGCGAGGTGAGGAGGGCGAGGGCGGTCTCGGTGTCGAGCGTGCCGCGCGCCTCCCCGGTGGCCCCGTCGTCCGGGTGCGTGCCGCCCGCCTCCCCGCCGGCCCCGGCCCCGTCGTTTGGGTCCTCGGGCGCCGCGGGGTGCATGGCCGCCGTGGCGACGGTGCGCAGGGCGGTCAGGAGCGGGGCGACCGCCGGCTCGTGGCGGAGCGGGAGATCGTCGCCGTCCACCTCGAGAGGGACTCCCGCTGAGCTGAGCGCCCGGCGCACGGCCGGGATCGAACGTCCGCCGGCGCGTACGAGGACCGCCATGTCCCTCCAGGGCACGCCCTCTTCCAGGTGCGCGCGCCGGAGCAGGTCGGCGATGTTCTCCAGCTCGGTGGAGGGCGTCGGATAGGTGTACGTCTCGACGCGGCCGCCTCCGCGCACGGCGGACAGCTCGCGGTGGGCGCGGACCTTGGCCGAGGGCAGACGGGTGAGCGGCATCCGGCGGGTGAGCAGCCGGGTGGCCTGGAGCAGCTTCGCGCCGGAGCGGCGGGAGGTGGTGAGCACCCCGACGGGTGCGGGCGCCCCGTCGGCACGGCGGAAGGTGTCCGGGAAGTCGAGGATGCCGTTCACATCGGCGCCACGGAAGGCGTAGATCGACTGGTCGGGGTCGCCGAAGGCGATCAGCGTCCGGCCGCCGCCGGTGCCCGGCGCGGCGCCGCCCTGGTTCCCGGCCAGCGCGTGCAGCAGCCGCACCTGGGCGGGGTCCGTGTCCTGGTACTCGTCGACGAGGACCACGTCGTAGCTCCGGGCCAGCTCTGCCGCCACCTCGGGCCGTTCGGCGAGCAGGACCGCCCGGTGGACCAGTTCCGCGTAGTCGAGGACACCCTGGGCGTCCAGGACGTCCAGGTACTCGGCGAGGAACTGGGCGGCGGCGCTCCAGTCGGGACGGCCCGTGCGGCGGGCGAAGGCGGCCAGCGCGTCCGGTCCCAGGCCCAGCTCGCGGCTGCGGGCCAGCACTGCGCGCACCTCGTCGGCGAAGCCCCGGGTGGTCAGGCACGCGCGCAGCTCGTCCGGCCAGCGCACATGGGCGAGACCCGCCTGCTCCAGGCCGAGCTGTCCGGCCAGGAGTTCACGGACGGTGACGTCCTGCTCGGGCCCGGAGAGCAGGCGCAGCGGATCGGCGAACAGGTCGGCGTCCTGGTGGGCGCGGACGAGGGCGTAGCAGTACGAGTGGAAGGTGGTGGCCTGCGGACCCCGGGTGCCGCCGAGGCGGGCGGCCATCCGGTCGCGGAGTTCGACCGCCGCCTTGCGGCTGAAGGTGAGGACGAGGATGCGCGCGGGGTCGGTCCCGCGGGCCACCCGCCGGGCCACCGTCTCGACCAGCGTCGTGGTCTTGCCCGTGCCGGGTCCGGCGAGGACCAGCAGCGGGCCGTCCCGGTGGTCAACCACGGCCCGCTGCGGTGCGTCCAGGAGAGGGGGGTCCACGGATCCCGGCGGCGTGCGCACGAGCCGGTACGCGCCCGGGGCCCGCCGCCGTGCCTGACGGTGCGGGCTGTTCCGGGTGGTGGAGGAGGAGCTCACGTGGTTCGCCGGTCCTGGTGGGTGTACGGGGTCTGCGCGGTGGCCGGCCCATGGGGTGCGGCCCGGGTGTGACGGCTGCTGGTGTCCTACGGGTCCCGGGTGAGGGGCGGCCGGGACGGGAACGGACGGACGGATGAGGGAGCGGAGCGTGCCGCGTGTGGACGACGCTACGCCAGCGGCGAGGCGGACAGCGGGTGGTGCGGCGCGTCGCCCGTCACACGCGGGACCGTCGACGCGCCCCGCTCACCGGCCGGCCGCCTGTCCCGGCGGGGCACGAGGGCGGAAGCTGTCAGATGTGAACTTCGTCGCCCGGGCCACCGGTCACGCCGTCCCATCTGGCGCGCTTCATGTCGAGGCGCGGGACATGCCCTTCCGCGGCGCGCGGGGCCACTCTCAGTGGAGTGCCCTCCTCGCGGTAGTGGCCGAGCGCGCGCAGTTCATGGCCCGGCAGCAGCAGCCCGTCGGCGCGCACGACACGCCACCAGGGCGCCGCGGAGCCGTACAGGGCCATCACCCGGCCGACCTGCCTCGGCCCGCCGTCACCGAGCCACTCCGCGACATCGCCGTACGTCATGACCCGGCCGGGCGGGATCAGGTCCGCCACGTCCAGGACCCGCTCGGCGTAGACGGGCAGCTCGGCGGTCACGGGGCGGGGCGGCACGTCCCCGGTCCGGCCGCTGCCTCTCGTCCGGTCTTCGCTCATCCGCCCCATCCTGCCGTACGCCACCGACAGCCGGGGCCCTGCGGCGTGGTTCCGCTCACACACCGCGCGCGCGGCGGCGGGGCCGCGTATGTTGCGCATCGCGCCCGCGCAATGCACCCTGATGCCCCCCTCTGTCTGCAGGCCGTGCCACCATCATGCGGGCGGTGACCGGTGATACGAGAACACGAAGATTCGTCAGAGGCTAAGGAGCAGGGCGTGCAGCCACCGAAGGCGGCGGGCGCCTCTGACGCCGAGCCGCGCCCGGACGCGCCCGGCGCCCCCGGCACACCAGGTGCGGGGAAGACCCCCGCGTCGTCCGAAGCGACTCCGAAGACGCCGCAAGAGGCCCCCGGGGAGCACCTGGCGGGCTCGACACTCGCGTCGGCCGGCACGGACCTGACGGACCGCGTGTCCGGCGACGAACCCCTGCTGCCCGCCCGGGTCCACCGCCCCTCCGATCTGCTGAGGCTCCTCGTCGGGGTCCTCGCGATCGCTCTGCTGTTCTCCATCGCCGCGTTCGCCCAGGGGACCACCACCGGCCTCGAGGACGACATCTCCAAGGGCACCGACCAGGCCCCCGATCTGCTGATCAAGCTCGCGGGCCTGGTGTCCAGCATCGCCGTGCTCCTCGTGCCGGTCGCCTTCGCGATCGAGCGTCTGGTGAAACGCGACGGGCTGCGGATCGCGGACGGGGTGCTCGCCGCCGTACTGGCGCACGGGGTGACCCTGGCCACCGACCTGTGGGTCGCCAGGTCGGCGTCCGGGACGATCCGGGACGCGCTGACCCAGCCCCAGCCCGGCGACGCGCTCACCGACCCCGTGCACGGTTATCTCGCTCCCGTCATCGCCTACATGACGGCGGTGGGGATGGCCCGCAGACCGCGCTGGCGGGTCGTCCTGTGGGTGGTGCTCCTCCTGGACGCCTTCGCGATGCTGGTCGGCGGTTACACCACCCCGTTCTCGATCGTCCTGACCGTGCTGATCGGCTGGACCGTGGCGTACGGCACCCTGTACGCGGTCGGCTCGCCGAACGTCCGTCCGACCGGCCAGCACCTGATGGCCGGTCTGCGCCACGTCGGTTTCCGCCCGGTCGCCGCGATGCGCACGGAGGACGTTCCCGACAACGTCGACCAGAGCGACCGGGGCCGCCGCTATCTGGTGACCCTGGAGGACGGACCACCGCTGGACGTCACGGTCGTCGACCGTGAACAGCAGGCCCAGGGGTTCTTCTACCGGGTGTGGCGCAGGCTGACCCTGCGCAGCATCACCCAGCGCCGCTCCATCCTGTCCCTGCGCCAGGCCCTGGAGCAGGAGGCGCTCCTCGCGTACGCGGCGATCGCCGCGGGGGCCAACGCGCCCAAGCTGATCGCCACGTCCGAGCTCGGCCCCGACGCCGTGATGCTCGTGTACGAGCACATCGGCGGGCGCTCGCTGGACGCGATGGAGGACGAGGAGATCACCGACGACCTGGTGCGGGGTGCCTGGCGGCAGGTGAAGGCGCTCCAGTCGCGCCGGATCGCGCACCGCAGGCTGACCGGGGACGCCATTCTGGTGGACGGGTCAGGCACGGTGTTCGTCACCGACCTGCGGGGCGGCGAGATCGCCGCCGGTGACCTGGTCCTGCGGATGGACGTCGCCCAGCTCCTCACCACGACCGGGCTGCGCGTGGGCGCCGAACGGGCCGTCGAGGGCGCGCTCGCCGTGCTCGGGCCCGACGCCGTCGCGGACTGCCTGCCGCTGCTCCAGCCGATCGCCCTGAGCCGCTCCACCCGGGCGACGCTGCGCAGAATCGCCCGGGAGCGTTCGCAGCGCGAGCGTGAGGCGGTGCTGGAGGCCTCGCAGGCGGCGAAACAGGGGAAGGCACGGGAACACGGCTCGGAGACCAGCGACCGCAAGGCCGTCCGCAAGTCGCTGCGCACGGAGAAGCAGGCCGAGAAGCGGGCGATGGACGATGCCCTGGAAGAGGCCCGCGAGGAGGACATGCTGGCCCAGATCCGCCGCCAGGTGCTGCTGATCAGGCCGCAGGCACCGGTCGAGCCGGTCCGGCTGGAGCGCATCAAACCGCGCACCCTCTTCAGCTTCATCGCGGGCTCCATCGCCGCGTACTTCCTGATCTCCCAGGTCACCGAGGCCGACTTCGGCACGGTCGTGGAGCAGGCGGAGTGGGGCTGGGTGGCGGCGGCGCTGGGCTTCTCCGCCCTGAGCTATGTCGCCGCCGCCATGAGCCTGCTGGGCTTCGTTCCCGAGCGGGTCTCCTTCGGGAAGACCGTGCTGGCCCAGGTGGCCGGGTCGTTCGTGAAGATCGTGGCGCCGGCGGCGGTCGGCGGCGTGGCGCTGAACACGCGCTTCCTGCAACGCGCCGGGGTGCGCCCGGGGCTCGCCGTCGCGAGTGTGGGCGCCTCCCAGCTGTTCGGTCTCGGCTGCCACATCCTGCTGCTCGCCCTGTTCGGCTATCTGACCGGCACGGAGAAGACGCCGGACTCGCTCACCCCGTCCAGGACGGTCATCGCGGGTCTGCTCACGGTCGCCGTGCTCGTGCTGGTGGTCACCGCGATCCCGTTCCTGCGGAAGTTCGTCGTCACCCGGGTGCGGTCGCTGTTCGCCGGCGTCGTACCCCGCATGCTCGACGTGGTGCAGCGGCCGCAGAAGCTGATCACCGGCATCGGCGGCATGCTGCTGCTGACCGGGCTGTTCGTGCTGTGCCTCGACGCGTCGATCCGCGCGTTCAGCGGTCCCGACGTCCCCCAGCTCAGTTACGCCAGCATCGCCGTGGTCTTCCTCGCGGGCAACGCCATCGGCTCCGCGGCGCCGACCCCGGGCGGTATGGGGGCGGTCGAGGGCGCGCTGACCCTGGGTCTGATCGCGGTGGGCCTGCCGAAGGAGGTCGCGGCGCCGGCTGTGCTGCTGTACCGCGTGATGACCTTGTGGCTGCCCGTCCTTCCCGGCTGGATCTGCTTCAACCAGCTGACCCGCAAGGAAGAGCTTTAGAACGCACGCGCGAGGGCGCGCCACTCGCATGGACGACGCCCCGCGCGGTCCACGGCGCGCCGCCGCACGATGGGGTCATGAGGACCTCCCCCGCTCTGCGTGCCGCCGCCCTCGCCGCCACCGCCACCGTGCTGCTGCCCCTGGCGGCGTGCTCGGACGACGGGGACGACGGAGGTACGGGGAGCGGGAGGCCGACGGCCGCGTCGACGGCCTCCCCCACGGCGACGGCGGAGGAGCTGTCCTCCCAGAAACTCGACTGGAAGCCGTGCACGGCCCCCAACCAGGCCCAGGGCAGCGGCCCGTCCCCCTCGCCGCTGCCGGGCGGGACGTCGTGGGAGTGCTCCTTCATCGACGTACCCCTCGACTACGCGGACCCGGGGGGCCGGACCGTCGAACTGGCGCTGATCCGTGCCGCCGCCCGGAACAAGGACCGGCGGATCGGTTCGCTGATCTTCAACTTCGGCGGCCCCGGGGGCTCCGGTGTCGCCACGCTGCCGTCGTTCGGGACCGCCTACGACGCGCTCCGTACCCGCTACGACCTGGTGAGCTTCGACCCGCGCGGGGTCGGCCGCAGCGAGGGCGTCGAGTGCTCGGACGACAGCACACTGGACAAGCGGTACGAGCAGGACGGGACGCCGGACGACGCCGAGGAGGAGAAGGCGTTCGCCGAGGACCAGAAGTCCTACATCGCGGACTGCGAGGAGAACTCCGGGGACGAGCTGCCCTACGTCGGCACGACGAACGCGGCCCGGGACATGGATCTGCTGCGCCAGGTGCTCGGTGACGACAAGTTGTACTACTTCGGGATCTCGTACGGAACCGAACTGGGCGGCGTCTACGCCCATCTCTACCCCGAGCGGGTCGGCCGGGCCGTCCTGGACGCGGTGGTCGACCCTACGGAGGACTCCCTCAAGTCCTCGCTCGGCCAGGCGGAGGGTTTCCAGCTCGCCCTGGACAACTTCACCGCCGACTGCGCCGAGCGCGACGACTGCAGGCTCCCGGGTGCCACCTCCAAGGAGGTCCAGGACTGGATCGCCGCTCTCCTGGCCAAGCTGGAGAAGAAGCCCGTCCCAGGGCTCGGCGACCGGAAGCTGACCGAGACCCAGGCCACCACCGGCATCGCGTCCGCCCTCTACTCCAAGGAGACCTGGCCGTTGCTCGAACAGGGCCTCGACGAGGCGGACGGCGGGAACGGCGGACTGCTGCTCGCGCTCGCCGACTCGCTGAACGGCCGCTCCGAGGACGGGCACTACGACAACTCGAACGCCGCCAACACCGCGATCAACTGCGCGGACTCGAAGCAGCGGTTCACCCTGGAGCAGACCAGGAAGGCGCTCCCCGCGTTCCGCGAGGCCTCCCCCGTGTTCGGCGACTACCTCGGCTGGGGGCTGATGTCCTGTACCGGCTGGCCCGTCACGGGCGCCTGGGACACCCCGGACGTCAGCGCGCCCGGCTCGGCCCCGATCCTGGTCATCGGCAACACCGGGGACCCCGCGACGCCGTACGCCGGCGCGAAGGCGATGGCCGCCGAGCTCGGCAAGGGGGTCGGGGTGGAGCTGACGTACAAGGGCGAGGGCCACGGGGCGTACAACGGCGGCAGCACCTGCGTGCAGCGGGCCGTGGACGCCTATCTGCTCGAAGGTGAGGTCCCGAAGTCGGGAACGGTCTGCGAGTGACCGCTCGTTGAACGGCCGGACATCGGTGACAGCCCGGCCACCGCCCAGGCGGGTCCGGGCACGGGGCCTTCGGGCACAGGGCCTTCGGGCACAGGGCCTTCGGGCACGGGGAGGGAGCACACATGCGCGTGCGTGGACGGGCGCGTGGAGGCGCGGCGCTCGCCGGGGCGGCCCTGCTGCTGACGACGGCGGTCCTCACGGGGTGCGACGACGGTCCGGCACCACCGCGGTCGTCCAAGGGCTCGTCGCCGGAGGCCCCAGGGCCCTCGTCCCGGGGGTCCGGCCCGTCCCGGCCCCTGGACTGGAAGCGCTGCGACGCCCCAGGGGGCGGCACCGCGCCGGGCCCCGCCTGGCGGTGCGCCACCCTCGACGTTCCCCTGGACCACGCCGAGCCGGACGGGGAGACGATCGGCATCGCGCTGATCCGCAAGGCGGCCACGGACAGGAGCGAGCGGCTCGGATCACTGCTCTTCAACTTCGGCGGCCCCGGCGGCTCCGGAGTCGGCATCCTGCCGCGCGCCGCCGCTTCGTACGGGGAGCTGAACACCCGCTACGACCTGGTGGGCTTCGACCCGCGCGGGGTCGCGGCCAGCGCGGGGGTCCGCTGCCGCGGCGACGAGGAGCAGGAGACGGCCTCCCGGGAGATCGACATGACCCCGGACACCCCGGCGGAGGAGGCCGCGTTCATCGAGGACGGCAGGGACTTCGGCGCCGGCTGCGAGCGTCTCTCCGCCGAGGTGCTCCCCCACGTCGGCACGGTGAACGCCGCCCGGGACATGGACGCGATCCGCCGGGCACTCGGCGACGAGAAGCTCTCGTACTTCGGCGTCTCGTACGGCACGGAGCTCGGCGGGACCTACGCGCACCTCTTCCCGGAGTCCGTGGGAAGGGTCGTGCTGGACGCCGTCGTCGACCCGACGGCCGACTCGGTGGGCCACGCCCGCAATCAGGCGACGGGATTCCAGCGGGCCCTGGAGAACTATCTGAAGGACCGCGGCCAGGACCCGGCGGCCGGCACCCGGCGGACAGCGCGGCTGCTGGAGCGGATCGACAAGGACCCGCTGCCGACCTCGTCCGGGCGCGAGCTCAACGCATCGCTCGCCGTCCTCGGCATCGTGGCCCCCCTCTACTCCAAGAGCGGCTGGCCCACCCTGACGGCCGCACTCGACGAGGCGGAGAACAGAGGCACGGGCGACGGACTCCTCCGGCTGGCCGACTCGTACAACGGCCGCGACGCACAGGGGCACTACGACACCCAGAGCCACTCCCAGCGGGCGATCTCCTGCGCCGACGCCAGGGCGAGGCCCACGGCTGCCGAGGCCCGGGGGCTGCTCCCCGAATTCCGTGAGCTGTCACCGGTCTTCGGCCCGTTCCTGGCCTGGGACACGGCCGGCTGGTGCGCGGGGTGGCCGGTCGAGGGGGAGCACGACACCCCGGAGGTGAGCGCCCCGGGCGCCGCCCCGATCCTGGTCATCGGCACGACCGGCGACCCGGCGACTCCGTACGAGGGCGCGCGGCGGATGGCGGACGAACTGGGCGAGGGGGTCGGCGTCTTGCTGACCAACAAGGGCGAGGGGCACGGCTCCTACGGCGAGAGCGCGTGCGTGACCTCCCTCGTCGACGCCTACCTCCTCGAAGGAAAGGTCCCGGCGGACGGACGTACCTGCTCCTGACGTCCGGACGCGCGAAGGGGCCGGCTCCTGCGGGAGCCGGCCCCTTCGTACGTCACGTCGCAGGTCTAGTAGACCGGCTTCTCGGGCTCGATCTGGTTGACCCAGCCGATGACCCCGCCGCCGACGTGCACCGCGTCGGCGAAGCCCGCCGACTTGAGGACCGCGAGGACCTCGGCGCTGCGGACGCCGGTCTTGCAGTTCAGGACGATGCGCCTGTCCTGCGGGAGGTCCTGGAGGGCGGTGCCCATCAGGAACTCGTTCTTCGGGACCAGCCGGGAGCCCGGGATCGAGACGATCTCGTACTCGTTCGGCTCGCGGACGTCGATGATCTCGATCTTCTCGTCGCCGTCGATCCACTCCTTGAGCTGCTTGGGAGTGATCGTGGAACCGGCCGCCGCCTCCTGGGCCTCCTCGGACACGACGCCGCAGAAGGCCTCGTAGTCGATGAGCTCGGTGACGGTGGGGTTCTCGCCGCAGACCGCGCAGTCGGGGTCCTTGCGGACCTTGACCTGGCGGTACTGCATCTCCAGCGCGTCGTAGATCATCAGACGGCCGACCAGCGGGTCACCGATGCCGGCGAGCAGCTTGATGGCCTCGTTGACCTGGATGGAGCCGATGGACGCGCAGAGCACACCCAGGACACCGCCCTCGGCGCAGGAGGGAACCATGCCGGGGGGCGGCGGCTCCGGGTAGAGGCAGCGGTAGCAGGGCCCGTGCTCGGACCAGAAGACGGACGCCTGGCCGTCGAAGCGGTAGATCGAGCCCCAGACGTACGGCTTGTTCAGCAGGACCGCGGCGTCGTTGACGAGATAGCGGGTGGCGAAGTTGTCCGTGCCGTCCACGATCAGGTCGTACTGGGCGAAGATGTCCATCACGTTCTCGGCTTCGAGCCGCTCCTCGTGAAGGACCACGTTCACCAGGGGGTTGATCCCCTGCACGGTCTCCTTGGCCGACTGGGCCTTGGACTTGCCGATGTCGGCCTGGCTGTGGATGACCTGACGCTGCAGGTTCGACTCGTCGACCTCGTCGAACTCGACGATGCCGAGCGTTCCGACACCGGCCGCGGCCATGTACATCAGAGCGGGCGAGCCGAGACCGCCGGCGCCGACGCAGAGCACCTTCGCGTTCTTCAGCCGCTTCTGTCCGTCCATCCCGACATCCGGGATGATCAGGTGGCGGGAGTACCTGCGGACCTCATCGACGGTGAGCTCAGCAGCTGGCTCGACCAGGGGTGGCAGCGACACAGGAACCTCAACAATGCAGGTGGTCGGTTTCTACGTACTTCATCTACGTACGGTTGTTCTCCCGTAACACTGCCACGCCGCTCCTCATTCCGAGATACCAGGTCCGATCCGCGAGACGAATTCGTCCCAGTAGCTGGGCAGTGCCCTAAATGGGTCGATTTGCCCCTTCGCGTCGTCCCGGTCCGTGAAGAAGACCGTGCCCGCGCCCTGCCAGCGGGCGATGCGCATGGCCTCCTCCAGGTGGGTGCGGGGGACCCCGTGGACGAAGTGCGCGAAGCGGCCCGGTTCGTACGCGGCGGTCCACTCGGCCACCTGGGACCAGCGGTAGTCGGTCCAGGGCCCCCGGAAGGTGACCAACTGGTCGGCGGCCTCGGCGTAGCCCGGGTGCGGGTGGGTGCCGTGGCCCAGGACCAGCCGCCCGCCCTCCTCGTCCGCGCTGTCGCTGTCGGCCAGCAGCGCGGAGAGGGTACCGGTCAGCCGGCGGACCCCCTGGAGCCCGTCGCGTCCGTCCGGGCAGCGGTCCAGATAGAAGCCGCCGACGCGGTACCAGTCGATGTAGGACCGGGCGTCGGTGATCAGCTCGCCGAACGGACGGCCGCCGAAGGCCAGGTCGAGGTGGCCCAGCAGCCTGCCCCCGGACGCTCGCACGGTGTCCTCGGGCGCCTCCCCGTGCAGAGCGCGCTCGCGGGCGTTGCGCAGCCGTCCGGCGGCCTCCAGGCAGTGCGGGTCGGGCCGGGCGCCCGGCCCGTCGTCGATGTTGAGGACGGCCCAGTGCAGCGGCGTGCCCGGCCGGTTGAGCCCGGCCCATTCGGCGGGTGCGAGCAGCGGGTGCGCATATCCGGGCACCCCGACGCCGAGCTGTTCCGCCCCGCCGGTCCGCAGGGTGGCGCCGGTGCCGGTCAGATACGGCACGCCGCCTCCATCCAGATGTCCGCGAGGGACTCCTCCAGATTGATGCGGGGCCGCCAGCCCAGCCGGTCCCTCGCGGTGCGGACATCGGCCTGCTGCCAGGCACCGCAGCCGTCGGGGTAGGGGGACGGGGTCGCGGCGAGGTGCTCCACGACCGATTCCGAGGAGGTGCGGGGGGCTCCGATGGGAAGCCTGCCGGGGGGTGTGTCGAGCTCGTGGAGCGCGCCGGCGTAACCGGCGACCCTGGCGAGGACCGACGCGGCGTCACGCAGCCGCACGGCCCGGCCGGTGCCGATGTTGACGACGCCCTGGGCGGCGGAGAGCGAGGCGGCGTGCACGGCACGCGCCACGTCGCGTACGTCGACGAAGTCGCGCTGCACCCCGAGGCCGCTGAGCTTGAGTTCGGGGTCGCCGGTCTGCATGGCGCGGCGCATGGTCTCGGCGAGCCGGCCGAGCGGGGAGCCGGCCGGGGTGCCGGGGCCCACCGGCGAGAAGACCCGCAGGACGACCGCGTCGAGGCCTGAGCCGAGGACCAGCTCCGTGGCGGCGAGCTTGCTGACGCCGTACGGGCCGCCCGGACGGGGCACGGCGTCCTCGGCGGTGGACGAGCCGGGCTGCGAGGGCCCGTACTCGGAAGCGCAGCCGACCTGGACGAGCCGTGCGCTGCACCCGCTGCGCCGCATGGCCTCGCAGACGGTGGCCACGGCGACGGTGTTGTGGCGGGTCAGGTCCCGGGCCCCGCCGCGGGTGGCGCCCGCGCAGTTGACGACGACCCCTGGGTGGACGGCGTCCAGGAAGCGGGTGAGCGCTCCGGGGCTGCCGCCCGCGAGGTCGAAGCGCACGTCGGCGTCGTCGCCGCGGCCGAGCGCCGTGAGGTGAACGGCCGGGTCGGCGAGCAGCCGGTCGGCGACGAAGCGCCCGAGGAACCCGTTCGCTCCGAGCAGCAGAACCCTCATCGCGCGCCCCCTCGGTGCCGACGGCGAGCTGCCGGTGCGGGGGATTGGGGGGTCATGTCCGGTGTCTCCTTGAGGAAGGTGTGTGCGGTACGGGAGACCCGCGGCGTCGGCTCCGCGGGGTGGTGCGGGCCCCGGTCAGGCCGTGGCGTGGGCGGATGCCCGGGTGAGGGTGACCGAGGCGTGGACCAGCAGCCCGAACGCGGCGATGCCGCAGGCGAGTACGGGTACGCCGCCGGGTCCGGCCGCGACGACGACCGCGTCGACCGGCCGGGCGAGGAGGCCGAGGCCGGGCAGCCGCCCGGCCAGGACCAGGAAGGGGGCCGCCACTTCGACGGCGCAGGCGGCGGCGAGTGCGGTGGCGGCGGGTTCGGGGAAGCCGTGGACGGCCAGCAGCCGGGCCAGGAAGAGCAGGGCGCCGAGGGCGGCAGGGCCCACGGGAGGACCTCCCGCGCCGGGGTGGCCGAGGTCGGCGAGGAGCAGCAGCACGGTCAGCGCGCAGAGGAAGAGCGCGAGGACGCCGAAGAGCAGGGGGCGCACACCGGCGCCGAAGTCCGACAGGCCGTGGGATCCGGCGAGCCGGCGGCGCGCGTGCACCGCGAACAGGTGGGCGCACCAGGCCGCGGGGGCCAGGGCGAGTGCGAGCCCGAGCAGGGGGGCGGGTGCGGCGGTCCAGTGGCCGTCTGGTCCACCGCTGATGACCTGGGCGAGCAGGTCGTCGCCGTACACGACGTAGCCGAGGAGCCAGCAGACGTACAGCGAGACGCCACCGGTGCCGTCCGGGGCGCGCAGCGGGCCGCCGCGCAGGGCGAGCCGGAGCCCGAGTAGGACGAGTACCGCCCCGGCGGCGGTCACCGCGAGCCGGGCACCGCCGCCGAGCACCTCCTCGGTCGCCCTGAGCGTCCCGGCGGTCGCGAGGCAGGCGGCGCCGGGGAGCAGCGCCGGGAGCGTCCATCCGGCCCGCGCCTCGTCGGCGGGGTCCGGCTGCGGTCCCGGGTCGCGGGGGGCGGCTCTTCCCGCGCCGGGGACGCGGGCGTAGAGCTCCTCCGCGAGCGAGAAGACGTCACGGTGACGGTAGCGGGCGGCGGTCCGGTCGGTGAGCCCGTGCGCCTCCAGGCCGGCGGCGATCTCCAGCGGGTCGACGGCGCGTTCGCAGAGGTCCCGGTGCCGGTGCATCAGCGCCTTCACGGGGTCCGCCGGACCGCGCCTGACCACCGGCCTGCGGTCGGGGTGGTAGGCGATCTCGGGAGCCCGGACCGCGGAACGGACCGCACCCGGCCTCTCGTCCGCCTGCCCGCCCCCGGCGTCCTGGTCCGGGGTGTCGTTCGGTCCACCCATCGGGGCTCCTCCGTGATCGCGTCCGCTCGTGCCGTCACGCATCGCCCTCACCCGCCCCGCGTGCGCCCGCGCACACGCTCTCCTCGCCGAGCGCCCAGCTCGGCACCCGGGAGGCGCCCGCGACGGCCCCGGCGGGCAGCGCCACCGGCATCAGGCCGGCGGGCAGAGCACCCAGCACATGGGCCTCCGGTGGTGTGGCGAAGGGGCGCGGCGGGCCGGCCGGATCCTGCGGGTCCCGCACCGTCGCCCATCGGGCCGGGGCGTGACCCACCAGGTCGAGGTAAATGCCGCGAAATGCCGTGAGGTTCTGCTCGACGGTGAAGAGTTCGAGCGCCCTGGCGCGCGCCGCCGCGCCCAGGCGCGCGCGGCGCTCCGGGTCGCGCAGGAGCGCGACGCAGGCGTCGGCGAGCGCCCGCGGGTTCCGCGGGGGCACCACCAGCCCCGTACCGCCGACGACTTCGACGACGGCGCCCACATCCGTCGAGACGGTGGCCCGGCCGCAGAACATCGCTTCGACCAGGCTGATGGGAAACCCCTCGACGACGCTGGAGAGCACGACGACGCCGCCCGCGGCGTAGGCCTCCGCGAGGTCGGGCACCTCGGGACCGCCGATCTCCTCGAAGGTGACCGGGTTGTCGCCGACGGTGTGCGCGTCCGTGGCCTCGTCGGGGAAGAGCTGGGCGGCCAGCGCCCGGCAGTGGGCGAGGTAGCTGTCGCCCTCGCCGCCCTGGACGGGTGCGCCGAAGACGCGCAGCCGTGCGTCGGGCTCGGCCCTGCGCACCTCGGCGAAGGCGTGGAGCAGGGCGATCAGGTCCTTGGCGGGTTCGATCCGTCCGACCCACACCAGGGTGCCGGGGCCACCGTCGTCGTCCCCCTCCCCCACGGCCCGGAACCGGCCGGCCTCCATGCCCGGGTAGACCGTGCGCAGCTTGCCGCGGTCGGCACCGAACCGCTCCTGCCAGCGGCGGACATGGGTGTTACCGGGGGTGATCAGCGCGGCCTGCCGGTAGATCTCGGTGGCGAGCAGCCCGTGGAAGTTGGCCAGCAGTGCGCGCACCGGCGCACCGAGAGGGGCTTCGGGCGCCGCCAGGTAGTGGGCCCGCAGCGGCACGCCGTGCTCGGTCACCAGCAGCGGCACACCGAAGAAGCGTTTGGCCAGCAGCCCCGGCAGAGCGGCCGCGCCGCCGGAGGCCGCATGGCAGAGGTCGACCGCGCCGAGACCGTCCTCGTCGTACCAGTCGAGGGAGAGGGGGCGCAGGGTGCGCTCCAGCTCGGCCACGAAGGCGAGGTAGTCCGGGACGGTGGCGCCCTGGACGGTCCGCCCGGTGCCGGGAGCACGGCAGGCCGCCTCCACGATGCGTACGGCCGTCTCGGAGCGCAGGGCGTGGTGCAGCCCCCCGCGCTCCCGCGCCAGTTCGGCGAGGCCGTAGAGAGCTTCCGTGAAGAGCCCGGCCTCCTCGTTTTCCGGCCTTGCCTCCGCGCCGGCGCAGACCGCGCCGACGAGCGCCGTCATGTGCGCCGTGAAACGCCACCGGTCCCGTCGTCCGTACGAGCGGCCCAGGCCGGTGGCGATCCTGCCCGCCAGGCCCCTGGGGCGCTCGGGGTGCCGGGGGTCCTCCTCGTGCGTCCACATCGGCGCCGTCCGCACCCGGCCGACCCGGTCGGGGAGTCTGACCCAGCCCTGCTGTTCCTGGTCCGCGGAGCGGCTGAGGGCGAAGAGGTCGAACTCGTGCTGGGGAAGACCGCGCACGAGGCGGTCGCACCAGAGTCTGGACTCACCGGTCGCATACGGATAACCACCGTCCGTGAGGAGTCCGATCCGCACGAGCACACCCCCGATCTCCCTTGTGGGCAGCCGCCGTTGCCCGGCGACTCACAGCGGGACGACCGTATGCGGATACACGGGCGGCGCGACGGACGGTTGTCCGTCGCGCCACCGAAAGGGGTGAACCGGCGTAACTTTCCCGCCCCAGTCGCGTTCTGTTGCGATATGCGGGCGCTTGGTGACGCACAGTCAGGCTGCGGCCAGCTCCGGCCCCGACCCGTCAGCCGGCGTCCGGTCGCCGATCCGCCGCACGACGGCCGGACGCGGGCGACGAACCCGGGTCCGGCGGAGTGCGGCCTGTCGGCGGTTCAGCTGCCCGGATACACCCAGGGGTTGGGGCGGCACTTGATGCCGTCCAGATCCAGGGTCTTGGTCTGCTGCTGCATCACGGGCGCCAGGGCGCCGGGGGTGCGGCAGCTCACGTGGTTGTGCCCCAGCCGGTGGCCGACCTCGTGGTTGATCAGCATCTGACGGTAGGCCAGGAGCTTGTCCGGCCCGAAGGTCGAGGCACCCTGCGCCCAGCGGTAGGCGTTGATCATCACGCGGTCGGTGGCGGCGGAGTCGCAGGAGACGTTGTCCTCGGTGGTGTCCAGGCCGGACTTCGCACACCAGACGCCCGTGGTCCCCGGGCTCGCGAGAGTGATGACGAAATCGGGTTCGCCGGAGGAGATCCGCTCGAAGGTCATGGCGCCGTTGTGCGCCCAGCTGCGGTCGTCGTTCAGCGTCTTCTGCACCGCTTCGGCGAACAGCCCCGCGTCGAGGCCCATCCCCTGTTCGACGTCGATCCGGTACCGGTGCTTGTCCCCCCGTCCGGGAGCCTTCGCCAGCCCCGGCACCGCCTCGAACTTGCCGGACGCCTTGAGGTCCGGTGCCAGCGGGAAGGCAGTGGCCATCTTCTGCGCGTACGACAGGGGCTTGACCTCCTGCCGCTTCACCTCCGGGGTCGCCCGGTCGACCGAACGGGAGGCGTCCTCGGAGTCCTGCCGGTCGACGCCCGTGCTCCGCGTGCCGTCCCCCGCGCTCCCCGAGTCCTGTGCCACCTGCCCGGCGACCACGACCGCGAGCACCGTGGTCACGGCGGCGGCCGCGATCCCCGTGAACGCGCGGCCCTTGCCCCCCTTGGCCTGCGGGGTGTCCTCTCCGGCCGGCGCCTCGTCGGGCCCGCCGGACTCCATCGAGGTCCGGGCCGGCTCCTCGGGCGGGGCCGGGGGCGCGGGACGCCCGGGGGCGGTGTCGAAGGCCTCCAGGAACTCCCTGCGCGGGCCCGGTATCAGCGCGGCACCGCCGGTCTGTGGCCCGGCCGTGCGCCGCCCGGCCGCCTGCTGCGCCGCCCGCTGCCGCGCCATGGCGTCCTGCCTGGCCCGGAAGAGCTCCTGGGCACCGGGGCCCTCGGGGTCCCTCCGGCCGTCGTGTCCCGGCTGCGGCCCGGTCCCCCAGCCGCCGCCCGGTTCACGCTGTTCGGGGTGGCCGCCGCGCACCCGCGGGGCCTCGGCGAACGGACTGTGCCCGTCGCGCGGAGGCGGTGTGACGGGGTCCCGCCCGCGCCGGCCGGTGCCGCGCTCCGCACCGGTACCTGTCGCGGTCCCGGTATCGGGCCGGGTGGCCTCGGGGCCCTTTCGGCTGTGTCGTCCCACGCCCCGGATCAGCTCCTGCCACGTTCGTCGAGCAGTTCCCGGAAGGCCTGGGCGACCGCCTCCGGGTACTCCATCATCGCCACGTGCCCCGCCTCGGGCAGTGTCAGCAGGCGCGACTCACGGAAGGCCGCGGACGCCCTGCGCGCCATCCGGTACGAGACCAGCTGGTCCCGTCCGCCGTACACCAGCAGGGTCGGTGCGAGCACCCGCTCGGCCTGGCGCCACAGCCCGTGCTGTCCGCCCAGCGTGTAGGCATCGACGATGCCCCGCGCCGAGCGCGTCATGGCGTCCCAGAAGTACGGCAGTTCAAGCCGGCGCTCCATCTCGGCCACCGCGTGGCGGAAGGCTTCGTCGGAGATACGTGCCGGATCGCCGTAACAGAGTGCCATGGCGCCACGGGTGCGCTGCTCCGCGGTCCAGTTCCGGGTGAGCCGGACGAACAGGGATGCGACGCCCGGGAGTGCGAGCAGGGCGGTCGGCACGGCGGGCCGCTGGACCCGGATCTCGGGCAGGGCCGGGGAGACCAGCGTCAGGGTGCGCACCAGATCGGGCCGGACGGCCGCGACCCGGGTGGCAACGGCGCCGCCCAGAGAATTACCGAAAAGATGGACGGGACCACGCCCTCCGGCGTCCAGCAGCCGGACCACCGCCCGGGCGTGTCCGTTGATGGAGTAGTTGCCGTCGTCCGGCGGCGGGGAGTCCCCGAAGCCGGGCAGATCGACCGCCTCGCTGTCGAGCGTGTCCGCCAGCAGCGGCATCAGGGCCGACCAGTTCTGGGAGGAGCCGCCCAGCCCGTGCACGAAGAGGGCGGGAGACGCGTCCCCGGTCTCCGGCGGGCGGGAGCGGACGGTCAGGGTGAGGCCGGGCAGCGCGACGGAGCGCAGCTCCTCACCCTCCGCGACCCGGACGGCACTGACCGTAGGTGCCACCGCGGCGGCGGCGGCGTCGATACCGGGCAGCTCGGTCGAAGACATGGGGCAATGTTACGAGACGATCACGCGGTGGTTCATGTGTTCGCGGTCACAGGCCGCATCGCGCCCCCGGGGGCTTGCTCCTAGGCTGCAAGGGAAGAAGGAAGGGAGCCATGATGACGGTCGACCCCAGCGACCCCGAGACGTTCGAGGATCCGCAGCAGGACGAACCGGACCCCGAAGCCCCCGAAGCGGACGCCGCCGAACAGCAGGCCGCCGTCCGGCCGGAGGGCGACGAACCGCTCACCGGAATCGACCGCTCCACCGCGAACGAGGCGGACGCGGCGGAGCAGGCCCGCGTGGTCACACAGGATGAGGACGATTACCGGTAAAACGCACCGCTTTGCGGCATGGGCCGACGTTTCTGTGGCTACCGCAGCCGTCCGGTCCGTGAAATTCTGCGTCCGCGCCGCGCACACCCGGGTTACTCAAAAGTACGATGGCCCCACGGCGCAGCGTTCACGTACGGCTGTGTTCGATCACGAATTTGGGAGGCGGCGTGACAGCCATCGAGCAGACAGAGGCGGCGCGCCCGCGGGGCACCCGGCTGCCCCGCCGTGCCCGACGCAATCAGCTGCTGGGCGCCGCCCAGGAGGTCTTCGTCGCCCAGGGCTACCACGCGGCGGCGATGGACGACATCGCCGAGCGGGCCGGCGTCAGCAAGCCGGTGCTCTACCAGCACTTCCCCGGAAAGCTGGAGCTCTACCTCGCCCTGCTCGACCAGCACTGCGAGTCACTGCTCCAAGCGGTCCGTACGGCGCTCGCCTCGACCACGGACAACAAGCTGCGCGTCGAGGCGACGATGGACGCCTACTTCGCGTACGTGGAGGACGAGGGCGGCGCCTTCCGTCTCGTCTTCGAGTCCGACCTGACCAACGAGCCGGCGGTCCGCGAGAGGGTCGACCGGGTCTCACTGCAGTGCGCGGAGGCCATCTCCGACGTCATCGCGGGCGACACGGGCCTGTCCAAGGACGAATCGATGCTGCTCGCGGTCGGCCTCGGCGGCGTCTCCCAGGTCGTGGCGCGCTACTGGCTCTCCAGCCCGTCCGGCATTCCGCGCGACTCCGCCGTGCAGCTGCTGACGTCGCTGGCCTGGCGGGGCATCGCCGGATTCCCGCTGCACGGTGCCGATCAGCACTGAGCACGGTGTGAGCCGCGGCCGGTGTTCGCTGCGGGCGTTGCCGGTCGACCCGTGGTCCGTCCCTTCACCGGGCTAATGTGTGCTGCGTACGGCGCGGTTCACCGCGCAGAGACGGACCGTCGGAGGGACATAGCCGTGGAGGTCAAGATCGGGGTGCAGCACACGCCCCGCGAGATCGTTCTGGAGAGCGGACTTTCCGCCGAAGAGGTCGAGAGCGCGGTCGGCGAGGCGCTCAACGGCAAGGCGCAGCTGCTCAGCCTCACGGACGACAAGGGCCGCAAGGTCCTGGTGCCGGCCGACCGGATCGCCTACGTGGAGATCGGCGAGCCCAGCACCCGACGGGTGGGATTCGGCGCGCTGTAGCCCGCGCGACACGGCAGCAGAGGTGGAGGCCCGGCGGAATCGTCCGCCGGGCCTCCACCTTTTCTCCCCGGAACCGGCTCGGGGCTCTTCCCTCGGTGGGGTTCACGGCGGCCGCTGAGGGTTGTATCGCGCGAGCCCCGGGTAGGACGGCCTACGACCGACCGACCGTCGCGAAATCAGCAGCGAGGTGACCCCTGTGCTCTGGGAATCCATCAGCGCCGTCGTGCTCGGAGTCGCCCTGTCCTGGGTGGTGCTCCGCTCCCTGCCCGGCCGGCTCCCGTCCTCCCGCGTGGTGTTCGTCACGGGCGGACTGGGTGCCCTCTTCGGCGCGTACCTGACGCATTCGACACTGGGCTCCGGCCATGTCCTGGCCACACCCGCCGGTGCCGTGCTGGTCGGGGCGGTGACGCTGTCCCTGCTGATCCGCCCGCGCTCCGGCAGGGCGGTGCGCTCGGCGGCGGCCCAGTAGGACCCGCCGTCCGGACCACCGGGCCGCGAGACCGGGTCAGGCCGCGAGGCCGAGCGCGGCCATCCGCTTGGTGTGCGCCTCGGTGATCCGGGAGAACATCCTGCCGACCTCGGCCAGGTCGAAGCCGTCCGCCACGCCGCCCACGAGCATCGTGGACAGGGCGTCGCGGTCCGCGACCACCCGCTGCGCCTGCGAGAGTGCCTCGCCCATCAGTCTGCGCGCCCACAGGGCCAGCCTGCCGCCGAGGCGGGGCTCGGCCTCGATCGCGGCCCGCACCTTTTCGACCGCGAAGTTCCCGTGGCCCGTGTCGTCGAGCACGGAGAGGACCAGGGAGCGGGTGTCCGCGTCGAGGCGGGCGGCGATCTCCCGGTAGAAGTCGCTGGCGATCGAGTCGCCGACGTACGCCTTGACCAGGCCTTCGAGCCAGTCGGACGGAGCCGTCTGACGGTGGAATTCGTCCAGTGCCCTGGCGAACGGTTCCATGGCGGAGGCAGGCGATTCGTCGACGGCCGTGAGCCGGTCGGCCAGCTGCTCGAAATGGTGGAATTCGGCGGACGCCATCTTCGCCAGTGCCGCCTTGTCGCCGAGTGTCGGCGCGAGTTTCGCGTCCTCGGCGAGCCGCTCGAAGGCCGCGAGCTCCCCGTAGGCGAGCGCGCCGAGGAGATCCACGACCGCGGCGCGGTACTGCGGGTCCTCGGACGCGGTGGCCCAGTCCTGGGCGGCGATACCGGTCGGTGCGGGTGCTTCGTCGGATGCTGCAGTGGCGTTGTCAGGCGTCTCCATGCAGCGCAGAATAGCCCGCTCCGCCAGGGACCGAAGGGCCCGCTCAGCGGGAGACATCACACCGATCCGATGAATTCGCCCAACACGCATGCGCGAATCCGGGGTACAGTGGTATTGCGCTTACTGAGCATTTGCTGTGCCAGAAGCGCGACCTTGAATGAGGATGCCCGGTCGGTGGCCCGATCGGCTCCGACCCGACAGCCCTCCACGCGGGGCGTACACCACGTACGACCGCAGATGAGGGGCCCCCTCAGCGGCACGAGCGCTCGAGCGACGGCAGTGGTCCCGCGCCACCCGGCCCATCCACGGCCGGATGACCAACCCCGGCACGGTACGACCCCCAGCGTTCGCCTCGGGCCGCGTCTCACAGAAGAGGCAGCACCCTGACTACGTTCCGCGACCTCGGAATCCTTACCGAGACGGCCGAAGCCCTCGAGGCGGTCGGCATCACGTCCCCCTTCCCCATCCAGGAGATGACGCTCCCCGTAGCGCTCTCCGGCTCCGACGTCATCGGCCAGGCCAAGACCGGCACCGGCAAGACGCTCGGCTTCGGTCTTCCGCTCCTGGAGCGGGTGACCGTCCCCGCCGACGTCGAGGCCGGCCGCGCCGCGCCCGACAAGCTGACGGACGCGCCGCAGGCTCTGATCGTCGTCCCCACCCGCGAGCTGTGCCAGCAGGTCACCAACGACCTCCTGACCGCCGGCAAGGCCCGTAACGTCCGCGTTCTCGCGATCTACGGCGGCCGGGCGTACGAGCCCCAGGTGGAGGCCCTCAAGAAGGGCGTCGACGTCGTCGTCGGCACCCCGGGCCGACTGCTCGACCTGGCGGGCCAGCGCAAGCTCGACCTGTCGCACATCCGCGTCCTGGTCCTCGACGAGGCCGACGAGATGCTCGACCTGGGCTTCCTGCCCGATGTCGAGCGCATCATCACCATGCTGCCGCCGAGGCGCCAGACGATGCTGTTCTCGGCCACCATGCCCGGTGCCGTCATCAGCCTCGCGCGCCGCTACATGTCGCAGCCGACGCACATCAACGCCACGTCGCCCGACGACGAGGGCACGACGGTCAAGAACACCGTGCAGCACGTCTACCGCGCGCACAACATGGACAAGCCCGAGATGGTCTCCCGCATCCTGCAGGCCGACGGCCGCGGGCTGGCGATGATCTTCTGCCGCACGAAGCGGACGGCCGCCGACATCGCGGAGCAGTTGGAGAAGCGCGGTTTCGCGTCCGGCGCGGTCCACGGCGACCTCGGCCAGGGCGCCCGTGAGCAGGCGCTGCGCGCCTTCCGCAACGGCAAGGTGGACGTCCTCGTCTGCACCGATGTCGCCGCGCGCGGCATCGACGTCGAGGGTGTGACCCATGTCATCAACTACCAGTCGCCCGAGGACGAGAAGACCTACCTCCACCGCATCGGCCGTACCGGCCGCGCGGGCGCCAAGGGCATCGCGATCACGCTGGTCGACTGGGACGACATCCCGCGCTGGCAGCTGATCAACAAGGCGCTGGACCTGAAGTTCCCGGACCCGCCGGAGACGTACTCCACGTCCCCGCACCTGTACGAGGACCTCAGCATCCCGGCCGGCACCAAGGGTGTCCTGCCGCGTACCGAGCGGACCCGTGCGGGTCTGCGCGCGGAGGAGATCGAGGATCTCGGCGAGACCGGCGGCCGCGGCCGCAAGTCCGCCGCCTCCGCCCCGGCACCCCGCGAGGAGCGTCCGCCGCGCACGCCGCGTCAGCGCCGTCGCACGAGGGGCGGCAGCGTCACCGACGAGGCCGCCGCCGTCACCGTGCCCGCCCCCGCCGTCGAGTCGACCGACGAGACGACCGACGAGGTCACGTCCGAGCCGCGCACCCCGCGCCGTCGACGGCGTACCCGTGCGGCCGCTCCCGAGGCCGTGACCGAGGCCGCGGTGGCCGTGGCCGAGACCCCGGTCGTCGAGCCCGCGCCCGTCGTCGAGGCCGAGCCGGCCCCGGAGGCCAAGCCGCGCCGTCGCCGTGCGCGTGCCACGACCGCGGCCGTCGCCACCGAGCCGGCCCTCGCGCCGGCCCCGGCCGCCGAGCCCGTGGTCGACTTCCAGACCGTGGCCGTCGCCGCGCCCGCGGCGGAGCCCGTCGCCACCAAGCCGCGCCGCCGCGCCCGGGTCGTGAAGCCGGCCGACGAGGTCGACTTCCAGATCGCCCCGGCCTCCGAGCCGGTGACCGAGACCAGGTCACGCCGCCGTCCGCGTGCCGCCGTCAAGCCGAAGGCCGAGGCTGTGGTCCCCGCGGCGACCGCCGAGGACACGGCGGAGACCAAGCCGCGCCGTCGTCGGCCGCGCGCCGCCGCCGCGGAGAAGGCGGAGACCGCCGCGGTCACCGAGGCAGCGACGGAAGGCGAGGCGCCCGCGAAGCCTCGCAGGCGCCGGTCCCGCGCGGCGGCAGCCGCCGAGACGACCGAGGGCTGATCTCCGGCCACCGTTTCACCGACGTACGGCCCCGGTTCCCGCTCTGCGGGGCCGGGGCCGTACGTCTGCCCGGGCGCGGCCGGGCGCCCGGCGATACCCTCGGCCCCATGAGCCGGCCTCCCACCTTCATCCCGCCCCCCTGTGCCCGTGCCCGCGTACTGCGTACCGAGCGCGGGGACTTCGCCGTGCTGGACGCCGCACCACCGGCGGGCGCGCACTCGACCGCCCTTCTGCTGCCCGGGTACACCGGCAGCAAGGAGGACTTCATCGCGCTGCTCGAACCCCTCGCCGACGCCGGGTTCCGCGTGCTGTCCGTCGACGGGCGGGGGCAGTACGAGACCGAGCGGACGGACCGTCAGAACCGTTACGAACAAGTCGAGTTGGCGCTGGACGTCCTGGCCCAGGCGGCCGCCGCCGACGACACCGCGCTGCCCGGTGCCATCCATCTGCTCGGGCACTCCCTCGGCGGTCAGATCGCCCGGGCGGCGGTCCTGCTCGACGCCACGCCCTTCCGGTCGCTGACCCTGATGTCGTCGGGCCCCGCCGAGATCGACCCCGCACAGCAGCAGAAGGCGCGGCTGCTCAGTGACGCGCTGAGCCGCTGGAGCATGGACGAGGTCTGGCAGATGATGCGCGCCATGGACCCGCCCGAGGACGCGGACACGGGCGACGGCGAGGATCTGCGCCGCCGCTGGACGCTTCACGACCCGGCCCAGCTGATCGCCACCGGCGCGCAGCTGTCGTCCGAACCCGACCGGGTGGACGAGCTCGCCGCGCTCCCCCTTCCCGTGCACGTCGTCTCGGGCGAGCGCGACGACGTCTGGCCGCTGCCGCTGCTCGACCGGATGGCCGAGCGGCTCGGCGCCCACCGCACCGTGATCGAGGGCGCCGAGCACTCCCCGAACACGGCCCGGCCCCAGGAGACCGCCGCGGCCCTCGTCTCGTTCTGGAAGAGCGTCTGAGCTTCCCCGGGGGCCCGCCGGCCGGTGTCAGTACTGCGCCTGGAGGTGCTGCCAGAAGCCGTCACGCAGCGCCCTGCGCAGATGGGCGTGGCCGCGCAGCGAGTGCTGGAGGAGCCGCTCGGCCTCGACGAGCAGGTCCTGGTCGACGGAGCCCGGCAGGTAGGGGTGCCCCGGCAGCAGGTCGGCGAGGGCCTCGCGGCCGCGCGAGGAGAGCCAGCCTGCGGCGATCTGCGCGCCGACGAAGCGGACGTCCTCGCGCGCGGGCGCCGGGCTGTCGTCCTCGTACATCGTGACGGAGCGCCGGGTCACGTACGGGCGGCAGAAGTCGAGGTCGAAGGTGCGCTGGCTGTCGACCTCCCAGAGCAGCGGCTCGGCCTGGTTGCGGCCTTCGCCCGCCTCGATGCCCCAGAGGTGGACGCGGGCACCGTAGCCCTGGGCGGCCTCGACGGCCGAGACGAGGTCCTCGTCGCCGCCGACGAGGGCGGCGTCGCTGATGGCGCGGTGCCTGGCGAGCGACTCGAGGTCGGTGCGGATGAGTGAGTCGACGCCCTTCTGCTGGTTGTTGGCGTTCAGATTGCCCAGCCTGACCTTGACGTCGGGGAGTTCGGCGATGGACTGCTGCTCGACGGTGTGGATCCGGCGCCTGGCCCCGTCGTACCAGTACACGCGCAGCAGCCTGCTGTCCGCGAAGATCGTGCGGGCCTTGTCGATGAAGGCCTCGATCAGCCCTTCCGCGTCCAGGTCGAAGGACCGGCGGTCCTCGGTGCCGGTGACCAGGAGCCCTGCCGCCGCGTAGACGTACCCCGCGTCGACGAAGATCGCGTGGGTGGAGGGGGTCTTCGACACCTCGGCGAGTACGCGCTGGAGCAGCTCGTTGGTGCGGTCCAGCTGTTCGCGGATGCCCGGCCCCTCGTCCGTCCACGTGTCCGGGTGGCTCATGCGGGCCTCATTGTCTGCACACGGCTGATTACCGACGGGTACTTAGACATCCAAAAAATTTCCTTAGCGTAGGGAATGTTTGCAGTAGGCAAGTCGTTGTACCCCCTGAGGAGCGCGAGACGCAGACGCCTTGCGCTCCCCATCCTTGCGGACGGCAAGCCCGTCCTCTCAGTAGTTCTCCAGCAGGAGGATCAGACGAAGGGAAGCCATATGCGCTTCGAGATCATGCGACTCGACGATGTCGACGGTACCGCCGTGGACAGCACCGTCGTGGACGCCGCCTCCGTCAACCGGATCGTGCAGCAGGCCGCGGCAATGGGCCAGCGCATCTACATCCGGCCGGCCGACACGTCGGCTTCATAACACCTTGCATTGCTCGGCGTCGCTGGTTTCGAGCGGATGACATGAGCTGAAGACGAAGCGCCCCCGCACGGAAGGCCCGTGCGGGGGCGCTGTGGTGTCCGGACCGTGCGCGCCTCAGGAGTTCTGGATGACCTGGGTGACGCCGTTGATGATCTGCTGCACGGCGATGGCCGAGAGCATCATCCCGGCGAGCCGGGTCACCAGGACCACACCGCCGTCCTTGATCACACGGATGATGAGCAGCGAGTACCGCATGGTCACCCAGAGCACGACGTGCATGGCGACGATCGCCGACCAGACGGAGACCTGACCGGCCGTCCCGTCGGCGTTCTGCACCGCGAGGATCACGGAGACGATCGCACCGGGTCCGGCGAGCAGCGGCATGCCCAGCGGTACGAGGGCGACGTTGACGTCCTTGGTCTGCGTCGGCTCGTCCGTCTTGCCGGTGAGCAGGTCCAGCGCGATGAGCAGCAGGAGCAGCCCGCCCGCGATCATCAGCGCCGGGACGGAGACATGCAGGTAGTCGAGGATCTGCTGGCCGAGCAGGCCGAAGACGGCGATCACGCCGAAGGCGACGGCGACGGCCTGCAGAGCCATCCTGCGCTGCACCTTGGCGGGGCGGCCCGCGGTGAGGGCCAGGAAGATCGGGGTGATTCCAGGTGGATCCATAATCACGAAAAGGGTGAGAAAGAGGGATCCGAAGACAGCGATGTCGAACACGGTGAGCCTTGCGAGAGAAGAGCGGGCCGAACAGGAGGACGCGCGCCGGCGGGCTCGATGGCGCCCGGGCGCACGGGGATACGACAGGAAGAAGAAGGGGCGAAGGACCCGTTACGCGGGAACCGGTCCGCCGGCGCCCGGCACGGGGAACGCTCCCGTGGCGCGCCGGGTGATCTCGCCGTAGATCTCGGGGTCGGTGGTGTACTCCCCGAGCCGGACGGTCTTGCGTGAGCCGTGGTAGTCGCTGGACCCGGTGGGCAGCAGGCCCAGCTCGGCGGCGAGCCCCCGCAGCCGGGCCCGGGTGGGCTCGTCGTGGTCCATGTGGTCGACCTCGATGCCGTCGAGCCCGGCGTCGGCCAGCCGCGCGATCACGGCTTCCGGGACCACCTCGCCGCGCTTGACGGCCAGCGGGTGGGCGAAGACGGTGACGCCGCCCGCGGCCTTGACCAGCCGGACCGCGTCGAACGGGTCGAGTTCGTGCTTGTCGGCGTACGCCCGTCCGCCGTTGCCCAGCCAGGCCGAGGTGAAGGCGTCGGAGACGGTGTCGACGACGCCGAGCTCCACGAGCGCGGTCGCGACGTGCGGGCGGCCGACCGAGCCGTTCCCCGCGATCCGCGCGACCTGCTCCCAGGTGACCGGGACGCCCAGCTCCTGAAGTCTGCGCACCATGGCCTGCGCCCGCGGGACCCGGTCGTCCCGGACGAGCTCGCGCTCACGGGAGAGCTCGGGCTCGGACGGGTCGAAGAGGTAGGCCAGCATGTGCACGCCGATGCCGTCGACGCGACAGGAGAGCTCGGCGCCGGTGACGAGCGTGAGCCCTTCGGGGAGGGCGGCCAGCGCCTCCGCGTGGCCTCCCACCGTGTCGTGGTCGGTCAGCGCTACGACGTCGAGGCCCGCCGCCGCCGCGTTGGCCACCAGCTCGGCGGGGGTGTCCGTGCCGTCCGAAGCGGTGGAGTGGGTGTGCAGATCGATGCGCACGACGCGTACTCCGGAGCTGGCGGGCGGACAGGGGACGCTCAAGGATAACCGCCGGGCGTCACCCGTCCGGTCCCCCGCCACCGCCCCCGGGTCAGGGCCGTGTGAGCAGCCGGGGGGTGAGGGCCCCGCACGGCAGGAGGTCCACTTCCCCTCCGGCGTCACGCAGGTCGGTCAGCACCAGTTCGTCGTACATCAGGAGCCCGGACTGTTCGGGCCAGACGATCGCCCAGAGCCACAGGCCACGCGCCTCGCCCGCGAAGACCGCCCGGTCGGCGGGGGCGTTCCTGACGTGCCAGAGCGGGGTGGGGCGTCCCGCCGCGAGCACCTTGGCGTCGGGGGCGGCCTCGACGGCCAGTCCGGAGCCGGGGTCGGGGCCGTCGATGCCCGCGTAACGCGCGCCGAGCCCGACGCCGAGCTCCTCGGCGACGAGCAGCAGTTCCCCCATGCCTCCGAGCGGGCCGGGGCCCGAACAGACGACGGCGGTGGCCCGGCCACCGCTGCGGTCGTCGCCCGCGTACGCCGCGCCCGTGAACAGCCAGCCCACCGGGAGCGGCCAGGGCATCCACACCGGCACCTGGGCCCGGTGGACCACCACGCCCAGCGCCTCGACGCTGGGCGGGACCACCGGCTGCATCGGGTGCACCTGGCCGTGCGCGGAGCACTGCCAGGCATCGGCGAAAAGGCCGGGCGCCCTGACCCGGCCACCGCACTTCGGGCAACTGGGTTCGCCCCTCATAACGCCCAACGGTCCTCCCCGGTCGTCGCCGCGTCAAGGACGATCACCCGTCCGCAGCGCGGCTCCGGCCCGGGAAAATAGATGTGGCTTGCACTTATTAGCTTGCCTAACTTATTCTGCGTATGACCCGACGGACTGGTGGAGAGGGAGAGAACCCATGCCGGCAGAGGATCCGTTCGACGAGGGGGCGACCGGCGTCCTGCGTCAGCCGAAGGCCGTCTGGGCCACGGCGGGCGCCTCGGTCGTCGCCTTCATGGGGATCGGTCTGGTGGACCCGATCCTGCCGTCCATCGCCGAGGGACTGGAGGCGACACCCAGCCAGGTGTCCCTGCTGTTCACCTCGTACTTCCTGATCACCGCCGTCGCGATGCTCGTGACCGGCTTCGTCTCCAGCCGCATCGGCGGACGCAGGACGCTTCTGGCCGGGCTGGCGCTGGTCGTCGTCTTCGCCGCGCTCTCCGGAACGTCCTCGTCGGTCGCCGAACTGGTCGGTTTCCGGGCGGGCTGGGGCCTGGGCAACGCCCTGTTCGTCTCCACCGCCCTCGCGGTGATCGTCGGCGCCGCCGCCGGCGGCAGTGCGGCGGCGATCCTCCTGTACGAGTCGGCGCTCGGCCTCGGCATGGCGTGCGGGCCGCTGGTCGGCGCCCTGCTCGGTGACGCCAGCTGGCGCTACCCGTTCTTCGGCACCGCGGCCCTGATGGCGATCGGGTTCCTCTGCATCACCGCGTTCCTCAGGGAACAGCCCAAGCCGGCCCGGAAGACCTCGCTGCTCGACCCGCTGAGGGCGCTCGGCCACGGCGGACTGGCCTCGGTCGCCGCTTCGGCGTTCTTCTACAACTACGCGTTCTTCACGATCCTGGCCTTCACCCCCTTCGTACTGAACATGTCGCCGTACAGGTCGGGCGCGGTGTTCTTCGCCTGGGGCCTGCTGCTCGCCGTCTTCTCGGTGCTCGTCGCACCCCGTCTGCAGCGGCGCTTCGGCTCGCTGAAGGTGGTCGGCGGATCCCTGGTGCTGCTCGCCGCGGACCTGGTGGTCCTCGGTTACGGCAACCACACGACGGCCGTCGTCTGCACCATCGTCTCGGGCGCCTTCATCGGCATGAACAACACCGTCTACACCGAACTGGCCCTCGGCGTCTCCGACGCGCCGCGGCCGGTGGCGAGCGCCGGATACAACTTCGTCCGCTGGTTCGCCGCGGCGGCGGCCCCCTACCTCGCCCCGAAGATCGAGGAGTGGAGCGACATCCACACGCCGTTCGTCGTCGCCGCCGTCGCGGCACTCGTCGGCGCGGCGGTCGTACGGGTACGGCGCACGGCACTGACCCACGAGGCGGGGGAACTGCGGCCCCGTCACGCCACGGAGGACGGCGTCACCGTCTTCGCCGACTGACCCGCTCCCCCCGGGACCGACCCCGCCCGCGGTCGTGTGGCGGGGCCCCTCCCCCTGCCCTGGGCGTCAGTCCAGCGGTACGGACGCGCGGAGCGGGTCACGCAGGTCGGTCCCCTGCGTGAGCCAGCGCTCCTGGAGCTCCTGCGCGCCCCTCACCCGCTTCCAGGCCGCCTCGTTGTGCGTCATCGGCAGCAGTGGCAGGAAGCGCACCGGGTCCATCGGGGCTTCGAGTTCGAGGTCCTCGACCAGGCCCCCCGGCTCGGCGACCAGGACGGAACTGAAGGGCGCCCCGGCCCACAGCGGCTGCCCCAGGTCCAGCGAGGCCCCGGGAGCCACGATCAGCCCTTCGACCTGCGGGGAGGCCGCCAGTACGGCGAGAGGCCGCAGCACCTGGTCGGTGTCGGCGAGCCCCACCCGTACGGACAGGACCAGCTCGGCGCGCGGCCCCTTCACGGGGTCGGCGAGCGGCGCGGTCGGGTCGGCCATCGGCTGGGCGGACATGCCGAGGGTGGCGTAGCGCACCACATCGCCGTCGATGAAGCGGAGCACCTCGATGCGGTCCGTGCCGAGGAACGTCACATCGGCGCGTGCGTCCGGCTCCCCGAGCGCCGTACGGAGCCGGGCCTCGACCAGATCAAGAATTTCTCCCATGCCGCGAGCATAGATCGCGTAAGGAATGGGAACAGAAAGGGATTGGCTCCTCGACCGGCTGATAGCCTGAGGCGTCGGTCGGGACAGCGCGCGGAGCGCGCTCTCAGTCCCGACAACACGTGCTCCCCCACGGGGGACCGGCCGGAGGAGGTGGGGCTGCGGTGGATCCAAGTCGACCGTGCAGTACCGACCGCCCTTCCGCACAACGCCTTCCTTCTGTGATCTGACGCCCTTCCCGGACGTCACCACGGCAGTTCGCGCACCGGAAGAGCCCCGCGTTTTTGCCTGTCTGTAGCGAACGCCGTCATCGTGCCCACGCGGTGCCGCCCGCTTTGCGGACGTGAGCGCACGTCCCCATTCCGGGCAGTTCCACGTGCCCACCGACGGCCCTCCGTGAAGAGGAGCCAGCCATGTCGATGATCCGTGACCTGCGCGCCGCCGTGCGCCCGTCCCTGCGCAAGAGCAACACCCCGTACAACAGCTACGACACCACCCGTGACCCGTCCGCCTCCAGCGCCGTCGTCGACTGCGCCGTCTACCGGGACGGGCGCCGGATCACCGACACCTCCGGCCTGACACCGCGCGAGGCGATCCTGCGCGTGCGGGAGGAGGGCGGCTTCGCCTGGATCGGCCTGCACGAGCCGACCGAGGAGGAATTCGCCGGTATCGCACGGGAGTTCGGGCTCCACCCGCTCGCCGTCGAGGACGCCGTCCACGCGCACCAGCGGCCGAAGCTGGAGCGTTACGACGACACGCTGTTCACCGTCTTCAAGACGATCCACTACGTCGAGCACGCCGAGCTGACCGCGACCAGCGAGGTCGTCGAGACCGGCGAGGTGATGTGCTTCACCGGGCGGGACTTCGTGATCACCGTCCGGCACGGCGGGCAGGGTTCGCTGCGCGCCCTGCGCCACCGGCTCCAGGAGGACACCGAGCTGCTCTCCAAGGGCCCGTCCGCCGTGCTGCACTCCATCGCCGACCACGTCGTCGACGGTTACATCGCGGTGGCGGCCTCGGTGCAGGACGACATCGACGAGGTGGAGATCGACGTGTTCTCCACCCCCGCCAAAGGGACCCCGCGCGGGTCGGACGCGGGCCGGATCTACCAGCTGAAGCGCGAGGTGCTGGAGTTCAAGCGCGCGGTGTCGCCCCTGCTGCGGCCGATGCAGCTGCTGAGCGAGCGCCCGATGCGGCTGATCGACCCCGACATCCAGAAGTACTTCCGCGATGTCGCCGACCACCTGGCGCGCGTGCACGAAGAGGTCATCGGCTTCGACGAACTGCTCAACTCGATCCTCCAGGCCAATCTGGCGCAGGCGACCGTCACGCAGAACGAGGACATGCGCAAGATCACGTCGTGGGCGGCGATCATCGCCGTGCCCACGATGATCTGCGGGGTGTACGGCATGAACTTCAAGCACATGCCCGAACTCCGCTGGACGTACGGCTATCCGATGGTGCTGGCCCTCATCGGCGTGGTCTGCTTCTCCATCCACCGCACCCTCAAGCGCAACGGCTGGCTCTGACGGAGTCTCCAATAGAGTTCGGGCATGACTGCTGCTGACGTGTTGCTTGCACGGGCTCTCGTCGAGGAGGCCACCAAGAAGTCCGGCCTGATCTGGGTGCGGGGCACCGGCCCCTCCCGGGCGCTGTGGCACGTGTGGCACGAGGGTGCGGCCGTGCTCGTCGGGGACGGCCCCGGGGAGCAGCCGCTCCCCGCCGGGCTGGACGCCGGCGCCGCCGCCGAGGTGACCGTGCGCAGCAAGGACAAGGGCGGCAGGCTCGTGGCCTGGACCGCCGCCGTCACGGTGCTGGAGCCGCACTCCGAGGAGTGGGAGGCGGCGGTCGGCGAGCTCAAGGGCAAGCGGCTGAACGCGCCGGACGCCGAACAGATGACGGAGCGCTGGGCCCGTGAGTGCCGGGTCGTACGGCTGGTCCCCGGCGGATCCCGTACGGACCTGCCGGACACCTCGCTGGCCGCACCGCCGCTGCCCACGGGGGCGACGACGCGGCGCACGGCGCCGGCCGCGCTCCCCCGGCTGCTGCTGAAGCGCCGCGGGAGGCGTTGACCGGCTCCGTCAGCCGGAGGACCTGGGCAGCTCGCCGCCGTAGTCGACGGTGTCGTCCTCGGCCGGTGCCTCCAGCGTGAAGGGCTTGCCCCAGTCGGCGAGGGTGACGGTCCCGCCGCCGCCGCCACGGGCCACGCGCAGGGGATACGGAGTGCCCTTGAGCGAGACGTCCAGCGCGCCGCCCTCACCCTTTCCCCCCATGATCTGCACGGTGCGCACGCCGCCGACCGTGTCCCGGTCACCCTTGTCGATCTTCCCGTGCAGGGACAGCACCCCGTCGAGCAGCGTCTTCTTCTCCGTGAAGCCGCGCAGCTGCAGGTAGGTGGGGTCGTCCTCCGGGACCTTCACGTACTTCCCGCCGAGCTTGTCCGCGGCCTGGTCGCTCTCGTCGTCGGCCTTCTCGTCCTTCCAGAAGCCGGCGTCCGCCTTGAGGAAGAGCTCGTCGCCGACGCGCAGCAGCGCGAACGTGTTCTGCTTCGAGGTGACCGATCCCGTGCCGCCCCTGCTGCTGAGCTGCATGTTCAGGGTGTATGTCCCGCCCTTGCTGACCAGCTTGCCCGTCAGCCGCACCGCGTCCGCGGACCCGGCGGCGGCCAGCGCCTTCTTCTCGATCTGCGGGGCCGTCAGTTTGCCGACGCCGTTGGTCCCCTTGTCCGGGTCCTCCCCCGCGCAGGCCGTGAGCGCGACGGTCAGCCCCGCGCAGAGCACCACGGCGAGAGCGGTCCGGCGGGGGGCCCGGACGGCCGGGGCGGAAGAGGTCACAGGCGCACTGCCTCTCATCTGTGTGTCTGGGGGTGGCAGACGGCAGCGTACCCGTGCCGCGTACGCCATTCGGCAGAGCGCCGTACGGACGGCCCGCCAGGGCGTGACGGACCGGTACGGGCTAGCCTGATCACGGCAGAGGAGGATGTGAGGGGCAGAGGGAGGCGCACAGGATGGCGGCAGTCACTCCCAGGGTCTTCGTCTCACATCTCGCCGGTGTACCGGTGTTCGACCCGAATGGTGATCAGGTCGGCCGGGTCCGGGATCTGGTGGCGATGCTCCGGGTCGGCGGCAAGCCGCCGAGGCTGCTGGGCATGGTCGTCGAGGTCGTGAGCCGGCGGCGCATCTTCCTGCCCATGACGCGGGTGACGGGCGTCGAGTCGGGCCAGGTCATCACGACCGGCGTGGTCAACATGAGGCGCTTCGAGCAGCGCCCGACCGAGCGACTCGTCCTCGGTGAGTTCCTTGACCGGCGGGTGCGCCTCAAGGAGACGGACGAGGAGGTGACCGTCCTCGACGTCGCCATCCAGCAGCTCCCCGCCCGCCGCGACTGGGAGATCGACAAGTTCTTCGTGCGCAAGGGACGCGGCGGCGCCCTCCGCCGCAGGGGCGAGACGCTGACCGTGGAGTGGTCGGCGGTGAGCGGCTTCTCGCTGGAGGAGCACGGGCAGGGCGCGGAGAACCTGGTGGCGACCTTCGAACGACTGCGTCCCACCGACGTCGCCAACGCCCTGCACCATCTGACGCCCAAGCGCCGTGCCGAGGTCGCCGCCGCCCTGGACGACGAGCGGCTCGCGGACGTCCTGGAGGAGCTCCCCGGTGACGACCAGGTGGAGATCCTCGGGAAGCTGGCGGAGGACCGCGCCGCGGAC
This sequence comes from Streptomyces sp. NPDC023573, assembly GCF_055559735.1. Lineage (NCBI taxonomy): Bacteria > Bacillati > Actinomycetota > Actinomycetes > Kitasatosporales > Streptomycetaceae > Streptomyces > Streptomyces sp. NPDC023573. Next base: position 635,667 of record NZ_JBVHKB010000005.1, read on the forward strand.
GTCCTGGAGGCGATGGACCCGGACGACGCGGCCGACCTGCTCTCGGAGCTGCCGGAGGCGGACAAGGAACGTCTCCTCGCGCTGATGCGCCCGGACGACGCCGCCGACGTACGGCGTCTGCTGGCGTACGAGGAGCGGACGGCGGGCGGGCTGATGACGACCGAGCCGATCATCCTGCGACCGGACGCGACGGTCGCGGACGCGCTGGCCAGGGTCCGCCAGCAGGACCTCTCCCCCGCGCTCGCCGCCCAGGTGTACGTCTGCCGGTCGCCGGACGAGACCCCGACCGGCAAGTACCTGGGCACCGTGCATTTCCAGCGGCTGCTGCGGGATCCGCCGTTCACCCTGGTCAGCTCGATCGTCGACAGCGATCTGGTCCCCCTGGCGCCGGACACCCCGCTTCCCGCCGTGACCAGCTACCTGGCCGCGTACAACATGGTCTCGGTGCCCGTGGTGGACGAGAGCGGCTCGCTGCTGGGGGCGGTGACCGTCGACGACGTGCTGGACCACCTGCTGCCCGACGACTGGCGCGAGACGGATTTCCTGGGCGAGGAGGAGATCACCGGTGGCCGCTGAGGACCGCGCGAGGGCCGTGCCGACGGGCGCCTCGGGCATCGTGCGCCCGCCGCGCCCCCGGCTGGACCAGCCGAAGGCACCACGGCGCCGGCTGCTGCCCGAGTACGACCCCGAGGCGTTCGGCCGGTTCTCCGAACGCATCGCCCGCTTCCTGGGCACCGGGCGGTTCATCGTCTGGATGACCCTGATCATCATCCTCTGGGTGGTGTGGAACATCTTCGCGCCGCAGGAACTGCGCTTCGACGAGTACCCGTTCATCTTCCTGACCCTGATGCTGTCCCTCCAGGCCTCCTACGCGGCCCCCCTGATCCTCCTCGCGCAGAACCGCCAGGACGACCGCGACCGGGTCACCCACGAGCAGGACCGCAAGCAGAACGAGCGCTCCATCGCGGACACGGAATTCCTGAGCCGGGAGATCGCCGCCCTCCGGATGGGCCTCGGGGAGGTCGCCACGCGCGACTGGATCCGCTCGGAGCTGGAGGCCATGGTGAAGGACATGGAGGAGCGCCGGATCCTCTCGCGTGCCGAGAGTGACGAAGGCGACCGCGGAGGGGCTACCCGCCCGTAGCCCCCGTAGCCGTAACATCGTCCGTATGGCTACGGAAGACGCGGTGCGCGAAGCGCTGGCGACAGTGAACGACCCGGAGATCCACCGACCGATCACCGAGCTGGGCATGGTGAAGTCGGTCGAGATCGATCCTGACGGTGTAGTCGCTGTCACCGTGTATCTCACGGTTTCCGGCTGCCCCATGCGCGAGACGATCACGAAGAACGTCACCGACGCGGTGGCCCGCGTCGAGGGCGTGTCACGGGTCGAGGTCACGCTCGACGTGATGAGCGACGAGCAGCGCAAGGAGCTCGCCTCGTCGCTGCGCGGCGGCACGGCGGAGCGGGAGGTGCCGTTCGCCAAGCCCGGCTCGCTGACCCGTGTCTACGCGGTCGCGTCCGGCAAGGGCGGCGTCGGCAAGTCCTCGGTCACGGTGAACCTCGCGGCGGCGATGGCGGCCGACGGGCTCAAGGTCGGCGTGGTCGACGCGGACATCTACGGGCACAGCGTGCCCCGGATGCTCGGCGCGGACGGCAAGCCCACCCAGGTCGAGAACATGATCATGCCGCCGTCCGCGCACGGCGTGAAGGTGATCTCCATCGGCATGTTCACCCCGGGCAACGCCCCGGTGGTGTGGCGCGGGCCCATGCTGCACCGCGCGCTGCAGCAGTTCCTCGCCGATGTCTACTGGGGCGACCTCGACGTCCTGCTGCTCGACCTGCCGCCGGGCACCGGTGACATCGCGATCTCCGTGGCGCAGCTCGTCCCGAACGCCGAGATCCTGGTCGTCACGACCCCGCAGCAGGCCGCCGCCGAGGTGGCCGAGCGGGCCGGCTCCATCGCCGTCCAGACCCACCAGAAGATCGTCGGCGTCGTCGAGAACATGTCGGGCATGCCGTGCCCGCACTGCGACGAGATCGTCGACGTGTTCGGTTCGGGCGGCGGACAGCGGGTCGCCGACGGACTGACGAAGACGGTCGGCGCCGAGGTCCCGGTGCTCGGGTCCATCCCGATCGACGTACGGCTGCGTGAGGGCGGCGACGAGGGCAAGCCCGTCGTCCTGTCCGACCCGGACTCCGCCGCGGGCTCCGCGCTGCGCTCCATCGCGGACAAGCTGAGCGGCCGTCAGCGCGGCCTGTCGGGCATGTCCCTGGGGCTCACCCCGCGCAACAAGTTCTGAGCGGCGTGCGGGTGGGGGCGGTCTCCTGAGGAGGCCGCCCCCACCCGCACGCTCAGTTCTCGTACGAGGCGATGTCGCCGATCACCGCGAATCCCAGGCCGTACGCGCTCATGCCGCGGCCGTACGCGCCGATGTGCACCCCCTCGGGGGCCGAGCCGGCGAGCACCCAGCCGAACTCCGACTCGCGGTAGTGGAAGTCCACCGGCACGCCGTCCACCGGGAGGGACAGCGTCGACCAGGGCTCCCGGCCCAGGTCGTCCGCGAGCTCGAACGCGGTGTCGGTCTGCTGGTTCAGCCATTCGCCACGCAGGGTGTGGTCCATCTGCGGGGGCCAGGTGCAGTCCAGCAGACCGGAGCCCGCCAGCCAGGCCGCCGACGAGACCGAGGTGGCGTCCAGGACGCCCGTACCGTCGTCACTGTCCCGTACGGGGCTGCTGCCCACGGTCACGACCACCGCGAAGCGCGCCTTCTCCGCCCCCGCGTCGGCCCGTACGACGGGCTCCTCGCCGTGCCCGGTGGAGCCGTGCTGCACCGTGTCGTCCGCCGCGGCGGTGACGCTCATCAGCCAGCGCGGGCCGGTGAATGCCTCGTCCAGCCCGTACCAGGGGAACGGTGCCTTGAGATAGCCGTCGACAGTACGCCGGGTCGCCGGCATCCCCTCTGCGGTGACTGCGCTGGACGCACCGTCCGCCCCTGCCCGACTCGTCGTCTCCACTGCCCGGCCGCCTCCTCGATCTTCCACTGATCCGGAGCGGCCCTCCCCCCGTGGGCATGGGCAACCTCGCAACCGGACAGATGGAGAATAGCCATACCGCCCGGACGAGTCGGGATTGACGGTCTCAGGTGGCGTCTGCGTCGAAGGGCGGACGCTCGTCCTTGGCCGGCTGCGCGGGCTTCTTGAGGAGGTCCGGCGTGGCCGCGGCTGCCGCGCCGGACGCCGCCGCGGCGGTGCCGGTGGAAGAGGCACTCTCGCGGCCGTTCACCGCGTCGGTGACCTCCGCCATCTCCTTGCGCAGGTCGAAGCTCTCGCGGATCTCCTTGAGCCCCAGGTCGTCGTTCCCGTCCATGAGCTGCTTGCGGACGAACGTCTTGGGGTTGAGGTCCTCGAACTCGAAGTCCTTGAACTGGGGCCCGAGCTCCGAGCGGATGTCTTCCTTGGCACTGTCCGAGAACTCACGGATCTTGCGGATGGTGCGCGTGACGTCCTGGATGACCTTCGGCAGCTTCTCCGGACCGAATACGAGCACGGCGAGAACCACGAGCGTCAGCAGCTCGAGTGCGCCTATGTCATTGAACACCTTGCTGCTCCTCGTGTTCTCTGCGTGGTCTCCGCGTGTTCTCCGCCGCCAGGTCAGGGGGCCCGGACCGCTCCACGGTACCCGGCGAAGCTGTCCGTGCGGTACCTGCCGGTGGCCGTCAGGTGCCGCTCGCCGACCCGAGCGTCAAAGTCATGGACAGGTCTTTGCCACCGCGGGTCAGGACGAGCCCGAGCCGGTCACCCGGCCGGTGGGCGCGGATCTTGACGATCAGTTCCTCCCCGCTGTGCACGCGCCGGCCCTCCACCTCGGTGATGATGTCGCCCTCGCGGATGCCCGCCTTGTCGGCCGGGCCGCCCTCGGTCACCGCCGTCGCGCCGTCGGCCGCCTTGCCGCCCACCTTGGCTCCGTCGCCGGTGAACTCCATGTCCAGCGTGACGCCGATCACGGGATGGGTGGCCTTGCCGGTGTTGATCAGTTCCTCGGCGACGCGCTTGCCCTGGTTGATCGGTATGGCGAAGCCGAGGCCGATGGAGCCGGACTGGCCGCCGTCGAGACCGGATCCGCTGTCGGCGGCGCGGATGGCGCTGTTGATGCCGATGACCCGGGCCTCGGTGTCGACCAGGGGGCCGCCGGAGTTGCCCGGGTTGATCGGGGCGTCGGTCTGCAGCGCGTCGACGTAGCTGACATCGGTGCCGTCGCCCTTCTCGCCGCCCGCGGTGATGGGGCGCTGCTTGGCGCTGATGATGCCGGAGGTGACCGTGTTGGACAGGTCGAAGGGTGCGCCGATGGCCACCACGGGGTCACCCACCCGCACGTTGTCGGAGTTCCCGAGGGGCAGCGGCTTGAGGCCCGAGACTCCGGTCACCTTGACGACGGCCAGGTCGTAGCCGCTGTCCTTGCCGACGAGCTCGGCCTGCGCGCTCTCCCCGCCGCTGAACGTGACGGTGATGTCGCCGGTGGAGCCCGCGGGGGCGACGACGTGGTTGTTGGTCAGGATGTGGCCCTTGCCGTCGAGGACGAAGCCGGTGCCGGTGCCGGACTCGGCGGAGCCGTTGACGTGCAGGGTGACCACGCTGGGCAGCGCGCTGGAGGCGATCCCGGCGACGCTGTCGGGTGCCCGGCCTCCGTCGGCCCGGCCGGCCTGGGGCAGCTCGACCGTGGTGAGGCCGCCGTTACGCTCGACGTAGGCACCGATCCCGCCGCCGATCCCGCCGGCCACGAGGGCGAGGAGCGCCGCCCCGACGAGGAGGGTCCCCCGGCGGTTCCCGCGCGGCCGGGGGTCCGGGCCCAGGGCGGGGCCGGGGTGGCTCAGCGGCTGCTGCGGGGGCGTGCCCCAGGGGTCGTACCGCAGCCACTGCGAGGGCTGCCGCGGGGCCTGCATGGCCTGTCCGGGGTGCTGCTGCGGCACCGGGTGCGGCGGGGGCGCCCAGCCCTCGGTGTGGCCCTGACCGCCCGCCGAGGGGGCGGCTGCGGACACGGGCGCCGCCACGCCGTGCCCGTGCGTCCCGGCGTACGGCGGCGGTACGGCGGTCCCGTGGGCCGGAGTCGGCACAGGGCGCTGCACGGGCGGCGCGGGCGCCCACGGCCCCGGGCCGCCGTAGGGCGGGGTGCTGTACTCGTCGGGCGCGTGCAGGGGCTGCGTACGGTGCGCCGCCGGCTCGGCGGCCGGGGGCACGGGCGTGAAGTCGCGGGGCTCGTCCTCCGGCGGCGCGGGCGGCTCGGCCGGCGACGGTGCGGGCGGCCGGGCGGCCGGTGGTGCGTGCATGAAGTCGCCGTCCGTCCCGGGGGCGGGCCGCTGTGCGGTGAGGGGTGCGGCGGCCTCGTCGGCCGACTGCTCCCCGCTCGGGGGCGGCGTCGTCCCCTCGACTCCGGAGACGGTCACCGCGTCCTCCGGACCGGCCGGACGGTCCCGCTCCGTGGAGGGACGGCTCCACCACTTCGTCTTCGGCCCGCTGGGCTTCCCGTCGTCCATGCTCTCCCCGCAACTGGCCCTTGCACGCCTCACAGAGGCGTCCCTCCCGGAATTCAACCAGGTTTGCGAATCCGCGCGCAGGGTCCCGGTCAGCGCAGCGGTGTGAGCGGCATCGCGCGCTCCCGCAGCGGCGGGGCGAGGGCCGTCGCGGACGGCTCCGGATCCGCTCCCCCGCGGAGCGCGGGCGCGTACAGCGGGCCGGCGCCGGCCGGGCGTATGAGCGGCGGCACGGTCACGTTCAGCACCGGGAAGGCGAACGTGCCTCCGGTGAGCGCCGAGGTGCTCAGCAGCGAGGGCTGGGCGGACGAGGACGGGACGGCGCCCGCCCGGAGGCCCTGACCCTGTCCGACGGCGAGGGCACCACCGCCGCCGCGGCTGGCCGTCGCACCGGCGCTGCCGGTCCGCTCCTCGGCGTCGAGCGGGGTCGCGTTGCTCCCCGCGCCTTCCGCGCTGAGCGGGGTCTCCGGGCTGTGGTCGAGCGGGAGCGAGCCTCCCAGGGCGATGGCCGCGAGCGAGACCGCGCTGGCCGCGACGAACGCGAAGCGCCGGGCGCGCCACGGGGAGCGGTCGGCGTCCCGGGCCACGTCATGGACGCGGAAGCCGGAACCGGACGCGCCGCCCGGCAGCACGGCGGTCGAGCCGTGGGCGGTGGGGAGGTACCCGAAGCCGTCCAGCGGGGAACGGCCTGATTCCGGGGAGCCGGGCTGCAGCACGGGGAGCATTCCGTCCGCGAAGCGCCGCCGGCCGTTCGAGCCGTCGTCAGGACCGCCGCCGCTGCCGCTGGGACCCCCGGGGAGGCCCTGGAGGCGGGCGAGGAAGCCCTCGGAGGGCGAAGGGGAGGCGGAGGTCGCGAAGGCGCTCTTCAGCCGTCGCTGGGCGTCGGCCTCGGCCTTGCACCGGGCGCAGGTCGCCAGATGGGCCAGGACCCGCTCCCGGGCATCGTGTTTGAGCTCACCGTCGACGAGCGCGGCGAGCCGGTCCCCCAGATGCTGCTCCGCGGGGGTCGGACCTGTGCCGCTCACGCCGTTCCGCCCTCCCCTGCCAGGACCGCGTCCGCGAGGGAACGCTGCTCGGCGCGGGCCTCGGGTGAACGGTGCTTGAGCGCCTTGCGCAGGTGCGAGCGGCCACGGTGGATGCGGCTGCGCACCGTGCCGAGCTTGACGCCCAGCGTGGCGGCGATCTCCTCGTACGAGAGGCCCTCGATGTCGCAGAGCACGACCGCGGCACGGAACTCGGGCGCGAGGGTGTCCAGCGCCTGCTGCACGTCCGCGTCGAAGTGCGTGTCGTTGAAGACCTGCTGCGGGGAGGGCTCACGGCTCGGCAGCCGCTCGGCCGCGTCGTCGCCGAGGGAGTCGAAACGGATCCGCTGCTTGCGGCGGACCATGTCCAGGAAGAGATTCGTCGTGATCCTGTGCAGCCAGCCCTCGAAAGTGCCGGGCGTGTAGGTCGACAGCGACCGGAAGACGCGGACGAAGACTTCCTGGGTGAGGTCCTCGGCGTCGTGCTGGTTACCCGTCAGCCGGTAGGCGAGGCGGTACACCCGGGCACTGTGGGTGCTGACGATCTCTTCCCATGAGGGCGGGGTCCACGCCTGGGAATCCGCATCTGAGGCGAAGGTCGCGGTCGGTGCGGAGTCGTTGGAAGAACGGTCAGCGGTGTCGGTCACGGATTTCGGCTCACCCGCCGACCTGAGAAAGCGCCGCAGCGCACCTCTCCGATCCACAGGCGCAGCCGCACCTCCCCTATCGGCTCTGGTGGTGTCCAGTGGAGCCCCTACCATAGCCACCTCGCCCGTTAGCTCCGGATAAGCCTTTTTACCTGCTGGTGTCCCGGTGTCCCCGGGAGCAAGAGGCACATTCCGGACCCGGCCGCAGGGCCCGGTCCACGTGTTCTCCTCCGTCCCCTCATAACGCCCGGTCCCATCTGCGGGTTCCCGGGTCCAGCGGATACAGTCACCGTTGCGCCAACTACGGGGACAGGAGAGGGTCATTACCGCCAACCGGCAGACGAGCTGGGCATTCGCCGACGCCTTTGTCGCCGAGGAAGAAGCTCTGCTCTGGGCCCGGGACCGGGCCCACGAGGCGGGGCTCCGCCCGGTGTCGTCAGGCACCGGCGCGGCACTGCGCCTGCTCGCTGCCACCGCGGACGCCAAGGCGGTGGCCGAGATCGGCACCGGAACCGGCGTGTCCGGTATCTATCTGCTGCAGGGCATGCGCCCGGACGGGGTTCTGACCACCGTCGACCCGGAGCCCGAGCGCCAGCAGTTCGCCCGCGAGGCCTTCCGGGCCGCGGGCTTTGCCACGAACCGTGCCCGGTTCATCCCGGGGCGCGCCCTCGACGTACTGCCGCGGCTCGCGGACGGCGGTTACGACCTCGTCTTCTGCGACGGCGACCGGCTGGAGAGCCTTGACTGCCTCGCTGAATCGTTGCGCCTGCTGCGACCTGGCGGACTGGTCTGTTTCGAGGGCGTCTTCGCCGACGGCCGCACGATCGACTCGGCGGCGCAGCCGGCCGAGGTGCTGCGCCTGCGCGAGCTGCTGCGGGCCGTGCGCGAGAGCCAGGAGCTCATGGCGACACTGCTGCCGGTGGGCGACGGCCTGCTGTGCGCGGTGCGGCGCGGCTGAGCCGGCCTGACGGGCACGGCCGCCGGACTCCCCCCGACGCACTGCTGCCCCGGCACGGAATCCGTGCCGGGGCAGCAGTGAAGTGTGGTCGCCTCCGCCTCAGCCGACGACCTTCTTCAGCGCGTCACCGAGTGCATCGGCCTCGTCCGGAGTCAGCTCGACGACAAGCCGACCGCCGCCTTCGAGCGGAACGCGCATGACGATGCCCCGCCCCTCCTTTGTCACCTCGAGCGGGCCGTCGCCCGTCCGCGGCTTCATGGCCGCCATGCTCGTTCCCCTTCCTGAAACCAGCTCATCGCAGCCGGCGGCCCCATGACAGGCGCTGCCTCACCGGCGTCGAACACAATGCTTCCTCCGCATTATCCCGCATCAGGGACCCCGATGACCAACATCGGCCGGCATCGCTTGCGCAACGCGCTCTCGCAAAACCACCCAATTCGGCGATCCAGCTGCGATACTGCGCCGCCGTCGGCCCCCAGCCGAAGTCCAATCGTTAGACGCAGGTCACATGTCCGGCCCGCCGGAAGTCCGCCATGCTTGCCTGGACAGGCACGACGCCGGACCCGCAAGGAGACCCTGCAATGGCCGAGACGGCTGACACGGTGCTCGCAGACGTGAGCGACGGGCTCGCGACGATCACGATCAATCGCCCCGACGCGATGAACGCCATGAACACCGCCGCCAAGGTCGCTCTCCGCGACGCCCTCCTGGCGGTCGCGGACGATCCCGCCGTGCGCGCGGTTCTGCTGACGGCCACCGGGCGCGCCTTCTGCGTCGGCCAGGACCTCAAGGAGCACGTGGCCAAGCTGTCCGAGGCCCGCGAGCCGGACGGCGGCAACGCGCTGAGCACGGTGCGGGAGCACTACAACCCCATCGTCCGTGCGATCACGGAGATGGAGAAGCCCGTGGTCGCTGGCGTCAACGGGGTCGCCGCCGGGGCGGGTTTCGGGTTCGCGCTCGCCGCCGACTACCGCGTGGTCGCCGACACCGCGGTCTTCAACACGTCCTTCGCGGGGGTCGCGCTGACCGCCGACTCGGGCGTCTCCTGGACCCTGCCGCGGCTGATCGGTGCGAGTCGCGCCGCCGACCTGCTGTTCTTCCCGCGTTCGGTCTCCGCCCAGGAGGCGTACGAGCTGGGCATCGTGAACAAGGTGGTGCCCGCCGCCGACCTGGCGAAGGAGGCGCACGCGGTGGCCCGCGCCCTGGCGGACGGGCCGACGGTGGCCTACGCGGCCCTGAAGGCGTCCGTGGCGTACGGCGCCGGGCACACGCTCGCCGAGACCCTGGAGAAGGAGGACGAACTCCAGACGAGGGCGGGCGCGTCGCAGGACCACACGATCGCGGTCGAGGCGTTCCTCGCCAAGCAGCCCCCGAAATATCTCGGCAGGTAGGGGCAGAGGGGGTCCTCCGTCCGGATCGCCCTGTTCCGGGCGGGGAAGGCCTTACCGGCCGCCGCCCCGGGCCACACAGTCGGCCAGATGGTCGTCGACGAGGCCGCAGGCCTGCATCAGGGCGTACGCCGTCGTGGGTCCGACGAAGCGGATGGAGCGCTTCTTCAGCTCCTTGGCCAGCGCGGTGGACTCCGGGGTGACCGCCGGGACGTCGGCGAGTGCGCGCGGGGCCGGCCGCGAGGCCGGGTCAGGTGCGTGCGACCAGATGAGCGCGTCCAGCTCGCCCGCGTCCCAGCCCGCCAGCACCTTGGCGTTCGCGAGGGTGGCGTCGATCTTCGCGCGGTTGCGGATGATCCCGGCGTCGGCGAGGAGTCGCTCCTTGTCGGCGTCGGTGAACTCCGCCACGGCGGAGATCTTGAATCCGGCGAACGCGCTGCGGAAGCCCTCGCGGCGGCGCAGGATCGTCAGCCACGACAGCCCCGACTGGAACGCCTCCAGGCAGAGCCGCTCGAAGAGGGCGTCGTCGCCGTGGACCGGGCGGCCCCACTCGGTGTCGTGGTAGGTGAGGTAGTCCTCCGTGGCCAGACCCCACGGGCAGCGCAGCCGCCCGTCGGCCGCGGGCTCCGCGTCGCTCATCGCCCGCCCTCCTCGTCCTGCGGACCGTCCCCGGCGGCGGGCTCGCCCGGCCGCTTGAAGAGGTCGGGACCGTTCACCGCGGTCGCCTGGGCCCCGGCGAGCGCCGACTCCAGCTCGGCGATGTGGGCGTCGCGCTCGGCGAGCTCGGCCCCCAGCCGGCCGAGGGCCTCGTCCACGTCCGTCATGCGGTAGCCGCGCACGGCCATCGGCAGCCGCATGGCTTCGACATCGGCGCGGCCGACCGGTCGGCCGGCGGGCAGCGGGTCGGTGAGCCGCTCGGGCTCGACGTCCCGCAGCACCGCGCTTCCGCCTCCGCCGACCACCGCCAGGGTGACCGCGGCCACCACCACGGCCATCGTGAGCAGCAAGAACCAGAACACGTGCATCTCCCCGGGAGCGGAATACCTGTCCAGGTCAGATCGTGCCATGCGCCGCTGTCAGTCAGGGCCTCACCGCGGAACAGCCGGGCCCAGCGCCTCACGCAGGAGCTCGACGGCCGGAGGGATCTCCGTCTCGCTGATGTTGCCGTAACCGAGGACGAGCGCGCACCGCTCCGTTCGCTCCTCGCGGTAGTCGTCCAGGTCTGCCAGGCGCAGCCCGGCGGCTGCGGCGGACCGGACCGCCTCCCGGAGGCCGGTCCCGTCCGGCAGGTGGAGCAGGAGGTGGAGCCCGGCGGCGGTGCCGGAGACCCGGCCCTTCGGCACCCGGTCGCCGAGCGTACGGACCAACAGGTCGCGGCGGGAGCGGAACCGCCGCCGCGACGCGCGCAGATGGGCGTCGTACCACCCGCGGTCCAGGAAGGTGGCGAGCGCGAGCTGGTCGAGTACCGGTGGTGCCGTGGCGACGGCGTTCGCCGCCCGGAGCGCCGGGCTCATGCGGGCGGGGACGACCAGCCAGCCCAGGCCGAGGGCGGGCGAGAGCGTCTTGCTGACCGAGCCGAGGAGGACGACCCGGCTCGGATCCATCCCCTGCATGACGGCGACCGGGTGGCGGTCGTAGCGGAACTCGGCGTCGTAGTCGTCCTCGATGACGAAGCCGTCCACCTCGCGGGCCCAGCGCACCAGACCGGCACGGCGCTCCGGGGACAGCACCGTGCCGGTGGGGAACTGGTGTGCCGCGCCGACGACGACTGCCCTGGCTGGCGTACGCCCGAGGTCTTCGACGCGGAGGCCGTGGTGATCGACCGGCACCGGGTGCACACGCAGGCCCGCGCTCGTAGCGGCGTCCCGCAGCCGCCTCCAGCCCGGGTCCTCCACGGCCAGGTCGGCGATGCCCTCGGCCAGCAGCGCCCGGCAGGTGCGGAACAGGCCGTCGGTGGCGCCCGCGCACACGGACACCGATCCGGCGTGCGCGTCCGCGCCGCGTGAACGCCGCAGGTACTCCCCGACGGTGGTCCGCAGCACCTCGTGTCCGGTGGGGTCGGGCCGGCCGAGGTCGTCGTGGACGGCCGAGCCCGTGACCGCCCGGACGGCCTCCGCCCACCTGCGGCGCGGAAACGCCCGCAGGTCGGGGAGCCCGGGCGCGAGGTCGTACCGGATGGGCGGGCGCTCGGGTGCGCGGCGCTCCCGGGGGTGCGGCGGCGCGGTCTCCGGCGACCACGAGACGCGCGTGGCGGAGCCGACCCGGGCGGCGAGGTATCCCTCCGCGACGAGCTGCCCGTACGCCTCCGTCACGACCCAGCGCGAGCAGCCGAGTTCCTCGGCGAGCGCGCGGCTCGGGGGCACGGCGGCGCCCTCCGCGAGTCGGCCGTCCCGTATCGCGGTGCGCAGGGCGTGAGCCAGCCGGTCGTGGAGGCGGCGCCGGCCGCGTTCCGGTGGGGCGACGTCCAGCAGCGTCGCCCAGGCGTGATTGGTACGGGGAATATCCACGGGATTGGAGCGTAGCTCCGGGCCGAATCCGCCTAGCGTGGAGGTCATGATCAAGAACCTGATACTCGGGGCCATGCTGTTCGGCACGGCTCAGGACGAACGCCGCTCGTTCGAGCTCCTGGACCACTTCGTGGATGCCGGAGGCGTCTGGATCGACACCGCGAACTGCTACGCGTTCTGGGCCGACCCGGCCGGCTTCGGGGGGCACAGCGAGACGTTGCTCGGACGCTGGCTGGCACGCCGGCCGGGCGTCCGTGACCGCGTCAGGATCAGCACGAAGGTGGGCTGCGAGCCGACCGTCGCGGGGCGGTTCCCGGAGACCGCCGAGGGCCTGTCCGCGAAGGCGGTGAGGAGCGGGTTCGAGGCCGGCCTGCGCCGGCTCGGCACGGACCACGTCGACCTGTACTGGGCCCACATGCCCGATGCGTCCACCCCGCTGGAGGAGACGGTCGCCGCCTTCGACGAGCTGGTGTCCGCCGGTTCGGTCGGCCGTCTCGGCTGCTCCAACTACCCCGTGTGGCAGGTGGCGCGGGCACGGCAGATCGCCCGGGACCAGGGCGGCGCCGGCTTCACCGCCCTGCAGCAGCAGTACTCCTACCTGCAGCCGCGCCCCGGGACACGGCCCACCGTGTCCCACCGGTTCGGCATGGTCACCGACGAGGTGCTCCATTACGTGGAGCACCAGCCGGACCTGGAGCTGTGGGCGTACACGCCGCTGCTGGGCGGCGGCTACACCCGTACGGACAAGCCGCTGCCGGCGGAGTACGACCACCCCGGCACCGCCCGCCGCCTCGCCGCGCTCGACGCGACAGCCGCCGAGACCGGCACGAACCGCAACCGCGTGGTGCTGGCGTGGCTGACCGGAGGAAGTCCCGCGGTCATGCCGATCGTCGGCGTCAGCACGGTCGAGCAGCTGGACGAGGCGCTCGCCGGGGTGTCGCTCGAGCTGACCGCCGAGCAGCGCGAACGCCTGGACTCCGCCGGGTGACCTGGTGCCGCCTCCCGCCCGCCGGCCGGTCTAAAGTCGCAGGCGGGCTACAGGGAGGAAGCAGGAATGCCAAGCGGGACGCTCAGGCTGGGACGGCGGGAGTTCGGGCCGAACGAGCCGGTGATCATGGCGATCGTGAACCGGACTCCCGACTCCTTCTACGACCAGGGGGCGACCTTCCGCGACGAACCCGCGCTCTCCCGGGTCGAGCAAGCCGTCGCGGACGGAGCCGCGATCGTCGACATCGGCGGGGTGAAGGCCGGCCCCGGCGAGGAGGTCACGGCGCAGGAGGAGGCGCGCCGTACGGTCGGCTTCGTCGCCGAGGTGCGCCGCCGCCACCCGGACGTCGTGATCAGCGTGGACACCTGGCGGCACGACGTGGGCGAGGCCGTCTGCGAGGCCGGGGCGGACCTGCTGAACGACGCGTGGGGCGGCGTCGACCCGAAGCTGGCGGAGGTGGCCGCGCGGTTCGGGGCGGGGCTGGTGTGCACACACGCGGGCGGCGCCGAGCCCCGTACACGACCGCACCGGATCGCCTACGACGATGTGATGGCGGACATCCTGCGCGTGACCCTGGGCCTCGCCGAGCGCGCCGTGGAGCTCGGGGTGAGGCCGGACGGGATCATGATCGATCCGGGGCACGACTTCGGCAAGAACACCCGGCACTCGCTGGAGGCGACGCGCCGGCTGGAGGAGATGACGGCCACGGACTGGCCGGTGCTGGTCTCCCTCTCCAACAAGGACTTCGTCGGGGAGACGCTGGACAGGCCGGTCAAGGAGCGCGTCATCGGCACGCTCGCGACGACGGCCGTGTCGGCCTGGCTGGGGGCGCGGGTGTACCGGGTGCACGAGGTGGCCGAGACCCGGCAGGTCCTCGACATGGTGGCGTCCATCGCGGGCCACCGGCCGCCGGCGGTCGCGCGGCGGGGCCTCGCATAGCCCCCGTACCCTCTCCCCCGGGCGGCCCGGGGGAGAGGGTCGCGGCGGCGGTCCCTAGCGGCCGACTTCCTTCGTGACCAGCCGGACCGCCTCGTCCACGTCGTCCGTGACGTGGAACAGCATCAGGTCCCGCTCGGACGCCTTGCCCCCCGCGACCACGGTGTCCCTCAGCCAGTCGACCAGGCCGCCCCAGTACGCCGTGCCGAACAGGACGATCGGGAAGCGCGTCACCTTGCCCGTCTGCACCAGGGTCAGCGCCTCGAAGAGCTCGTCCAGCGTGCCCAGGCCGCCGGGCAGGACGACGAAGCCCTGGGCGTACTTCACGAACATCGTCTTGCGGACGAAGAAGTAGCGGAAGTTGACACCGATGTCGACATGTGGATTCAGGCCGGACTCGAAGGGCAGCTCGATGCCGAGTCCGACGGAGACGCCCTTGGCGTCCCTGGCCCCCTTGTTCGCCGCCTCCATGGCGCCGGGGCCACCGCCCGTGATGACGGCGAATCCCGCCTCGACGAGCGCCTTGCCGATCTGTACGCCCGCCTCGTACTCGGTTCCGCCCGCCGGGGTGCGGGCCGAACCGAAGACGCTGATGGCGCTGGGAAGTTCCGCCAGCGCGCCGAATCCCTCGACGAACTCGGACTGGATCCGCATGACCCGCCAGGGGTCGGTGTGGACCCACTCCGAGTCGCCCTCCGAATCCAGCAGCCGCTGATCGGTCGTGCCCGGCTGGACCTGGTCCCTGCGGCGCAGTACCGGCCCCAGTCGCTGTTCCTCGGGCTTCACCGCACCCTCGGGAATCTGCGCGCCCTCGGGGATCCGTGCGTCCTCCGGGTTGCCCATGACCTGCTCCCTCCGCCGACCTGCGATGTGCGTGTGTCGCTTCAGCGTAGATCGGCGGAGGTTACACGCAGGGGAATGCCGTGAGTCAGCTGGTGAGCCAGGAGCGGAGGCGCTCCTCGCAGTGCGTGATCCTCTCGACACGTACGTGCTCGTCCCGCTTGTGCGCGAAGAGCGGGTCGCCCGGGCCGTAGTTCACCGCGGGCACCCCCAGGGAGCCGAACCGGGACACGTCCGTCCAGCCGAACTTGGGCCGCGCGACGCCGCCGACCGCGTCCATGAACGCCTTGGCGGCGGGGTGCGAGAGACCGGGCATCGCGGCTCCCGTGTGGTCGTCCACGACGAACTCGTCGACACCGCAGTCCGCGAAGACCTCCTGGACGTGCGCCTCGGCCTCCTCGGCCGTGATGTCGGGGGCGTAGCGGTAGTTGACGACCAGGGTGCAGGCGTCCGGGATGACGTTGGTGGCGACGCCGCCCTCGATGCCGACGGCGTTCATCCCTTCGTGGTATTCCAGCCCGTCGATCACCGGACGGCGCGGCTCGTACGCGGCCAGCCGGGCCAGTGCCGGAGCCGCCGCGTGGACCGCGTTGGAGCCCATCCAGCCGCGTGCGGAGTGGGCCCGTTCGCCCTTGAAGCGCAGATGGACGCGGAGCGTGCCCTGGCAGCCGCCCTCGACCTCGCCGTTGGAGCCCTCCAGGAGGACGGCGAAGTCGGCGTCGAGCCATTCGGGGTGCGCCTCGGCCACATGACCGAGGCCGTTGAGGTGGGCGGCGACCTCTTCGTTGTCGTAGAAGATGAAGGTGAGGTCGCGGTTGGGCTCCGGCACCGTCGCCGCGATGCGCAGCTGGACGGCCACGCCCGACTTCATGTCGGAGGTCCCGCAGCCCCACAGCACGCCGTCGTCGTCGAGCCTGGACGGCACGTTGTCCGCGATCGGGACGGTGTCGATGTGCCCCGCCAGCACGACCCGCTCGGCGCGGCCCAGCTGTGTCCTGGCCACGATGTTGTTGCCGTGGCGGTCGACGCTCAGGTGCGGCAGCGGGCGCAGAGCCGCCTCGATGGCGTCGGCGAGGTCCTTCTCCTGCCCGCTGACCGACGGGAAATCGACCAGCTGTGCGGTGAGCGCCGGGCCGTCCAGGGCGAGGTCGAGCGTGTGTCCATCCATGGCCACGACCCTAACCGGCGCCGCTCCTACCCTCCAGTACGGTGGCCCCGTGCCCAGGACCAGCCCCTCTTCCCGCCGTGGCCGCGCCTTCCGTGTCGCGGCCTCCTTCGCCGTGATCCTGGCACTGGCCGGCTATCTGGCCGTGCGGTACCTCTCCGGCGGCGGCGGAGTGCCCCGCTGCACCGTGGGCCCCGCGGACGGGGGTGAGGGGCGTACGTACGAGCTGAGCCCGGACCAGGCCGCCAACGCCGCCACGATCTCCGCCGTGGGCACCACGCGGGGGCTGCCGGAGCGCGCGGTGACCATCGCGCTGGCGACCGCGCTGCAGGAGTCCACGCTGCGCAACCTCGACCACGGGGACCGGGACTCGCTCGGTCTCTTCCAGCAGCGCCCCTCGCAGGGGTGGGGCACGCCCGAGCAGATCATGGACCCGGTCTACTCGGCCGGGAAGTTCTACGAGGAGCTCGTCGAGGTCCCGCGCTATCTGGATCTGAAGCTGACCGTCGCGGCCCAGTGGGTGCAGAGGAGCGCGTTCCCGGACGCGTACGCCAAGCACGAGCCGGATGCCCGGCTGCTTGCCGACGCGCTGACCGGACGCGCCCCGGCCTCGCTGACCTGTTCGGTGCCGGCGCCGGCGGCCGGGGAGTCCGGGGACGCGGCGGAGGTCAGGTCCGATCTGGTGCGTGCCTTCGGGTCGGACGTCCTGCCGTCGGCCGGGTCGGCGGGCGCCTCGGCGGCGGGCACGGTGTCGGTGCCCGTGCGGGCCGCGGACGAGGCGATGCCCCGGCGCGGCTGGGAGCTCGCCCACTGGGCGGTCGCCCGGGCCGGGACCCTGCGGATCGCGGAGGTCTCGTACGCGGGCCGGACGTGGACCGCCGGGTCGGGCTGGCGGACGGATCGCGAGGAATCGGGGGCCACAACGGTCCGAATGCGGCTCGCTCAGTAGTGCGGCCTGTCATCCGTACGGGCCGTCCGGCGTCCGCCGGACCCCTGCTGCCGCACCTGTTTCCCCGCCCCTGCACCCAGGGCCGATTTCCTTGCCGTCGCGGGGAAGTGACGGTTCATCAGGCGACCGCCGAATGCGCCGTTCGCCCGGGTTCCTCCATTGCGGATTATCCGACGCATTACCGAGTCTTTACCTCGGTGCCCCGCAACCTTCCCCGCCCCCGGACCGGTTGTTCAGTGCGTCCGATCACCGGACAGGCGGATTCCACGTCCGCCGCGTAACCGTTGACGTCCCGTCGAAGGAGCATCATGTCCCTCCCCCTGACCCGCCGGATCGCCCGTGCCGCGCTGCTGATCGCCGCGGGTGCGGCCCCTGTGGTCGGCGCGGCCGGTGCCGCGGGTGCCGCGGGGCTCCCGCAGACCCCCGCGCTCGGCGGCCTCACCTCGCTCGACGGCGCCGGACTCAGCAGCACGCTGGACTCCGCGTCGAAGCAGGGCTCCGAGGTGGCGAACGAGACCGGCGGCAAGGTGGTCGGCACGACCCTTCCCGCCGCGGGCAAGACCCTCCAGACGGCCGGCAGCGTGGCGGACGGCGAGCTCACGGAGGACACCCTCCCGACCAAGAGCCTGCCGACCAAGGGCCTGCCGATCGGCTGATCCGCCGGAGCACGCGCCGTCACAGGCGCACGGAGGGGCCTCGGGAGTGCGCACTCCCGAGGCCCCTCGGCGTACTGCCGGGTGTCCGTCCGCTCAGGACAGCCGCTTGACCGCCGCGTCCACGCGCTCGTCCGAGGCCGTCAGGGCCACCCGTACGAAGCGGTCGCCGGCCGGCCCGTAGAAGTCGCCCGGCGCCACCAGGATGCCGAGCTCCGCCAGACGCGCCACGGTCTCCCAGCACGGCTCGTCGCGCGTGGCCCAGAGGTAGAGGCTCGCCTCGCTGTGCTCGATCCGGAAGCCGTGGGCCTCCAGGGCCGCCCGCAGCACGGTGCGCCGCCGCGCGTAGCGCTGCCGCTGCTCCGCCACGTGCGTGTCGTCGCCCAGCGCCGCGACCGTAGCCGCCTGGACCGGGGCCGGCGTCATCATCCCGCCGTGCTTGCGGATCTGGAGCAGCTCGCCGAGGACGGCCGCGTCACCCGCGACGAAGGCCGCGCGGTAACCGGCGAGGTTGGAGCGCTTGGAGAGCGAGTGGACGGCCACGACGCCCTCGTACGTGCCGCCGCAGACGTCCGCGTGGAGCACGGAGACGGGCTCGGCCTCCCAGCCGAGCTCGAGGTAGCACTCGTCGCTGAAGACCAGCACACCGTGCTCGCGCGCCCAGGCGACGATCCGGGTCAGCTCGTCCTTCGGCAGGACGCGGCCCGTCGGGTTGGACGGGGAGTTGAGCCAGAGCAGCTTCAGGCCCTGCGGGTCCAGCTCCGTCGGGTCGTCGTAGACGACGGGCTCGGCGCCGCAGAGCCGCGCGCCGACCTCGTACGTCGGGTAGGCGAGCCGGGGGTAGGCGACCTTGTCGCCCGCGCCGAGACCCAGCTGGGTCGGCAGCCAGGCGACCAGCTCCTTGGAGCCCACGACCGGGAGCACGTCCTCGTGCGCCACGCCGTCCGCCGCGCCGAGCCTGCGCTCCACCCATCCGGTCAGCGCGTCACGCAGTGCCTCGGTCCCCCACACCGTCGGATAGCCGGGGCTGTCCGCCGCGGCGATCAGCGCCCGCTGGATCAGCTCGGGTACCGGGTCGACCGGCGTACCGACCGACAGGTCCACGAGGCCGTCCGGGTGGGCCACGGCCGTCGCCTTGTAGGGCGCCAGCTTGTCCCAGGGGAAGACCGGGAGACGGGAGGAGACGGGAACTGCTGCGGACACGGAACTCTGCTTTCTCGTACGGGGACGTGGCGGCGGGAAACACCTCGGTCCCGCACGGTGACAAGCCGTACGGGACCGGACGGCGCGCGTGCCGCCGCCGACGGCTCACCCGCGGCAGGCAGGGAGCCGGCTCACTTCCTGCCGCGGGTGGGGCCGTTACTGGTTCTGCGGCGGCAGCGCGGCGATGAACGCGTGGTCGCGCTCGATGAGACCCAGCTTGGAGGCGCCGCCCGGCGAGCCGAGGTCGTCGAAGAACTCGACGTTCGCCTTGTAGTAGTCCTTCCACTCCTCCGGGGTGTCGTCCTCGTAGAAGATGGCCTCGACCGGGCAGACCGGCTCACAGGCTCCGCAGTCGACACACTCGTCCGGATGGATGTACAAGGACCTGGAGCCCTCGTAGATGCAGTCGACGGGGCACTCTTCGATGCAGGCCTTGTCCTTCACGTCGACACAAGGCTGCGCGATGACGTAGGTCACGCTGTCGTTCCTCCTCGGTAGGGCGTTGGCTCTCGCGCGGGAGCGCGGCGTCGTCGATGCCCGCCCCTAGTATCTCCGTTCCGGGGCACGAACCGAACAGGAGGGGCAGACAGAGCTGTGGAATTCACCATGGGCGGACGGCTCGAGGTCCGCATAACCCCTGCTGACGTGGGCAAACGCGTATCGGTGCGGCGCACGGCCGACGTGCGCGGCGAGGGCGCGAAGTTCACCGACACGGTCGGGGTTCTCACATCGTGGGACGGCGGAGTGCTGTCGGTCACGACGAAGAACGGCGAAATCGTCCGGATCGCGGAATCGGCGCTGGTGGCGGGCAAGGTGGTGCCTCCGGCCCCGGCCCGCCGCCGCGGTCCCGCCGCGTCGTTCGGTGAACTCGCCAGGGCGACCGCGCGCGCCTGGGAGCCCGTCGAGAGCGAACTCCTGGGCGACTGGCGGCTGCGCGCGGCGGGCGGATTCACCCGCCGCGCCAACTCCGTGCTTCCGCTCGGCGATCCGGGTCTCCCGATCGGCGAGGCGCTCGGGCGTGTCCGCCGCTGGTACGCGGAACGCGGCCTGCCCGCCTACGTCCAGACCTCCACGGGCGCCGGAGGCACGCAGGAGGCGCTCTGCGCGGAGCTGGAGGAGCACGGGTGGCGGCGCGAGGTGACCGCCGAGGTGCGGATCGCGGCGCTCGCGCCCGTCGGCGACCTGGACGCGGACATCTCCGGCGTACGGATGGCCCGTGCGCCGGACGACGCGTGGCTCTCCCGGTACCAGCGCTTCGAGACGCCGGGAGCCCATGTGCTGAAGGTGCTGGGCAGCGGTCCTTCGGTGTGGTTCGCCTCCGTCCCGGGCGACGGTCCTGCGGGGGTGCCCGCCGCGATCGGGCGCTGCGTGGTGGACGGCCGCTGGGCGGGGTTCATGGCCGTCGAGGTCGGCCCGGAGCACCGGCGCCGCGGTCTCGCGACGGCCGTCATGACGGCGCTGGCCCGCACGGCGCTGGACGAGGGCGCCTCGGCCGCGTGGCTCCAGGTGGAGGCGGACAATGAAGGTGCCCGCGCGCTGTACGACGGCATGGGCTTCGCCACCCACCACAGCTATCACCACTTCCGGCCCGCGTAGCGGGGAGAGCAGCAAGGGGGACGTGCACACATGAGCGCCGAGGATCCCGGCACGGACGGACGACGACGGCGGTTCGCCGAGGAGGCACGCGCCGAACGGCCCGACCTCGCGCTGCTCTGCCTGCTGCTCGGCGCGGAAACCGCGCCGCCGTCGCCCGGCGACGCCGACCCCCACGGCATCGACGCGGCGCAGATCGAGCTGGACCGGCTGGCGGGCCTCCTGCCGTACGGAGTCCGTGACGCCCGCTCGTGGGCGTCCGCACTGGCCGGACTGCTCGGCGAGCGCTGCGGTTTCGCGGGCTCTTCCCAGGACTACCAGCGGCTGGACTCGTCGGTGCTCCAGCAGGTGCTGCTGCGCCGCAGGGGGCTGCCCATCCTGCTGTCCGTGGTCTGGATCGAGGTCGCGCGGCGGGCCGGGGCGCCGGTCTACGGACTGGCCCTCCCCGGACATTACGTGGTCGGTTTCGGCGACCCGGCCGAGCGGGTGCTGGCCGACCCCTTCGCCGGCGGCGCGCCCCTGAGCGGCGAGGACGCGGATCTGATGGTGACCGGGATGACCGGAGAGCCGGCGGCGGCGGTTCCGGTGCCCGCCAGACCGCTGGAGACCGTACTGCGGATCCTGAACAACGTCCGGGCCTGGGCGGCGGCACGCCCCGAGCGCACGGACGTGGCGCTGTGGGCACTCGAACTCTCCCTCCTGCTCCCCTCGCACCCGGCCAGGCTCCGCTACGAGCGGGCCCAGCTCCTCGTGCAGCGCGGGGAGTTCCTGCGGGGGGCGGCGGAGATGGACGAGTACGCCGAGATCGTCGACGGCATCGAGCCGACGGCGGCCGAGGCCATCCGCCACCGCGCGCAGGCCGCCAGAGCGCTGCTGAACTAGGGCGGTCCCCCGTGTGGTCACCCTGTGAACCCACAGGGTGCGCCGTCTGCACGCAAAGTGCCCCAATCGCCGTACAGGGGCCGCCATTTCTTGCCCGCTCAGCGATCGGATGAGGCTCCTACCGCACACCTCTTGACGTGTCCAGGGCGAAACGGGTTACATCGGCGACACGAGAGAGCGCTCTCTCTCCTCTCTCGAAGTTCCGTCGTGCACCCGTACCACGACCCAGGAGAAGTCATCCATGCAAGCTCCCCCCACGAGTTCCGCGCCCCCCACCGCACCCCACCGGCACCGTCGCTCCAGGACGCTCGGCTTCGCCGCGCTCGCCGTTTCGCTGCTGATGGCCTTCCCCACAGCCCAGTCGGCGTTCGGTGACGAGGCCGAGGAGGTCCCCGGCGGTGGCGATCTCGGCCCCAACGTGCTGGTCTTCGACCCCTCGACCCCGGACATCCGGGGCAAGGTCGACGAGGTCTTCAAGAAGCAGGAGTCGAACCAGTTCGGCAGCGACCGCTACGCGCTGATGTTCAAGCCGGGCACGTACGACAACATCAACGCGCAGATCGGCTTCTACACCTCGATCGCCGGCCTCGGCCTGAACCCCGACGACACGACCTTCAACGGCGATGTCACCGTGGACGCGGGCTGGTTCGACGGCAACGCCACCCAGAACTTCTGGCGTTCGGCCGAGAACCTCGCCCTCAACCCGGTCAGCGGCACCAACCGCTGGGCCGTCTCCCAGGCCGCCCCCTTCCGCCGCATGCACGTCAAGGGCGGACTCAACCTCGCACCT